>DHLX01000022.1:77335-105472 GCA_002405475.1 Burkholderiales bacterium UBA4657 | reverse complement strand
GGTTAAAAAAAGGTTACGTGCAGATCATAACATCCGGGTTATGCAGCGTGCTGGCCTGTAGGCAACGCGATGTCGTTTCTCTATCAATACCCCGTTCGCGTTCTACTATTGGCAAAAAGCGTACTTTTAACGGGGGGCTACTTCAGTTTTAATTTTTCAACGCCCTTCGAAGGCCGTCAGCAGCTGATCCAATTCGACGATCTTCAATCTGGCGGCATCGAGCACCGCTTTCGGAAAATGCTTGGCGTAACTCTGCCTTTCTGTCAGGTCGACACCCAACAGTAGACTGATCGCCTTTTTGCAATCCGCACATTGCGCGGCGGGCTGTTTCTCAAGGATCGCCAGCAGCAGACCTTCGAAGCAAGGAATCGAACCGATCATGTCGACCTTGGCTTTGCGGGCTTCCTTTTTCAGCTTGTCGGTCCAGGGGATATCCGTATCGAGCAGTGCTACTCGTTTGTCAAAGCTTGCGATTCTGGCCTGGCTTGCCGCATGATCAATCACATTCTCCGGGCCTTTGCCGTGTGCATTACGCACGGTGGCAGCCACACCTGCGCCACCGGAGCAGTAAAAATCGCGTAGGTGCTTGAGGAAGGCCTCCTCCGAATCACCCTCACCAACGATCAACAGCGTTTTGCGAACCTGATGTTGTTTCCGAGCCATTACCATCCCTCACAGTTGGGGAATGGCGCCGTATGCACCGGCCATGTATTTGGCGTAGAGATTATCGTCGGCACGAACACCCTTGACACTGTCTAGCCGCCAGGCATCGCTCTCGCAGTTGTCATCTTTTTCGACCAATACCACTTGCGCCTTGTGCAGCAGGCTCAACACCTCGATGGAATGGCAGGTAAAAATGATCTGCGCATTGTGCGGGTTGGTTTTCGGCGAAAAGAACAAATCCAGCAGAGGGGTGAGCATGTGCGGGTGGAGATCCGCTTCAAGCTCATCGATCACGACCAGACCACCTTGCTGCAGCGCCGGCAATATGCGAGACAGCAAAATGAACGCGCCCTGGGTACCGCTGGACTCATGCAAAAACATCAAAGGATGTTCTTTGTCACCCACGCGGTGAATGCCGAAGGGCAAGTGAATCTCTTCGGTTTTGCCACTTTCACGTGTCACTGTGTGTTTCTCGACACGCACATCCGACAGGCCAAAATCCCACTGATGCAACAGGGTCGCCATCTGGCCGCGAATGGCCGTATTTTTGGCATAGAACTCGGAAGCACGCATGATCTGATTTTGGCCAATTGCCTGACGACCGAGACCATGGACATTACTCAGCACATTGGCCGTCACCAGTTTCAAGGCCAAATCCACTTCGTATTGCGCTGCCGTCGAGATCAGCGATGCGTTTTCGCGAACCTTTTCAGCTTCCTTTTGAAGCATGCCGAACTGCTGCTGTTTAACCGTATAGCCCTTGCGCTCAGGATTCCATTCGCGGGTAAAGACATAAGAGAAGGCACGGCTTTGCTTGCTGTACAGCGACTCGTGATAAACACGATCGCGTGAAGCAACCAGACGGTAGCGCCATTCACGGCCATCGAACTCGAACTCCACCTCGAACGTGCTGGGATCGGTCGTTGCAGAAAAATGGGCTGCCAAGGGAATCGGGTCGTCTGGCTTAACATGAAACGAGTGCTTGACGAACCAGTCAACGAAGACCAGCGACTTGATCAAGGTTGTTTTACCGCTCGCGTTGGCACCAACGACTGCGATGGCTTTGGAAAGTCGGGTACCTAGAGCAGACGTACAGGACCGACCATCCTCCGGGGTGTGGCGGTTCAGTTCCAGCGATATCTGCACGGGCTCTCTGAACGACTGGAAGTTCTGCAGTGTGAACGAGCGAAGCATGATTTGACTCTTCGATATATTTCAACAATTTTTTGTATATTATTCTTTTCCATGTCGCCAATCAATCCTCCAATAAAGAAAATTGACAAAATATTGTCAACTTTCGCCATTCCCGCTAGTGCAGTGTTGCTCGATTGCAGTCGGATAGGCCGTTGTAATTAATTTGTTCTTTAAATTTGGGTATAGCTAACGAAGACATTTTAATTTGGTGACAAAAGGCACACGATAATATAGACTTAAGTCGTGAAACCTTTTCGCTGGAACCATGACAAAAACGAGCAGCTTAAAAAAGAGCGTGGCGTCTCTTTCGAGGAGATTGTTCTTGCGATCGAAGCAGATGGCTTGCTAGACGAATTACAACACCGCAACGCGGATAAATACCCGCACCAACTCATACTTGTTGTGGCTCTCGATGGGTATGCTTACCTGGTTCCCTATGTTGAGGAGCCCGACTACTACTTTCTTAAAACCGTGATTCCGAGCAGAAAAGCAACTCGGCATTACTTGAGGAGTAAAGCAGATGAAAAAAATTGAAGCTTATGAACAAACGCTTTTGAGCGACTATGATAAAGGTATGCTGAAGTCTAGTTCACCATCAAAAGAACAATTAGCCAAATTCAAAGCAGCAGCTTCAGCTACCTTTATTAAGGACAGACGAATTAATATTAGGCTGTCTTCACCGGATCTTATGGATATTCAGGCACGCGCACTGGAAGAAGGGATCCCATATCAAACATTCATCGCCAGTGTCCTGCATAAATATGTTTCTGGCCGACTGATCGAACAACCATCAAACTTAACTTCACGCTCAGCCGCACGTACTGACAAAAGGCGTGGCATTAAAAATGCCTGAAAATTCTTGTCCTGCGCTTATGCTTTAACCTTGTTGTTATGCATAAACCTTCTTTTTCGTCGGTGCTAGCCGTGCCAGCCTTTCGTTACGTTAGTCATTCAAATGAATTCATCACACATCCGAGCAGTCGTAGAAAGCTTCTATGCCGACATCTGGAATCGACACGACAAGTCCAAGATTCCTGCCCTGCTACGTGACAACTTCACTTTTCGTGGTTCACTTGGTCAGGCCAAGGTAGGTCACGAGGGATTTGGGTCTTATGTCGATTTTGTTCACACCTCTCTGGCCAATTACCGCTGCGAAATACTTGATCTAGTTATCGAGGATTCAAAGGCGTTTGCGCGCATGCGTTTTTCCGGCATTCATCAGGATGAGTTTTTCGACTTCAAACCGACCAACAAACCGGTTGAGTGGCTGGGAGCTGCTCTCTTTTCGTTCGAGGGAGAGAAAGTCGCTGATTTGTGGGTACTTGGCGACGTTCACGGTTTGCTTCAACTGCTCGAACAAAATGCCAATCGCTAACTCATCTTTGCTCTGGACGCTGCGCGATGAAGCCGCGCAGCATCGGTTAGCCCAAGCTACAGGCCACAAAAAACTCCCCAGCCGACTTAACAATGGAAATTGGCCGAAGAAAGCTGCCGCAAAAGTTGTCGGCGTCTAGCTGCTCTTTTTCGCAACGTCTCTTGTCTCAACGCCATGCAGCCAAGGGAAGCAACAGCGCTAGCGCTGTTGCCTCCTTCTAAGCCGTAGCAACGTTCATTTATACAGCAGCTTTTTTCACCTTAAACCAGGCAGCGTACAAAGCTGGCAAAAACAGCAAGGTCAGCACTGTAGCCACGATCAACCCGCCCATAATAGCGACCGCCATTGGCCCCCAAAAGACACTGCGCGACAGCGGTATCATGGCCAGCACCGCAGCGGCGGCCGTCAACATAATCGGCCGGAACCGGCGCACCGCAGCTTCAACAATGGCAGTCCAGGTATCAACGCCGGCTGCGCGGTCTTGCTCAATCTGATCGACCAGAATAATGGAGTTGCGAATAATCATGCCAACCAGGGCAATAACGCCCAGTTGCGCGACGAAGCCGAACGGTGCCTGTAATGCCAGTAACGCCAGTGCGGCACCGATAAAACCCAAGGGGCCGGTCAGAAACACCATCAAAGAACGGGAAAAGCTGTGAAGCTGCCACATGAGCAAGGTGAAAATAATAAATACCGTGAGTGGCAAATTGACGGCTATCGACTTGCCCGCCGTGGCACTTTGTTCTTGAGCACCGGCAATCTTGATGAAGTAGCCTGCCGGCAAGGTGGCACGGATTTTTTCCAGTTCGGGTTCGAGTTGTTGCGTTACTGTCGCGCCCTGAATGCCATCGAGTATGTCACTACGCACGGTGATGGCCCAGTCACGGTTTTCGCGCCACACCACCCCATATTCCCAGACAAACTGGGCACGCGCCACTTGTGACAAGGTGACAAATTTGCCCGAGGCTGTCGGCAGGTTGGCCTGGCTTAATGAGTCGATGGCGCGCCGTTCGTCATAGGGCTGGCGCATGACGATGTCAATCAAACGGTCTTCATCGCGCAGTTGGCCAATGGTGGTGCCAGTTAAAATGGTTTGTGCGGCTCGCGCCACGCTCTGCGAGCTGATGCCCAGGGCGCGCGCCTTGTCCTGATCGACCTCTATGCGCAAGACCTTGACCTTATTGGCCCAATTGTCATTGACGCCCACTGTCTTCGGGTGTGCGCGCATGACGGTTTTAACCTGATCGGCAATAGCGCGCACGTTGTCCTTATCCGGACCCTGGACACGGAATTCCACCGGATACGATACCGGCGGACCATTGGGCAGTAGTTTGACCCGACCGCGCACTTGCGGAAACTGTTGCTCGAAGGCGCGCAAAATTTCCTGACGTAAACGCTCACGATTTTTCAGGTCAGTGGGAAGCACAATAACCTGCGCCACATTGGTCTGGGGCAGTATCTGGTCTAGTGGCATATAAAAGCGTGGCGCACCGGTGCCGACGAACGAGGTTACACTCGCCACATTCTTTTGCTGCTTGACCCACTGCTCGAATTCCACCGTGGCCTGCTCGGTCGCAGCAAAACTGCTCCCTTCCGGCAACCATAATTCCACCATGAGTTCAGGGCGGGAAGAATCAGGGAAAAATTGCTGCTCGACGTAGCGAAAGCCCATCACTCCTAGTGCCAGTGCGGCCAGGGTCATGGCAATGACCGTTTTACGGTATTCGACGCACCAGTGCACGCAGGCGCGAAAGCGGGTATAAAACGGCGTATTGAATAATTCATGCGTACTCTCGCCCTGGCCTATTTTGCTTTTTGTTTTCAGTAGCCAATAGCCCAGATACGGGGTTGAAATGACCGCAGCGAACCAGGAAATGATGAGCGCGATGGTCGTAACGGCAAAAATGGAAAAGGTGTATTCACCAGCGGCCGACTTGGCCAGCCCGACCGGCAAAAAACCGGCAGCGGTAATCAGGGTGCCGGTCAGCATGGGCAGCGCGGTATGGTCCCAGACATAAGTACCCGCTTCAAAGCGTGAATAGCCCTCCTCGAGCTTGCGTACCATCATTTCGACGGCAATGATGGCGTCATCTACCAGTAGCCCCAGTGCAATAATCAAGGCGCCGAGCGATATTTTGTGCAGGCCGATGTCGAGCGCACTCATGAATAAAAATGTAATTGCCATGACCAGCGGAATGGTCAGTCCGACCACCAGCCCGGGCCAGATATCAATACGCCACGGTCGGGTGTGCAGCCCCAAAGCAATAAAGCTGACCGCCAGCACAATAGCCACCGCTTCGATCAGCACTCTGACAAACTCGTTGACTGAGCGTGACACTGACTCGGGCTGATTTTGCACCTGATGCAGTTCGATACCGAATGGCAATTGGGTTTTCAGATGTTCGGACAGTTCCTGTAGCGCCCGTCCTAATTGAATAATATCGCCGCCACGACTCATGGAGATACCGACCCCAATGACTTCCTTGCCGTTGAAGCGCATTTTTTCTCTCGGCGGGTCAAGGTAGCTGCGCTTTATACGGGCAAAATCACCCAGCTTGATGGTGTTGCCATTGGCACGCAGCTCGAGCTGCTTCAGATCTTCGATACTGAAAAACTGACCCGTGACCCGTACTTGCATATTGTCACTCGGTGTCACCAGCACACCAGCACTTTCTACCACGTTGCGCGCATTGAGTTGCTCCATGACGTTCTGAAAACTGATGCCGAGCTGGGCAAACTTGCGATGTGAAAATTCGATGTAGATTTTTTCTTCCTGTACACCAAACAGGTCTACCTTCGATACATTGGGCACTCTGAGCATTTGCTGGCGCACAAACTCAGCGTAACGGCGCTGTTCTTCCAGACTGAAACCATCGGCGCTGATCGCATAAATGGTGCCGAAGGTATCGCCGAATTCATCGTTGAAAAACGGGCCTTGCACCCCAGCTGGCAGAGTATGGCGTATATCATTGATTTTCTTGCGCGCCTGGTACCAGCTATTGGACACCTCTTTGGGCGGTGATGAGTCGCGTAACTGCACCAGAATGAGTGCTTCGGCCGGTTTGCTGTAACTGCTTATTTTTTCTACATACGGCACTTCCTGCAGTTTTTTTTCCAGCTTGTCGACGACCTGCTCTGCCACCTGTTCGGCGCTGGCACCCGGCCAGACCAGACGAATGGCCATGGCACGAAATGTAAAGGGCGGGTCTTCGTCCTGCCCTAGCTTGAAATAGGCCAGCGTACCGCCCAGCAGCAACACTACGAGCAAATAGCGCACCAAAGGCTGATGCTCGAGCGCCCAGCGCGATAAATTAAAGCGCGCTGCACTCATAGGGTTTTGTCCAGTAATTTGATCTTCAGCCCAGGTTGCAACAGGTGGGTACCGGCGGTCACCACCCGCTGCCCAGGCTGTAGGCCGGCGGCAATCCATACCTCAACCCCGGAAGGACCCGCCACCTGGACCGGGTTTTCCTGAACACGGGAGGTTTTTTCATCCACCACCCAGACAAAAGTTTTGCCCTCTTTTTCGACCAGAGCCGTTAGCGGCAGTCGCAACAGTGACGACGTTGCAGGCAAAGCCAATGCCGCGTTGGCACTCATGCCCAGTTTGATATCGGTGGTCTGTTGGGCGAGCGTATATTTGACGCTGTAGCTACGTGTCGCCGGGTCCGCGCTGGGCGCGACTTCCCTGAGGCTGGCTGCGAAAGTCTTGCCCGGTATGGCCCAAAAACTGATTTCAGCGGTTTTGACCTGGCGCAACAGCTGTACCTGATCTTCGGGGACTTGAATCACCACTTCTTTGTCTTGCTGCCCAGTCAAAGCCAGACGAAAAATCGACTGCCCCGGCGTTACCACCTGCCCCGGCTCGGCCTCGACAGCCGTAATCACGCCCGCAGCCGGTGCCCGCAACTCGGCGTAAGCCGTCTGCCTGGTTTGCAGGCTCAGATTCGCTTGCGCCTGTTCCCAGCGTGCCTGTGCCGCGTCCCACTGGCTACGCCTGCGATCAAGTTCAGCCTTGGAAATAAAATTTTTCTGGTACAAGTCCTCGAAGCGGGCAAAGTCGGCACGCGCCAAATCGCGCTCGGTGGCGGCAGCCTGCAATTGCGCCTGGCTGGCCTGCGCCTGAAGCATGAAATCGCTGGCATCGAGCCGCGCCAATAATTGCCCCTGTTTCACGCTCTGACCAACTTCCACCCGCCGTTCCAGCAGTTTGCCCGACACACGGAACCCAAGTTTTGATTCAACCCGGGCTCTGACTTCAGCCGGAAATTCCAGCCGGGTCTGAACCGGTGCCGACTGAACCAACAGAGTGCGTACCGGACGTGGAACAGGTTCTGCCTCCGGGGTCTTCTGGCACGCTGTCAGCAGTAGAGATGCGACGATGAGCGCCAGCGGCGTTTTTAATGCGTCAGCGAGTAAGGACAGGTTCATAAATGTAAGCCAAGGATCAGATAAGCGACCTATTTTACTGACCATTCGGTCAATTAAACAAGTTTTTATTCTACATGGGGTTCTGAAAGTAGTTCACACCTGAAGATGACCACACCAAAGACTGTGACTAACTGGCATTATTCAGTTCGAAATACCTTAACAGAGAGAATACATCGACCCGACTATGCGATCATCCATCGTAACCTGTTCTTAAGTGGTAGACCGCACCAGCCATGGGCTTATGTCAATATATCCTTTTGGTTTCTCATCTAACAACAATCTATGAAAATCGCCATCGCCGGTACCGGCTACGTCGGCTTGTCAAATGCCGTTTTGTTAGCACAGCACCATGAAGTGGTTGCGCTCGATATTGTGGCTGACAAAGTGGCGCTGCTTAACCGTCAACAATCTCCCCTCGAGGATGCCGAAATTGCAGATTACTTGCGGCACAAACCATTGAAACTAAGCGCCACCCTGAATAAGCACGAAGCCTATCAGGGTGCTGACTTCGTTATCGTCGCTACGCCAACAGACTACGACCCGGAAACGAATTCTTTCAATACCCGCTCGGTTGAGGCAGTGGTGCGCGATGTTATGGCAATTAACCCGCAGGCGGTCATTGTTATCAAATCGACGGTGCCGGTAGGTTTTACCGCTAGACTGAGCGCGCAACTGGGGTGTAATAACCTGATTTTTTCACCCGAGTTTTTGCGGGAAGGCCGTGCACTGCATGACAACCTGTACCCCTCGCGCATTGTCGTGGGTGCGCGTTCAGATCGAGCCCAGACCTTTGCCCGGTTGTTACAAGAAGGCGCCCTCAAAGAAAATATTCCGGTGCTGTTTACCGACAGTACCGAGGCAGAGGCCATCAAGCTTTTTGCCAACACCTACCTGGCCATGCGCGTGGCCTATTTCAACGAGCTTGACACCTATGCTGCGATGCATGGCCTCGATACGCGTCAGATCATCGACGGTGTTTGTCTCGACCCACGCATTGGTCAGCACTATAACAACCCCAGCTTCGGTTATGGCGGCTATTGCCTGCCCAAAGACACCAAACAGTTATTGGCCAACTATCGTGATGTGCCACAAAACTTAATTCATGCCATTGTGGAAGCTAACACGACGCGCAAAGACTTTATTGCTGAAGACATACTGCGAAAAACCCGAAAGTCGTGGGCATATATCGGCTAATTATGAAAGCGGGTTCTGATAATTTTCGTGCCTCAAGCATTCAGGGCATTATGAAACGCATCAAGGCCAAGGGGGTGGAAGTGATTGTGTATGAGCCAGTGTTGAGTGATGACGAGTTCTTTCATTCCAGAGTAGTCAAAGACCTGAACGAATTTAAGCAGCAGGCTGATGTCATCATTGCCAATCGCATGACAACAGATATTCGAGATGTCGTTGAAAAAGTTTATACCCGTGACTTGTTTGGTGATGATTACTGATGTCTGTATTACTAGGCATGCTACTTGAATTTGTGTTGAACAGCTAAGGCTGCTGTGTCTGTTCAACAGACTGGGTTTGCATCATGACCTCGCCTGTACGCCCAGGTAAAACACCCCAATGCCATGAGGCGGCTGCGATTGATCCATGATCAAGTCGCTGGTAATAACTGCTAAGACTACCCAGGTTGTAGCCTTGTTCGCGCCAGTCCAATAATAATTGCTTAAAAACAGGCAACAATTTTCCGCCTTCCAACTCGGCATGTAGCGTAAAGACCTGGTCAGTCTGCGTGTGTCGGGTACGCTGCAGCAATAACTGAGCCACATTGCGTTCGCTCACACCGTCAAGACCAATCATCTCATCCAGGGTGGGCAAAGTCGTGGGCAATTGCATGCAGGTCAGGCGCTGACCCTGCACATGAGGATAGTAGGGTGCTGTGCCACGTCCGTCGGAGGCATAGCGAAAGCCAAGACGGTCGAATTCGAGCAGAGCTGCATCATTCATTTGCCAACCTGCGGCACCATGAGTATGCGGTAAGATGCCAAAAATTTCCTGGTAGCGTGAAACAGCCAGGTTGATCTGGCGCACTGTCCAGGGTGGGTCACGATGACGCACATGGTCTTGCCACAGAATATGGTCCCAAGTATGAATGCCAGTTTCGTGACCTGCCACCTGAGTGCTACGCATGATGCTGGCGCAATGTTTACCGATATCTGGGCCAGGTAACAAGGTGCCGTAAAGCAGCGTTTTCAGGCCATAGTGATCCAGTACCGAGGTACGTTGCACCTTGGAGAAAAAACCTGGTCGAAAAATACGCTTAATGGCGCGCCCTGTGTGATCTGGTCCGAGACTGAATAGGAAGGTGGCACTAATGCCTGAATGAGCGAACAAATCGAGCAGTCGCGGCACCCCTTCTCGAGTACCGCGCAAGGTGTCCACATCGACTTTAAGTGCAATAAGGGGCATGGCTGGCACTCAGTCCATCAAGCTTCGCGCTCCGGCCACATCGTTGCGGTAGGCATCGAAAATATGGCGCAGCGCCTGTTTCATGTTGATAGCGGGTGCCCATTCAAGTTCAGCACAAGTGTTATCAATTTTAGGGACACGGCTTTGCACGTCTTGGTAGCCGCTGCCGTAATACTGCGCTGCCGTGGTTTCCACGAGTTTGACACGGCTCGCCGTCGCCGCATATTCAGGATATTGAGCCGCCAGTTCGAGCATCATGGTGGCAAGCTCGCGTACTGAATAATTATTGCTAGGATTGCCGATGTTATAAATTTTTCCGCGCGCAATGCCATTCGGGTTGGCGATGATTTTCATGAGGGCTGAGATGCCGTCGTCGATATAAGTAAAAGCACGTTTTTGTGCACCGCCATCGACCAGCATAATATTTTCACCACGAACAATATGCCCGAGAAATTGGGTAATTACGCGTGACGAACCTTCTTTCGGCGTATGGATCGAATCCAGACCTGACCCGATCCAGTTGAATGGCCGGAACAGCGTGAAGTCGAGCCCCTCTAGCATGCCATAAGCCCAGATGACCCGATCCATCAACTGCTTGGCACAGGCATAAATCCAGCGCGGCTTGTTAATCGGCCCATACACCAGTGAAGACTGATCCGGGTCAAATTCGGTATCACTGCACATGCCGTAAACCTCGGAGGTAGAGGGAAATATGACGCGCTTGCCGTATTTGACTGCCGAGCGAACTATGGGCAAGTTGGCTTCAAAGTCCAGCTCGAAAACCCGCAGCGGTTGCTGTACGTAAGTGGCAGGCGTGGCGATTGCCACCAGCGGCAGCACTACGTCGCATTTCCGGATGTGATATTCGATCCACTCTTTATTGATGGTGATGTCACCTTCAAAAAAATGAAAGCGTGAATGATCAAGATAGTCTTTTATGCGCTCGGTCTGCATATCCATACCGTACACCTCCCAATCGGTGTTTTGCAGGATATTGCTCGACAGGTGATGGCCAATGAAGCCGTTCACGCCAAGAATCAGGATTTTTTTCATCATGAGGACAGCAGTAATTTGTGTTGAGGGAAAAGAGCTGCGAACTGGTCAGCGTCGAAGGGCGTGTTGTTCAGGTCTGCCTTCACAACACGCAAAGTGCCGTCAGACAGACCTAAATACAAGGCACCATTGTCGCAGAACAAGTTGGCTTGAGTATGGGCGCCGAACTGTGGCACCGGCGCGGTGCGCCATAAGCGTAAACGCTGACCGGCCAAGTCAATAAATGCACCTGGGTACTCAGGGGGTGCCACACCACGCACCAGGTTATGAATACTACGCGCCGATTGGCGCAAGTCAATGCGGCCATCTTCGGGTTGACGCCCAGTAAAATAACTTCCCTGGCTCAGGTCTTGATGAATAAAAACCGTTTTACCAGCGAGCAGCTCGGGCAAGGCGCGCCACAGGGTCATTTCAGCCGCCACGGTCACTTTGTCGAACACCTCGCGTGCCGTATCGTCCGACAAAATAGGCACAGCGGTTTGACAGACGATGGCGCCAGCATCCGGCTTGGTTTCCATAACGTGCAAAGTGGCACCAGTTGAACTCGAGCCGTGTATTACTGCCCAATTGACCGGGGCTCGACCTCGATACTGGGGCAATAATGAACCATGCATGTTGTAGGCACCGCGCGGTGCTAGGGCGAGCACATCGGGGTGCAACATGTGCCGGTAATAAAATGAAAAAATAAAATCGGGCGCCAGGGCACGAAATTGCGCCTTCATTTCCGGAATATTCGGATCTAGCGGGGTAATGTAAGGAATGAAATTATCGGCACAAGTCTGGCGCACACTGCCAAACCAGACGTTTTCATTCGGGTTGTCATTGTGGGTCACCACCAGTGACACTTTGACCCCGGCTTCGCGCAACACTTGCAAACAACGCACGCCCACGTTGTGATAAGCAAATACCAACGCGCTCGTCACTGCGAATCCGCTTCGAGCACGGCCTGCACAATATAACGGGGACGGGCGCGTACTTGCTCGTAAATGCGGCCAATATACTCACCCAACAGGCCGATACCAAACAAGGCCAGGCCAATCAGAAAGAATTGCAAAATATCGCGGTCATATAAACCGTGCAAACCCGCCAGCAAGCCGCTTTCGAGCCAGCGTTTGACCAGCACGGTCAAGAAGAAAGCTAAGGAACCCAAAGACACCACAATGCCGAGCAAGGAAAATAACTGCAAGGGCATGACTGAAAAACCGGTCACCAGATCGAAATTGAGGCGGACTAGCTTATAGAGCGAATACTTGGAAGTGCCCGCATGACGTTCATCATGTGCGACTTCAATTTCTGTAGGGCGACTGGAAAACGAATAGGCCAGCGCCGGAATGAAGGTATTGACTTCTTTGCATTGATTAATGGTGTGTACCAAATTACGATGGTAAGCGCGCAGCATACAACCCTGATCGGTCATGCGCACATGAGTGATCCGCTCGCGCAGGTGGTTCATGGCGCGTGAGGCATAGCGACGAAAAAAACTATCCTTGCGTTGGCGTCGTATAGTACCCACGTAATCATAGCCTTCGCGCATCTTGGCGAGCAGATTAGCAATTTCCTCAGGCGGGTTCTGTAAATCAGCGTCGAGTGTTACTACTACTTCGCCGCGCGCGCGCTCGAAGCCGGCCATGATAGCCATGTGCTGGCCGTAATTGCCGTTGAACAAAACCACACGCGTCACATCGGAACGCGCATCAAATTGCTGCTTGAGCAATGCCGCCGAGCGATCAAGGCTACCATCGTTGACAAAAATAATTTCATAACTGGTATGCAGGGCGTCCAAGGCCGGGTACAAACGTGCGAACAGGCCTGACAGCCCCTCCTCTTCGTTGTAAACCGGAATAATGACGGAAAGCTCGGGAGTTTTCATAAAGATTGCGCGGAATATTGTAAAGTTTTCATGGTCGTCGCCACCACGCGCTCGACGTCGGTGTGCTGCATGGTCGGAAATAAAGGCAAAGTCACTATACTCTGAGCAATGCGCTGCGCTACCGGATAGTCCTGCACTCGATAGCCGCGCGCACGATACAAAGCGAAGCCGGGAATGGCCGGGTAATGCACCCCCGTGCCGATGCCCTGCTCTTTCATGGCTTGCATGAATGTTGCGCGCACCAGGGTTGGCGGCAAGACTATCTGAAACATGTGCCAGTTAGACTGAGCAAAGTCACGCACTGGCAAAGTGACACCCCAAGACTCCAGCTTGGCCCGGTCAAAGCAGGTGAAATAATGCTGCGCCAGTTCGCGCCGGCGCTGGGTAAATGCTTCGAGGTGTGGCAATTGTCCCAGACCGACACGCGCTGCCACATCGCTGAGGTTGAATTTACCGCCCAGCACATCGACCTCCATGCCATCCATGCCGTGCCTGCTCACCCCTTGCAGGCGCATTTTTTCGGCCAGGGGAGCGTACTGCTCAGGCATGACCAAACACCCGCCCTCAATCGTAGTCAGGTTTTTATTGGCGTGAAAACTGAATGAGACAAAATCACCGCAGGCACCTATACGCTGACCGCGCCAAGAACTGCCCAATGATTGAGCGGCATCTTCAATCACACGCAGTTGATGTTGCTTGACTAACTGGTACAGCGCGTCACGATCGACCGGGAGTCCAGCGAGGTCGACCGGCATGATGGCCTTGGTACGCGCTGTCATCGCAGCAGAAACCCAGCGCAAATCGAGGTTGCGCGTTTCCGGATCAACATCGACAAACACCGGGCGGGCACCTACCGCAAGAATGACGTTGCTGGTGGCGACCCACGACAATGGAGTGGTAATTACCTCATCGCCCGCGCCTATGCCTGCCAGACGTAGCGCTATCTCCAGGGTGCAGGTGCCTGAGTTGAAACACCGCACCGTGCGCCCAGAAAAATAGTCGGACAAGCGCTGCTCAAATTCCAGCAATTTCGGCCCCGAAGTGATCCAGCCGGAACGCAAGACCTCGACGACACCTGTAATCGTGTCTTCATCAATGGTCGGTCGGGTGAAGGGCAGAAAATTCATAGAGACTCGACGATTAGCTACGCGCCAGCAAAATAACACCAACCATAATCACGCCTATGGCGATGAGGCGTTGCGCGGATAAAGATTCACCGAGAAAGTACCACGCACCCAGAGCATTAAGAATGTAACCGAGCGACAGCATGGGGTAGGCTATTGACACATCGACGCGCGACAAACCCAGAATCCATACCACCACGCTGATGCCATAACAGGCCAGCCCCCCTAATATTGGCCATTGGCTAATGAGTTGCAGTCCCACCGGCATTATGTTGTCGCGGGTAAATGCAAAATGACCGACGCTGTTAACTCCGAGCTTGAGTAACAATTGCGCCACCGCGTTGAGGGTGACTCCAGTCAATATCAGTGCCAAGGAAAAAGCATTCATGCTTGGCTTTCAAGGGCGAGAAATGACGACACGGCGCGGGTCGCGATAAACTTCTCGCAATGGCAAATTCAGCGCCTGCAAGCGCGGCAGGGCATCAGGCGGCAATACTGCATACGGCTGCACCTCTTTGAGCCATTGCTCGTGAAATGCTTCCAGCGTAGGAATCCAGCGTTGTGGCTCTTGCTGCAAACCGAAACTCATCTCGTCTTGATGCGCCACTAAGGTCACGGTGCGACCCAGATAGTATGGCAGGGTATGGTCATAAAAACCAACAGAATAGACTTTACTGGCTGCGCCCAGCAGCGGTTTCAGGGTAGTGCTTAATTCGCGTGCCGAATACAGTACGCTCATTTGCTGGTGCCCAAGCATGCCCAACGTGAAACTCGAAAGAGCGGTAGCTGTTAGCACGCCCGCCGCCCAGTCGGCACGA
Source organism: Burkholderiales bacterium UBA4657 (assembly GCA_002405475.1). Taxonomy (GTDB): domain Bacteria; phylum Pseudomonadota; class Gammaproteobacteria; order Burkholderiales; family Burkholderiaceae_E; genus UBA4657. The sequence goes on along the minus strand of DHLX01000022.1, from coordinate 90,529 downwards.
TGCCATCGAGCCGCAATAAAAGCGCAGCAACACCCCAGCACCCACACCGCGACTGCGACTAGTAATACCTGGCGATATTTTCCATACAAGGCCAGCTCGACTGCATTGTCGGCATAGTTCATCATGTTCCAGACCGGAATTAGCACCAGCAAACCAGCGGCGACCAGCCCGAAACTTTGCCATTGCCAGACTTTGTAAGAAGTGTTACGCAGAACTACTGCGATTAATAATGCCAAAGCGGGGAATATAGGCAAAATGTAGCTAGGCAGCTTCGACTTCGAGACACTGAAAAAAACAAAAATAAGCACACACCAAATCAACACCAAACGCAAAGTTTTGCGTTGCACCTGGTTAAATGGTGGCTCATGCTGCACTCGCAGCGCCTGCCACAAGGCTTGCGGCAACCAGCCTAGCCAGGGTAGCAGACCATAGCAAAGCACTGGCAAAAAATACCACCACGGCTGATAACGCCGGTGTACCGTGGTTAAAAAACGCTCAAAATGCTCGTGAAAAAAGAAATAACGCGGGAATTCCGGGTTTTGAATGGATACCACCACAAACCAGGGCGCGGTAATGAGAAAAAACAGACTCAGACCGCGCAGCCACTCGAGTCGTCGTAACACGCTAAAGTCACGCTCGATGAGCATAAACAGCAACAAGACGGCGCCGGGCAGAACGATGCCGACCAGTCCTTTGCTCAACACTGCCAGAGCCAGCGCGGCCCAGCACAACAGCATCCAGCGGCGCCGTGTGGGTTCTGAATTGTTCGGCTGAAAGTGCGCGAGCATGAAAGCACATAAGGACACGAACATGAAACAAGTCAAGCCCATGTCTAGGGTGTTGAAATGGGCGGTGCCAAAATACAGCATGCTACTGGCGCCAACCGCCGCACCCAGCCAGGCCGTGCGCCGGTCAAAAATACGCCCCAGGGTCAACATGGCGAACAACAGAGCAACGAAGCCGGTGAGTGCCGGCCACAAGCGTGCCGTCCATTCATTGATGCCAAAACTTTGAAAAGCTAGCGCAGTTGCCCAATATTGCAAGGGCGGTTTATAGAAGTATTTGATGTCGGTCTGGCGTGGCGTAATCCAGTCCCCGCTTACCACCATCTCGCGGGCAATTTCAGCATAACGCCCTTCATCAGTCTTGATCAGATCACGGTAGTCCAGGGTGCCAAACCATAGCAACAAAAATGCCATGCAGCCGATGATGAAAAGCCCATTGAAGCGATTTCCTGTATGAAGAGGGGTAATCACAAGTAAATAGCTCGCTTGATTAAACTCGTCATTATAGGGCAGTGATGTGGCGATGATTATATAACGAAAGAAAGTAAACTGCAGGGCGACCAGAGATTACACCAGCTTTATGCCTATTGATCATTACGAAAACTTTCCTGTTGCTTCGCTGCTCATACCCGCCAGATTGCGCCCGGCGGTAGAAACCATTTACGCCTGGGCACGTTGCGCCGATGACCTGGCCGACGAGGGTGTCGTGGCACCTGAACAGCGTCTGTCAGCGCTGGCCGACATGCAGTCCGACTTGTACCGCATAGAGCAAGGACTGGTACCCGAGCAAGCCGTAGCGCAGCGCCTGGCTCCTATGGTGACGCAATATCATTTACCTATAGGTCTGTTTCATGACCTGCTCTCGGCTTTCATGCAGGATGTGACTACCCTGCGCTACGCCCATTTCGAGCAGGTACGCGACTATTGCCGCCGTAGTGCCGACCCGGTAGGACGTTTGATGCTGCATTTATACGGTACCGTCAGTCCGGAAAATCTGGCACATAGCGACGCCATTTGCACCGGCCTGCAATTGGCCAATTTTTGGCAGGATGTTGCGATTGACTGGCAAAAGAACCGCGTCTATTTGCCACAAGACAGTCTGCAACAGTTTGGCGTTTCTGAAGGGCAAATTGCTGCCGGGGTCGTCGATACGGCGTGGAAAAATCTGATGCGTCATGAAGTACAGCGTACCCGCTCCCTGCTAGAATCCGGCAGCCCTCTGGCACTGGTACTGCCCGGTCGCCTGGGCTGGGAGCTGCGTCTGGTGATTCAGGGCGGCTTGCGTATTTTGCAGCGTATAGAACAAGTGGACTATGACGTGTTTCGGCAGCGCCCCACCCTGAAAAAAACCGATTGGGCCGTCATGTTATGGCGTGCCTATGCCATGGCCCGACCTTGATACCATATTCACGCATGACACCTGACGATTATTGCCAACAAAAAGCCGCGCAGAGCGGGTCGAGCTTTTATTACAGCTTTCTGTTTTTACCCGCTGAACGGCGTCGCGCCATTACCGCGTTTTATGCTTTTTGCCGCGAAGTCGATGATGTTGTCGATGAAATTCATGACCCCGGTGTAGCCTCGGCCAAGTTACAGTGGTGGCGCGAAGAGGTCGAGCGTTTGAAACAGAACACTCCACAACATCCGGTAACCCAGGCTTTGCAGCCTTTCATACGCGGCTTCAATATTGACACCCAATATTTGCAGCTCATTATTGACGGTATGCAAATGGACCTGGAACAAACGCGCTATCTGGACTTCGACAGTTTGCGCAAATACTGCTATCACGTCGCAGGTGTAGTGGGCTTGGTTTCAGCACGTATATTTGGTGTGACCCAGCCCCAAACCCTGCAATACGCCGAAACCCTGGGCCTGGCGTTTCAACTCACCAACATATTGCGTGATGTTGGGGAAGATGCGCGTCAGGGTCGTGTCTATTTGCCAGAACAGGATATGGAACGCTACGGTGTGACCCGAGCCCAGCTATTGCGATGCGAAGCCAATGAGTCCTTTCGCGCATTAATGCAGTTTGAAACCGAACGGGCACAAGCCCTCTACCAGCAGGCATTCGCGCTACTGCCTGCCGAAGACAAAAAAGCCCAGCGACCCGGCCTCATTATGGCGGCCATTTATCGCACCCTGCTAGATGAAATTGCGCGTGACAACTTTCCGGTACTGACACACCGGGTGTCGCTCACACCATTGCGAAAACTGTGGCTGGCCTGGCGCACCTGGGTGTTCGGTTAATGAAAAACAGGTACAAAGTGGCGGTTGTCGGTGCCGGCTGGGCCGGTTGTGCCGCAGCGGTACGACTAGCGCAGCAAGGAGCGCAGGTTACCCTGTTCGAGGCCGCACGTACTCTGGGCGGTCGTGCCCGACGCGTGGAACTTGAAGGCGTCGCGCTGGACAATGGCCAGCATTTATTACTCGGCGCTTATGAGCGTTGTTTGGCACTCATGCAAACGGTGGGTGTTCAGGACAATGCCCTGTCGCGTTTACCCTTGCAACTGCGCTACGCTGACGGCCTGCAACTGCAAGCACCACGCTGGCCAGCGCCTTGGCATTTGCTCTGGGCTATGCTAAGCGCACACGGTTTAAGCTGGCACGACAAGCGTTCGCTCATGACTTTTATGCTGCGCTTGCAGCGCCAGCACTGGCGTGTAGCTGCTCACCTGAACGTAGCAGAACTGACGCAGACACTGACTCATGCCGTACGGCAGTGGGTCACTGACCCGCTGTGCATTTCGGCACTGAATACACCACCGCAAGAAGCCTGCGCCCAGGTGTTTGCCAATGTGTTGCGTGACTCGCTGGGCGCCAGGCGCGAGCATAGCGACATGCTGGTACCCCAGGTCGATTTAAGTACCCTGTTTCCCGATGCTGCCGCGCGTTTCATTCAGGCTCGCGGGGGTGAAGTCAAAACCGGCTGTGCTGTCAATGGCATCGTACCCAGTCATCAGGGTTTTCTGATTCCCGAGACTTCGCAGACGTTTGACCAGATCATTCTGGCGACGCCCATCAGCCGCACTCAGGATTTTCTCAAGAACCTGAACGATGAACGTCTGAGTGCACTGCTGATACTGCTGGAACAGTTTTGCTATGAGCCGATTACGACGGTTTATCTGAAGCCGGCGCAACGCATCAGGCTGCCTGCGCCATTGCTGGCACTCAACAGTGCCCCCCTGTGCCAGCACTATGCACAATATGTTTTTGAACGGGGTGACTTGCTGGCGCTGGTGATCAGTACCGCGCGCATAGTATCGGGGCTAAGACACGACGAACTGATTACTGCCGTTACGCATCAGTTATGCCATGCCTTGAATGAGCCTATCCAGCCCGAAGTAGCGCGTGTCATTACCGAAAAACGTGCCACCTATTTATGCACGCCCGGACTGCAACGCCCCGATGTCAGCACCCCGGTTCCCGGCCTGTTTCTGGCGGGCGATTATGTTGCCGAACCTGACCCACTCACACACTACCCCGCCACGCTGGAAACAGCCGTGAGGGCAGGAGAGCGGGCGGCGGCGCTGGCTTTGCAGCAGTGTCAGTAAACCCAGGCTGGTCATGCCGAGCGGAATTCAAACCATAAGTCATGCCACGGCTCAAGTGGACCTTCAGTCGTCTGTCTCAGCGGAATATTGACCAAACCTGAAAATTGCTCTGCAGAAATTGTTCCGTGCAGTAACAGTGCCTCGACTAGTACTATCAACTTGTCACGCTGATTTTGCAATAACTGTTCGGCTCGCAAAGCCTGAGTCTGCAGAATATGTTCAATTTCTTCGTTACTCGGTTGAATATCGGTGTTCAGATTTTCTTCACTTTCATAGGCCATATCTACCCGGCTACGTTTTAGACCAAAGCCGAAATGACGAACAAAACGGGCTGCATATTCAGTTGCACTTTCATAATCATGCTCAGCCCCGATAGTGCAAGCCTCTTCACCAAAGACTAGTTTTTCAGCTTCACGCCCGGCAAGACTGACGCAGATCAGATTGAGCCAGACTCGCCTCGAATAGGCTTTGTGACGTACATAGCTGTTATAGCCGCCAGCATAAGAGGCCAGATTGATGCAGATTTCCTGAGGTGGGCATCCCATCAATAAGCCATAAACCAAACCATGCCCTGCTTCATGAACCGCCAGCAAAGTACGGAAATCGATTGAACTTTTTTGACGAATTTCTTCCAGTTCAAAACACACTGGAAAAGAAATGCTTTGCCCATCAATTTCAGCCCATACCGAGCGTTTGTCTTCATGCAAACGCAGCCGAACAATAGCACCTCCGGCCATACCTCTCAGCTCTTTGATCTTGACTGTCACCGCGGTCAACAACGGCCCAAGAATCGCGTGAATGGTAGAAAAAACCGGGCGCGTACCCTGCGAGGGAAAAACCGAATTAGCATAAAGCTCATCCAGAATACTCGGGTCCAGAACCATCTTAACCTGTGTCATTTCTGCAATTCGCTTCAGATACTGATCACATTCACGACGTATCAAAGCCACGTATCCTGATTTAGGCAACGAAGGATAAATTAAATGGTTATTCCCCAAGCGGGCTATCTGCTCGGGGCGAAAGCGCTGACTCAAAGCCTTTTTTACATCAATGACTGACAAATCTTTGGTCAGTCTGTGAAAAATATCGGCATCGGTATCGCAATCTTCTACCCGGTTAGCGACATGGCTATACATTTCGTCCAGATTGCCAGTTACAAAAATCAGCAGCTTACTGTAATCGATTTCCCACACTTTTGTGTTCTGGCGGAAACCCTGCAAGGCCTCACGTACCCGCTGGGGTGACCAGCGCATGATTTCATCCAATGAAGCACTGGTTTTTAACACTAGCTTGAGATCTGCCGCGTCCCAGGCATCCATATAGAAAGTTTTAGGTTTGCTTACAGTCGCTTCGTTATCCTGCCCTGCCTGTTCTTCATCATAGTGGGAGTTAGCCAGCTTGTACTCGATCTCGCTTAACCTGCCAAGATTGGGTGACAGACGCCCATCCGATAGTAAAGCCCAAACGTCCTGATAGCGCTGTACCGTGACATCGTCACCATTTTTGTCACAGGTACGGTAACGCTGGAATTCATCCAGCAGCAAAATAGCCGGTTCACCCTCCAGCAAATTGGCATGGGACAACACTCCTGACAAGCTACTCTGATGACGGGCTCCAGGTGTGAAACCGTCCATCTGAACCTCGACAAAACGGTCATAAAAACCCAGAAGCTGCGCCAAGCGCCTGACCAACTGCGTTTTTCCCAAGCCGGTCAAGCCCCACAAACAAATGATGGTGGGGCGACTCATGAGTTCTGGCATGACATACCAGGCACGCACATGCTCTATGACACGATCAATGATCGTATCCATACCCAATAGTTCAGTTTTAAGTTGTGCTCCGATCCGCTCCATGATCTGCATTCTTTGTCGAAAAACATCATCATCCTGGTCAGTATTCATGGATGACAGCGGCAAATCAGCCAACATAGGTGCTGAGGTTCTTCTTACAGGCTGTATTTCTATGTTCGAAATCATTTCAGTCTGGCTCATTCAATCTTCTTTCCATGTAAATTCTTTTAGAGCGCGCTGTAGCGCCATGCGCTCGGCACGGCGCTTTGCACCCTGACTTTGCACATGCTGACCAGCACAATTTGACTGGGCGCGTTGCAACGCGGCGCGCACCACCGGGTTGCGCTGCGGCAAATGCAGCACGATGGGTTGCTTCATACGGTTTAATTTTTTGGGCTGGCCATTGAGCCAGTCCCGGGATTTCATTTGTGCACTCATGGCATTCCTGAAACAAAAAAGCCTTGGCATAAACAATATCGCCAAGGCTTTTAGCTTTGGCTGGACGGGCTAACCGCGCATCCAGCCAAGGAATTGGGTGCGGGTATTAGCTCAAAGAGATGTGTAGAACCAACATAGGCGCCTCCTGTATGGGCGACAAAAAGGTTAATCAGACAGGCATATAATTTAATGCAAACCGAGTTTGCCCGTCAATATTTTTCTTACAACAAGAAACTCAATGCGAATGATGATGCTCATGCCCGCAGTCGTGATGCGCATGGCTATGCTCGGCAATGACATTACGCACCGGGGTAAATGGGGCTTCAAGCGCCTGGGCTTTCAGGCCCAGTTCGTGTTCCAGCGCGTGAACATGTGGCCCGGGTAGTACTAGCAAATAATCGTCCTGCACCGCGACGGGTACCTGTTGCGCGCCCAGGGCGACAGCCGCCTGCAACAGGCTGGCTGCATCACCACGGAGGCTGACCAGGGGCTCGGGTGCTGGGTCAATGACCAAAAAACCTCCGGTTTCATCGACCAGCACATCGCCAGCCTCCAACGGGGCGTGACCATATTCATGCGCCGGGTGGGCACGCTGTTCACTGGTGAGTGCCAGACGTGCAGCACGTTTAAGCAAAATGGAAGCGGGGCGCGAATGGCGCGGCAGTCGTTTGTAGTGCATAGGTTCCTCGTTGAAAAAATTCAGTAAAAATTATCCAGTGCCTGACCCAGGCGTTCTACGCCGATAATTTCCATGCCCTCAATTTTTTGTTTCGGCACATTGGCCTTGGGAATGACGGCACGGGCAAAGCCCAGCTTGGCGGCCTCACGCAGACGTTCCTGGCCGCGCGGTGCCGGGCGAATTTCCCCCGCCAGCCCGACCTCACCAAAGACCACCAGGCCACGAAACAAAGGCCGGTTGCGGCTCGACGACATAATCGCGGCCAATATCGCCAGATCAGCCGCTGGCTCGGTAATTTTGACCCCGCCGACGGCATTGATAAACACGTCCTGATCGTACACTGCCACCCCGGCATGACGATGCAATACCGCCAACAGCATGGCCAGGCGGTTTTGTTCAAGACCGACCGTCAGACGTCTAGGGGTAGGCACATGCGAAGTATCGACCAGAGCCTGTATTTCAACCAGCAAGGGGCGCGAGCCTTCCTGCGTCACCAGTACACACGAACCCGGTACATTCTGGTCATGCTGCGACAAAAACAGCGCCGACGGGTTGCTGACGCCGCGCAGTCCTTTATCGGTCATCGCGAACACGCCCAGTTCATTGACTGCGCCAAAGCGGTTTTTGAAAGCCCGCACTAGACGGAAGGAAGAATGGGTATCGCCCTCGAAATACAGCACGGTATCAACAATATGTTCCAGTACGCGCGGCCCGGCGAGTGCCCCTTCCTTGGTCACATGCCCAACCATAATGACGGTAACGCCAGACTGTTTCGCGACCCGCGTCAGTTGTGCCGCACATTCGCGCACCTGACTGACCGAGCCGGGGGCTGAAGTCAGTGCTTCCGAAAACAAGGTTTGAATGGAGTCGATGACCACTACCTCGGGCTGTTCGGCACTCAAGGCGGCTTCTATTTTTTCCAGTTGAATTTCAGACTGTACCCGCACCGCCTCTACGCTCAAGCCCAGCCGTCTGGCTCGCAGGGCAATTTGTGCCGGACTTTCCTCGCCACTGACGTACAGCACTTTTTTTCCAGCGCCGGCCAGGCTGGCCAATGCCTGTAGCAACAGCGTGGATTTGCCAATGCCGGGGTCACCGCCTATCAAAACCACCCCGCCGGTGACCAGACCGCCACCGAGCACACGGTCGAATTCTTCGCTACCGGTACCAAAGCGCGGTATGTCCTGGGCTTCGATGTCGGACAGGCTCAAGACCGGGCTGGCTTGTACCAGACCCGCGCCTTTGCCTGCGCTGCGGTTGGCATAGCGGTTGGCGCTGGCACTTTCTTCCTGCATTTCCACCAGGCTGTTCCAGGCCTGGCAATGCGGGCACTGCCCCTGCCATTTCGGGCTGATGCCACCGCATTCGGTACAAACGTAATGCGTCTTGGCTTTAGCCACCCTAGACCACCTGTACCGGTACGCGTGGCGCCAGAGCACACATCAATTCATAGCCCACCGTGCCGGCACTTTGTGCCACCTCGTCGATGGGTAGGTGCTGCCCCCATAATTCCACCTCGCTACCGACCCTGGCTTCGGGGGCGGCGGTCAGATCGACGGTCATCATGTCCATCGACAAACGCCCGGCCAGGCTACAGCGCACCCCATCGACCAGCACCGGGGTACCATTGGGCGCATGGCGTGGATAGCCATCAGCATAGCCACACGCCACGACACCGATGCGCATATCAACGGGTGCGGTAAAGGTATAACCATAGCCCACACCATCGCCAGCTTTCACCTCTTGAATGGCAATAAGGCGTGAACGCAAGGATTGCGTCGCCTGCAAGCCAAGCGACTCGGCACTGGCATCAGTAAATGGCGAACTGCCGTAGAGCATGATGCCAGGCCGAATCCAGTCGGCATGGGCTTGTGGATGGCGCAATACCCCGGCCGAATTACACAAGGAACGGGCACCGGGCAGACTGCCGGTAGCCTTGGCAAACTGGTCCAGTTGCGCCTGAATACCCAATGGCCCATCGGCGCAGGCAAAGTGCGTCATGAGCGTAATGTCTTTGATAAAACGCAGGGCACGCAGGCGGGTATAGGCCAGGCGTAGCGTTGTAGGCTTTACTCCCAGGCGATTCATGCCGGTATTGCATTTCAAATAGACATCCCAGGGCGGAGGATTGCTAGTGAACAAACCGGTACCGACAGCTTCCAGCATGCTCAACTGCTCGGCGCTATGCAGCACTGGGGTCAGTTGATAACGTTTGATCGTTGCCAGATCGGCCGGTTCAAAAAAACCCTCCAGCAACAGTATCGGGCCTGACCAGCCGAGATCGCGCAGTTGCACCGCCTCGTTCAGGTCGAGTACGGCAAAGCCGTTAGCCTGCGACAAAGGCGCAAATACGCGCTGAATGCCGTGACCGTAGGCGTTGGCTTTAATCACCGCCCAGACTTTACTGTTGGGCGCAGTGCGCCGAGCCAGAGCAAGGTTATGCGCCAGGGCGGAAGTATGTATAAGAGCTTGTATAGGACGTGGCATAGGACAGATTTTACGACTTCGTGCTATAAAGCAGCGAATTCATTATGAAACGTGGCTTTTATACCATTATGGCGGCGCAGTTTTTCAGCTCGCTGGCCGACAATGCCCTGCTGATTGCAGCTATTGCCTTATTGCGTGAACTGGATTCACCCGACTGGACCACGCCACTCCTGAAACTGTTTTTTGTCATCAGTTACGTGGTTTTAGCTGCATTTGTTGGCGCTTTTGCCGATGCTTATCCCAAAGGCCGGGTCATGTTTATGACCAACACCATCAAAATTGCAGGCTGTATGATGATGTTTGCCGGGCTCCACCCCCTCATGGCGTATGCGGTCGTTGGTTTTGGCGCAGCCGCCTACTCCCCGGCCAAATATGGCATTTTGACCGAATTGCTGCCCCCGGAAAAACTGGTTGTTGCCAACGGCTGGATTGAGGGCTTGACCGTCAGCTCGATTATTTTGGGGGTGTTATTGGGTGGGTTTCTGGTATCCCCCAAAATCTCTGCCTCGTTATTGAGTTTTGATTTGCCGGGCCTGCATACGGCGATCGATACGCCGGCCGAATCCGCCATATTGATTATCGCGACGGTCTATTTAATTGCTGCTTTGTTCAACCTGCGTATTCCCGATACCGGGGCACGCTACCCTAGACAAGAGACTAACCCGCTGCGCCTGTTTGCCGACTTCGCGCACTGTTGTGCCGTGCTATGGAAAGATAAGCTCGGCCAAATTTCGCTCGCGGTCACGACCCTGTTCTGGGGCGCTGGCGCTACCTTACAGTTCATCGTACTGAAATGGGCTGAGAAGGCTTTGGGTCTGGGGCTATCGCAGGGAGCCTACTTACAAGCGGTCGTTGCCATCGGCATTGCAGGGGGAGCCATCGCTGCCGCCGCGCGCATTCCCCTGCGCCAGTCACTGTCGGTGTTGCGCTTCGGTGTCGCCATGGGCGTGGTTGTTCTGGTACTGGCGGCTTATCACCGTGAATTCATTCCCGACATTCGCGTCCTGGGCTTACCTTTATATTTATTGTTAGCCAGCATCTTACTGATTACGGTAGGTGCCATGGCCGGTTATTTTGTCGTACCCATGAACGCGTTATTGCAGCATCGTGGTCACGTGCTCATGAGCGCGGGCCACTCCATAGCGGTGCAAAATTTCAATGAAAACCTGGGCATATTGGTTATGCTGTTGTTTTATGCCAGCCTGATCTGGCTTGACGCTCCGGTGCAACTGGTGATTGTCTTTTTTGGCCTGTTCGTGGCTGGCAGCATGTTGCTGGTCATTAAAAAGCATCGCACCAATCAACAAGCCTTTGACTCGGTAGCTTTAATACCTGATGGCAAACACTAGTTGAATTCGCTGAACACCTGCCTTGCCAGACACAAGTCGGCCCAAACCTTGGCTTTTTCTGCCGGGTTGCGTAACAAATAAGCCGGGTGATAGGTAGCGACCAAGGGTACCTGTCTGCCGTCCAGGTCGAGGTGATGCACGCTGCCGCGCAGCTTGCCAATAGCTTCTTCGCTGAAAAGTAGGGTCTGCGCCGCAAAACGCCCGGCGACCAGAATTATTTTGGGTTGTAACAGCAGTAATTGTTGCTGCAAAAAAGGCCGGCACTGTTCTATTTCCTCGCGCTGCGGATCGCGGTTGCCCGGAGGGCGGCATTTGAGTACGTTGGTGATGAACACCTGCACACCACGCTGCAAACCTATGCTGGCCAGCATATTATCCAGCAGTTTACCCGCCTGCCCCACAAACGGCTCACCACTTGCATCTTCTTCGGCGCCGGGTGCTTCACCAATAATGACCCAGTCGGCAGGTTGAGCGCCAACGCCAAACACGGTTTGTGTACGGGTCTGGCATAAACCACAAGCCTGGCAAGCAGCGACTTCCGCTCGTAGTTGTGGCCAGTTATTTTGCGCAGCCGGCGCGGTGCTAGCCATAGACGACTCTGGCATCGGCGCTGCCGCATCGTTATGAAGTATTGGCGCTCTAAGCGCCCATTGCTCTATACCCATCTCACGCAGAAACAGGCTGCGTTTGTCCATCATCTTATTCTGCCTGCCAGTTCAATACCATGACGCAGGCGTCTTCGCGCGTATTGTCATGAGAAGGATAATAACCGCGCCGCCGTCCCAGTATTTTGAAACCCTGCCGTTCATAGAGTTGCTGGGCTTTCAGATTGCTCGGTCGCACCTCGAGCAGCATGCGAAGTGCGCCATGATACTGGGCCTGTTCGATACACTGTTCTAATAACCACTGCCCATAACCCTGCCCCTGATACGCCGGGGCAATGGTAATGTTCAACAAGTGGGTCTCATCGATGGCTTTCATGAATACCGCATAGCCCATCAGCTCTGCGCCTTGTTCGACGACCCAGGCACTATAACCCGCGTGCAGTGAATCGATAAAATTACCCCGCGTCCATGGAAAAGGGTATGCTTGCACCTCAATCTGCATGACCGCATCGAGATCGGATTCGAGCATGGGTCGGTACTTAAGCTGTACGGCAGATGATAGAGCCATTAGCCGTTTCCTGCCTGCGCTGCGCGCTCTGCTGTCGTTTGTGCCACTTTGTTACGCACATACACCGGCTCCACTTGCGCGGCAGATACAACACGACCCAAGGCATATTGAGTCGCGGCATAGGGTGCCATGATACCCGCCAGCCCCGGTAGAGGGCTGAGGGCGTCGAGGGTCGCGCCGTGCTCGGCACAATGCTGGCGCGCCACTGCCAATGCCGCTACACTCGGCGCGGTTACTTCCACCGCCTCGTGGCCGGCCTTGGTCTGCTGAATATCATAAACCGCATAATAAACTTCCTGCATGCGCGCGTCTATTGCCACCGCAACACGCCCTGCCCGCCCCTGCTGTAAGGCCAGCGCCAATAGCGTACCGACCGGCACCACGGGCAAGCCTGCCGCTACTGCCAGCCCTTGTACTACGCTGGCTGCCGTGCGTACCCCGGTAAACGAGCCGGGGCCGGCACCAAACGCCAAAGCCTGTAACTGGCCCAAAGACCACTGCGCCTGCGTCAACACCTGCCCGACCAAAGGCAGAACGTGCTCGGACGCCGCAGCGCCGCCCGGTGCTTGCAGTTCAATTAACCGGGCTTGGTGCCACAACGCTACAGAACAGCACTCGCCCGAGGTGTCGATGGCGAGAATGGAGGGGGATAAATGAGAGAGTGACATGAGCCAGCATTGTAGTGTCAGACCGGCTCAAACCTGAAACACAACTAGCGGTAAAGTTCTTTACCCGCCTCGTGAATCTGCTGCCGCAATTCACGCCGCGCCTCCGGGCTAAGGCTTGGACGTTCGTTCTTGTTATCGGAAACGGGCTGTAGCGAGTCGCGACGCACCTCTCGGTTACGCTCGGGCTGCCCCGGCTGGCGCCGGACTTGGCCGTCGTTGCCCGACCTAGACTCAGCATTGCGCCACGGAGCATTGGGCCACTGTTCGGCCCGGG
>DHLX01000022.1:46044-77129 GCA_002405475.1 Burkholderiales bacterium UBA4657 | reverse complement strand
CGGCCAGCAGCAAGACATAGGGAAGGGTATTTGGTTTCAGTACAACATGCAACATAATGACACTCTACGACGAACCGGGCCAGGCGCCCAGCACTATGGCGTGATCAACTGGTAAAGTCTGTAACAGGGTGTTTTATAGCAAAAAAAAACGGATGCACAAAAATGGGCTTTTGCCTACACTGCGACTGTTACAAATTGCCTGACAAGGGGAAACCATGGCTCTGACCCAGCGTATTTTAGTAGTAGATGATGATGAACGGCTGCGAGATCTGCTGCGGCGCTACCTGACCGAACAGGGCTTTAATGTCTTTGTCGCGGCCGATGCCAACGCCATGAACAAGCTCATGACGCGCGAGCGCTTTGACCTGCTGGTGCTCGACCTGATGCTGCCGGGTGAAGACGGGCTGTCTATTTGCCGCCGTCTGCGTGGCGCCGGCGATAGCACCCCGATCATCATGCTGACCGCCAAGGGGGAAGATGTGGACCGGATTCTTGGTCTGGAAATGGGTGCCGATGATTATCTGGCCAAACCATTTAACCCGCGTGAACTGCTGGCGCGTATCAATGCTGTCTTGCGCCGCAAGGGGCCGGGCGAAGTACCAGGCGCGCCGACACAAGACGACGTTAGTATCACCTTCGGGCCGTTCAGCCTTAACCTGGCCAATCGCTCACTCAAGAAAAAACTACCTGATGGCAGCGAAGAACCCATAGACCTGACCACCGGCGAATTTTCGGTCATGAAAGTATTTGCACGCCACCCACGTCAGCCTCTGTCGCGCGAAAAACTGATGGAACTGGCCCGCGGTCGCGAATATGAAGTATTCGATCGCAGTCTCGACGTTCAAATCTCGCGGCTGCGCAAAATTGTGGAACAGGATCCGGCCAAACCCCAGTACATACAGACTGTCTGGGGACTGGGTTATGTTTTTGTGCCTGAAGGTAAGCATTGACCTTGAAGCTGGACTGGCGTGCGCTATTGCCGGGAGGCTTGTTCTGGCGCACCTTTTTGCTGATTGGCCTGTTGCTGACATTGAGCCTGACCAGCTGGGTCATGGTGTTGCGTGCGCTTGAGGTTGCTCCCCGAGCCACGCAACTGGCGCAGCATATTACTTCGATTGTCAATGTCACCAGAGCAGCGCTGCTGCACTCGGCACCGGCACGTCGTCGGGCGTTGCTGAAAGACCTGGCTGCAAACGAATCGTTACGGATCTACGTGCTGGAGCCGGAAGACCAGACCAAGGCTCTGCCCGATGCTCCGCTGGCAAATGCCTTGCGCGAACAATTGCGTAATCATCTTGGGACCGAAACCCGGGTCGAGGGTGAGGTCAATGGCGAACCCGGCTTATGGGTGAGTTTTCGTCTGGATGACGATAATTACTGGGTACGCATTGAGCGCGAGCGGCTGGAACGGGCGCCCGGTGTGCAATGGGTATTCTGGGGTGCTGCAGCACTAACGCTGTCGCTGCTGGGTGCGACCCTGATTGTGAATCTGGTCAATAAACCGCTGGCGAGGCTGATGCGCACTGCGCGTCAATTGGCGCGCGGCGAAAAACCCACGCCGCTGCCGACCAGCAATCTGCGCGAAATTCGCCTGGTGAACGAAAGTTTTAACCGCATGATGGAAGACATCGACCGGGCAGAACAAGAACGTGCCCTTATTCTGGCGGGTATTTCTCATGATTTGCGCACGCCTCTGGCACGCCTGGGACTGGAAATTGAAATGGCACCCTTGCCGCAGGACACCAAAGACGCCATGAGTGCCGACATTGGCCAAATGGATGCCATTGTGGGGCAGTTCCTCGAATTTGCACGCGGTGACAAGGCGGCACTGCACGAAACTTTCAATCTGAGCGCGGTACTCGAAACGCTTGCCGACACGGCGGCGCGTCAAGACCTGCAGATTGACAAACATATCAAACCCAATATCAGCATGACCGGGCCGCGTACCGATATTCAACGTCTGGTCAACAATCTGCTTGAAAATGCGCGCAAATATGGTCATCTTCCTGGGCGCAAGCCTGCGGTTGAAATCTGGCTGCGTCAATTGGGTCAGCGCGCCATCATAGAAGTGCTGGATGAAGGGCCGGGGGTTGCGGAAGCCGATATTGAACGTATCAAACGACCCTTTGCCCGTGGTGACGAAGCGCGCGGCCAGGCCAAGGGGGCGGGTCTGGGTTTGGCGATTGTTGACCGGATCGTTAAACGCCTGGGCGGGCAATGGAAGATTGGCAATCGGGCGCAGGGCGGACTGGCGGTAACTTTAGACTTACCACTGCAGGGCTCGCAGCCTAAACAGTAATTGTTCGAGCCAGACTATCGGCCCTGTAGTTATAATCAATTGGACTATCGTTTAACATAGGTTCAATATATCAACCGTGCAAGCCCCGCTTGCCATTATCAGATGTCTTTTTTTTACTTGGAGAAAATGCAATGAAAACCATCGGCGACAAAGTCGAAGCCTTTAGCGTAGTCGGCGTCAAGCCCGGCTTCAATCATCACGAGGAAAATGGCCAGTCGGCTTTTGAGGAAGTGACCGAAAAATCATTCCCCGGCAAATGGAAAATCATTTATTTCTACCCGAAAGATTTCACTTTCGTTTGCCCCACTGAAATTGTAGGTTTCGCCAAGCTGGCCAAAGATTTTGCTGACCGCGATGCCGTTTTGCTGGGCGGTTCGACCGACAATGAGTTTTGCAAACTGGGCTGGCGCCGTGAACATAAAGACCTAGACAAGCTGAACCACTACATGTTTGCTGATGTCACCGGGTCTTTGGTCGATCAACTGGGCGTACGTGACAAAGCGGCAGGTGTCGCCCTGCGTGCCACCTTTATTGTTGATCCGGACAACACTATTCAGCACGTATCGGTCAACAACCTGAACGTCGGTCGCAGCCCGGAAGAAATTTTGCGCTTGCTCGACGGCCTGCAAACCGACGAATTGTGCCCCTGCAACCGTAGCGTCGGCGGCTCAACCCTGTAATACTGACGGCCCGTTCGTCCTGAACGGGCTTTTTCAGGTCAAATCAATAGGAGAAAACAATGGATTTTCTGAACTTAATTAAAGATTTAATACCCGATTATGCCAAGGACATCCGCCTGAATGTTGACGGCACCATTGCCCGCAGTTCCCTGGCACCGGAACAGGCACTGGGGGTTGCGCTGGCTGCGGCTTTTGCGGCAAAAAGCAAAACCATGGTCGATATCATCAAAAACAGCGGCGCACTACCCGAAGTAGAAGTCCAGGCAGCACTGACCGCAGCGGCGCTCATGGGCATGAACAACGCCTGGTACCCGTTTACCGAAATGACCGAAGACAAGGAATTACAGGCCAGCCCGGCGCAATTACGCATGAATGCCTATGCCAGCAGTGGCGGCACCTCGAAGGTCAATTTCGAGCTGTATGCTCTGGCGGCATCAGTCATCGGCAAATGTCATTTCTGCATTAAAAGCCACTACGACCTGTTGAAACAGCATGGCATGACCATGCAGCAGCTGAAAGACGCAGGCCGCATTGCCGCGACCCTGAACGCTGCGGCCCAAGTGCTGGCGGCCGAGGGCAAATAAGTACTACTGGCAGCTACTGGCGTGGCGCTGGTTACAATGGCGTGATGTTATCTGACCCGAATATCACGGCATTTTTCCAGCGCCTGCAATACAGTATCGAGCAAGGCACTCTGGTCAAGCTGGTACTCAGCCAATACCGAGGTGATGAACCTGGCTTGCTGCGCCTGTTGGTACAGCCGGTTCATCTCAAGAATGGCGGCATGCTGTCGTTCGTTACCCGCTACGCGACTAAAGATATCAGCAAGAATTACCCGCCCGATGAAGCTTTGCACCTGCTTCAATCCTGGGCTGGGCAGCGCTTTCACAACCTGCATCTGCTGACCCGTACGCACGAAGCGCAATTACGCTTCAGTAAAAAAGGCAAGGCTCTGCTCAATGTGCATACGGTACGAACAACCGTCTCTGATACGGATGGGCCACAAGCGCCAGCGCATAACCGTGAAAAACAACGTTATCTTTCGCTACAGCGTCCATTCCTTTCTGGCCTTGGAGTCACCCAGGCCCAGGGTCAGCTCATTCCGTCCATGGCGCGCAAATGGAAACAGATCAATAAGTTTATCGAGGTGCTGGACCATGCCATGAATCGGTCTGCACTAAAACAGCAGACCCAGCTGCGCCTGATGGATTTCGGCGCTGGCAAAGGCTATTTGACCTTTGCCCTGTATGACTATTTGCACTATACCCTGGGCAAACAGGTAGAAATGACAGGTGTGGAGTTACGTGCCGATTTGGTGAATGATGGCAACCACCTCGCAGCACAGTTGCAGTATGAAGGGCTGCATTTTGCCCAAGGCGAAGTTCAGAATTACTCGGTTGGCTCTCTGGATATCATGGTGGCACTGCATGCCTGCGATACCGCCACAGATATTGCCATGCACAAGGGCGTCGCGGCGGGTGCCAGTCTGATCGTTTGTGCTCCGTGCTGTCATAAGCAGATCAGGCCACAGTTACTCAGTCCGCAGCCATTGCGCCCTATTTTGCAACATGGTGTACACCTGGGTCAGGAAGCCGAGATGATTACCGACAGCCTACGTGCCCTACTGCTCGAAGCCTGCGGCTATGATACCCAGGTGTTCGAGTTCATTTCACTCGAACATACCAACAAGAACAAAATGATTTTGGCGGTCAAGCGCGAACAGTCTGGATCGTCCGACACGGCCTTGGCACAAGTGCGTGCGATTAAAGATTTTTACGGCCTGAAACAACAGGCTCTGGAACAACTGCTGTCTTTATCTTAAGGCGTTATTGAAGTCATTATGTATTCAGTCAAGGAAATTTTTTATACCCTGCAAGGCGAAGGCATACAAGCCGGGCGGCCAGCAGTTTTTTGCCGTTTTTCCGGTTGTAATTTATGGAGTGGACGCGAGGCTGACCGTAGCAGTGCCGTGTGCCAATTTTGCGATACCGATTTTGTCGGCACTGACGGTACGCTGGGCGGCAAATATTCTGCGCAACAATTGGCGGCGCTGATAGCAGCACAATGGCCGGCACAAGCAGCAGGCCGGCGCTTTGTGGTTTGTACCGGCGGTGAACCCTTGCTGCAACTGGATGCCGCCTTGATCGACGCCCTGCACCAGCACAGCTTTGAGATTGCGGTAGAAACCAATGGCACGATTGCCGCTCCGCCGGGTATTGACTGGCTCTGCGTCAGCCCGAAATCAAGTGCGCCGCTGGCGCAAACCCGTGGGCACGAACTGAAGCTGGTCTATCCGCAGAAAGACGCCCGCCCTGAACAATTCGAGCACCTGGATTTTCAGCATTTTTTGCTACAACCCATGGATAGCCCAGAACAGGCGGCCAACACCCAGGCTGCCATCACCTATTGCCTGCAACACCCAGCATGGCGTTTGAGTTTACAGACCCACAAGGTCGTGGGTTTAAGATAGAACGTGACTCAGCCACGACGCCGAATGACAAAACCGTTGTCTATTTTTGCAAAACCCAGTTTGGGATAATAGTCCATGGCCTCGGGAGCCGATAACAATATCAGGCTCACCTCGTCGTTATTGAATCGGGTGCGAAGCTCCTGAATCATTCTGGCTCCTATCCCTTGATGTTGATATGCACGATCAACTGCCAGGTCTGATAAATAACAACAATAACTAAAGTCAGTCAGCGCCCTGCACACCCCAATCAAACGATCCTCATTCCAAGCTGAAATAGTCAGACATGGGGCAGAAAACATGCGCGTGATGCGAGCTATGTCATGCGTAGGTCGTTTAATACCAGAGGCATCCAATACCCTTGCGACCTGAACCGGGTTCAAGGGAAAATCGTGTTTGTATTCAATCGTATCCACCGCATGAACATAAGATCTTCTACAATGAATAGCAATTATTCATCGATATTTGGTGTTGCGGAAAGGTACCAGAATGATCGCGATTATTTTTGAAGTTACTATCCTGGACGATAAACGACCCCGCTATTTGCAGATGGCAACGTCACTGGCCGAGCACTTAAAGAATATTGATGGCTTTATTTCAGTGGAACGATTTGAAAGCCTGACACAGCCTGGCAAGTTGCTGTCCCTGTCAGTCTGGCGCGACGAAGCTGCTGTAACAGCGTGGCGTCAACTGGAACCGCATCGTGTAGCTCAGGAAACAGGACGAAACAGCATTTTTTCGGATTACCGCCTGCGCGTGGTACAGATTATTCGGGACTATGGAATGTATGAACGAGCACAGGCACCGGAAGACTCGCGTGCCAGACACGACAAGAGTTAGTCCAGACGATAGACTGCACTGTCACCGGTCATGTCACGACTAACTTCGACCTGATACAAACCTGTCAGCTTACCCTGCAATTCGTGCCAGATGTAGGAACATAGTCGCTCGAGAGTGGCAGGCGGCAAACCTGGAATATCGTCGAGGAAATGATGATCCAGTTTCTGGCGCACTTGCTCCAGAGCCTGGGTAAAGTGCCCAAGATCGAGCAACATGCCCTGGGCGTCGGGCTCACCGCGCAAAGTCACTTTGGCACGATAACTATGCCCATGTATGCGTCGGCTCGATTCGGTTTCAATGTCTCGCCGCAAAGTGTGTGCGGCTTCAAAAATGAAGGATTTAGAAAGTTGATGCATGATGCCGCTATTGTGCCAGCAATGCCACAGCTTCGGCGGCAATACCTTCACCACGCCCAGTGAAACCCAGTTGCTCGGTAGTTTTGGCCTTGATATTGACCTGGGTCACGTCCAATCTACAGTCTTCGGCAATATGGGCCTGCATGGCGGGAATATGGGGCGCCATTTTCGGTGCCTGGGCAATAATCGTGGCATCAATATTGCCGATTATCCATCCAGCAGCGCGTACCTTTTGTACGCATTCACGCAATAAAAGCCTGGAGTCGGCGCCGCGGTAGCGCTCGTCAGTATCGGGAAAATGTCGCCCAATATCACCCAGACCTGCAGCACCGAACAAGGCATCGGTAATGGCATGCAGCAAGACATCGGCATCTGAATGGCCGAGCAGACCCTTGTCATAAGGAATCGTCACCCCGCCAATAATCAGGGGGCGCCCAAGCACCAGGGCATGTACATCAAAACCCGTACCAATACGATAAGGAATCGTCATGCCGGTTCCATTCCTTGTTGTGCCCGCTGTAAATCGTGCGGATATGTCAGTTTGAAGTTGCGTGCGTCTCCCATGACCAGGCGCGGGTGAAAACCCAGGGCTTCAATGGCACTGGACTCGTCCGTAGCTGAAGGCAGCTGCTGCAAGGCCTCGAGCAGCATGGCATAGCGAAACATTTGTGGTGTTTGTGCCGCCCAGAGTCCGGTGCGCGGAATCGTGCCAACCGCACGCCCCTGATCATCGGCTTTTTTCAGGGTATCGGCGACGGGCACGGCTAACAAACCTCCGACCGGATCGTGACAACACTCATCAAACAGGCGCTGTAACAGCTCAGGCGTCAAACCCGGACGCGCAGCATCATGAACCAATACCCAGTCATCCGGCCTCAGCTTTTCAGTCAAGGCTTGCAAGCCATTCAGAACCGTATCACGCCTTGTCAAACCGCCTACCGGCAGGCGTGTCACTCGTCTATCTTCTGCATGAAAGTGCGTATCTTCTGGCGATACAACAACATAAACCTGCTCAATCCAGGGCTGAATCAAAAAAGTAGCCACACTATGGTCTATCACCTGACGCCCATGCAAGTAGGAGTATTGCTTGGGGATAGCAGCTCCCATGCGACTGCCGGAACCGGCAGCAGGTATCAAAGCGTAAAATAGCGGCATCATGTGCATAACATCTGTTTTCACGCATTTTACACGCTGGTGGGCGAAACTCATTGAATTCAGGGCAGTCGTACAGATATGAACCCGGTTGAATATCCCCTGACTCTTTATTACGATGGTAGCTGCGCCTTGTGTCGAAGTGAAATTGCGTTGCTCAAAAGTTATGACGATCAACAGCGGTTGAGATTCATAGATTGTTCAGCCGCGTCTTTTGATGCTGACTTGCATGGTATCGGCGGCCCCGACCGCACCGTACTAATGAAAACCATGCATGCACAAGATTCGGCCGGTCGGTGGCTCTCAGGCATAGAAGTATTTCAAGCTGCCTATGCCGCGATTGGTTTGAACATTCTGGCGCAATTATGGGGCCATCCCTGGCTTAAACCCTTGGGGTCCAGACTATACCCCTGGCTTGCAGCTCGTCGACATTATTTCGTGCGGCTCGGCCTGCCCTGGCTCATTAGCAAGTGGACAGCCCGGCGCAGTTCGCGTAAACAGTGCAAATTGAATAACTGCTCATGAACCTGGCCAGATCGGCCATGAGCATAATCGTGCACACCATCGTTATGCTAGAGTTTGCGCCGAACTCGATCTAAAAAATTACATGTTGCCCGCACCGCTGATTCAAACCCACTTTCACGCTATCGCCTTCCCTGCTGCCGGACAACGTCACGCTCTGGCGACTCTGGCAGGTTCGAGTGACAGTCTGGCGCTCTGTCATCTTGCCCAACCCGGCACTACCATGGTCGTGGTCTGCGCCCAGGCGGCAGATGTTCAGCGTTATGCCGAAGAAATCACCTGGTGGTCACAACAGCTTAATAAAACCCTGCGTCTGCATACTTTCCCCGATTGGGAAACCTTGCCTTATGACGCTTTTTCTCCGCACCATGACCTGGTGAGCGAACGACTGGCGACGCTGCACCAACTGAGTGAACAGCAATGTGATGTTTTACTGGTCGGTGCCAGTACCGCACTGTATCGCCTGGCGCCCCCTTCGTTCATGGCGGCTTATACCTTCCATTTCAACCAGGGTCAGAGTCTTCCGGTAGAAAAGTTACGCGCTCAACTGACACTGGCAGGTTACAGTCACGCCTCACAAGTCATGTCGCCGGGCGAGTATGCGGTGCGCGGTGGACTCATTGACCTGTTCCCCATGGGCTCGGTCATACCCTATCGCCTCGATTTAATGGATGATGAGATAGAGTCGATTCGTACTTTTGATGTCGATACCCAACGCAGTCTGTATCCGGTCAAAGAGGTACGACTGCTGCCAGGGCGTGAATTTCCGCTGGATGACACTGCACGCACATCATTCCGCAAGCGCTTTCGCGAAGTGTTTGAAGGAGACCCTTCACGCTCAAGCTTATACAAAGACATGGGTAACGGGGTGCCCAGCGCCGGTATTGAGTATTACCTGCCGCTGTTTTTTGATGCCACGGCGACACTATTTGACTATCTGCCCACTGAATCAGCACTGGTACTGGCAGGTGATGTCGATGCCAGCTTCAAACGCTTCTGGGCCGACACCCAATCGCGCTATCAGTTTTTAAGTGCCGACCGTGAACGCCCGATTTTGCCGCCCGCCCAATTATTTCTGAAAGATGAAGAATTTTTCAGTCGTGCCAAATCATTACCACGCCTGCAGTTACACGGGCAAGCCGAGCGTGGCGCCTTAACACAGGCACTACCTGCTTTAACGGTGGACCGTCGCGCCACAGACCCACTGGCAGCGTTGCGTCAGTTCCTGCACACTTCGCCGGGACATTTTTTTATCGCCGCCGAATCTGCTGGCCGGCGTGAAACCCTGCAAGCCCTGTTCGACGACCAGGGCTTGCTGACGCCCGAGCTGAAACAACGCACCGAGCTTGGTATTGCCCCCCTGTCGGCCGGTTTTACCCTGGGTACAGGAAATGAAGCCTGGCACTGCATCACCGAGGCCGAGCTCTATGCCAGTGGTGGCCTGCGTCGCAGTCGTAAAAAACAGGAAGCCGTGACCGCGGTTGATTCCATCATCAAGGATTTGTCCGAGCTGAAAATAGGGGATCCGGTGGTGCATTTACAGCATGGCATAGGGCGTTATCGCGGCTTGCTTAACCTTGACCTGGGCGATGGCGATACCGAATTCCTACAATTGGACTATGCCGGCGAAACCAAGCTGTATGTTCCGGTATCACAACTGCATGTCATTAGTCGTTATGCCGGAGCTGATCCTGAAAATGCGCCGCTGCATGCCCTGGGCTCGGGGCAATGGGAAAAAGCGCGGCGCAAGGCAGCACAACAGATTCGTGATACGGCAGCCGAACTGCTGAACATATATGCACGTCGCGCTTCACGCCAAGGGCATAAATTTGAATTCAGTCGCCATGACTATGAAGCTTTCTGCGAAGGCTTTGGCTTTGAGGAAACGGCAGATCAGGCCGCTGCCATTGAAGCGGTCATGCGTGACATGATGAGTGGTGCGCCCATGGACCGGCTGGTGTGTGGCGATGTCGGTTTTGGTAAAACCGAAGTGGCGTTGCGTGCTGCCTTCATGGCGGTCGCAGGCGGTAAACAGGTAGCACTGCTGGCGCCTACTACCCTGCTGGCCGAACAGCATTTTCAGACCTTTAGTGACCGTTTCGCTAACTGGCCGATACGCCTGGCCGAACTGTCCCGCTTCAAAACCGGCAAGGAAATCACCCAGGCGATCAAAGGCATTAACGAGGGTCAGGTCGATATTGTCATAGGTACGCATAAACTGCTGAGTGAAGAGGTCAAATTTTCGCGGCTAGGTCTGGTCATTATCGACGAAGAACATCGTTTCGGCGTACGGCAAAAAGAACGCATGAAAGAATTACGTGCCGAAGTCGATGTCTTGACTTTGACGGCGACACCCATACCCCGCACACTGGGCATGGCCATGGAAGGATTGCGCGAATTTTCTGTCATTGCCACCGCGCCGCAAAAGCGTCTGGCAATTAAAACCTTTGTGCGACGCGAATCGGACAGTGTCATTCGTGAAGCAGTATTGCGTGAAATAAAACGGGGCGGTCAGGTCTATTTTCTGCACAATGAAGTCGAAACCATTGAAAACCGCAAGGCCAAGCTGGAAGAATTATTACCAGAGGCACGTATTGCAGTAGCCCATGGGCAGATGCACGAACGTGACCTGGAGCGGGTCATGCGCGACTTTACCCATCAGCGCTTCAATGTGCTGTTGTGTACCACCATCATCGAAACTGGTATCGATGTACCTACGGCCAACACCATCCTCATGCACCGCGCTGACAAGTTTGGTCTGGCACAACTGCATCAGTTACGTGGCCGGGTCGGGCGCTCGCATCATCAGGCCTATGCCTATCTGCTGGTACCCGACCCGCAGGGCTTGACCAAGCAAGCGCAGCTACGACTAGATGCGATTCAGAAAATGGAAGAGCTGGGCTCGGGTTTTTATCTGGCCATGCACGATCTGGAAATTCGTGGTACCGGTGAAGTCCTGGGCGAAAAGCAGTCGGGCGAGATTCACGAAATCGGCTTTCAACTCTATGTTGAAATGCTGAATGAGGCCGTACGTTCACTGAAAAAAGGCAAGGAGCCCGACCTGGAACGACCACTGGCGGCCACTACGGAGATCAATCTGCATACCCCTGCCCTGCTACCCTCTGATTACTGCCCGGATGTACATGAACGCCTGACGCTGTATAAACGTTTGTCGAATAGCGAACATTCAGACCAACTCGACGGGCTACAGGAAGAACTGGTCGATCGCTTCGGCACCTTGCCCGATGCGGCCCGTGCCCTGCTCGATGTCCATCGTCTGCGTATTGCCGCCAAAACTTTTGGCATTATTAAAATTGATGCCAGCGATCAGGCCATTGCGCTGCAATTTGAAAAAAATCCCCCGGTTGATCCGGCACGCATTATTGCCCTGATACAAAAGCATCGCCATGTCAAACTGGCCGGACAAGATAAACTTCGCATCAGCCAGTCGCATGCCGAGGTAAAACAGCGGGTACAACTGATACGCAGCCTGATGGCTGAACTACACTGAATCATGAATAAACAACTACTCATCCACGGCACCGCCAGCGCACAGCAACTCAAGGAACTTGAGGTGCTGACCGCAGCGACTGGCATCAGCGAGTACAGCGAGCATTGCTGGCAGTTACAAAATGCCCAGATCGACGAAAAATTTCTCAAAGCGGTCGAGGCTTATTGCCAGTCTGCGCAACTTGACTTTGCCTGGCTGCCCGCAGGACTCAAGCTGACCGATTTTGGCCTGCTGGTCATGGACATGGATTCAACCCTGGTGACGATTGAAACTATTGATGAAATGGCCGATTATTGCGGCAAAAAGGCCGAAGTTGCCGCCATTACCGAAGCCGCGATGCGCGGCGAAATCAGCGATTACGACACCAGCCTGCGCCGGCGCTTAGTCTTGTTAGAAGGCCTGGACACCCAGGCGCTAGAGCGCGTTTATCTTGAGCGTATGAATTTGTCGCCCGGCGCCGAGCGGCTGGTTCAGGCAGCGCATGCGGCCGGTCTCAAAACCCTGCTGGTCTCGGGCGGTTTTACCTTTTTTACTGAAAAGCTTAAACAGCGACTACAGCTAAGCTATGCCCGTTCGAACACGCTAGGTATGGTTGATCATCGCCTCACTGGCACGGTAGAAGGTGAAATTGTCAATGCCGAGGTCAAGGCACGCATTGTGCAGGAAACCTGCGCCAGCCTTGGTTTGCCCACATCGGCGGCAATTGTCATGGGGGATGGTGCCAATGACCTGAAAATGATGAAGCTTGCCGGTCTCTCGGTCGCCTATCGCGCCAAACCTGTCGTACGCGCCCAGGCCAGTGTGGCCTTCAATTTCTGCGGTCTCGACGGCTTGCTGTCAATTCTGCGATGATATGCTTTTGCCCAATCAGACCGGAGTCTTTGAATGAACGAAATTACACCGCAAGGCAATCAGGCGCAGTCGCTAAAAACCTTAACCGCTGTCAATTATGGCCTCTATGCTTTATCGTTTCTGATTGGTATTAGTGCCATCGTTGCCATCATCATCAATTACGTCAAACTCGACGATGTGCGCAACACCTGGCTGGAAAGTCATTTCCGCTGGCAAATGCGCACCTTCTGGTTTGGTCTGTTGTGGGCCGTGGTCGGCTTCATCCTGCTTATCATTTTAATTGGCTGGGTCGTGCTCGTGGCAAACGCCATCTGGATTGTTTACCGTCTGGTGAAAGGTTTTTTGAACCTGAACGATGGCAAACCTATGTACCAGAACGTAATGGCGGGCTAAACCGGCTCAAACCTGCGGATTCCAGCGCCTGTTCAATGTCAGCGCGTAAATCTTCAAACGATTCCAGCCCGATGCAAAAACGCACCAGGCTTTGACCCGGCTGCCAGGCGCCATGGCGCCGCAAGGTGGCAGGGTCATAGGGTAGCGCCAAGCTGACCGGCCCGCCCCAGGAATAACCAATCCTGAAAACTTGTAACGCATCGACAAAGCCATCGACCCGGGCCTGGCCAACTTCAGCAGCGAAAACGACTGAGACCAGCCCACCTGCCGCACTGAAGTCACGCTGCCAGTATTCATGCCCCGGACTATCAGGCAGCGCCGGGTGCAACACCTGCTCAAATACTGGCAGGGTCTTCATCCATTGCGCCAGCGCTCGGGTCACTCGGTCATGCTGCTCGTAGCGCAGGCGCAAAGTCGGCAGGCCGCGCAATACCAGCCAGGCATCATCAGCACCTACCCCCAGGCCAAGCCGCATGTGGGCATATTTGAGTTTGAGATGCAAGTCATGATCTTGCGTCAGAACCGCTCCCATCAAAACATCGGCGCCGCCTGACTGATATTTGGTCAGTGCCTGCAGGGAAATATCTATGCCATGACTGAAAGGCTGATAGGCCAGACCCGCTGACCAGGTATTGTCGATAGCAGTCCAGGCACCCACTGCTTTGGCCGCTTGTATCAGCGCAGGCAAGTCTGGCATTTCCAGAGTGACCGAGCCCGGTGCCTCGAGCCAGACTAGGCGCGTGCGTTCAGGAAATACTACTGGCCGCATCGGGTCATAAACCCAATAGTCAATACCCAGTCTGGTGAGCAAACCATGCGCCAGCTCACGGTTGGGTGCATAGGCATTATCAGGTATGGCTACCACATCACCGACCTGCAGCAGGGCCAGGTCAGTCATGCTGATCGCAGCCAGACCACTGGGTGCCAGCAGGCAGTAGCGCGCCTGCTCGATTTCGCATAGCTTGCGCTGCAATTCCACCGTGGTGGGCGTTCCCATCAAGCCATAGGTATAGACCTCATGCTGTTGCCATTGTCGTGCGCGCAGCGTGGCAACATCTGGAAAAACGACTGTCGATGCATGATGTAGCGGAGCAGGAATAGCTTCAAAGCCTGCGGGCGCCCTGGGTAGGTGTCGGCTTTTTTCTGCGCTCACGACACGCGCTTGATCATGGAACGCGAACGCATCACGCGCTCGAGCTTGAATGGTTTCTTGACGCTTTCCTCGTTATTCATCCATAGGCCTATGATGAACCCTTTATTGCCCTCTATGACCAGTTTGCCTTCCCAATAGCCTGAAATGGCACTGCCGTCCTCTGACTCTTCCATATAGAAATTGTCATCGGTAATTTCGCCCGCGAGCAAGATCGTATTGCCACCACCAAAAATAAAATATTCCCCTACCAGATGATCGGGATCATCGGCATCATGTGAAAGCGTCACCTGTACCACCGCTTCGCCCAGGGTGCCACGATAAATAGTTGCCACTTCAGGATTGGCATCGGGTGCAGCCAGTTTCAGATCAGCCGCAGGAGGAGTGGCAGCAGCCCAGGCAACGCCAACAGTCAAGGCGACCATAACACATGCCCAAATAGTTTTCATACCTCACCCCACAAGTCGTGCAGATCAGCACCACTGATCTTGACGCTTATGATGTCGCCCACCTTGTATCGCTTCCAGGGTTTTTCGGGCGGCGCCACATAAACGACACCATCTATCTCGGGGGCATCGGCCATGCTGCGTCCGACCCCACCGTCCTGATTGACCTGATCAATCAGCACCTTGAGGGTCTTGCCGACCTTGCGCTGCAGACGTTTGGCAGAAATGGCTTCTTGCACCTGCATGAAACGCTGGCGGCGCTCTTCACGTACTTCATCGGGCAAGGCGCCGTCCAGCGCATTGGCACTGGCACCTTGCACCGGCGAATAGGCGAAACAACCGACCCGGTCAAGTTCGGCTTCGCGTAAAAAATCCAGCAGATACTCGAATTGCTGTTCGGTTTCTCCGGGAAAACCAGCAATAAAGGTGGAACGCAAGGTAATATCCGGGCACAACTCGCGCCAGGCGCGAATACGTTCGATATTTTTTTCACCCGACGCCGGACGTTTCATGCGTTTGAGTACCTCCGGGTGCGCATGCTGAAATGGCACATCCAGATAGGGCAGCACTTTGCCTTGCGCCATGAGAGGAATAATCTCATCGACATGGGGGTATGGATAAACATAATGCAGTCGTACCCATACGTCCAGCGCAGCCAGTTCCTTGACCAGCTCGGTCATGCGCGTTTTAACTGGCCGACCATTGACAAAGCCGGTCTTGTATTTCAGGTCAACCCCGTAAGCACTGGTGTCTTGCGAAATGACCAGCAACTCCCTGACACCCGCCTTGACCAGGTTTTCGGCCTCGCGTACTACCTCGCCAATATCGCGTGATACCAGGTCGCCGCGCATGCTGGGAATAATGCAAAAACTGCAGCGGTGATTACAGCCCTCGCTGATTTTCAGGTAAGCATAATGTTTAGGCGTGAGCTTGATACCGGCAGGTGGTACCAAATCGGTAAAAGGGTCGTGCGGCTTGGGTAAATGCTGGTGTACATGCTGCATGACCTCCTGCATGGCATGAGGTCCGGTCACGGCCAATACATTGGGATGCACCTTGGACACGATATCGGCGCCGTCGGCATCTTTTTTTGCACCAAGACAACCGGTAACGATCACTTTGCCATTAGCGTTCAATGCTTCGCCAATGGCGTCGAGCGACTCCTGAACTGCGGCATCAATGAAACCGCAGGTATTGACAATGACGAGATCGGCACCGTCGTAAGTGGGCGCGGTCTGATAGCCCTCGGCCTTGAGCTGGGTCAGAATCTGCTCGGAATCGACCAGTGCCTTGGGGCAGCCCAGGGAAACAAAACCGACCTTGGGTACTTCTGTCGTCATGGCCAGCCTTATTTTTTCCCGTCCTCGCCTGGAAAGCCAAAGCCGCCAAACATGTTTTTAGCCTGCGACTGCATCTGTTCCTGCATTTGCAAGAACAGATTCTTGGTCTGATCGACATAATTCGACATCATGCCTTGCATCATCGGCCCCTGAACATTCATGAACTGACTCCACATGTCGGGCGAAAATGTCTTGTTGTCCATCAGCACCTTGGACTGTTCCTGCAACTTGCTCTGCATGTCCATGAAAGCCTGAATATTTTTTTCCAGATACGAACCCATCATACCCTGCATGGCATGACCATAAAAACGAATAATGTTCGCCAGCATCTCGGCAGAAAACATGGGTACCCCACCAGACTCCTCTTCGAGAATGATTTGCAGCAGGATGCTACGGGTCAAATCCTCGTTGCTCTTGGCGTCCACGACTTTGAACGGCTCGTTATCAAGCACATATTGCTTGACGTCAACCAGGGTAATATAAGTGCTGGTCTCGGTGTCATACAGACGCCGGTTCGGGTATTTCTTGATGAGGCGAACTTCGTTTTTCATATCGACCTCCCATTAGCCCATGTGCAAGCCACCATTAACCGAGAAGTCTGCCCCGGTAGCAAAGCCACCATCGTCGCTGGCTATCCAGGTCACCATGGAACCGATTTCTTCCGGTGTACCCAGACGTTTAACAGGAATGGTGGCGACGATTTTTTCCAGTACATCAGGCCGAATGGCGCGCACCATGTCGGTACCGATGTAGCCCGGTGATACCGTATTGACCGTGACACCTTTGGCCGCCACTTCTTGTGCCAGCGCCATGGTGAAACCGTGTATGCCGGCTTTGGCTGTCGAATAGTTGACCTGACCGAACTGACCTTTCTGGCCATTCACCGACGAGATATTGACAATCCTACCCCAGCCTTTTTCCACCATGCCCTCTATCACCTGCTTGGTGACGTTAAACAGTGAGTTCAGGTTGGTATCAATGACCGCATCCCAGTCGGCCTTGCTCATTTTGCGAAACACACCATCTCGGGTAATGCCGGCATTATTCACCAGAATATCGACTGGTCCATGCTCATTACGGGTCTGTTCAAAGGCGGCGACAGTAGAGTCCCAGTCCGAGACATTACCCACCGAGGCATAAAAGTTGAAACCCAGCGCTTTTTGCTCGTCCAGCCATTTTTGGTAATCGCGGGTCGGGCCGCAACCAGCCACTACCTTGTGACCAGCACGCGCCAGCGCCTGGCATATTGCAGTTCCTATACCGCCCATGCCCCCGGTTACGTAGGCCACTCGTTGTGTCATGCTATGTCTCCTTGACAAATAATTTCAAAAGTTGTCTATTTTAGCGTTCAACGCACAAGGCTACACCCATGCCACCACCAATGCATAGCGAGGCCAGGCCTTTTTTCGCATCCCGGCGCACCATTTCGTGCAATAAAGACACCAATATACGGCAACCTGAGGCACCGATCGGATGACCAATCGCAATGGCACCACCATTAACGTTGATCTTGCTGGTATCCCAGCCCATTTCCTTGTTCACCGCGCAGGCTTGTGCGGCAAAAGCTTCATTCACTTCCAGCAGGTCCAGATCTGACGCCGCCCAGCCCGCTTTTTGCAGCGCCAGTCTTGACGCCGGTACCGGTCCCATCCCCATTATTTTGGGATCGAGCGCCGCCGAGGCATAGCTTTTGATAGTGGCCAGCGGGGTCAGCCCCAACGCTTTGGCTTTGTCGGCCGACATGACCATGACGGCTGCGGCACCATCGTTAATGCCCGAGGCATTACCTGCCGTGACCGAACCTTCCTTGGTAAAGGCTGGCTTCAGGCCCGACAAGTTGTCATAAGTGGCACCCTGACGGATGAATTCATCCTGATCGAACACCAGCCCATCACCTTTACGCTGCGGAATACTGAACGGCAGAATTTCGTCCTTGAATTTACCGGCTTTTTGTGCCGCTTCGGCCTTGTTTTGCGAGGCCACGGCAAACTCGTCTTGTTGCTGGCGTGAAATGCCGTATTGCTGGGCCACGTTTTCCGCAGTAATACCCATGTGGTACTGGTTATAAACGTCCCATAAACCGTCCACTATCATCGAATCGATCAGTTTGGCGTCACCCATGCGGAAACCATCACGCGAACCGAGCATGACGTGCGGCGAGGCACTCATGTTTTCCTGACCACCGGCAATCACCACCTCGGCATCGCCACAACGAACGGCCTGCGCCGCCAGCATGACTGCCTTCAAACCTGAACCGCAAACCTTGTTAATGGTCATGGCCGGAACGCCTTGCGGCAGCCCGGCTTTGATGACCGATTGGCGTGCAGCATTCTGACCGCTGCCTGCTGTCAGTACCTGACCGAGGATGACTTCGGAAATCTGCTCACCCTTGACGCCTGTGGCATCCAGCAAGCCTTTAATGACGTGCGCGCCCAACTCTGGCGCGGCTATCTTGGCCAGGCTACCACCAAATTTTCCTACCGCAGTACGTTTGGCCGCGACGATGACGATCTGTGTCATGACATTCCTCCTGATAAAAATTATGCAACTCTCAATTTGACATAGCGGCCGGGAGCCGATTCCAGCACCTTGTATTTACCCGCACCATATTTGGCTGGGGCTTTGACCTGTAAACCCTGAAACTGCTGCAACCACTGATTCCAGTGCGGCCACCAGCTACCGGGTACCGATTCAGCCTGCTGTAACCATTGCTCGGCCTGGGCAGGAAAAACAGCAACCTGGGTCTTACCGCCTGCCCTAGCGGCGCGGCTGGCAGCCGATTTGGCCGCTGCCTTTTTAACTGTGGGCTTATCGGTCAATTTCCAAGCCCAATAATTGCGTTTATTTTTTGACGCCGGGTTAATCACGCCGGCAATATGCCCCGAAGCACCCAGCACAAAACAGGAACGGGTGGCATCCATGCCCTTCAGCACCTGGGTCGAAGCGTACGCCGATTGCCACGGCACAATATGGTCATCGCGCGAGCCATAGATATAAACCGGCACCTGTATCTGAGCAAGATCAACCCCGGTACCAGCAACACGGGTCTTGCCCGGCTTGACCAGATTGTTTTCCAGATAGGTATTGCGCAAATACCAGGCATACATCGGCCCTGGTAAGTGGGTACTGTCGGCATTCCAATACAGCAGGTCAAAGGGTGGAGGATTTTCCCCCTTGAGATAATTACCCACTACGTAAGGCCACACCAGATCATTCGGACGTAGCGAGGAAAAAGTCGCGGCGAGATCGCGTCCGCTCATCAAACCACCGCGCCCGATGGTCTCCTCGCGCATACGAACTTGTGCTTCATCAATAAATACGTCGAGTATTCCGGTATCGGTAAAGTCGAGCAATGTGGTCAGCAAGGTCAGACTGGCAACCGGTTTCTGCCCTTGTGCCGCCAGAACAGCCAGCGCCGTAGTCAATAAAGTGCCGCCAACGCAAAACCCCAGAGCATTGATCTTGTCCGCATTGAAAGCCGTTCGGGCAATTTCGCCACTGACTCGTATTGCCTCAATCACTGCCTGCTGGATGTAATCGTCCCAGGTCCAGGACATACAGCTTTCGTCCGGATTTCTCCAGCTCATGAGGAAAACGGTATTGCCTTGCTCGACCGCATAGCGTACCAGCGAATTTTCTGGTTGCAGGTCGAGAATATAAAACTTGTTGATGCAGGGAGGCACAATCAGCAATGGCCGGATACCAACCGTGACTGTCAAAGGTTTGTACTGAATCAGCTGAAAATAGTCGTTCTCATAGACTACTGCGCCTTCGGTAGTGGCGACGTTCTTTCCGACCTCGAATTTGGACTCGTCGGTCATGGAAATACGCCCTTTTTGTACATCTTCGAGCAGATTGAGCATACCCTGCTTCAGACTTTCGCCACCCGAATCCATAATTTTTTTCTGCGCTTCGGGGTTGGTCGCCAGATAATTTGCTGGTGACATGGCATCGACCCACTGAGTCACGGCAAAGTGCAGACGACGTTTGGTTTTTTCATCGGTCTGAACCGCTTCGGCCAAATGCAACATGGCCTCGGAATTAATCAGGTAGGCATCGGCCAGAAACTGGTAGATGCCGTGGTCATGCCATTCATGACCGGAAAAACGCTGGTCGGGTATGGGGGTCAGTTGCTCCATTTTGTCGTCCCCCAAACTGTTATAGAGCCTGGTCATGCGGTCAACATAAGTCTGCTGAATGGATTTGAGCTGGTCTTCATCGACCAAACCCTGCAACCACTCTGGTAGCGGCATTTTTTGAAAATTGGGGTGCATGGCGTCAAACTGCAGTTGCGACCACTGCGACCACCACTGGCTTTGCTGCTCAAAAAAATCGGACAAGGGGCTGGCGGTCTTGGGCGCCGCATTTTTCGCTACCATAGAGCTAATGACCTTTTTTAAACGGAATTAACCGTAATGTACATCATCGCGCTGGGTTGGATGTTTGTGGTGGTTCTGATGGCGGCCGCTGAAGCCATGGCCAGTTCCGTGGTGGGTGGATTATTGACCCTGTTCTTTTACGGGATATTCCCTTTAGGTTTGTTTCTTTATGTGTTCGGTACCCCGCAACGACGACGCAATCAGGTCTCATCCAGCCAGACCACTGAAGCCATTCGACCGGAGACACCGTCGCGCCGGAATGAATAAAAAACTTCAGGCTCAGCCAGGGTATCGTAGTCACCACCATAAAGGTCGGTAACGCCCACGCGGGCCAGGCGCTGGCGTGCCAATGTGTACAAATCAAGCATGAATTTACCCGGCTGCGAAGCAGGGTGCAGCGCCCGCTCTGCCTCAGCATCCTGACGCAAAAATACCTGTGCCACCTCGGTGCCAACCTCATAACTGCCGGGCCCAATCGCCGGACCCAGGTAAGCACATAACTCAGCATCAGGTACCGCTGCCCTTAAAGCCAGTACCGTTTGTTCCAGCACCCCCAGCGACAAACCGCGCCAGCCCGCATGCGCTGCGCCAACGCAACGCCCCAGACGGTCAGCGAACAATACTGGCAGACAATCGGCGGTCAGAACCACGCAGGACCGCGCTGGCTGGGTAGCAATGGCAGCATCGGCTTCGGGTACCCGCTCCGGTAATCTCTGGTCGAGATTGACGACCGTAGCACCATGAACCTGGCGTAACCAGACCGGAGATGGTGCTGGCAACAGGGCGCGATTATGTGCTACCGCCTCCGCATCATCGCCTACATGGTCACCCAGATTGAATCCTCCAGGCTGATGACCTGCCAGACCATAAGCGCCAGCACTGACCCCACCCTGTCGAGTCGTTATCAAGGCTTTGACCCGGCTCGATACCGGCCAGTCAGGAATCAAAAAATTAGGGGATGGCAGCGTCATATGGTTCTAGTCCTGTTCCCAGCCATGAATATCTGCCTGCTGTCCCAATTCAGACATATCGGTCGGTAGGCGACTGGCGAATTGCAAACTTACGCCCGTAGCCGGATGCTGCAAGCCGAGGGCGTAGGCATGCAGCGCCTGGCGCGGAAAATCGCTCCAGTGCACATGCAAGCGGGGGGCATACAGCGGGTCGCCCACCAGTGCATGCCCGATATGTGCCAAATGCACCCGTATCTGATGGGTGCGCCCAGTTTCAAGTCGACATTCGATAGCACTGACCGCGTGCCCATTGAGTATGCCGTGTGCCAGCACACTGACATGGGTGCGAGCTGGCTTTCCTTGACGCACTACCGCCATACGCAAACGCTCGCGCGGGTCACGCCCAAGCGCAGCATCGATAGTCTGGGCGTGTACATGTCCCCAGCATAGCGCCAAATAGCGCCGCGACATGGTACGAGCCTGCAACTGGCGCACCAGCCCGGTCTGCGCTTCCAGGGTCCGTGCTACTACCATCAGGCCGGTCGTGTCCTTATCCAGCCGATGCACAATACCGGCGCGAGGCAAAACCCGGGTCTCGGGATAACGGTAAAGCAGTCCATTTAACAGCGTACCTTGCCAGTTGCCTGCGGCCGGGTGAACTACCATCCCGGCTGGCTTGTCCAGCACCAGCAGATGCTGGTCTTCATGCAGCACGTTAAACTCGACCGGCTCTGGGGTAAACGCCCGACTTTCTGGACTGGCAGTGGGTGACAGAACCAGCAGCTCACCGCCGTGTACCTTCCAGGTCCCGGTTTTAACGCAACCGTCCACCGTCATTCTGCCCTGACTGATCCAGGCTTGCAGACGGGCGCGGGAAAAATCCTCGAATATCAGTGCAGCCACCTTGTCCAGACGCAAACCGGCCAAATCACTGTCCACCACTGCCTCGAGCAGGGCGTCATCCACACACTCAGCCTCAGGTCGCCCGAAATTATCCCCATCGGTTAAAATCATGTTGCTTTCAAACCCCATGAACTAAAGGTTCCTCGCCTATGAAGTTGTTTACTGGTGCGTCAGCTCCGATTACCGCAAGCTTCATTCTGCCACGCCGCACCTGGGTGACAGTACTTTTTCTAGTCAGCCTCTCGGCGCTTGGTCTGCTGTCTGGCTGCGGCTCAACCTCCAAAAAAACCCAGAAAGAGACGCCTGAAGCATTATATTCAGCCGCTCGTGAAGAATTATTCTCTGGAGCTACTGATGAGGCGATCAAACAGTATGAGGCTTTGCAGTCGCGCTTTCCCTTTGGTCGGGTCGCCCAGCAAGCTCTGCTCGAACAGGCTTTTGCCCATTATCGAGCAGGGGACAAGGCCCAGGCACTTGACGCCATCGACCGTTTTTTGAAACAAAATCCGAATCACCCGTTTGCTGACTATGCCATGTATTTGCGCGGTCTGGTGCACTTTAGCGGCAAACAAGGTATTACGGCGTGGATTGCGCCGCAAGATCCCTCTGAGCGTGATCCCAAAGCACTGCGCGATGCCTATGATGCCTTTGAAGAATTAACCCAGCGCTTTCCAGACTCGCTCTACACCGACGACGCACGTCTGCGCATGAGTTGGATCTATAACGCCATTGCCACGCATGAAGTGCATGTCGCGAGTTACTATTACCGACGAGGTGCCTGGCTGGCAGCGGCCAACCGTGCACAAGGAGCAGTTCGCGATTATCAGGAAGCCCCTATCGCCGAACAGGCCTTGTACATCATGGTCAAATCCTATGACAATCTGGGTATGGCTACTTTGCGCGATGATGCTGAGCGTGTGCTGAGAAAAAATTTTCCTGACAGTCAGATTCTGAAAACCGGCCTGCCCGAGGCTCAGAAAAAATGGTGGCAATTCTGGTTGTACTGACCTGCTGGATCTGACTACTGAACCCTATGACAGCACAACTCATTAACGGCAACACACTCAGCGCCCAAATTCGCCAGGACATACGTGCCGAGGCCACCAAACTCAGCGCCCAAGGTTTGCAGCCGGGGCTCGCCGTCATTCTGGTCGGAGACAATCCGGCTAGTCAGGTTTATGTGCGCAACAAGGTCAAGGCCTGTAGCGATGTCGGTTTTCACTCAGTTCTGGAACAATACGACGTGACATTGACTGAAACCGAATTGCTCAGGCGTATTATCAGCTTGAATCAGGATCCGACAATTCATGGCATTCTGGTACAACTACCATTGCCTAGCCATATTGACGCCAACAAAGTGATAGAAACTATCGCGCCCGAGAAAGATGTGGATGGCTTCCACGTTCATAGTGCAGGCGCATTGATGGTCGGACAGCCTGGTTTCAAACCCTGTACGCCCTATGGCTGCATGAAAATGCTGGACAGTATCGGCTATGACCTGAAGGGCAAGCATGCAGTCGTCATAGGCCGCTCCAATATTGTCGGCAAACCCATGGCCATGCTGCTGCTAGCAGCCAATGCCACCGTTACCATTTGCCATAGCAGTACTCGAAATCTGGCCGAACATACCCGTCAGGCGGATGTTATCGTCGCCGCTGTCGGCAAGCGTAATGTCGTGACCGCCGATATGGTCAAGCCAGGGGCGGTAGTCATTGATGTTGGTATGAACCGTAACGATGAAGGCAAACTGTGTGGTGATGTCGCTTTTGATAGCGTCCGGCAAGTTGCTGGGTGGATCACGCCAGTACCCGGCGGAGTCGGCCCCATGACCATTACCATGCTGCTGCAAAATACCCTGGAAGCAGCACAAGCGGTTGCGGCCTCACGTTCGATCCCATGATGTAGCCTGGGCAACACAATGCAGGCTTTAAGCTATAGGTTTCCAGAGGCAAATAATCCCAGTTACCTCGCCATTTATGTGTTGTTTGGGTTTTTTCTGTTTGTCTTTTTCCTAAGCAAAACCCGCCCTGGCCAAACCTGGAGCTTAGGAGGGTTGAGGTTTTTTGTAAGTTTTATTTTTTTCCCGCTGATTTCGGTATGGTTTTTTTACTATCAGGGCGGAACACATCGATTCTATGCGCTGGAAGCCACGCCTGATGCAATCCGTCTGTTTTTTTCCGAACCCGATGAGACTATTTCAATTGTCAGAGCCGATATCGCCAGTCTGACTTTTGGTCTAGACAGCCCGACAAGGTCAAACAAAACCTGGTGCTACCTGCAAGTCACTACTAATTCGGGGCAACGTCTGGTCAGTCAGAATCTCTCAGGCACTGACTGTAAAACTTACCGACAACAACTGGCTCAACTCCTGCGACTATAACTTCATCATGCATGCCAACCCTCTGCTTGCTTTTTCCTCTGCTCCTGATGCCCTTCCTCAGTTTCATGAAGTTCGCCCTGAGCATGTCAGTCTGGCTATTGATGCCCTGCTGCATGACTGCCGCACGACAGTAAATCAGCTTGAACAGCTGCAAGCGCCGGTGCAATGGGACAACTTTATTGCACCACTGGAATTTTGTACCGAAAAATTATCGCGTGCCTGGGGGGTAGTCGGGCATTTGAATGCGGTAGCCGACACACCCGAATTACGTGCTGCCTACAATGCCAACCTGCCTAAGGTTACGGAATTCTGGACCGGGCTGGCGCAAAACCTGGCGCTATTCAATCACTATAAAACCTTGCATGAATCAGCCGGGTTCCAGCAGTTGTCCGCAGCGCGGCAAAAAATCATTACCAATGCACTGCGCGACTTTCGTTTGGGTGGCGCCGAATTGCCCGACTCGGACAAACCGCGTTTTGCCGAACTGCAGGAACGGCAGGCAGCACTGGCACAAAAATTTTCTGAAAATGTCCTGGATGCGACCAATGACTGGGCACTGCTACTCGATCAGGAAAGCCGCCTGAGTGGCCTACCCGAAGATGTCAAGCAGGCAGCACGTGACAAAGCTCAGGCTGATGGTCAGCGTGGCTGGAAATTCACCCTGCATTTCCCCTCGTATTTTCCGATCCTGCAATACGCCGACGACCGCAGCCTGCGTGAACAGGTGTATTACGCCAATGCGACCAAGGCCTCCGAATTCGGCAAGCCCGAATGGGATAACAGCGCTCTGATTGTCGATCTGCTACGTTTACGCCAAGAAGAAGCCCGCTTGCTGGGCTACCGTAATTTTGCCGAGGTGTCGCTGGTGCCGAAAATGGCTCAGTCGGCCGCAGAGGTCATACAGTTTCTAAACGATCTGGCGCGGCGTGCCAAGCCGTATGCTGAACGCGACCTGAACGAACTCAAGGCCTTTGCCAAAAACGAGCTGGGTCTGGACAACCTGCAACCCTGGGACCTTGCTTACGCTTCGGAAAAATTGCGTCAGCAACGCTATGCCTTTTCAGATCAGGAACTGAAGCAATACTTCCCCGAACCCAAAGTACTGGAAGGCCTGTTTCGCGTCATACAAACCCTGTTCTCGGTTCAGGTACTGCCCGATACCGGGCCAGTATGGCATTCGGATGTGCGTTTCTTCCGCATAGAAAAAAAGGGTGAATTGCTGGGTCAATTTTATATTGATCTGTATGCTCGTGGCGGCAAACGTTCTGGCGCCTGGATGGATGATGCTCGCGCGCGGCGTAAACTCAACAATGGCGCAACACAAACTCCGGTGGCTTATCTGACCTGCAATTTCTCACCCCCGGTAGGCAACAAACCTGCACTGTTTACGCACGACGAAGTCCTGACCCTGTTCCACGAATTCGGTCATGGCCTGCACCATATGCTGACACGCGTCGATGATCTGGCGGTAGCCGGTATTCATGGCGTCGAGTGGGATGCAGTCGAACTACCCTCACAATTTATGGAAAATTTCTGCTGGGAATGGGAAGTACTCAGCCACATGACCGCGCATGTGGACACCGGCGCAGCCTTACCGCGTGAGCTGTACGACAAGATGATTGCCGCCAAAAATTTCCAGGCCGGGCTGCAAACCATGCGACAACTGGAATTTTCCCTGTTTGACATGCTATTACACTGCCAGTACGACCCACACGGCAGCCAGACTGTGCAGCAACTGCTCGACCAGGTGCGTGAACAGGTGGCCGTCATTCAGCCGCCGCCCTATCATCGCTTTCAGAACAGTTTTTCACATATTTTCGCGGGCGGCTATGCAGCGGGTTATTACAGCTATAAATGGGCTGAAGTACTCTCAGCCGATGCCTACTCACTGTTTGAAGAACAGGGCGTGCTAAATCAAGCCGCTGGTGCTAAATTTCTGAATGAAATACTGGCTGTTGGCGGCAGTCGTCCGGCACTGGCCTCGTTCACTGCTTTTCGTGGACGCCAGCCTAAGCTCGACGCACTGATGCGGCACAATGGCATGACCGAACCTGTTGAAGCTTGAGTCACAACTGCTACTGGAGGCTATCTATGCACCTATCTACCCCTACTAAAACCTTGCGTGGTCTACTCTTTCTGTGGATGGTTTTTGCATTCAGCCCTGTCGCGGCCCAGAGTATCAATACCAGTGGCATGACCTTTGAGTTGCGCCGCGCGGTTGAAAATTTCCCGGTCACACTTTATACCGGCCCCAGCTGCAGCCCATGCGATGCTGGTAAGGCGCTGCTCACCGCTCGCGGGGTACCGTTCATTGAAAAAACTATTGACACCCAGGCTGACATCAACGCGCTCAAGGCACGTAATCTCGGCGACCAGCTACCCGTGCTCAGTGTGGGCAGTAGAACGGTGAAAGGCTATGAGGCTGGACAATGGGAGGCGGCCCTGAATTTTGGGAGCTACCCCAAATCTTCCCAATTACCGCGCGGCTATAGCAACCCGGCCGCTACGCCTTTGGTTGCTCCGGCGGTGCAAGCGCCAGCATCAGCTCCTGCCCCAGCGCCGAGTGCCACGCCTGCGCCACGCCGTACACCGACCCCAACAGCACCCGCTAACGACAGCAACAACCCAGCGGGTATACGGTTCTGATTAAGAGAGAGACTGCCATGAAATTTGTCCTCATCGTTGCCTATATCGCCGCCAACTTTCAGGGTGCCCCCGCACCCAGGGCAGTCACTTTCCCCTCGGTCAGCATGCAAGAGTTCGACTCGGAAGCCGCCTGCAAAAATGCCGAGCAGGAACTGCGCCGTTTGATTGATTCATTGACACTTGACGTTCCCATGAACCTGGGTTCCCGTGCCGTGCGCACTGCCTGCGTACCACAAGGCTAAGAGGCGCCATGCTGATTGCCAGCTGGAATGTCAACAGCCTCAAGGTTCGATTACCGCATGTACTGGAATGGCTGGCGACCAATCCGGTCGATGCGCTGTGCCTGCAAGAACTGAAACTCAGCGATGACAACTTCCCGCTTGAGGTACTGAAAACCGCAGGCTATAACGCCGTATTCGCTGGGCAAAAAACCTATAACGGCGTAGCTATTGTGACACCGCACGAAGCGCATGACGTGGTACGCAATATGCCCGATTTTACTGACGAGCAGCAGCGCGTCATTGCAGCAACAGTACAGGGCGTGCGTCTGGTGTGCGCCTATTTTCCTAACGGTCAGGCGGTTGATAGCGATAAATATCGCTACAAGCTCGACTGGTGCGACGCCATGGTGCATTACATGAAGAATACCCTGGCCGCGCACCCGCACACCGCCTTGCTCGGCGATTACAACATTGCCCCGGAAGATCGGGATGTACACGACCCGGCACTCTGGTCAGGACAGATTTTGTGTTCCGACAAGGAAAGAGCACGTTTTCAGGCATTGCTTGATCTGGGGTTCAAAGATGCCTTCCGTCTGTTTGATCAACCCGAACGCATTTTTTCCTGGTGGGACTATCGACAACTGGCCTTTCAGAAAAATCTGGGGCTGCGCATAGACCATATCTTATTGTCGTCAACGCTGGCAGCACACTGCAGCGCCTGCGTCATTGACAAATCACCACGCAAAAAACCGCAGCCGTCCGACCATGCCCCAGTTGTGGCCCGTCTTAGCGTTTAAGCAAAAAAGACATCACCACTTCAGTATTGTGCTCAAGATGAGCCTTGAGCATATCCGGACTGAGCAAATCGACCCCCAGGGTGGCCGAAGCGGTATAGCAGTTGCTCAAATGAAAATAACCCAGTGAGGCAATCGTGATGTAAAGCTGAATCGGGTCGATGCCGAGTCGGAATAGGCCTGCTTTCTGACCGCGCAACAAAATGGTTTCAATCATTTTAACGGTCGGCGAAATCAACTCGCCCAGGCGCTCGCTCTGTTTCAGATGTCGTGCCTTGTGCAAATTTTCGCTATTTACCAGATTGACTAGTCCAGGGTTATCGACGTAGTACTGCCAGATGAATGCCATCAACTGGCGCATGGCCTCATCGGCCGGTAAATCATCGAGATGCAGACTGTGCTCAGCCTCAACCAGTTTCAAATAAGCATTTTCCAGCGCAGTGCGGAACAAACCCTCTTTACTGCCAAAGTAGTAATACAACATGCGTTCATTGATACCGGCACGTTTCGCGATTTGATCGACCCGGGCACCGCCCAGACCCGCCAATGTGAATTCCTCGGTCGCGGCATCCAGAATACGCTGGCGCGTTCCCTCGGGGTCGCGCTTGCTGCTGGAAGTCTTGCCGACTCCGTCACGTCTCGTCGCAGGTTCGGGTGGGGTGACGGAAGCGCTGAAAGAAGAAGTTATTTTTTTAGTCATGGGTAGAAGTATCGCACGACCGGCCTGAGGGTAAAATGTGACGGTGAAGCACGCTCTGGTCGAACAGATTAACCAACTATTGCCGCAAACCCAGTGTACTCAATGTGGGTTCAGCGGTTGCCGCCCCTATGCCGAAGCCCTGGCAGCCGGTAAAGCTGCCATTAACCAATGCCCGCCGGGGGGGCAGGCAGGCATAGAACGGCTCGCGCAACTACTGGGGCAGCCGGTGCTGCCGCTCAACCCGAAACACGGCGTTGAGAAGCCACGCCGGGTGGCGCACATTACGTCCGAGCTTTGCATAGGCTGTACCCTATGCCTGCAAGCCTGCCCGGTCGATGCCATCGTGGGTGCACCGAAATATCTGCATGTGGTACTGGCCGAAGAATGCACCGGATGCGAGCTGTGCGTCGCCCCCTGCCCGGTGGACTGCATTGATATGAGCGAACTCATGCCCGACGCTGGTGCGGTACCGGCATGGACGCCGGCCAACGCTGAGTCAGCGCGACAACGCCATGAAAAACGGGAACGGCGGCTAATACGCGAACGTCAGGACAACGATGCACGATTGCGCGAAAAAGCCCTGGCCAAACTGGCCAGCTTTGACCAGCACAAGCAGCTGAGTCCAGATGACCAGCGTAAACGCGCCATCGTATTGGCAGCCATCGAACGCGCCCAAAAAAGAGCCAAAACTTCATGACCACCGCCCTGCCGTTGGCACTGCGCCACGAACTGTTTCGCCGCTTTCAGGCCGCTAACCCGCACCCGGCCACCGAACTGAACTACACCTCGCCGTTTGAACTGCTCATTGCCGTCATGCTGTCGGCACAAGCGACTGACATTAGCGTTAATAAGGCCACGCAACAATTATTTCCGGTCGCCAACACGCCGGAAAAAATACTGGCATTAGGCGAAGTACGGCTTATCGACTACATCAAAACCATTGGCCTGTACCGTAGCAAGGCCAAACACATTATCGGAACGTGTGAGCGTCTGCTCGACCTGCATCAGGGTCAGGTACCGCGCCAGCGTGAAGCCCTGCAGCAACTGCCCGGTGTGGGACGGAAGACGGCGAATGTCGTCCTTAACTGTGCTTTTGGCGAACCCACCATTGCGGTCGATACCCATATTTTCCGTGTTGCCCGCCGGCTTGGCTTGTCCAACGGAAAAACGCCTGACGCGGTCGAGCAAGACCTGCTCAAGGCTGTGCCAGCAGAATACCGCCAGGACTGCCATCACTGGATCATTCTGCATGGACGCTACACATGCAAAGCCCGTACGCCCGAATGCTGGCGTTGCCCAGTCAGAGACTTATGCCGCTACAAACCCAAAACCACTGACCCTGGTGTCACTACTTGAAAATGTATTCATGGAAGCGTTTTTAAACTCTCTTGCGCTGGTTGGTCTGGGCGAACTCGGCGACAAAACCCAAGTCGTCGCACTGTTACTGGCCATGCGTTATAAAAAACCCTGGCCGATCATACTCGGCATATTGGCCGCGACTATCGTTGCTATGGGAGGCGCCACCGCACTGGGTGTTTTAATTGGCAAACAACTCGACCCCCAACTGTTGCGCTGGGTACTGGGCATTGCCTTTATTGCCGTCGCCATTTGGACTCTGGTGCCCGAAAAAGAGGAGGAAAATGAAAAAGCCGCACCACGAAAACCCCATGCCTTGATTGTCACCGCTTTCATTGCCTTCCTGGTGGCCGAGTTAGGTGACAAATCACAAGCCGCGACTCTGGTACTGGCTGCGAAATATCAAGCCTGGTGGCCGGTACTCGCTGGGTCTGTGCTCGGTGAAATGCTGGCGATTGTGCCCGCTGTTCTGATTGGAAAAACTACTGCCGCCTTCATCTCGCCCAGGGTCGTGCAATGGAGTGCCGCCGCCTTGTTTGCCGGGCTCGGGGTCTGGATGTTGTGGGGTGGGTGAAGAAAGTCGATTAACTGCGAAGAAAGAAATTGGGGTGGATGATGGGGTTCGAACCCACGACAACCGGAATCACAATCCGGGACTCTACCGCTGAGCTACATCCACCACAGAAACGTCATTATGCCATGTTGCCCTCAGCATTGGCTGGCCTGCCCGGAGGGAGTCGAACCCCCG
>DHLX01000022.1:0-45811 GCA_002405475.1 Burkholderiales bacterium UBA4657 | reverse complement strand
TGCTCCCAAAGCAGATGCGCTACCGGGCTGCGCTATACCCCGAAACCGTGCGCCTAGGCACACATACAAGGGCGAGATTGTAGCATCAGCCGAAGCGGCCGGTAATGTAGTCCTCGGTCGCTTTTTGTTTTGGCTTGATGAAGATCTGGTCAGTTTCGCCAAATTCAATCAATTCGCCCAGGTACATGTAGGCGGTATGGTCAGAACAGCGTGCCGCCTGCTGCATGTTATGGGTCACGATCAGGACGGTGTAGTCCTGTTTCAGTTCGGCAATCAATTCTTCGATTTTGGCAGTGGAAATCGGGTCCAGCGCCGAACAGGGTTCGTCCAGCAACAAGACCTCGGGGCGTATGGCAATACCGCGCGCGATACACAAGCGCTGCTGTTGCCCACCTGACAGGCTGGTGCCGTTCTGGTTGAGCTTGTCCTTGACTTCATTCCACAAAGCAGCTTTGGTGAGCGCCCACTGTACGCGTTCGTCCATTTCAGCCTTGCTGAGCTTTTCAAACAAGCGCACACCAAAG
Organism: Burkholderiales bacterium UBA4657; assembly: GCA_002405475.1. Taxonomy (GTDB): domain Bacteria; phylum Pseudomonadota; class Gammaproteobacteria; order Burkholderiales; family Burkholderiaceae_E; genus UBA4657. The sequence goes on along the minus strand of DHLX01000022.1, from coordinate 45,287 downwards.
GAAATATTGTCGTAAATGCTCATGGGGAACGGCGTCGGCTTCTGGAACACCATGCCAATTTTGGCGCGTATCAGCGACACATCGGTTTTACTGGTGACAATATTTTCACCATCGACATTGATCTGGCCTTCGGCACGTTGCTCGGGGTAGAGCGCAAACATTTTGTTGAAGGTACGCAGCAGGGTAGACTTGCCGCAACCCGAAGGGCCAATAAAGGCCGTCACTTTTTTCTCGGGAATTTCCATGTTGATATTTTTCAACGCGAGAAATTTGCCGTAATAAAAGTTGAGGTCTTTGACTTCAATTTTGATACGGTCTGGCACCTTGCCGCCTGCGGCGGCTATGGCAGCATCGGCCTGTCTCTGGGCATTTTGCGCCAGTCCGGCGGTGGCCGAAATTTGAATGTTGGTGCCTTCCATAGGTCTGCTTTCAAACATTTTAGTGATCTTTCTTGCGGAATAGAACCCGCGCCAGAATATTAATAGCCAATACACCAAGAGTAATCAGGAAAACCCCGGCCCAGGCCAGCTCTTGCCAGTTCTGGAATGGCGACATGGCAAATTTGAAGATGGTAACGGGCAGATTGGCCGTCGGCTTGGACAAGTCGGTACTGAAAAACTGGTTCGACAGCGCAGTAAACAGCAGTGGTGCCGTTTCACCCGCAATACGCGCTACAGCCAGTAATATGCCGGTAATGACCCCGGCCCGTGCGGCTTTGAGCGTAACGCTATAAATCACTTTCCACTTGGGCGTTCCCAGGGCAAAAGCCGCTTCACGCAGGGCGTTAGGAATCAGCATGAGCATATTTTCCGTAGTGCGTACCACCACCGGCACCACAATAAGTGCCAGCGCAAGGATGCCCGCGTAACCGGAAAACTGGCGTGTCTGGTACACCACTACAGCGTAAATGAACAGGCCAATCACGATTGAAGGCGCGGAGAGCAAAATATCATTGATAAAGCGCGTGGTTCTGCCCAGCCAGGTATTCTGGCCATATTCGGCCAGATAGATCCCGGCCAGTATGCCCAGCGGCGTTCCAAGACAGGTAGCCAGCGTAACCATCATGGCTGAACCAAAAATGGCATTACGCAAACCGCCGATATCAGCGTTCGGCGCCGGTGTATCCTGGGTAAACAGGTGCAAGCTCAAGCCAGAAATCCCCAACGACAGGGTTTTCCACAAAATCCAGATCAGCCAGACCAGTCCAAACGTCATGGCAGCTAACGACAGCGCCAATGCGACGAAGTTGATCAGCTTGCGCTTGCGATGCATCGACAGACGCAAACGCTCATCAACGGCTCCGGGCCCGGTCAAAGGAGACAGTATGGCACTCATGTACGTGCTCCTTCATTGGCAGTCAATTTAAGCAGCAACAGCTTGGACGCTGCCAACACAATAAAGGTGATAACAAACAGAATCAGACCCAGTTCCATCAGGGCTGCCGTATGCAAGCCCTCGGATTCGGCAAATTCATTCGCCAAAGCCGAAGTAATCGAATTGCCGGGCGCATATAAGGAGACATTGTCAAGCAGATTGGTATTACCAATGACGAAGGTCACGGCCATGGTCTCGCCTAAAGCACGCCCCAGACCCAGCATGATGCCGCCAATCACCCCGGCCTTGGTATAAGGCAATACCACTTTCCAGACTACTTCCCAGGTGGTGGAACCTACACCGTAAGCCGCCTCTTTCAATAATGGTGGGGTCACTTCAAAGACATCGCGCATGACCGACGCAATGAAGGGAATGATCATGATGGCCAGAATGACACCGGCGCATAACAGACCAATGCCGATGGGTGGGCCTTGAAACAGGGCACCAACCAAGGGTATGCCAGACAGCACGTGTTGTACTGGTACCTGAAAATATTTGGCAAATATCGGGGCAAATACCAGCAAACCCCACATACCATAAACAATCGACGGAATTGCAGCCAGCAATTCAATCGCTGTCCCCAACGGCCGACGCAGCCAGACCGGAGACAATTCGGTCAGAAACAGGGCGATACCAAAGCTGACCGGCACTGCAATAATCAGGGCGATGAACGAAGTAACCAGGGTACCGTAAATAGGTACCAGCGCGCCGAATTGCTGCGCTGGTGGGTCCCACTCACTCGTAATCAAAAACTTCCAGCCGAATTTTTCTATCGAGGGCCAGGCCGAAATCATCAATGAAATGATGATGCCCGCCAGCACCACCAGCACAACGACAGCGGCCGCACGTGAGGCATTGAAGAACAAGGCGTCACCAAACTGGTTATAACGCCGGTCGGTATTAGGCGTGGCGGCAATCTGCGCCTGGGTCGGACTGGACGGACTGGACATGCTTTTCTCGGGTCTGGTTGAAACACAAAACGACCCCGCGCGCTTGAGGCCACGGGGTCGATAATTTAACCACTGATTACTTCAAAGGCAAGGGGCGACCTTGTGGATCTTTCAGGTTGGCAGACCACTGCGCCTGCACCAGTTTAACAACAGCGTCCGGAATCGGCACATAGTCCAGATCGATCGCTGCTTTATCACCATTAGCGAACGCCCAGTCAAAGAATTTGACCACTTCAGTGCCTTGCGCCGGTTTTTCCTGGGTTCTATACATCAGGATGAAGGTCGCTGACGTAATAGGCCAGGCGTCTTTGGCATTGATGTTATTCAAATTGACGCCAAAGCCGGGGGTCTTGGCCCACTCTGCACCCGCAGCCGCCGCAGCAAAAGTCTTGTCATCAGGCAATACGGTGTTACCCGCAGCATTAATCATGGCTGCGAACGGCATCCTGGTCTGTTTGGCATACGAATATTCAACATAACCAATCGAGCCCGGGGTACGCTGAATGAAAGCAGCGACGCCTTCATTACCTTTACCGCCTATGGAGTTGCCAGGCCAGTTCACGGTGTTACCGGTACCTGGGCCCGTTCTCCAGGCTTCCGAGACTTTGCTCAGGTAATCAGTAAAGACAAAGGTCGTACCTGAACCATCGGCACGACGGATGACGGAGATATTCAGGTCGGGTAGATTAACACCGGGGTTCAGGCGGGCAATCGCCGGGTCATTCCATTTAGTGATTCGGGTCAGAAAAATATCAGCCAGCACGGCGCCAGTCAGTTTGACCTGGCCCGGTTGAATACCAGGCAAATTGAAGGTCGGTACCACGCCACCAATGGCTGCGGGGAATTGAATCATCCCGTTTTTTTCCAGGTCAGCAGCAGACAATGGCGCGTCGGACGCACCGAAATCTACCGTCCTGGCAGTAATCTGGCGTACGCCACCGGAGGAGCCGATAGACTGGTAATTCATACGCACATTGGTCGCTTTTTGATAATCAGCCGCCCATTTGGAATACAAGGGTGCCGGGAAAGTAGCACCCGCGCCGGTTATCTCCTGGGCATGGGCCGAGACCATGAAAACAGCGGCGGCAAGACCGGCGGCTGCAGCGTAAAAAGGCTTTTTCAACATGAGTAGGTTCCTCTGGTTAAGCAAAAAAGTGGTCGAACGCTGCATAAGATAGTGATGATTTATGACGGATTCATGACATGACGCGGTTTTTCGCACCGGGATATAAAAAATATTATTTTTATATTTCAATAATTTTTGTATAATTGCAGCATGAATCTACCATCCAGCTACGATGTCCTCGCAGTCAAACAACTGGCGGCTCTGGCCCAGACCTCGCGCCTGGCCTTGTTCCGGCGCCTGGTCGTGGCGGGTTATCAGGGGCTGACGGCGGGTGACCTGGCACATGAGTGTCAGATTGGTGCCACGTCCGTCTCGTTTCACATGAAGGAATTGTTGCACGCGGGCTTGGTACGTTCAGAGACCCAAGGACGTTATGTACGCTATTTCGCCGAGTTTGACGCCATGAAGGTATTGCTGGATTTCATGACTGAAAATTGTTGTGGTGGTCAGTCGTGCCTGAGCTGTGAACCCTTGTGCCCGCCGCTTGAAGGAGCTGCCCCATGAAACGCTTTCACCTGCATTTATCGGTCACGGATCTGGAACAAAATATCCGCTTTTACTCAACTCTGTTCGGGCAGGCTCCCAACGTGGTCAAACCTGACTATGCCAAATGGATGCTGGACGACCCGAAGGTGAATTTTGCCATTTCCACCTTCAGCGAGCGCGTGGGTATCGATCATTTGGGATTTCAAGCCGACGACGCCGAAGTACTGGATCAATTGCGTAGCGCCTATGAAGCCGCTGATCGCAGTAGTGTTGTGCATGAAGAAAATGCTGCTTGCTGCTATGCCGTCAGCAACAAGCACTGGGTCACTGACCCGCAGGGTTTGGCCTGGGAAGCGTTTCAAAGTCTGAACCAGGTCCCGACCTTTCACGGTGAACACAAAAAGCCGGTCACTATCGCGGTCAAGTCGGCTGCTGCCTGTTGCGGTCCTGGCCAATCTTGTTAATTCTTTTTTTCAGGTTTCTTTATGACTACCTCTCATTCCATCAATGTCCTTTTTTTGTGTACCGGCAATTCGGCCCGTAGCATCTTGTTCGAGTGCCTGTTGAACCATCTTGGCAGTGAGCGTTTTCGGGCGTTTTCTGCCGGCAGTCAGCCTGCTGGACGGGTCAATCCTTTCGCGTTGCAGGTACTGCAGAAAGCGGGCATCGCCACTGATGGCCTGCGCAGTAAAAGCTGGGATGAATTCGCCCAGACCGATGCGCCGAAAATGGATCTGGTGATTACGGTATGCGATAACGCTGCGGGTGAAGTTTGCCCGTACTGGCCGGGACAGCCGGTCACCGCGCATTGGGGTTATCCCGACCCGGCCGCAGTACAAGGCAGTGATTCGGAAAAACTGGCTGCATTTGAGCAGACCATGCGTGCCATCAAACAACGACTGGACATCTTCCTGAGTTTGCCTTTTGAGAAGCTCGACCGATTGTCGCTGCAACAAGAAACCCGTTCCCTGGCGCAGTAAGCATGCAAGTTCTTAGGCGCATCAGCGCTGAAGCGCTGGGGACGGCGTTATTGCTGGCCGTAGTGATCGGCTCCGGCATTATGGGTGAACACCTGTCCCAGGGTAATACAGCGGTAGCCTTGCTGGCTAATAGTATCGCTACCGGAGCCGCCCTGTTTGTGCTGATTCTGCTGTTTGGTCCCATATCGGGCGCGCATTTCAACCCGGTCGTGACGCTGGCTCAAGTACTAAATCGGCATATATCGCTAAGACTGGGCTTGCTTTATGTCACAGCCCAAGTATCAGGGGCCATACTGGGCGTTGTACTGGCACACGCGATGTTTGATTTGCCGCTGTGGCAAGTGTCCGAGAAAGTACGTACCGGTCCAGGTCAGTGGCTGGCCGAGGCTACCGCCACTTTTGGCCTGCTACTGGTGGTGCTGAATGCCTCAGCCTGGTCGCTACACACAACGGCGGCAGCAGTCGGTTTGTACATTACCAGTGCGTACTGGTTTACCGCTTCGACTTCATTCGCCAACCCGGCGGTGACCTTGGCACGCTGCTGGAGCAATACTTTTGCCGGTATTATGCCAACCGACGCGCCAGCGTTTATGGTGGCGCAACTGGCAGGACTGCTACTGGCTTTGGCGGTTTTTTATGCCTTGTTCAGGCCACCAGTTCGGCCCCCGCCAGCACCCTGAGCGTCATGCCAACTTTTTCCCATTCTGCCACTTCCTGTTCCAGTGAATAGGCCGTCAAGGGATGCTGCTCAAGCCAGTCACCGGCAAAGTTAAGGGTCAAGACTTCGGCCCGAACTTCCAGCGTGACCGGCGGCAACACGACATCGACACGGCGCCTGAACAGCAGAGCGGCAAAACGCAGGCATGCCACCCGGGTCCAGTCAAGCGTATCAGCCCGTTTGGCGCGCGCCTCCATGGCGGCGCGCAGTTTGGGCAGTTTTCCTGCGTGTCCTAGCGCCAACGTGGCCAGTTCCTGCTGGTCTTTTTTGGAAAAGCCGGGCATGTCGGCATTGGCCAGAATATAGGACGAATGCTTGTGATAGCTGGAATGAGAAATCGATAAACCCACTTCATGCAATGCCGCGGCCCAGCGCAAAAATTGCAGCGTCTCTTCCAGTTCATCACCCTGCAACAAACCCGCCGATGCAAACAGGCGCGTCGCCAGCTCGGCGACCCGCATAGCCTGGGCACGATCAACGCCATAGCGCTCCTGAAACTGTGCCACGGTAACAGAACGCAGGTCGTGATTTTCACTGCGGCCGATCAGGTCATACATGACCCCCAAGCGTAGCGCGTTGTCACAGGTTTCCATCCGCTCCAAGCCCAGCTCGCGGAATACCGCCATCATGATGGCAAAGCCACCCAGTAAAACAGGTATACGATCTGGTTTCAGTCCTTCAAGTCTCAACTTGTCTATGTGGCCAACATGCAATAATTCCTGGCGCATGGCCTCCATGCCATCACGGGTGATCACCCCCTCGGGGGCAGTAGCAGCGCCACCCAGATTGTTCAAATGAATCAGATCAGCCAAAGCGTTAGCCGTACCAGCCGACCCTACCGCCTGTTCCCAGCCGCGCTGGCGGTAGGTTTTGGCAATCACAGCAATTTCGCGTTCCGCGGCCAGTTCAGCCTCTTTCAGGTTATGCCGGTCAATTTCGCCAGTACGGAAAAAATTACGCGACCAACTCACGCAGCCCATATACAGGCTTTCCATCAGGTCGGGTTCGAAGCCTTGCCCAATAACAAACTCGGTCGAACCACCACCAATATCGACCACCAGACGGTTACCGAGACTGCCATTTTCAGTCGCCGGCATGGGCAGGGCGTGGGAAACGCCAACATAAACCAGACGCGCCTCTTCCCGGCCGGCAATCACTTCCAGCGGAAAACCCATCACTTCCTCGGCCTGCTTGAGAAAGGCAGTGGCGTTCCGTGCAACGCGCAAGGTATTAGTCGCTACCGCACGAACCTGATCAGGATGAAACGAACGCAGACGTTCCCCAAAACGCGCCAACGTGGCCAGGCCGCGGGTAAAAGCATCATCATCCAGAAGTTTGTCCTTGTTCAGCCCGGCTGCCAGTCGCACCGTTTCCTTGTAGGCATCCAAAGGGTAAATCTGTTTTCCATGAGCGGTTTCCACGACTCTGCCAATCAGCAGCCGAAAACTGTTGGAACCGCAGTCTACAGCGGCGATCAACGATGGTTCTCTCATTTTATTGCGCTATTCTCTCGTTTTGGTCAAAACTAGACCGGCATTATGACAGTCCAATGAATTTTTTGAGCAAATAGAAAAATATTACCGTGACTTCATTTCGTCATATTTCCGACATTTAATAGCGATGGTGAAAAACAGGAAAAACCTCTCGATGAATCAGCCTGCCAGCGCTATCGACTTTGCATCTGCACCCATTCTTAATCGTGAATTGGGGCTGTTGTCATTCAATGAACGGGTACTAGCCCAGGCTGAAGACCCGGCCACGCCATTGCTAGAGCGACTGAAATTTGTTTGTATCGTCTCGAGTAATCTGGACGAGTTTTTTGAAATCCGCATGTCAGGCCTGAAGGCCCAGTTGCGCCAGGATCCAGGTTTTGTCTTTGAAGACGGCAAGACAGTTACTGAAACAATGCAGTTGGTGTCGGAACAGGCACATGCCCTGGTAGTACGTCAGTATGCCCTGTTCAATGAAGTGCTATTACCCAGCCTGGAACAGGAAGGCATTGTTTTTCATATGATGGCCTCCTGGAATGAAGTACAGCGACAGTTTGCACGTGACTATTTTGAGCGCGAGGTGCATCCCATCCTGACGCCGATTGCTCTCGACCCGGCTCGCCCCTTTCCCCGTGTGCTGAATAAATCCTTGAATTTTGCGATTGAACTTTCAGGTAAGGACGCTTTTGGTCGTAACTCCGGTATGGCAATTGTGCAGGCTCCACGTGCGCTGCCACGACTGATTCCGGTACCGCAGCAAATCAGCGGCCATTCCCATGGTTTTATGTTACTGACCTCGATCATGCAAAGTTGTGTTGGCGAGTTGTTTCCTGGTATGGAAATCAATGGCATCTACCAGTTTCGCTGCACACGGAATTCAGACCTGTTTATCGATGAAGAAGAAATTACCAATTTGCGCGAAGCACTGAAGGGCGAACTATCGCAGCGCCATTTTGGTGATGCGGTACGTCTGGAAATCTCTGAAAACACTCCGGCCAGCATGCGCGGCTATTTATGCCGCCAGTTTGGCCTGTTGGAGCCCGATGTATTTGCAGTCAAGGGGCCGGTCAATCTGGTTCGTCTCATGCAGTTGCCCGATCTGGTCGATCGGCCAGATCTCAAGTTCAAACCTTTTGTGCCCGGCCTGCCAGAAGCCTTACGTAAAGGCGAGGAAAAGCAAAAAAGCCTGTTCAAAGTTATCGCCAAGCAAGATGTTCTGGTTCATCACCCATATGAATCATTTACGCCGGTGCTGGATTTTGTGCGCGAAGCAGTCAACGACCCGAGTGTCGTAGCCATCAAGCAGACCATTTACCGTACTGGCAACCAGTCTGAATTGATGGACCTGTTGATGCAGGCCGCACGAATGGGCAAGGAGGTAACAGTCGTGCTGGAACTGATGGCGCGGTTTGATGAGGAGACCAATATCAACTGGGCGGCACGACTGGAACAAGTCGGTGCGCACGTTGTTTTTGGTGTGGTTGGTCATAAAACCCATGCCAAACTATTGCTGGTAGTACGGCGCGAAGTAGCAAAAAATGGCAGCATCAAAATGCGTCGCTATATGCACCTGGGTACCGGCAACTATCATCCACGCACGGCCCGGCTCTATACCGACTTTGGTCTGTTTACCGTGAACGAGGCCATAGGTGCTGACGTTCATGAAGTATTTCAGCAGTTAACCGGCATGGGCAAGCACAAGCCGACCAAACTGCTATGGCAATCACCGTTCAGTTTGCATGAAAATGTCTGTGCCGCGATTCGGCATGAAATTTCTAACGCAAGGGCAGGAAAAAAAGCACACATCATGGCGCGCATGAATGCCTTGCTCGAAGACCAGGTTATACGGCTGCTCTACGAGGCCAGTCAGGCAGGAGTAAAAGTCGATTTGATCGTACGTGGCGTCTGTGCCCTCAAGCCAGGCGTTCCTGGGCTGTCTGAGCGCATTACAGTCTGCTCCATAGTAGGCAGATTTCTCGAACACAGCCGCGCTTTTTATTTTTATGATAACGGTCATGAGCATGTGTATCTGGCCAGCGCGGACTGGATGGATAGAAATTTTTTTCGCCGAGTTGAAGTGGCTTTCCCGATACTAGATAAAAAACTCAAACAACGTGTCATTGACGAAGGCTTAAAGATCCTGCTAGCCGACCAGAAGCAGACCTGGTTGATGCTGCCGGACGGCAGTTATGTACGCAGAGTCTCTAAATCGCGCCAAGCCAAAGCTGCTCAGGAATTACTGTTACGAAGACTGGCACAGTCAGCCTGACACAGAGTCTTAGTCGGGGTAGTACACCGCGCGTAAGGCATTATCGGCGCGTTCAGGCCGCAGCTGAAACCACCAGACCGCACTCTTTTTAACGCTTAAATCATGGGTCTGATGCAACAACAGCCTGGCCGATACCTGCCCCAGAGTGGGCTGATGTCCAACCGCGATAACACAGTCAGCCCTAACGCGATCCACAGATTGCAGAAAAGTACCACTATCGGCGCCCGGAGCAATCGGCGCTTCAGTATGAATCGGCCATGAACAGAGGCGACTCAAGGCCTCTGCGGTTTGCTGCGCTCGTACTGCCGGACTGACCATCAGATAAGGCTTCCAGTCCTGAGTCTGGCACAGATTTAGAATCCATTGCGCTGCACGCTGTGCCTGCTCACGACCTTTCGGGGTCAGGCGTCGAGCCAAGTCTCCTAACGTATGCCAATCTTCAGCTTCGGCATGACGCCACAACAGCAACTGACTCATGGTAAATCGGTCACCACGGTCGCATAAGTTCTGGGGGCGGCATAACGTGCCAGGGTAATGACCAGCGTGTCATAGTCAACCTGCCTGTCTAGAAATGCATCACCGCCAGCAAGGCGCCCCCGTACCCGGTTCAGGGTACTGCTCTTGTCGCTCATCAAAACTACCGAAGGCGCCTGAGTCGTCACCGACTTGATCAGACGACAGGTTTGGTAACCATCTATACCTGGCAAGCTGGTATCGAGCAACACACATACATAGCGTTTACGTGCAATCATGCCGAGGGCTTGCTCGCCATGCGCAGCAAAGTCGATATTGACACCGAAACGAGCCAGCTGACTCGCCAGAAAACGGCGCGTGGTGGTGTTATCGTCAACCACCAGCACAGTATCAGCCGCCGGATCACGTACCAAAGGCAAGCTGCCCGGCCCATCTCCCATATGGCTTTTTTCCGAGTCCAGCAAAGAGACAGTAGGAGCAGACTGGGCGTTGGCTAAAGGCAAAGTACGCTGCAAATCATCATTCGAGTCGAACATTGGGCTGGTAGCCGGCTCAGGCTCGATGCGACTACGCTTGCGGCGGTCAAAAAACGGCCAGCCCAGACGTCTTTCTTCAGGAATGAGGGCGTGTGCCGCTGTTGCGCGCTCTATCGACTTATCCATGGCGGCAAACAATTCCGCCCATTTAATAGGACGCTTGACCAGTTCCCACTGCAGGCCATGGGCATCCGATCCGATCAGAACCGCCGGGTGAGTCACGGTCGGACTTTTGGACTTGAGGATAGCCAGCGATTTCAAATGATCTACATCGGTCAGAAATAAGTCCGGACGTCGCCTTGGAGCCAAAGAAAAACCTGGTTCGACATACTGCTCGTACTGAAAGCTGCGGCGCTTCGACAGCGTAAACATGGACGCAATTACAGTACGGTCAGCCGGTGAAAAACCAATGATATCAACACTAAAAACACGGGTTTGGGGAGTAGACATTACGCGATTCTGGCGCGGAAAGGTCAATCAGAGTGTGAATTAATTCACGCTTATATGACGGTCAGATCATCGGCTGAGGGTGCAGCCTTCAAAACCTCTTCCAGTGTGGTAATTCCAGCAGCAATTTTGGCGGCACCCGAGACCCTCAGGGTTTTCATACCCTGTTTCATTGCCAGTCGGCGTATGGCACTAATATCGGGGCTGGAGTGCACCAGTCGACGCATGTCGTCGGTCATGAGTAGTGATTCATAAATACCATGCCGTCCGCGATATCCGGTCATACGACATTCCAGGCAGCCGACCGGCTTGTAGAAATGCGCCGGGGGGTCGGCAGTAAATGGACGGATCATGTCGTCCCACAGTTGGCGCTTGGGCGCCTGCTCGTCTGGCTGTTTGCAATGCGGGCACAAGGTACGTACCAGTCGTTGTGCCATGACACCGAGCAAGGTGGCATTCAGCAGGTACGGTGGCACCCCCAGTTCAAGTAGTCGCGACAACGCGCTGGGTGCATCATTGGTATGCAGAGTGCTTAGTACCAGATGCCCGGTCAAAGCCGCCTGAATTGCCATCTCTGCTGTTTCCAGGTCACGAATCTCGCCCACCATAATGATGTCCGGATCCTGCCGCATCAGGGCGCGCAAACCATCGGCAAAGCTTAGCTCAATGCCATGCTGTATCTGCATCTGATTAAAGCTCGGCTCGACCATTTCTATCGGATCTTCCACGGTACAAACATTGACTTCTTCGGTGGCCAGTTGCTTGAGTGTGGAATAGAGGGTCGTGGTTTTACCCGAACCCGTCGGGCCCGTGACCAGAATGATGCCGTTCGGCTGCGAGGTCATGGTCTGCCAGCGTGCGATATCTTCTTCAGAAAAACCTAACTGGGTAAAGTCTTTGACAAGAACCTCGGGGTCAAAAATACGCATGACCAGTTTTTCACCAAACGCGGTAGGCAGCGTTGACAGGCGCAATTCAATTTCCTGACCACCCGGATTTTTGGTCTTGACCCTACCATCCTGCGGGCGACGCTTTTCTACCACGTCCATGCGGCCTAATAGCTTGATACGTGCCGTCATGGCGGCAATTACAGTAGGCGGTACCTGATAAACCTGGTGCAAGACGCCATCAATGCGAAACCGTACGTGCCCCGCATCGCGCCGCGGCTCAAGATGAATATCGGAAGCGCGCTGCTCGAACGCATATAACCATAGCCAGTCCACAATCTGGACAATATGGGCGTCATTCTGGTCAATCGATCTGCCACCACTGGCCAGTTGGTTACCCAGATGTACCAGTTGCTCGAAGTTTTGCTGGCTGCCAACGCCAATTTTATTAGCGCCCTTGACCGATTTGGCCAGGTTGTAAAACTCAACAATATAGCGGGTAATATCAGCCGGATTAGATATAACACGGCGGATGGGCTTGCGTGTGACTTGGGAAATCTCGGCCACCCAGCTATCGACATAAGGCTCGCAAGTGGCAATCAATATCTCGTTTTGACGCACTTCAACTGGCAATATGCCATAACGGGTGGCGTACGCCGAGCTCATGACGTCCGCAATACGGGTGAAATCAACGCGCAGCGGGTCGATATGAAAATAATCCAGACCGACGCGCTGAGACAACCACTCGGCTAGCAGATCTCCCGTCATCATCTGGCCAGCTTTACTACCAGCAGAGGCGCGGGTACGTGTTTCAGCAATCGCCGATAGCGGGTGCAATTCCCTGGTTTGCTGACGAATCAGTTTATAAACCGCATCAGCCTCGGATGATTTGATCCAGTCGGAGGCCACCAGCTCACGCAACACCAGCTTGAGGGTCAGGCGCTGTCCGGGCTCAGCCAAAGGCGCGACCGGACTGGGAACAGGAGCATTCATATTCGGTTAGTGTAGGTTGACCGTCTCAAGACTCTGAGGTTTTATACCATAAAAAAAGCACCAGGGCGTTGCTTCTTTAGCCATTTAACCCATCCAGTTGCCGGCAAGCCGGTTTTTTTCTCAAGCTGTTGTGCCCGCTGCATCAAGACGGGCCACGCCACTTGCAAGACCGGACCAAGAAATGCCAGCACCACAGTATTGCCCTCTGCGGTCGGCCTTAAGCTGACCAACCGTCCATCAAATACTTGTGCGAGATGGCGCATGCTGCGAGTAAAACTCTGATGCTGACCAAACAGGTTGACCACCAGTATGCCGGGCTCGGTCAATACCTCACGGCAAACCTGATAAAAGTCCAGGCTGTCATGGACCGGGCCACGTGCCTCGGCATCGTACAGATCGACCTGCAAAATCTGGCAGCTTGCTTGCGGCTGCTGCTGCAGCCACGTTTGTGCGTCACAACAAAAGAGTTCAAGTCGTTCATGGCTGACGGGAAAATGAAAAAAATCCTGCGCGATTTGAATCACTCGCGGGTTGATTTCCACCACACTGATTCGCGCCGGCGCACAGCGTCTGAGACAAAACTTGCTCAAGGCCGCAGCACCCAAGCCCAGCTGCGAAATACATGTCGTTGCAACGGGTCGCAGGAACAACCACCACGCCATCATATTTTTGATGTAGTCCAGTTCGAGAGCGTAAGGATGGGCCAAACGCATGGCACCCTGCACCCAGGGGGTTCCAAAATGTAAATAGCGTACGCCATCAGATTCGGAAATGCTGATATCAGCCAGATTGGCGCTAGAGCGGGCATTCATGAATAGAAAATGATCATTTAGCTGATTTGGTCACAGACAAAATTACGGTTAATCGGGCACTATTAGAGCGCTAACCTGCAGAGTGAAAGGAAGTAATCATGGACTTCACCCCTCTGAGTTTAACGCCGGTGCATGTGCCGGTTCTGATCGACCCGGATCCGGTGCACCATCTTACCCTGACCGACCCGGCCGAGCTGGTGCTGACCGACCTGTCACATGGACCGCAAGTGACGGTACACGCCTATGATTCCCCCGAAGCCACCATACAGCTCATGATTCGCGCTGGTGTACGCCTGGCATTTGTCACCACTCACGAACAATGGATGATTGGCATGGTCAGTGCTGCCGATTTGCAAGGCGAACGTGCAGTACAAATGGCGCAGCTTCGGGGTGTATCGGCGTCTGAACTGTATATACAGGATTTGATGGAGCCAGTCGATGTGTGGCAGGCGCTCGACTATGAAGTTATGCACCGTTCCCTGATCGGCCATGTGGTTGCCAGCCTGCAGCATTATGGTCGACGCCATCTCATTGTGACCGAGCAGCGCGACGGCTGCTCGATCTTGCGAGGCATTCTTTCGGCTAGTCGTATTGAGCGCGCTTGTGGCATAGCAATTGCCACCTCGGCGCGCGCTCACCGCTTTGCGGATAGTGAGGCCGAGCCGGCCACCACCTGACTCAGACCTTCAACAGCAAGGCATTCATACGCTGCACAAAGCTGGCGGGCTCAGGCAACTGGCCTCCTTCTGCCAGTAATGCCATGTCAAACAGGGTGTGCGCCCAGTCGGCAAAATGCGCGTCATCGGCTTTCAGCTTTTGCACCAGTGGATGCGCCGGGTTGATCTCAAGTATAGGTTTGGACTCAGGCGCTTTTTGTCCAGCATTTTTCAGCATGCGCTGCAAATAGCCCGAGACATCGCCTTCGTCAGCCACCAGACATGACGGTGAATCGGTCAGGCGTAGCGTCACGCGCACTTCCTTGGCACGGTCTTGCAGCATCTGTTTCAGGCTGTCTAGGACCGGCTTGAACTCGCCTTCAATATCTTGCTGTTGCTGTTTTTCTTCTTCGGTTTCAAGCTTGCCCAGGTCAAGACCGCCTTTGGCGACGGATACCCATTCCTTGCCATCAAATTCATGCAGGTAGCTTAGCATCCATTCATCAACACGGTCGGTCAACAATAAAACTTCGACGCCTTTTTTACGGAATATTTCCAGATGCGGGCTGGCCTTGGCCGTCGCCCAATTCTCAGCCGTGACATAATAAATTTTGTCCTGACCTTCTTTCATGCCCGCCACATAGTCGGCAAGCGACACGGTCTGGTCATCGCTATCGTTACGGGTTGAAGCAAAACGCAACAGCTTGGCCAGGCGCTCCTGATTGGCAAAGTCCTCACCCATGCCCTCTTTCAAGACCTGCCCGAAAGCATCCCAGAATTTGGCATAGTCTTCTTTCCTGTTCTCAGCCAGGTCTTCGAGCATGCCCAGAACACGCTTGGTACAGCCCTCGCGTATGGCCTTAACATCGCGCGACTCCTGCAAAATTTCACGGCTGACATTCAGGGGTAAATCGGCTGAGTCCACTACCCCTTTGACAAAACGCAAATAGACCGGCATCAATTGTTCAGCATCGTCCATGATGAACACCCGTTTAACATACAGCTTGATACCCTTGCGCTGTTGCCGGTCCCACAAATCAAACGGCGCTTGGGACGGAATATAGAGTAATTGCGTATATTCACTGCGCCCCTCAACGCGGTTGTGGGTCCAGACCAGAGGCGCCTCCATGTCATGCGCCACATGCTTGTAGAACTCGACGTATTGCTCATCACTAATATCGCTCTTGGCGCGCGTCCAAAGCGCCGAAGCCTGGTTGACCGTTTCATCCTCCTCGGTCAGCACCATGGCTTTTTTATCCTGATCCCACTGTTCTTTTTTCATGACAATCGGCAAGGCAATATGATCAGAATATTTTTTCAGAATCGACTTCAGACGCCATGAGGACAGCAATTCATCTTCGCCTTCGCGCAAATGCAAAATGACCTCGGTGCCACGCTCTGGTTTATCAATTTCTTCTATGGTGTAATCGCCTTGTCCTGCCGACTCCCAGCGTATACCCTGGGTCTGACCGGCGCGCCGGCTGAGTACTGTCACCTTGTCGGCCACAATGAAACTGGAATAAAAACCGACACCAAACTGTCCAATCAGCGCTGCATCTTTTTGCTGGTCGCCTGACAGACTGGAAAAAAATTCCTTGGTACCCGACTTGGCAATCGTGCCCAGATGTTCAATCGCCTCGGCACGACTCATGCCGATGCCGTTGTCGCTAATCGTCACAGTGCGTTGGGTGGCGTCAAAGGCGACACGAATGCCCAGGTCAGCGTCGTTTTCGTACAATTCCGGCTGCTTCAAGGCTTCAAATTTCAATTTATCGCAGGCATCGCTGGCATTACTGACCAGTTCGCGCAAGAATATTTCCTTGTTTGAATACAGGGAATGAATCATCAATTGCAATAATTGCTTGACCTCGGCCTGGAAGCCCAGCGTTTGTTTGCCTTGTTCAGTGCTGGTTGTCATGACTTTCTCCAAAATGAATGCTATTTTACAAACAGCCACCACATGGGGACAGGCGCTAAAATTTCAAGATCAGTACAGGAGCAAAAAATGAGTGTATACGACAAGCTGGAACAACTGGGCATTCAACTGCCGCAGGCCGGTGCGCCCGCCGCTGCCTACGTCATGGCAGTACAAACGGGGACTTTGGTCTTCGTTTCCGGCCATATTGCCAAAAAAGACGGCAAACCCTGGGTCGGTCAACTGGGAAAAAACATGACGACCGAAGAAGGCAAGCTGGCCGCACGTGCCGTTGCCATTGATCTGATGGCCACCCTGCACACCACGCTTGGCAGCCTGAATAAAATCAAACGTATCGTCAAGGTCATGTCGCTGGTCAATTCAACCCCGGACTATACCGAACAGCATCTGGTCACCAATGGCTGCTCAGAACTATTGGCTGATGTCTTCGGTGACAAAGGCAAGCATGCCCGAAGCGCCTTCGGCGTAGCACAAATTCCTTTGGGCGCCTGTGTCGAAATTGAGTTGATCGCAGAAGTCGAATAGCCGGTGGCTACATTGGACGTGCTTCACCCTTGCGCCATTGACGCATAGGATTGTCACGGGTTTTACCGCGATTTTTAATGGCCTCAGGAATTTCCGGTCGCCACATGCCGGTCTCGCCCAAGTCAAACAACACTACCTGCCCTGGAGCCAGGCCCGCCGCCAGTGTGGCGGCAGTAAGCTGATTGTGGATATTATCGGCATTCAAATTATGCTGGAATGTGCCCCAGCCTACCGCCAGAGTTTTCCTGGCGCGTGAGGCAGTGTGGGCCTGCACTAGCTGTTCCGGTGTCAGCAATGTGCCTTGATAATAATCACCCGGGGCCGTCTGGCCGACACAAAATATCGCCATGTCAAAGCCTTGATGGGTGTCGCCTATGTCTTTGATAAAGTCGCCATATGCAGTACAGCCAGCATAGTAAAAACTGAAGTCGGGAACCTTCACCACCAACCCACCCCATAACGTATGGTTGGCCGACTGCTCCAGACGCCAACTCCACGATTGTGCTGGAACCAGTTGCAATTGTACTCCCTTGACGTCGAGGGTTTCGCCCCAGTCCAGTCGACTGATTTTTGTAATTCCCCACTGCTTCAAAATCTGATCCATCCCTAAAGGCACAACAAACAAAGGATTGCTTCTCTGCGCAATCTGTTTCACACTGGACTCATCTAGCCGGTCATAGTGACTGTTCGAAATGAACACCACATCCAGATCGGGCAATTCGTGCAGTAACAGACCGGGTGAACGCAGACGCTTGGGTCCCCACCAACCTATCGGCGAAGCGCGTTTGGAAAAATGTGGGTCAGTCAATATATTCACGCCACCCACTTGTAATAAGACACTGGCGTGTCCTACCCAGGTTATGGAATTTTCAGTACGATTACGCTGAAGAAAACCAACGTCGGGGACTAATGACCCGGGAATCTGGGGGGCAGTTTCTGGTTCGGAACGCCACAGCCGCATACTCCAGTCCCAAAAATCATTCGCGTGGCGTTGCAGACTGCTGGCATCAGGATTGACATAGCCCTGCGCACCATGATGAGCCCTGTCGGGTACTGGCTGATAGTCAATCTTACCGCAGGCACCGATTACTATCAGACAACATAAAGCAGGCAGAAGCTTGAGCATAACGCACCTTTATGCTGCTATGCAGCGTGATTTTAAGCTGGTCATGCCTCATCTTATCGTTTTTACAATTGGGAGGAAACAGCATGACCTCACTCGACCCCGTAACACTCGATCCATCCCCCTCGGACGCCATGCCTGCGTACCGCATTAAAACAATAACACTCGGGGCACCTTTGGTGTGGCTGAAACGAGGCGCGGAAGATTTTCTGGTAACGCGCTTTCGAGGCGCACTCTA
Organism: Burkholderiales bacterium UBA4657; assembly: GCA_002405475.1. GTDB lineage: Bacteria > Pseudomonadota > Gammaproteobacteria > Burkholderiales > Burkholderiaceae_E > UBA4657. Next base: position 27,267 of record DHLX01000022.1, on the reverse strand, counting down.
TGGACTGGTATTTGCCTGCATGGGGCTGACACTGGTGTTCGTATACGAAACACGCTGGCAACTGACCATGGGTCTGACGGCTGGCTTCTTTTTGTTGGGTCCGTTTGTGTGCGCTGGGCTGTATGAGTTATCGCGACAGCGAGAGCATGGCCATGTCGCCAATTTATTTGACAGCATGGTGTGCTGGAAACGGAATATCGGTTCCATCGCATTTTTTGCGGTCATATTGACATTTTGCATGATTGTCTGGGCGCGGGTTTCGGTAGTCATATTTGCACTGTTTTCACAGACCGACTTTCCCACGTTACAGGGCATGCTCAAACAGATTATTTCATTCGATAACCTTGAATTCCTCGCAGTCTGGATGCTGGCAGGTTTTATGTTTGCTTCGCTGGTGTTTGCCATTTCGGTAGTGGCAGTACCGTTGATGCTGGACCGCCGGGCGGATACGATGTCGGCAATTTTTACCAGTGCACGTGCACTTTGGGCCAATATGCTGCCGCTTTATTTATGGGCCGCACTGATCGTTGTATTGATTGGTTTCAGTCTGGTACTGAGTTACGTTGGCCTGATCCTGACAGCACCAGTGATAGGTCATGCCACCTGGCATGCCTATCGGGACTTGGTCGCACAAGCCGAAGAGGTTGACTGATTTATTTCAACAATCGTCCTTGTCGATCCAGTATAGTCAGTTCAATAAAGCTGGAACCGGACTGTTTTTTGGGAGTGTATTCCAGTACCAACCCGCCCAGGTCAATCGTGCCCTGATTACGCAGGGCGTCAAGCAGACTGGCGCGGGTTATGGGCCCCCTGATGCGTCTGAGTGCATTTACCAGCACACGTGCGTTGACATAACCCTCAAGAGAAAAATAGGTCGGCGCCAGTCCGGGGGAAGAACGCTCTAGGGCCGCACGATAATCACGCAACAACGGTAAGACCGGATTGCCAAAAGGATAAGGGTAGACCTGTGAAAAACCGACACCGGCGGCAAATTCCTTACCGACTTTTTCTGTCAGTAATTTCGGGTCTACCACCGACATAAGGTAAACATAAGCACCACTGCCCTTAGTACGCAAACGTTTGACAAACTCATAAACAGGCTCACCTACTGCCACCACCAGAATGGCATCAGGTTTGGCCGCTTCTAGGGTCGCGACCGCAGCATCCAGACTGGCGTTGACCTTATCTGCCGCCTTGTCATATTTGGCAATAACGACCGGTTTGATCTTTATTTTGGTCAGCGCTTCCTGTAATGACTGCAGCCCGGAAAGACCAAAGCCATCATCGACATGCAAGATGGCTATGCGCTGATGTCCAATCGATGCTACTTGTTGCGCCAACTGGAATAACTCACTGGGATACGGTGTTCTGGTATGAAAAATAAACGGGTGCGACTGAATTGCTGCCGCCCCCGTCAAAGTGCCAACCAGTGCAATACGTTCTTTTTCCATCACGCCGGATTTCATCAGAGCCAGAGTATTGGCAGTACCGCGATAACCAATCAGAGCCAGGGGGTCATGATCCTTGATGGCCTTTTCGGTCAGTGACACTGTTTTATCGGGGACATATTCATCATCTACCACGACCAGTTTGAGTGGTCTGCCATTGACACCCCCCTGGCGGTTCACCTGCTCAAAATAAGCCTTGATGCCAGCCTGCAAGCCCAGGCCCAGATCGGCGCCATCCTTGCCACTCATGGAGGCGACTTGTACAAATACCAACTCCTGAGACCGCGCCTGGGATGTAATGACCAGAGCCATCATCCAGACTGCCAGAAAAATCAGCGGCTTGAAATAAATTGTTTTCACGATTGTCTCCTTAATTATTCAAATCACTCTGTCAATTTATTGCTGTCAACTCCCAGCCTTAATCCTCCCCAATGTGTACCCGCTACAAAAAGCGGGATGGAAATGTCGGACACCACATCCCCGTTATCTCTTAAATAGGTTTGCAATAAAAACTTCTGTTGATGCTTCACCGCACGCTGACTGGCCGCATCAGTCATGATGCGTTTGGAACGGCTGTGAATTAAATCCACCTCATAGCGCCCGGTGAGAGGAGCTGAATACTTGCTGTTATGTGCCGGCACATAACCATTGATGTCCAGAGCATTGCAATAAAACAGGCAGCCGAGCTGTTCCAATGCACGGTCGTACAGCGGTTGTACTCTTTTTTCAAATTCGAGATCGTAGGCCGTCCTATATTTCTGTGGTCGACTGTTGGCAACTTCCTGATAATCCCGGTCGAGCACATTCATGGAAGATGTATTCAAATCAGATAAGATCGCTTCAACTTGTCGGCGAAGTTCAAAGCCATATTGAATAACACGATCAATCTGGTCGCCTATATCGACATGGGCAGCCAGATTTTGTAAAGCTTCGGTTTTACCTACCAGATCAGTCGCCCCTTCGCTGGCGGTCAGCATGCCGCTCAATACCTGGTCGCTAAGCGCAGAAATTTCCTGTACTTGCTGGCAATCATCACGGGTACGTTGATGCAGGGTTTTCATGGCCGCATCAATACCGAGCACGCGGTCGTTGACGCCCTGCAAACCTTCGATCATATTGACAAAATGTCCGACTGCCACCTGAATCGACTGATTGGCATCCAGCGCCTTAATGCTGATTTTCTGGATTTCTTTTTTAGAGTCAGCAGACTGCTGCATCATATTATCAACACGACCCGAGATCGATTCTGCTGATTCGCGCACCCGATTCGCCAGGTCGCGTATTTCTGCTGCAACCACGGCAAAACCTTTTCCGGCATCACCGGCACGAGTCGCTTCGACAGCAGCATTATAGGAAAGCAATGTGGTCTGTTTTGAAACCTGATTGATCATTTGAACAATTTCACTGACCGCCTGCGCATGATCATGCAAGACTCTGACCGAATCAGAGAAAAGACGTATCTGTTCATTCACGGCCTGCAAAATATTGCGTGTATCACGTAAATCGTTGGAATACTGACGTGACAGACCAACGTATTCACGGGTAGATTGGGCAATATCACTACAAGTCGTGGAAACCTCCGACAGATCAAGCACTGTCTGTTCGGAGCGACCTTGAATTTTTTGAGCCAGATTTTTTTGTTCCTGCGCCGAACTGGTAGCATTGCGTGCCATCAGTACCAGCTTTTGCGCACCAATGGCCAGGTCAATGGTTGAGCGTCTGGTTTTTTTTACCACCCGCTCCAGTGACGGACTATCGTCACCAGAGCGGTTTCCAGCATTGAACCAGCGTACTAACTGGTTAAGCATACCTATTCCTATTGTGCCGATGATGCATATACCCAATCACGCAGGAACAGAGATATATCCGGCACATAGGTAATCAGCATCAGACAGGCAATAATGACGCCCACGAAGCCCAGCAGTGGCGGAATGATTTTGTCCAGCGATATGCGGGCAACGGCACAAGCAGCGAACAGGTTGACGCCGAACGGCGGCGTGATCATGCCGAGCGCCAGGTTGACCACCATGATCAGACCGAAATGTACCGGATCAATACCGAACTGAATGGCAATCGGAACCAGAATTGGCGCAAGAATGATGATGGAGGCCGAGGTTTCGATGAACATGCCGATGATGAACAAGGCTACGTTCACACCCAGCAGGAACCAGCCAGGTGATTTCAATACTTCGGTTAACCAGCTACCCAGCGCCTCAGGAATACCGGCACGACTGATGAGAAACGAAAACAGACCCGCAGTGGCAATAATGAACATGATGACCGCCGAGGAAATGACCGATTTTTTCAGTACCGGTATCAGTGCTTTCAGCGTTAACTCACGATAAATGAAGAAGCCGACTATCAGCGCGTAAAATACCGCCACCACCGAGGCTTCGGTCGGGGTGAAGATACCCCCATAGATGCCGCCCAGAATGACGACTGGCATGAGCAGGGCGAAACTGGCCTTTTGCGTGGCGACACCAAATGACAGACGTCCTTCGTGGTCCTGCTTGCCGTAACCTTTGAACTTGGCATAGAGCCAGACATACAGAATCAATGCGCCACCAATCAACAGGCCCGGACCAAATCCGGCAATGAATAGCTCACCAATCGACACTTCGGCCGAAACGCCGTACAGGATCAATGGAATCGAGGGCGGAATAATGACGCCCAGCTCGGCTGAACTGGCTTGTAGTGCCGCGGCATAATTTCGCGGATAGGCATGTTTCACCAGCGCCGGAATCAGAATCGCCCCGATGGCAAAAGTCGTGGCGACCGACGATCCCGAAACCGAGGCGAAGATCATGCAGGTCAAGACGCAACTGCAGGCCAACCCACCCTGAATGCCACCAATAATCGATTTGGCAAAATCGACCAGACGGCGCGATATGCCGCCGGTTTCCATCAGGTTGCCCGCCAGGATAAAGAATGGAATCGCGGCAAGCGGGTATTTATCAATAGCAATGAACAGCTGCTGGGCTATCACAATCATGGACAGATTGTCAGTGCCGAATACGGCTGCCGTACTACCCAAGCCAATAGAAATCGCTACTGGCACGCTCATGGCGAGCAGGAATAAAAACGCAAACAACATAAGTCCGGACATGGTAGGGTTCCTTTTATTGGGCAGTTTCGAGTTCGTGCCGCACGGGATCAAAGAAATGCGCAATGACCGCAATCATGGAGAACAGCGCACCAACCGGAATAGCCAGATAGGCCCAGGCCATGGATATATCCAGACCAGCAATAATCTGAAAACGTATGCGCCAGGCAATAGAAATGCCCTGCCAAACCATAATGGCCAGCAATAACAGACAGGCGATGGTGATAAAACTTTCAACAAAAATTTTCCAGCGTCCTTTGCTCAGTCGGTACATCAAATCGACCGATACGAGTGCGCCCTGGCGAATGGCTACGGCGGTACCCATGTACACCATCCAGATCAGCATGACGCGAGTCAATACTTCCGACCAGTCAGACGGGTTATTGAACAGGAAACGCGTGACCACCTGGTAGATACCACATAACGATGCAACGGTCAGGGCCGTACCAGCGACCACAAAGGCGAGCGCAGTGGTTTTTTTATCCAGCTCGACTACGAATTTTTTGATCATGTTGATCCCCAGGAAAACACCAGGAGACAGAAGTCTCCTGGTGCCGCAGGTTTAAGACAGATAAGCGATTTATTTGAAGTTGGCGATACGGTCGATATTGGCTTGACCAAAACGCACGGCATAGCTCTTATAAGCAGGCGCCAAGGCTGCCTGGAATGCGGCCTTGTCAACGTTTTCAACCACATTGACGCCCTGGGCACGCAATTCGGCCACGCCAGAGGCTTCGACATCACTCACCCGCTTGCGCATGGCGGCAGCGCCAAATCTGGCCGCATCAACGAAGGCCTTTTTATCAGCCGCCGACAGGCCATTAAATAACTGCACTGAAGTCATGATCAATGCTGGCGAATAGACATGACCCGTCAAGGTCAGGTGCTTTTGTACTTGACCAAACTTGGACGAGGTAATGACGGGTATCGGGTTTTCCTGACCATCGACCGTGCCTTGTTGCAAGGCGGTGAACAGCTCAGGGAACGCCATGGGGGTAGGCAGCGCGCCAAAAGTACGGAAGGCGGTAATGTGTACCGCGTTTTCCATGGTACGCACTTTCAAACCATCCAGGTCTTTAGGTGTCGTCACTGAACGCTTGTTATTGGTCAAGTGACGGAAGCCGTTTTCAGCCCAGGCCAAACCAACCAGACCTTTTGCAGGAAATTTGTCGAGCAATTCCTGGCCGATAGCGCCATCGAGCACACGGCGTGCATGGCTATAATCACGGAACAGAAAAGGAATGTCGGTGATAGCGACTTCCGGCACGAAGTTACCGACCGGACCGGTCGAAGTGACCACAAAGTCGAGAGTACCCAACTGCACACTTTCGACCATTTCACGCTCGCCGCCCAAAGAGCCGGACGGAAACAGGTCAACCTTGTAACGGCCTTGCGTCAGACGGGCCAGTTCTTCACCAAAGGCTACAGCACCAACGTGAAAAGCCGAGGTCGAAGATTGAGGGTGACCCAGTTTCAATGTTCTTGCCTGGGCAAAAACATTACCTACAGCCAGGGTCATGACAGCAGCGGTTAAAGCAAATTTGCTAAGCAGTTTCATTACAGTCTCCTTTAAGAAGTTCGACTAGCTTAGAAAGAGACCTGATTTAAATCTAATGGTAAGAATTCATGTCATACCTTCTTAACAGGAATGCTGCAACGCACTATCAAATGTGCAATGGCAACATTCCACAGGGTTATGCCACAAGTGAATTCTTTCGATTAGCGCTTTATGACAAGACCTAATACATTGCGTGCTACAACGACTCATTTCGGCAGGCTTACATGACCCCGGCAGAAGCAAAAAAAATCTTGAATAGCCTGTATCAGCAGGCGCTAGCAGCGGTCGATCCGTTGTTGATTGTGCCTCAGCATTTACCTCCGCCCCCCACCCAGGGCAGAACTGTTGTTCTGGGCGCCGGCAAGGCTGCAGCGCGCATGGCGCTGGCGGTGGAAAAAAATTGGTCAGGCCCACTCGAAGGTCTGGTAGTCACGCGCTATGGCCACAATGAACCGTGTCAAAAAATCAAGGTCATTGAAGCGGGACATCCGGTACCCGACGCCGCTGGTATGGAAGCCGCCAAGACCATGTTACAACTGGCTCAGACCTTGGGTCCAGACGATCTGGTACTGGCCCTGATTTCAGGCGGTGGTTCTTCCTTGTTAACCCTACCAGCTCATGGACTGACACTGGAACACAAGCGCGAAATCAACAAAGGCCTGCTCAATAGCGGCGCTTCAATTAGTGAAATGAATTGTGTGCGGCGGCATCTATCGGCCATCAAGGGTGGAAAACTGGCCGAGGCCTGTGGACTGGCACGTATTCATACCCTGGTTATTTCCGATGTTCCAGGCGACGACCCGGCCGTAGTCGCTTCAGGACCCACCATTGCCGATTCATCAACACCACAAGACGCACTGACGATTTTAAAGCGCTATCAGATTCAGGTTCCCGCAGCGGTAGCCCAGGTTCTGCAAACACAGGGCCCAAGCACGGACAGCGTCGCACGTGTGCAAGGACCACGTTCACAGTGCGTCATTGCCACGGCGCAGCAGGCACTGAATGCCGCTGCACGACAGGCAACAGAATTAGGTCTGACACCCTTGGTATTGGGTGGCAGCATTGAGGGCGAGTCGCGTGATGTCGCAGCCATGCATGCCGGCATTGCACGGCAAATAAAAATGTATTCACAACCGGTCGGCCGCCCGTGCGTTATTTTGTCGGGTGGCGAAACCACGGTCACTGTCAGTGGTCAGGGACGTGGCGGCCGCAATGCCGAATTCATGCTGTCACTGGCCTTGAACCTACAAGCGCTGGACGGAGTGTATGCACTCGCCATTGATACCGATGGAATTGACGGCATCGAAGACAATGCTGGCGCCCGTATAGCGCCCGACACCTTGGCACGTGCTGCCGAACGTGCCATGAAGCCACGCGACTATCTGGCCAACAATGATGCGTACCATTTTTTTGAGGCGCTAAGTGATTTGATTGTGACTGGTCCTACCCGTACCAATGTCAATGATTTTCGCGCCATTCTGATTGCCTGAGAGGAGACCAGCATGGAAACAAATAAGCACCGTAATACCAAGATTATCGCTACTCTGGGACCCGCCTCATCCAACCGCGCCATGATTGAGCGTCTGGCCTTGGCAGGTGCCAATGTATTTCGTTTGAATTTCAGTCATGGCAGTCATGCCGAGCATCAAGCTCGCCTGGCGTGCATACGCGAAGTCGAATCATCATTGGGGCGACCTATCGGCATACTGGCTGACCTGCAAGGACCAAAACTACGTCTGGGTGTTTTTGCCAATGAAAAAGCAGTACTGAAAAATGGGGATGAATTCGTGCTTGATATGCAGGACGAACCCGGTACCCAGCAGCGTGTCACGTTGCCGCACGCAGAAATTTTTGCCGGTCTGCAACCGGGTCACGATTTACTGATTGATGACGGCAAGGTAAGGTTACGTGTCCTCGATTGCGATGATAAATCAGCCCAGACACTAGTCGTGGTGGGGGGTACTGTCTCGAACCGCAAGGGTGTCAACTTGCCACAAACTGCGTTACCCTTATCGGCCTTGACGCCCAAAGACCGTGAAGATCTGGCGTTTGCCCTGGCCATGGGCGTCGACTGGGTAGCGCTGTCGTTTGTACAGCGTCCTGAAGATGTTCTGGAACTGCGCGAACTGGTACAGAACCGAGCTGGCATTGTCGCTAAAATTGAGAAACCACTGGCTATACAGCATCTGGACGATATCGTAACAGCAGCCGATGCCGTCATGGTCGCACGCGGTGATCTGGGTGTCGAAGTAGCCGCCGAGGAAGTACCACTGCTACAGCGCCAGATTATTCGCAGTGCACGCAATGCGGGTAAGCCAGTCATAGTAGCGACGCAAATGCTGGAATCCATGGTGCACTCGCCAGCACCAACGCGCGCCGAAACTTCTGATGTTGCCACCGCGGTCTATGACGCTGTTGATGCCGTCATGCTGTCGGCGGAATCTGCTGCTGGCGACTATCCTGAGCAGGCAGTTGAAGTCATGCAAAGAGTGATAGGGCGTGTCGAATCTGACCCCTTATACCGGGAAACCAGCCGTGCCATTCGTACCGCCACCCTGCCCGAGCCCGCCGATGCCATAGGCGCTGCCGTCAAAACGATTGCCGAAGTTCTGCCCCTGAGCGCTACTGTGACCTACACCACTTCAGGTGCCAGCGCACTGCGCATCGCGCATGAGCGTCCTCGTACGCCCATTTTAGGGCTGACTCCCAGATTGTCTACCGCCAGACGCTTGACTTTGACCTGGGGAGTACACCCGGTATTATCCAAAGATGCCAGCAATGTGGAAGAAATGGTGCTGCTGGCCAAGCTTGCCGCGTCGGCTTCCGGCTTTACAGATGGCGAGCGCCCGTTTGCAATAGTGGCTGGTATGCCATTTGGAACATCGGGCTCAACTAACCTCTTGCGTATGGTCTGGCCTGAGAGCACACTGGCTAAATTGAGCCAACAAGGAAGTATTGAATACAAGGACTCTTTTTTTGCAGGTGCTGAATCCTTGTAAAACGGTTTATGGAAATTTATCAACTCAAGACGTTTGTCACTGTCGCCAAGCTAGCGCACCTGACGCGCGCTGCCGAACGTTTGCATTTAACCCAGCCCGCCGTTTCAAAACAGATCAAGGCACTGGAAGAAGAGCTGGGTGTCACGCTATTCGAACGCACGCCCACCGGAGTGGTTTTAACGAAATCGGGACGATCATTGCTTCAATTGGCGGAACAGACCATGGAAAGCGCTTTCGACCTCATGCGCGAGGCGAAGCGGCTTAGAACAGATCTGGTGGGTACGGTACGACTCGGAACCATTATTGACCCGGAAATCTTGCGTCTGGGCGAATTTCTGGGCTTGGTCTTGCGCTATCACCCCAAAATAGATATCAAGCTGACACACGGTGTTTCCGGCTCCATTCTGGAACAAATCCTGTCGGAGAATCTGGATGCGGGTTTTTATCTGGGCAAACTGAACCAGCCACAGATCCGTAGCATTGAACTAAAGACTCTGAATTATGTGATTGCTGTTCCACCGCAATGGCACGACAAGATCGAACCACATGACTGGAAAGCCCTGGCTACCTTACCCTGGGTCGGTACTCCGGTACAAAGTTCACAACACCGTCTGGTAAAGGAAATGTTTGCAGAACACGGCTTGGAAGTATCGTCCTCAATTGAGGCCGATCAGGAAGCTACCATGATTGAAATGGTGCGTCAGGGGGTGGGGTTGTGCATGATGCGCGACAACCTGGCACAGGCTGCTGCTGCACGTGGTGAACTGCTGATCTGGGAGGGCGTGCAGCGCCCCTGCCTATTGTCATTCATTTATCCTGAAAGAGCAGCGAGTGATCCGGTCATGGAAGCTTTGCTAGCCATATTGCACGACATGTGGCAGCCCCTCATGTAATCAGCTCAAGGGGGAAGCAGCCTGGCGGGTTTCAGACGTGCCTGCAAGCCCTTACCCTTGCGTGCACGCTTGCCAAAATGCAGCGCCAGCGCTGATCCGCTTAACGGCACGACACGTTCCTTACCACCATGAGTACCACTTACCAGCAGCCCCTGCGTGCTAATCGGCAGCACTGCCAGCAAGTTCTCCTGCGGCTCGAGTTCCTGCAAAATCACGCCACGGCCGCCGCTGGCCAGGGCTTTGATCTCATCCAGACCAAACACCAGCAAGCGCCCGTGCTCACTCAGGCAGGCCAGAGCGCTGGCCTGCGGACTGATGAGTGCCGGTGCCAGCGGTCTCGCGCCATCATCCAGTGTCATGAAACTCTTGCCACCGCGCTGACGCGTATGCATGTCCGCCACACGAGCACTGAAACCATAGCCATTGCTGCTGGCCAGCAGCAACCGGTCTGTTGCAGCACCAGCATAAAAGTGCATCAGATTTGAGCCAGCTTCGAGTTCAATCAAACTGGTCAGTGGTTGTCCATCGCCGCGTGCGCCGGGCAAAGTATTCACCGGAACGCTGTAAACCCGACCATTCGAACCCAGCGCCATCAGGGAATCCACGCTGCGACATTCAAAGGTGGCGTATAAGGCATCACCCGCCTTGAACTGGAACTGAGCAGACTCATGCCCATGCCCCTGTCTAACTCGACACCAGCCTTTTTGTGAAACAACCACCGTCACCGGCTCATCGGTCACTTTTAATTCGACGACCGCCTTCTTTTCTTCCTGTATCAAGGTGCGACGCTCGTCACCGTAGAGTTTGGCATCAGACTCTATTTCCTTGATGACCTGTTTTTTCATGCTGGCTGGGTTAGCCAGCAATTCTTCCAGTACGGCCTGGTCGGCACGTTTTTCTTTTATTTCCTGCTCAATTTTTATGCCTTCAAGCCGCGCTAACTGACGCAGACGTATTTCCAGAATATCTTCGGCCTGACGTTCGCTTAAGTTGAATGACTGCATCAGTGCCGGTTTGGGTTCATCTGACTCACGTATGATTTTGATGACTCGATCAATATGCAAAAAAGCGATCAGTCGTCCTTCGAGTATATGCAAACGGTCATTGACTTTATCCAGACGAAACTGGGTGCGACGTGTCACGACCTCAAAACGAAAATCGACCCACTCGGACAAAATGTCTTTCAGGTTTTTTTGTCGTGGCCGGCCGTCACGCCCCACCATGACCAGGTTGATAGACGTACTGGATTCGAGCGAAGTATGCGCCAGCAGGGTGGTAATAAATTCGTTCTGATCAATATTCTTGCTTTTGGGTTCGAACACCAGACGAACTGCCGCCTCTTTGCCCGACTCATCGCGCACCGCATCCAGCAGTGTCAGCATTTGCTGTTTGAGTTGCAGTTGTTCTGGCGTCAGTGATTTTTTTCCGGTCCTGATCTTGGGATTGGTCAATTCCTCAATTTCTTCCAGTACTTTTTGCCCAGAAGTGCCAGGGGGTAATTCGTTGACCACCATTTGCCACTGACCACGGGCCAGATCTTCAACGGTCCAGCGGGCACGCACTTTAATACTGCCGCGACCGACAGCATAAATATCTTTCAGATCGTCAAAAGAAGAAATAATCTGGCCACCGCCCGGAAAATCCGGCCCCGGCAATAGGGCATGCAATTGCTCATGCGACAGTTTCGGGTCGCGTATCAATGCTACGGCAGCGCGCGCCACTTCACGTAGATTATGCGCCGGTATTTCGGTTGCCAGACCGACCGCAATGCCAGAAGCGCCATTGAGTAGCACCATGGGCAAGCGCGCTGGCAACAAGGTCGGCTCTTGCACCGTGCCATCATAGTTGGGCTGGAATGCCACCGTGCCCTCGTCGAGCTCGGCTAACAGCAGTTGCGCCAGCGGGGTCAGGCGTGCTTCGGTATAACGCATGGCGGCGGCACCATCGCCATCGCGCGAACCAAAATTACCCTGGCCGTCAATCAGCGGGTAACGCAGCGAAAAATCCTGCGCCATCCGTACCAGAGCATCATAAACACTGGAGTCGCCGTGCGGGTGCAATTTGCCTAATACATCACCAACCACGGCAGCGCTCTTGCGCGGCTTGGCACTGTCACTCAAACCCATTTCGCGCATGGCAAACAAAATACGACGTTGCACCGGCTTCTGGCCATCGCAGACATCGGGCAGCGCTCGGCCCTTGACGACACTCACGGCATAATCCAGATAAGCGCGTTCGGCGTATCTAGCCAGCGTCAGGCGCTCATCCACCAGGGTGTCATTCAAACTCATGCTGTTTCCTTGAATACTTGTTCAAAATTTAGTCTGTGGCCGTTCAAACATCCGCCTCAACGTCATTGCCATGTTCTTCCAGCCAGTTACGGCGTGCGGCAGCCTCGGCTTTGCCCATCAGCATATTCATCAGACCATCGGTCTGAACCCGATCCAGTTCTCCCAGGGTCACCGGCAGCAAGCGTCGGGTATCGGGGTTGAGCGTGGTGTCCCATAACTGCTCGGCACTCATTTCTCCCAGCCCCTTGAAGCGGCTGATTTGCCATGAACCTTCTTTGACCCCGTCTTTGCGTAACTTGTCTTCTATCGCTTCCAGCTCGCCCTGGTCCAGTGCATAAATTTTTTGCGCTGGTTTTTTTCCGCGCGCCGGAGCATCTACCCGAAACAGCGGTGGTCGTGCCACATAGACATGGCCAGCTTCAATCAATTGCGGAAAATGTCTGTAGAACAAGGTCAGAAGCAAAACCTGTATATGCGCACCATCCACATCGGCATCGCTGAGTATGCAGATTTTTCCATAGCGCAGATTGCTTAAATCGGCTGCGTCCTGAATACCATGCGGGTCTACCCCGGTAGCGACCGCAATGTCATGAATTTCGTTATTCGCAAACAGCCGTTCGCGTTCGGTTTCCCACGAGTTCAATACTTTGCCGCGCAAGGGCAATATGGCCTGAAACTCTTTGTCGCGCCCCATTTTTGCGCTGCCCCCGGCACTGTCGCCCTCGACCAGAAATAATTCGTTATGACTAATGTCGGTAGACTCACAATCGGTCAGCTTGCCAGGCAAGACCGCAACACCCGAGCTTTTGCGTTTTTCCACTTTTTGCCCGGCACGCAAGCGCGACTGCGCCTGTTTGATGACCAGATCGGCGAGTTTTTTACCGTAATCGACATGCTGGTTCAACCATAATTCCAGCGCCGGTTTGACATAGGAAGCCACCAGCCGTACTGCATCGCGCGAGTTCAGGCGCTCTTTGATCTGGCCTTGAAACTGCGGGTCCAGTACCTTGGCACTCAACACAAAACTGGCACGGGCAAACACGTCTTCCGGCAATAACTTCACCCCCTTGGGTAGCAGGGCATGCAGTTCAATAAAATTTTTTACGGCATTAAACAGGCCTTCTCTTAAGCCGCTTTCATGGGTGCCACCCGCCGAGGTCGGAATCAAATTGACATAACTTTCACGCACCACACTGGCGTCTTCACAAAACGCGACTACCCATTGCGCACCCTCGCCTTCAGCAAACACTTCATCATTGGCACCAGCATAGCCCTGGCCTTCGAACACGGGTATCAAAGGCTCGCCTTGCAAGGATTCATTCAGGTAGCCGAGCAGACCTTGGGCGTAGAACCAGCTTTTTTCTTCCCCCTTGGCATTCTTCAGTGTAGTACGGACCCCGGGCAACAACACCGCCTTGGAACGCAATAGCCGCTCCAGTTCAGGCAGAGGAATATGGGGCGAATCAAAATATTTGGGATCAGGCCAAAGCGTGACGCGGGTGCCGCTTTTTTTGTCCTGGGCTGCGGCTTTGCGGGTTTTGAGCTTTTCAACCACCTCACCCGCGGCGAACGCCAGGGTATGAACGCCCCCCTCGCGGAACACCGTGACTTCCAGCCGTTTCGTCAGGGCATTGGTGACACTGACGCCGACCCCATGCAGCCCACCGGAAAAAGAATAAGCGCCACCACTGCCCTTGTCGAACTTACCCCCGGCATGCAGGCGCGTAAACACTATTTCTAGCGTAGGTACTTTTTCTTCCGGATGCAAACCCACCGGAATACCCCGGCCATCGTCTTCGACCGTAATACTGCCATCAGCATGGAGCGTGACCTGGATATGCTGACCATAGCCCCCCAGCGCTTCATCGGCGGCGTTGTCAATGACTTCCTGCAAGATGTGCAGCGGGTTTTCCGTGCGCGTGTACATGCCGGGTCGTTGTTTGACCGGCTCCAAGCCTTTAAGTACCTTGATGGAGGCTTCGGAATAAGTGATTTTATTGTTTGCCATACCTTATTTTCGCTGATTTGGCGAACCGGGCACGCTTAAGTCACAAAGTTTTCCACAGAAGATGTGGACAAGACCCTCTTGACAAACGTGTAAACCTAAGCGGCATGCGGGTTTCAGTTGATTGACCAAGTTTTCAGCGCTGTTCCAATATCTGCCAGCGTTCCAGTAACTGCAACAGTTCCTCATCAATCGCAGCAACACGTGCACTCATGCCAGCCAGGTCGGGGCTAGTGCCAGCCACCGTCGATACCTGATACGTGGCCGGATCAGCCAGGCGACGGTTCAACTCGGATTGCTCGGCTTCCAGTAGCGCAATACGTTCTGGCAGGCTGTCCAACTCACGCTGTTCTTTGTAACTCAATTTGTTGGTGCGGTTTCTTTCTGTTCGTGCGCTGGTCTCTGGTTGCTTAGCGTGTTGCGCCAAGCTAGCCCCTGCTTTGCTGTTAGGCATTGGTAAATCGCTATAGCCTCCGACATACTGGGTCCAGCGCCCATCGCCCTCGGCCACCAGCGCCTGGGTCATGACGTTATCAAGAAATGCCCGGTCATGACTCACCAATAACACCGTTCCAGCATAGTCGAGCAATAATTCTTCCAGTAACTCTAAAGTCTCGACATCCAGATCATTGGTCGGTTCATCCAATACCAACAGATTCGCGGGTCGGGCAAACAGGCGAGCCAACAACAGCCGGTTACGCTCGCCGCCCGACAGACTTTTCACGGGTGAAGCGGCACGCGCCGGAGAAAACAGGAAATCGGACAAATACGACATAACGTGCTTGCGCTCGTCGCCAATTTCCACCCAGTCACTGCCCGGAGAAATAGTGTCACGCACACTCAGCTCGGGGTTAAGCACCTCGCGTAACTGATCGAAGTAAGCCACCTGCAAATGACTGCCGCGTTTGATGCGTCCGGCATCGGGTTCGCTCTGGCCAATCAATAATTTCAGTAAACTGGTTTTACCCACGCCGTTATCGCCCACCAGCCCCCATTTATCGCCACGCTGCACAATCAAGTCCAGGTCTTTCACCAGCCAGCGTTCGCCGTCATGACTGACAATGCGCTTGCCGACGCCCTCGAGCTCGGCCACCAGTTTTCCGGAACGCTGACCTTCTGCGACTTGCAAACGGGCCTGCCCCTGCTGGGCACGACGCTGCGCGACTTCGGTACGCAAGCGGTGCAGACGCTCTATTCGTGACACACTGCGGGTGCGTCGTGCTTCTACCCCCTTGCGTATCCATTGTTCCTCTTGCGCCAGCAGTTTGTCGGCCTTGGCGTTTTCCACCGCCTCGACCGCCAGTTGCTCGGCCTTGCGTAACCGGTACGCCGAATAATTTCCTGGATAAGAACGCAAACGGCCACGATCAAGCTCAACGATGCGTGTTGCCACCCGATCGAGAAATGCCCGGTCATGGGTGACAAATACGACTGAAGTACGCAAGCCAATCAGCAGCTCTTCCAGTTCACGTATGGCGCTGAAGTCCAGATGGTTAGTCGGTTCGTCCAATAACAGCATGTCGGGTTCATTGACCAGTGCCCGCGCCAGGGCGACCCGTTTACGCTGCCCGCCTGACAGGCGTGACACTTCCATACCTGCGCTCAGCCCCGACAATGCCAGCATGGCTTCGACCCGGTGCGCCAGTACCCAGGCCTGGGCATGTTCCAGCGCCGCCTGCGCCTGTGCAAGACGTTCCAGCGCGGCCGGGCTTGCCTCCTGTTCCACCTGTGTCAGAGCGGCCGCATAGTCAGCCAGCAACTGCGCCTGCGGCAAACCCTCGGCAATGGCCGAATAAGCGGTTGCGCCCTCGGCAAAGGCTGGCTCCTGGGGTACATAAGCGGTTTTCAGGCCTTGTTGTCGTACTACCTCGCCCGCATCCAGCATCAGTTCGCCGGCCATGATACGCAGCAGTGAAGATTTACCTGTACCGTTACGCCCGATTAAGCCAACTCGTTCACCCGGTTCGACCGAAAAAGAGGTTTTATCGAGCAGCGCCCAGTGCCCGAAAGCCAGCTCTGCCTGTGTTAATGAAATAAGTGCCATAAACGAAGTTTATAATCTTCTCTGGCTCCCCGTAGTTCAATGGATAGAACGAGTGCCTCCTAAGCGCTAGATACAGGTTCGATTCCTGTCGGGGGGGCCAGCAGTGAAGGCAAACATCAGGTCTGGCCGGACTGTTCCGTCACGTGTTTCTGCACCAGTTGCGCCATCAGGACTGACTCATCATCGCCCTGTGCCAACAGCCCCTGAACCACCGTTTGCCGGTTTTGGATGGGCTGGTTCTGACTGACTTTCCACTTGCCTTCCATTCGATGAATGCTCAGCTCAATAGCAACGATGTTATTGAGCATGCGCTCGATATAGTCTTCCGGTGCATCTGAAATTTTCCACGGATGCGTCTGTCCGGCTTCATGTTGACGCGTCAGACGTTCCAGAATGGGCAGTATGGCCTCGGGTTCATGCACGGCACGCAAGCTGCAATAGGCATGAACCACGGCATAGTTCCACGTAGGTACCACCTTGCCGGCCTCTTTTTTGCTGGCATACCAATTAGGTGAAATATAGCTCGACGCCCCCTGAAAGATGACCAGCAATTGCTGCTCAGACGGGTATTGCCATAACGGGTTGTTCCTGGCAACGTGGCCTATAAATTTGCCGAAGGCACCAGAACCGGGTTCATGCAACAAGGGCACATGGTCTGCCACCAGACCCGCAGGTGTATTCGCTATTAGGCAAGCCAGCGGATATTGCTCGATCAGATCCAGCAATACAGCACTATCCCGTTCAGAAAAATGGCTCGGACAATACATTAACTAGGGCTCATAGAGCCACTTCACGCCGTTCTTCCTGCTGGCCGTTCATGACTTCATCGAGTAATTGCTTACCCCTGGGAGTGATGATCCAGTGCAGAACATTTTTGTCGTTCATGCGCGTTTCAATCAAACGTGCCGACTTCAAAACGGCCAGACGCCCGGTGATTTGTTCACGCTGCAAGGAAGTACGGGAAGATAGGCCGCTCAAATTACCATATACAACCTGCCCATCGGCAATGACGCGCAACAACTCGACATCGTTATACGACAAGGCCGTTTTCGCTGGCTCTGCCCCCGATGCAGCGGCACCACCATTGGCGGCTTGTGCCGCAACAGCGGCTGCAACTACCGCCTCCTGCTGTAGTTCCAGTTCTGCCGCTCGTTGTGCTGTCTGTGCATTCGCCTCTTGCAGCGACTTGACCTCACCTCGCACCTGGTCAACCTGCTGCAGCAGGCGGTTGGCCGCGTTTTCAAAGAAACGGCGTGAGACTACAACATAAATCAGAACAAAGCCGGCAAACACAAAGATATCAACAGGACGGACACGCCCAGCATCCATCAGGTTACTGGATATCATATTGAGAAACAGGGGTACAGTAAACGCCGCGACTACGCCAAGAACCGCATGTCGCGTGGCAGAACGTTTTTGTGCGGCAACATCGCGGTCTTGCAGGAAATAATTCGCTATGCCGCCCAGTATTCCCATGACAATCATAATGCCGAACAGCAGCATCATGTGCTGATCGAGCATGGTAGAACCGGCTTTCAATGTTTGCTGCATTTCCATGCTTCACCCCTGTGATGAATAATGCCCTGTACTATGCAGCAGAAGAGGTCTCCTGTGAAGGGGGGACGGGGTAAGTTATGCTGAATTCCCATCCCGGCGTTGCTCACCTACCGCGACTTCATCCAGCAGGTGTCGGCCTTTGGCAGTAATTTTCCAGTACAACTCGCTTTTTTCATTCATGCGGGTTTCAATTAACCGTGCCGCTTTCAGTACTGCCAGGCGGCCTATAATCTGGTCACGCTCAAGCGAGCAATGCCTGATGAGTTCGTCCATGTTGCCATAATCAATTTCAAGCTTGGCTATCGCTTCCATGAGCTGGAAATCGCCATATAACAACGCCGTGCGGCTCGGCTTCAGGCTCTTGGTCAAACCCACAGTGGTGACGGTATAGCTCCTGAGTGGGTCGGGAATATTTCTACCGCCCTCGGATTTGGAGCTGTCTTCGCGTTTCAGACTCAATACTGCGGCTTCAAATATAAAGTGCGACAGCAGGACATAAATGAAACTGAATCCGGCCAATACCAGGAGTTTATCTGGGCGTAGTCGTCCGAGCTCGATCAAATCGCTGGAAATGGTGCTTAAAAATAATGGTATGGTCAGCGCTGCCACCCAGCCCCAAATAATGCTTAATAGAGCCGAGACATTACCCGAACCCGTAGCACGACGCTGCATGTAGTAGCTGGCCAGCCCCGCCAGCAGGCCAGCAGCAAGCAAAATGCCTATGACCAGCACGATGTGTAAATCAAGAACGGCGTTTCCCAGAGTCAAAGTTTCATCAAGTTTCATGGGTAGAGTCAAATCATCAAGGTTCGGCATCAGGTTGTTGCGCTGGCGCAGCACGCGCAAAAGCAGGCAGATTATTACAGTGCTCGGCAATACGCGCCAGTGTGGGTGTGGGGTCGGTGCTACACTCAAAGCGTGCAGCACTGACCAATTGTGGTACCAGAAACACATCGGCCAGTGTTGGAGTATCGCCACAACAAAAACGTCCAGCGCGGCCAGATTCGAGTACCATGCGTTCCAGTATCACTAGGCCATTCTGCACCCAGTGTCGAGTCCAGGCGTTGCGTGTCTCATCGTCCAGGTGCAAAACATTTTTGAGATATTGGGTCACGCGCAGGTTTTGCAGCGGCTGCATTTCGCAGGCAATGGTCTGGGCAATGGCACGAACATAGGCACGGTCAGCAGCATGGGCTGGTAACAAGGGCGGTTCGGGATGGGTTTCTTCCAGATATTCGCAAATTGCCAGTGATTGCGTCAGCACATGGCCATCATCGACCAGGGTTGGAACCACCGCATTCGGGTTAAGCGCCACATAATCGGCCTGCTTCTGCTGTCCGCCTTCCTTGAGCAAATGAACCGCACAATAGTCGTAGGGCAGATTTTTGTAATTCAGGGCAATGCGGACACGATAAGACGCCGATGAACGGAAATAGCTGTAGAGCTTCATATCACCTTGACCTTTAATTCTCCCAGCTTGTCAATTTGGGCGCTCATGACCTCGCCACGCTCTACCGCACCGACTCCTGCCGGGGTGCCGGTATAAATCAGATCACCGGGTTGTAATTCATACAGGGTGGAAAGTTCGGCAATGATCTCAGCTACCGCCCAGATCATGCTGCCAATATCGCCACTTTGCCTGGTCTCGCCATTCACCTGCAAACTGATTTTTCCTGCCAGCATCTGGCCGGTTTGACTGATCTGTCTCAACGGAGCAATCGGCGCAGACTGGTCGAAACCCTTGGCGACATCCCAGGGTTTACCTTCTTTTTTGGCGGCGGTCTGCAAATCACGCCGGGTCATGTCGAGCCCCACGGCATAGCCAAAAATATGCCGGTAAGCGTCTTTGACCGGAATATTACGCCCACCACGACCTATGGCGACTACCAGTTCCACTTCATAGTGTAAATTGCTGGTGCGCGGTGGATAGGTCAGCTCGCCGGTTTGTCCCTGCGGCACCACCAGCAAAGCGTCAGCCGGCTTGGTAAAAAAGAACGGCGCTTCGCGCCCGGTACCGCCCATTTCCACGGCATGATCGGCATAATTACGCCCGACACAATAAATGCGATGCACCGGAAAACTCAAACTACTACCCACGACGGGGACAGCAGGCAAGGCGGCAGGTTCAAAAAAATAGTTCATTACAGTACCGGTTTGATGTTGAAAATCTCGCGCTCACTGCGCAAGTCGGTAAATTCGTCGGCCATTTTATGAATCAGCGGAGTATAGAGCTCGGGGTCAAACGATCCGGGCTCGGCAAACACCTGCATAGCAGGTGCTGGCTGGGTAAACAAAAAAATCTCGCGCGCCCGCACCCCGAATACCTGACCGGTAATCCGCGCCGCATGGCTGGTACATAAAAATGCCACGAAATTGGCGGCGTAACTCAGGGGGACACGCTGAGCATGCTCTTTGTATTCACGTTCCTCTTCAGTGGTCACTGGCAATGCCTGGGTCAGTCGGGTCGCAGCATAAGGCGCGACGGCATTGCAAATAATGCCATTGGCACGCAAGTCCATGGCCACACAACGGGTCATGCCCACCATGCCGGCTTTGGCTGCGGCATAGGCGGCTTGCGATGGATTGCCAATCAGACCGGCAGTTGAAATGACATTGACAATCGCTCCCGGCCGGCGTCCCATGCCAGACTGGGTGCGCATGACCGGCGTCGCCGCCGCCAGTAGCGCCAGTGGCGCACTCAGGTTGTTGGCAATAACCGCTTCCAGGTCATGTACCTGACTCTGAAAAATAGGCGCATCGCGGGTAATGGCCGCGTTATTGATGACAATATCGACATGACCGTAGGTGGCTTTAGCCAGTGCCACACAGGCTTCGGCAGCACCGGGCGCGGTCAGATTGTGTTTGAAAGCAATGGCGCAGCCCGGAGCTTTGGCATCCAGACGTTCGACCGCGGCGTCAGCCACTACACTGTCTTCCGGCCCGCCATCAAGCGCACAGCCGTTATCGGCGATGACCACTTTCGCGCCTTCCATAGCCAGGGTCTGCGCTACGGCAAAGCCCAGACCACGCGCCCCCCCGGTGATGATGGCCACGCGCTGATTAAAATTATCCATGGGTCTATTGTGTTCCGGATTAGCCCGACTTGGAAAGCGACTTCGATAACAGCAGAACCGGAATCAACCCGGACACCACAATGGCCAGCGCTGGCAGTGCTGCTTCAGCCAGACGCTCGTCGCTGGCGAATTGATGCGCCACCACGGCCAAAGTATCGTAATTGAATGGGCGCAGCACCAGCGTAGCCGGCAATTCTTTCATGACATCAACAAACACCAGCAAAGCTGCGGCCAGTAGGGAACGCGACAGCAAGGGCGCATGCACCCGGCGCAATACCTGCTGCGGTGACAAGCCCAGACTACGCGCCGACCATTCCATGGCGGGCGTAATGCGGGCATAGCCCGACTCAACCGATTGCGCGGCAATAGCGTAAAAACGCACCAGATAAGCATAAATTAATGCCACGATAGTTCCTGTTAACAACAAGCCACCATTCCAGCCGAAAGACTTGCGTAGCCCGTCGGCAAGCCAGTTGTCGAGAGTAGCCAGCGGGATCAGAATACCCACAGCAATAATCGCACCGGGTATGGCGTAGCCTAAAGCGGCCAGGCGTTGCGCACTGAGCACCCAGGGGCGGGGATTCTGTCGTACAGCATGGGTCATGAACACCGCCAGCAATACGGCCAGGCCAGCCGTCAGCAGCCCCAGCGTGACGCTATTGCCAATCCAGTCTAGAAACCTTGGATCCCAGGCCGGGGTATCAGACTGCCATTTCAAGACCAACAATACCGCGGCAGGTAAAGCAAAGCCGACCACGACCGGAAACAGACACAGCAGCAAAGCTGCTACGGCACGCCAGCCGTACAGACGTTTGGGTGACTGCCCCTTGACACTCTGGCCCGTCGCGTCATAACGGGCACGGCCGCGCTGACGCTGCTCCAGCACCAGTACCAGCACCACAAACAGCATAAGCGCGGTCGCCAATTGCGCTGCGGCAGCACGATCGCCCAGACTGAACCAGGCACGATAGATGCTGGTCGTAAAAGTCATGATGCCGAAATAGGCCACTGCGCCATAATCGGCCAGGGTTTCCATGACTGCCAGTGCCGCCCCCACCACCATAGCCGGACGAACCAACGGCAGACTGACACGCCAGAACGCCTGCCAGCCGGTACAACCCAGCGAACGAGCCGCATCGGTCATTAACTGACTACGCTCAATGAAGCTGGCACGTGCCAGCACATAGGCATAGGGGTAGAGCACAAAAACAAACAAAAAAGCGGCACCCGGCAAAGACCGTATTTCCGGAAACCAGTAGTCGCCCTTTTGCCAGTCAAAAAATTCGCGCAGCCCGCTTTGCACCGGCCCGGCAAACTGCAACAAGTCGGTATAGGCATAGGCCATAACGTAGGCCGGCATGGCCAGCGGCAACAGCAAGGCATGTACCAGCCAGCGCCGCCCGGGAAAGTCATAGACCGTCGTCAGCCAGGCGCCGCATACGCCCACCAGGCACACACCCAGCGCCACCAGCACGGCCAGTAACAGGGAATTCAGGCTGGCTTGCCATAACACCGTGCTGGCCAGGTGCTGCAGCACTTCCCAGGAGCCGCCGGCAAAAAAGACATTGGCCACCACGCCCGCCACCGGCAGTGCAATGAACAGCAGCAACAAGGCTGGTATCCCTAAGAGCCAGGACAGGGTAGGCGCCGAAGCGGTAGAAGAGGTCAATAAAGCTCGCAAGGTGAAAACAGTACCGGGGAACACAGCAGACAACACTATAATTGCAAATGAGAATTATATTCATGAACTCATCATCAACTACCTCTGCCCCCAGCCCAACCCAAACGCTTCAGCCGACCGGGCACCTCGCCAACGCCGTACCCTTGGCCGTGGATCAGGTCGAAATCAATTATCCGGGCCTGAGTCGCCCTACCGTAAAAAATATGACATTCGAACTGGAACCGGGGCACATTGGCTGCCTGCTCGGCCCCTCGGGTTGCGGCAAGAGCACTCTGTTGCGCGCCATAGCCGGTTTCCAGCCGATTCA
The DNA here is from genome assembly GCA_002405475.1 of Burkholderiales bacterium UBA4657. Lineage (GTDB taxonomy): Bacteria > Pseudomonadota > Gammaproteobacteria > Burkholderiales > Burkholderiaceae_E > UBA4657. The sequence continues at coordinate 4,307 of DHLX01000022.1, read as the reverse complement.
GCAGGGTGAAATAAAGCTGGGAATGCAGACCGTTTCCACCCCTGGCAATTATTTGCCTCCAGAAAAACGTCGCATTGGGGTCGTGTTTCAAGACTACGCCCTATTCCCCCATCTGAATACTCAGGACAACATCCGCTTTGGCCTGCGTCACTGGCCGGCTGCCCAGCAACAAGCGCGGGTCAATGAATTGCTGCAACTGGTTCACCTTGAAGGACAGGAATTACGCTTTCCACACGAGTTATCGGGTGGGCAGCAACAACGTGTCGCCCTGGCACGGGCTCTGGCGCCAGCGCCCCAGGTGATGCTGCTTGACGAACCGTTTTCCAACCTGGACGTGGAACTGCGCGAAAAACTGGGCCATGAAGTACGTGACATATTGAAAACCGCAGGTATTACCACCCTGCTGGTGACCCACGACCAGCACGAAGCTTTTGCCATGGCTGACGTGGTGGGCGTGATGCAGCACGGTGAAATTGTGCAGTGGGACACGCCCTACCGCCTCTACCATGAGCCAGCCAGCCGTTTTGTTGCCGATTTCGTGGGTGAAGGCGCTTTTGTTCCCGGCTGGCTGGTGCATGACGCGCCCGGTTCAGACCACTGCTCACACGTCGATATTGAAATAGGCACCCTGAACATACGTTGCCAGTGCAGTACCCAGGCCGACCCGCTGGCAGAACCCGAAGCGGTGGATGTTTTACTCCGACCCGATGATGTCGTGCATGATGATGCCAGCGCCCTGACTGGCATTATCGAGCGCAAGGCGTTTCGTGGCTCGAATTTTCTTTATACCCTGTTGCTGCCATCCGGGCAGCGTATTCTGACGCTGGTGCCCAGCCACCATGACCATGCCATTGGCCAACCGATTGGTATTCGCCTGGAAGCCGACCATGTGGTGACTTTTGCGCGCCAGAGCACGGTGGCTTAAACCCACACGCCAGTATCAGACTATACCGAGACTATGCGTCTACTTCGGGGCGAGTGTGTTGTCGTTCATGCTCAAGCAACCAGCGTTTTTTATCAATACCGCTGGCATAACCCGTGAGCTGACGGTTGCTGCCAATGACGCGGTGGCAGGGTAAGACTATGGCCAGCAGGTTCAATCCGTTGGCCTGACCGACAGCACGACAGGCCTTGGGGCTACCGACCCACTGTGCCTGCTGGGCATAGGTAATGGTTTGGCCGCAGGGTATGCGGCGTAAAGACAACCAGCAACGCTGCTGAAATTCGGTGCCTTGTACAGACACCGCCAAGTTATTGATGACTGCCACTTCACCGCTGAAATAAGCCTCGAATGCACGCTGCGCTGTGGGCAACTTTCCACTTCGCAGCTCTTGCATCTGTCCATAACGTCGACGTAACAGCTCGCGCATGCGCGACTCGTGATCGGCAAATTCCACCGCCACCAGCACTGCTTGCGGATCGGCGACCAGCAACAGCTTACCCAGCGGGGTTGGCAATTCGTCCTGAATTAAATTCATCGCGAGCATTTGTTTGCCCTTAAGCATAAACAGGCTAACCGCGCAATACGGCCAGCCACTCTTTCTGTGCCGGTGTCAGCGCTGCATCAGGCGTCAGCATAGCAGTGCTCAACGCCGACCGAATTTCGGCTTCAGGGCTGGGTAATGGCTGTGACAACAAGGCATCAAGCACCTCTGCTGCCTTTTTCAAAGTGGCCCCATACAGCTCGAAAATCGAAGATACGCTGACATGCTGAGCTGGGTCCTCGAGCCAGCAATCGTAATCGGTGATAAGACCTACCGTGGCGTAGGCTATCTGTGCCTCACGTGCCAGAAATACTTCCGGTACGTTGGTCATACCAACCAGATGGCAGCCGGCATGGCGCAGAAAATTGCTTTCAGCCTGGGTGCCAAGACGGGGGCCCTCGACGCAGACGTAAGTAAGCCCACGATGAATCTTGAGGCCACAGCGCGCGGCAGCAGTTTGTACGGCATCAACCATGACGGTACTGACAGGCCGGGCGGTGGATACATGGGCGGCGACCCCCTCGCCAAAGAATGTGCGTTGGCGTACCCCCCGGGTCCAGTCAAAATATTGTTCGGGCATAGCCAGATCACCGGGTTTAAGCTCAAGTGCCAGACTGCCCACCGCTGAAAAGCCTAGCAGCATGGTTGCACCCGCCTGCTTTAATGCAAATATATTGGCGCGGTAATTGACCTCATGCGGCAACAGCCGGTGGCCTGCGCCATGACGTGCCAGGAATAGCAGCTCATTCGAGCCAATGCGACCGCGCAATATCTCGCCTGACGGAGCGCCGAATGGTGTCGTGGCATGGATTCGTTGCGTGATCTCAAGTCCGGGCAGTTCATAGAGACCAGTACCTCCAACAATAGCCAGCATATTCAATCCTCCAGACGAATGACTTGGTGCGGGTGGTAGTTCGGCCCGTGTATGATGCGCTCGAAATATGACGCATAGGCATCTGTGCCAGCCGGCCATTGCGCCAGAAAAGCTTCACGAACCGCCGCTGAATCGACCTCAATCGCCAGGGCATCGACATGCAGCTTCTGGTGCACGATACCAGCTCGGCTCGATCCGTTATGACAAGGGCTTAACGCAATACGTGTTACCAACCCTGCCGGATCCGCCCAAAAATTAGGCATGCCGGCTGCTCCGTTATTGAAAATCCAGGCATTTGGTCGGGGCCCTTCGAGCTTCAAGCGCTGGAATACCGGCAGGCAGGTGTGACTACTGGCAAAAGCATCTACATCAGCACGTCGAAACCAGTCGCGAATCTGATCGCGCTGCTGTAGATCGTTCAGATGTTCCTGAGCGAAGCTCCAACCTGCCAGCGACTGGGCATCTCCGTGTACGATGCCGATACGAGAGTCACCCACTTCGGCCGTTAACCACATGGGCAGGTCTGCCAACGCCTGGCGCTGATGGGATGTAATAGCACTGCGCAGACGTTGCAAGATCCGGTTCGATCGCTCTACTACCGCATCTCCGACCCATTCCGGATAGGCGCAACCACAACCCGCGCCGGACTGCGGCTCAGGGTCTGCCAGTTCGGTTTCGACATTGCCGCGAATTGCAGTGTGTGCCAGCACCTCTTGCTGTACCAGGGCAAAGCGGTGCGGGTCGGCATCGAACCAATGAAAGTCACCGTTAAAGACTAGCTGTTTGCGCCCCTTTTCGAGCGCAAACAAGCGCAAGATCTGCGCCAGAGCAATATCATTCCCATAGAGCCCACCAACCACATACAGGACATCCAGGTTTTTCAAATGCGCTGGTGGCGCTTGCTGAAAAACTTCGGCACGATAGCGGTAATGCAAGGGGCAGCTTCGGCCTGCGGTTGCAATAGGGTCCATAGTGGGATTATCCAGTTTCATAAAGCTTATCGAGCAGATCGCGATGTAAATTTTTCAGCTCGACATCAAATGCCAGCAGACCATTTTTAAGGCCAATGACCCGATCTGCCAGGCGATGCAATAAATCAACTTCATGAACCACGGTCAGCAAAGTTGCCTTGCTGGTCAAGCTGACCAGTGCGTCACAGGCCTGCAAGGTGGCTGCCGGATCCAGTGCCGAGGTAGGTTCATCGGCCAAGATCAGCCTGGGGCACTGCAAATGCAACCGTGCCAAAGCTGCCTTCTGGCGTTCGCCACCTGACAGTTGGTCTGCCCGGGTGGCCATACGCTGCGCCAGACCCAGATTTGTCAGCGCCGATTGCGCTTCGCGAATTAGTGCATCGGGATAACAGCGCAACCAGCTGCGCCAGAGTGAAACCGCACCGGGTCGTGCCAGCGCACCCAAGATCACATTATCGAGCGTACTTAAACGGGGAACCAGATGCAGACCTTGCATCAACTGCCCTACTTCTGCACGCCAGCGTCGCCACTGGGCTGCGTCCATGCGGGGCACACTACTGCCTAACTCACGCCCCAGAACCGCCACATAGCCGCTGCTTGCTGGCTGAAACCCGCCCAGCACCTTTAGCAAGGTACTTTTACCTGCTCCGTTCGGGCCAATGAGTGCCACTCTCTCGCCGGCTCTGACCCTAAGCGCAGGCAAATCCAGCAAGCGTCGACCTTTAACCTCGACGCGCAGGTCACGGATTTCAATCGCCAGTTGTGACAGACTTGAAGATGATTCCATTACAAAAGAGCCTGGCGAATACGTCGTGATACGGTATCGAAAATCATTACCAATGCGACGACAACCAGAAGGATGGTCGCGAGGCGACTCCACTGAAACAGACTGACGGCCTCCAAGATCAAAAAAACCAAAAACAAAGCACCCAGGAACCAAAAGAGAGAAAAAACGAATATAGAGAAGTAAGTAACGTA
>DHLX01000019.1 GCA_002405475.1 Burkholderiales bacterium UBA4657 | reverse complement strand
ACCGCCCCCAGCACCTAGCTCAGCCGGCAGATCTGTTGCTGTGTTTTTCCATCCGCTCTTCCGCACACGAGATGGCCGCCATGTCGGTTTTGCCGCCAGTCCGGTGTTATCTGCAGTCAAGTTGCCACCCTGGCGCTCGAAACTGGTGCTGTTTGCCATTAGTGCCGCATTCCTGGCCTTGCTGCTGCGCGCATTTTATTTGCAGATCTGGACTGAAGATTTTTTGCAGGCTCAAGGGGCGGCGCGTTATGAGCGTGTACTCGAAATGCCGGCCCGACGCGGCAAGATTACAGACCGTAACGGTGTCGTGGTGGCATCCTCGGTGCCGGTACGCGCCATCTGGGCCATACCCGAGGACGTAACAGCCTCTGCCCAGGAATTGCGTCAATTGGCAAAACTGCTGAACCTGCCAGAAAAGGAATTGCATCAGCGTCTGTCGAACGAGGATCGCAAGTTCGTTTATTTGAAGCGTCAGCTAGAACTTGGAACTGCGGAACGGGTAATGGCGCTAAAACTCAAGGGCATACACCAGCGCACTGAATTCAAGCGTTATTACCCCGAGGGTGAAACTTTTGCGCACCTGCTAGGCTTTACCAATATTGAAGAGCGTGGTCAGGAGGGCGTGGAACTGGCTCTGGAGCCGTCGCTGGCGGGCAAGCCAGGCAGCCGTCGTGTCATTAAAGATCGCCTCGGTAATGTCATTGAAGAAGCCGAATTGCTGCGCCCCCCGCTTGATGGTCGCGATGTTGTACTGTCGATTGATTCAAAGATTCAAAATGCTGCCTATACCGCACTCAAGGAGGCCATGAGTCTGCACAAGGCGAAGGCTGCGGCCGCAATCGTGGTGGACAGTTACAGCGGCGAAGTACTGGCACTGGCAAACCTGCCTTCCTATAACCCGAATGACCGTGCACGTTTAACCGGCGCCCAATTGCGTAACCGCGTTATGACCGATGCTTTCGAGCCTGGCTCGACCATGAAGCCGTTCATCGCTGCCATGGCACTGCAGGCGGGTAAAGTGCGCCCAGAGACAAGCTTTAATACTGCTCCGGGAAAAATGACGATTGGTGACCGTACCATTGGCGATGCCCACCCGCATGGTGTTTTGACAGTGAGTCAGATCATTCAGAAATCGAGCAATGTCGGCACTGTCATGCTGGCACAAAAATTTGAGCCGCGTGAAATGTGGGATTTTTTTACTATTCTGGGATTCGGCCAGCGACCCAGCATGACCCAGGTGAATTTTCCCGGCGCCACTCCCGGACGTTTGCGGCCACATGATAAATGGCGACCGATTGAGCAGGCTACCATGTCGTATGGTCATGGCATCTCGGTATCGCTGGCGCAAATGGCGCGTGCCTACACCTTGTTTGCGCGCGATGGTGATTTGATTCCATTGACTTTGTCCCGGCTCGACCAGCCACCCGCCGGCCTGCGGGTCTTGTCAGCCGAAACGGCCCGAGCCATGCGAGCCATGCTGGAGTCGGCCACCGGCCCCCAGGGCACTGCACCCAAAGCCCAGGTAGTTGGTTATCGTGTGGCAGGTAAGACCGGTACTGCATGGAAGCAGGAGGGCGGCATGTACCTGCCCGGAAAATACATTTCGTCGTTTGTAGGTTTCGCGCCTGCCTCCAATCCGCGTTTTGTCATCGCAGTGATGGTCGATGAACCTTCGGCGGGTCATTACTATGCGGGTGAGGTGGCAGCGCCTGTTTTTTCTGCCATAGCCGGCGCCAGCCTGCGCCTGTCGAATATCACTCCCGACGCACCGTTCAGGCCGACCATCATTCCGGCGGAACCGGTATTGGAGAGTATGTGATGAACCGGGCAGCACTTTCCTGGTTACAGTCGCAGTCTGCTTCGGCACATCTGGCCTCAGACAGCCGTCGCGTTCAGCCGGGCGATATTTTTCTGGCCTACCCCGGCGACGAGAATGATGGCCGGCGCTTTATTGCTGATGCCATTGAGCGCGGAGCCGTGGCGGTGATGTTCGACGACCATGACTTTGCGGTAGTACCCGACTGTAAAGTGCCGTATTACGCGCTGCCTGAGTTAAAGCAACAGGCGGGCGAGTTGGCAGCAGCCTATTATGACTATCCCAGTCAGGCCATGACGGTACTGGCGGTGACTGGCACCAACGGAAAAACCACCTGTGCCTGGTGGCTGGCACATGCCTTGAGCTATCTGGGCCAGCGTAGTGCCTTGATCGGAACACTGGGTTCCGGTTTTGTTGATCAGCTCACGCCCACTGGCTACACCACGCCCGATGCCGTACTCTTGCAAAGACAATTACATGAATTACGCCATCAGGGTGCCCAGGCACTGGCAATCGAGGCTTCGTCCATCGGGCTCGATCAGGGGCGTTTGAATGGTCTTGAGATTGATGTGGCCATTTTCACTAATCTGTCGCGTGATCACCTCGATTATCACGGCAGCATGCCGGCCTATGAAGCTGCCAAGGCGGCTTTATTTGCCTGGCCTGGCCTGAAAGGGGTCAGCATCAACCGCGATGATGAGGCCGGCCAGCGTTTACTGGCACGAGTACAGGGTTTGCAGCACATCATCAGCTATTCCATGTTGGGTGATGAGCAAGCGCAGTTACGGGCGACACAAGTACAGAACCAGGCAAACGGAATGAGTTTCGAGGTACATTTTTCCCATCAAAGCCGTGTAGTGCAGTTGGGAGTGATAGGCGAGTACAACGTGGCGAACTGGCTGGCCTGTTGCGGCGGTTTGCTGGCAGCAGGGTTTGAGTTTAATGCCGTAGTAAATGCTTTAGCGCAGGTACGTGCCGCTGATGGACGTTTACAGAGCTTAGGCGGGCAGGGTGAACCCCTGATTGTCGTTGATTACGCCCATACCCCCGATGCCTTGGAAAAAGTGTTGAAGGCATTGAAAGCGGTGGCTCAGGCACGTGGTGGTGAATTGATTTGTGTCGTGGGCTGTGGCGGTAATCGTGACCCCGGAAAGCGGCCACAAATGGCGCAGGTCAGTGTCGAATATGCGACATACAGCATCTTTACCAGTGACAATCCGCGTTACGAAGACCCGCAACAGATTTTGCAGCAGATGCTGACCGGTGTTGCCAGTACCAGGAATGTACAGACGGTGCCTGATCGACGCCAGGCCATATACATGGCCGTGCGACAGGCGCGAGAACAGGACGTGATTCTGCTGGCAGGAAAAGGGCATGAGCGCAGCCAGGAAGTGGCGGGTGAAAAGCAATACTTCTATGATCCGGACGAAGCACAACAAGCCCTGTTATTGCGGCGTCAGGCGGAAGAGACAGGACGGATAACATGTTGAGCCTGATGCAAACCGCGGAGTTATTGCAGGGCTCGTTTAGTGGTGATGCGAATCTCCACTTTCTGCGCGTGACGACCGACAGTCGTGATGTTAAGCCAGGCGACTTGTTTATCGCCTTGCAGGGCGATACTTTTGACGGCCACGACTTCGCCCAGCAGGCCTTAACGCACGGTGCAGTCGCCGTGATGGCGCACAAGTCCCTGCCTGACTTTTCTGGCAATGTGATTCAGGTCAGCAATACCCGGCGCGCTTTGACGCAGCTGGCGGCATTCTGGCGCCGACGCTTTTCTATACCTGTGATTGCGGTCACGGGCAGTAATGGCAAAACGACTGTCAAGGAAATGATAGCGGCCATTCTGGCGGCGGCCTATGGAGAATCAGGGCGTCTGGCGACCCAGGGTAATTTGAATAATGACATTGGGGTGCCCTTGACCTTGTTGCGACTGAATCGGCAGCATCAGGCCGCCGTGATTGAATTGGGAATGAATCATCCCGGTGAAATAGCAGAGCTGGCACAGATAACACAACCCACCGTGGCACTGGTCAATAATGCCCAGCGTGAGCATCAGGAATTCATGCATTCGATAGAGGCTGTCGCGAACGAAAATGGCTCGGTCTTTTCTTTCCTGCCAGAGTCGGGAATAGCCGTATTTCCGGCAGATAGTGACTATCTAGCCTTGTGGCGTGATCTGGCCTGCGGCAAAAAAATCATGACCTTTGGTTTGACCGGAGCTGCCGACGTGTTTGCCCAGACCACTGGCACGGGCGGCCTGACGTTATCCATTGCAGGCGTACCGTGGCCGGCTGCCATTCCACTGCAAATACTGGGAGAACACAATATTTTGAATGCCGCAGCGGCTGCCGCCTGCACGCATGCCGCTGGTGTGAGCACGGCAGCGATTGCGCAGGGACTAGCAGCATTCAAACCGGTGGCTGGTCGTCTGGTACTCAAGCGCTTACCCCAGGGCACTGTGCTTGTTGATGATACCTACAATGCCAACCCGGATTCGGTGCGCGCTGCCATTGAGGTATTGGCAAACCTGCCACGCCCCACTCTTCTGGTATTGGGCGACATGGGCGAGGTCGGGCAACAGGGGCCTGAATTTCATGCCGAAGTTGGCGCTTACGCCAAACAAAAAGGGATTGGCCGTTTAATGACAGTAGGTGAAGCCAGTCGTCACGCCGCACAAGCCTATGGTGCCGGAGCGCAGCATTTTTCCACTGTTGCTGAGGCGCAGTCAGTGCTGGACGAAAGTGATCTTGGTGGTTCGATTCTGGTAAAAGGTTCACGTTTCATGAAGATGGAACGAATCGTAGCGGCTTTATGCGCAGGTGAGGAAAAAAATGTTGCTTGAATTATTTCAGTGGCTGGCGCAGGACTACCGCGCCTTCAGCGTTTTTAATTACCTGACCCTGCGCGCGGTACTCGCTACCATGACCGCCCTGATCATAGGCCTGATCGCCGGACCCGCCGTAATTCGAAAACTGACCTCGTGGAAGATCGGGCAGGCCATACGCAGCGATGGACCACAAACACATTTGGTCAAAAGCGGTACACCCACCATGGGCGGCGCGCTGATTTTGATTGCCATTGGCATCTCGACCTTGCTCTGGATGGATTTGAGCAACCGTTTTGTCTGGATAGTCTTGATCGTGACCCTGGGGTTTGGCTGGATAGGTTGGGTCGATGACTATCGCAAGGTGGTATTTCGCAATCCCAAAGGTCTGAGCGCAAAAGAAAAATTTTTCTGGCAATCGCTCATCGGTCTGGTTGCGTCGGTCTATCTGGCATTCAGCATATCGGCATCAAGTAATGAACAGGCATTGGAATTATTCATGGCCTGGATAAAAAGCGGTTTCACTATTGAATTGACCAACCGGGCCGACCTGATTGTCCCTTTTTTCAAGTCGGTAGCCTATCCATTGGGCGTCTGGGGCTTTATCACCCTGACTTTTCTGGTGATTGTCGGCACCAGTAATGCAGTCAATCTGACGGATGGTTTGGATGGTCTGGCGATTATGCCGGTGGTCATGGTGGGTTCTGCACTAGGTATTTTTGCCTATGTGGTCGGCAGCTCGGTGTTCTCGAAGTATTTGCTGTTCCCGCATATTCCGGGGGCAGGCGAGTTGCTGATTTTTTGCGGCGCTTTAGGTGGTGCAGGGCTGGCGTTTTTATGGTTCAACGCTTATCCAGCTCAGGTTTTCATGGGTGATGTCGGTGCCCTGGCACTCGGAGGTGCGCTCGGAACCCTGGCCGTGATAACCCGCCAGGAAATCGTGCTGTTCATCATGGGCGGGGTGTTCGTCGCAGAAACCCTGTCGGTCATGATTCAGGTGCTGTACTTCAAATGGAGTGGCGGTAAACGTGTATTTCGCATGGCACCCTTGCATCATCACTATGAATTAGGCGGCTGGAAAGAAACCCAGGTGGTAGTGCGTTTCTGGATTATTACCATGATGCTGGTCTTGTTTGGCTTATCAACTTTGAAATTGCGCTGATTCATGTTTGGAACTTTTACTCATCCGCGTGTATTGATTCTTGGTCTGGGCGAGTCGGGCCAGTCAATGGCGCGCTGGTGTTTACGTCATGGCGCGACGCTACGCTGGGCTGATACCCGCTTGCAACCCCCGGGGCTAGAGACGGTGCGCGCCGAGTTTCCCGCAGCCGAGTTGTTGTTAGGGGAATGGCAGCCCAGCTATTTGGACTCCGTCGATATTATTGGCCTGAGCCCGGGGTTGTCACCCTACCTTGAGCCGGTAAAAGGTTTCATTCAGCAGGCACGTGAGCGTGGTCTTGCAGTATGGAGTGAAATTGAATTTTTTGCCCAGGCATTAGCCAGTTTGAAACAGACCCAGAGCTATGCACCGCGTTGCGTTGGTATTACCGGAACCAATGGTAAAACCACCGTGACTGCCTTGTGTGCATTTTTGGCCGAGCGTAGTGGTCTGAAGGCACAGGCGGCTGGCAATATTTCTCCGGCTGCACTCGACGCATTGGGTACGGCCTGGGAAGCTCAAGCCTTGCCCGATTTCTGGGCTCTGGAGTTATCAAGTTTTCAGCTTGAGACGACTGATAGCCTGAACCTTGATGCCGCCGTCATTCTGAATCTGAGTGAAGATCATCTGGACTGGCACCCCTCGATGGAACAATATGCCCAGGCCAAGGCGCGCATTTATTTAAACGCCCGAACCTGTATCGCTAATCGTGACGATGCCGTGACGCTGCAATTGGCCAGTGCTGGCACTGAGACCCCGGTCACTTTTGGCCTGAGTGCTCCGGAACACGCACGCGACTGGGGTCTGGTGCAGGAAAATGGTTTGAAATGGCTGGTATTGGCTGAGGGTGATGAAGAAGCGCCGGTGAAGAAGAAACGCAGTGCCAAAGCTGCCGTCACAGATGAAGAACCGGCGCGTCTGACGCGCCTGATGCCGGTTGATGCGCTGAGACTCACGGGTGAGCATAATGTGGCCAATGCCCTGGCGGCTTTGGCTCTGGTCACGCAGTCTGGAGTGCCTTTATCCAAAGCCTTGTACGGCTTGCGCGATTTTCGCGGCTTGCCGCACCGGGTGGAATGGGTGCGCCAGATACGCGGCGTGGATTATATTGAAGACAGCAAGGGCACCAATGTCGGCGCTACGGTGGCGGCTTTGCAGGGCTTGAAGCGCCGGGTGGTCTTAATTGCCGGTGGTGAAGGCAAGGGTCAGGATTTCAGTCCACTGCTTGCGCCCGTAGCCCGTTATGCGGCAGCAGTCATTCTGATCGGCCGCGATGCACCGCGTCTGCAAGCGGCCTTGGCCGAATTGGCGGTGCCTCTGGAAACAGCCTCCAGTCTGGAACAGGCGGTGCAGCGCGCCGCTGCCTTGGCACAACAGGGGGATGCGGTATTGCTGTCACCCGCCTGCGCCAGTTTCGATATGTTTCGCAACTATGAGCATCGTGCCCAAGTGTTTGTACAAGCAGTACAGGAACTGGCGCTAGAACAAGGAGAGGTAGCATGATGAAATCCTCACCTTCTGCCGCGCCGCGCTATTACGCCAGCACTTCGGCCGAAGCACGCCAGGGTCGGGTTCCAGCGCATTTTGATCAAACCATTATGTGGTGCGCTGGCACGCTGCTGTTGATTGGCATGATCATGATTTATTCAGCCTCGATTGCCTTGCCCGATTCGCCGCGCTACAGCAACTATGCCCCTACCCATTTTTTAGTACGTCATGTGCTGGCAATAACAATTGCATTTGCTGTCGCTGTTGTTGCATTCCAGATACCGGTGCAAGGCTGGCAAAAGCTGGCACCCTATTTGTTTGTTGGCGCCACACTGATGCTGATCCTGGTGCTTGTTCCCGGTCTGGGTAAAGGTGTCAATGGTGCGCAACGCTGGATCCCATTGGGGTTTCTAAATTTGCAGCCTTCCGAGGTGATGAAGCTGGCTTGTGTGCTGTATGCCGCTGACTTTACCGTGCGCAAGCAAAATTACATGCTCGACTTCATGCGCGGTTTCATGCCCATGGCGGTAGCCATTGCGCTGGTGGGCTTGTTATTGCTATTGCAGCCAGACCTCGGTGCATTTGGCGTCATCGTTGTCATAGCCATGGGAGTACTGTTTCTGGGTGGCATCAACGGCAAACTGTTTGCTGGCTTGAGCCTGACCCTGATCGTGACTTTCTGCTTGCTGATCTGGCTGTCACCCTGGCGGCGTGAGCGTATTTTTGCCTATCTGAATGTCTGGGAACCCGAAAATGCTTTGGGGAAGGGCTATCAACTGTCACATTCACTGATTGCTTTCGGGCGCGGCGAGTGGTTTGGGGTCGGCCTGGGAGGCAGTGTAGAAAAGCTGCATTATTTGCCCGAGGCTCATACCGACTTCATTCTGGCCGTGATAGGCGAGGAACTGGGTTTTGTTGGCGTCAGTGTCGTCGCCCTGTTGTTTTACTTATTGGTACGACGCGCGTTTGAAATTGGCCGTCAGGCCATTGCATTGGAACGTACCTTTGCCAGTCTGGTGGCGCAGGGCATAGGTATCTGGCTTGGGGTACAGGCCTTCATCAATATGGGGGTGGCTCTGGGATTATTGCCGACCAAAGGCTTGACCCTGCCGCTGGTCAGTTACGGTGGCTCGGCCATATTGGTCAGTCTGGCTGCGATAGCGGTGCTGCTGCGCATAGACTGGGAATCAAGACGCATGATGCGGGGGATGAAACTATGAACCGCCATGTCGTCATTGTCGCCGCCGGAACCGGTGGGCATGTCATGCCCGGTCTGGCGCTGGCCGATGAAATGCGCGCCCGGGGCTGGACGGTTTCGTGGATAGGCACTCGTCGCGGCATGGAAAAAGATCTGGTGCAACAACACGGCATCGCGCTTGATTTGCTCGACTTTAGCGGCCTGCGTGGCAAAGGCGTCATGGGTGCGTTATTAGGGGGCTTCAAATTACTGCAAGCCATGTGGCAGTGCGTACGCATTCTGCGTTTACGCCGTCCGGCAGTGGTGTTTGGTACCGGTGGTTATGTCTGTATCCCGGCTGGCATGATGGCCAGTCTGCTCGGAAAAAAGCTGGTATTGCTCAACGCAGATGCGGCTTGGCTCATGTCGAACCGTTTTCTGCGCAGTCTGGCAGATCGTATTGCATTCGGTTTTTCAGGCAAGGATGCGGCCGCCGGTGTTTACACTGGTAACCCGGTACGCGCTGAAGTGGCGCAAGTGCCTGTCCCTGCCGAACGTTTTGCCGACCGCAGTGGTCCGCTCAAGGTCTTGGTCATAGGGGGTAGTCTGGGCGCCATGGTGCTGAATGAAACCATTCCACGTGCTCTGGCCTTGATGGCGCCAGACCAGCGGCCGCAGGTCATTCACCAAACCGGACAGCGTCATCTGGACAGCGTGCGCGCAGCCTATGCCGAGCAGGGACAGACTGCAGAAGTTGTACCCTTTATCGACGACATGGCCAGTGCCTACGCCAGTGCTGATCTGGTCATATGTCGTGCCGGTGCGATTACGGTATCTGAATTATGTGCTGCCGGGGTGGCTTCGGTGCTGGTACCACTCCGTATTTCGACTACGGCGCATCAGGTGCATAACGCCGAATGGCTGGCACAACAAGGCGCCTGCCTACATCTGCCACAGGCAGAATTGACCCCGGCACGAATGGCCGAATTATTGCGTTCGCTCGACCGGCCACGTTTATTGCACATGGCCGAACGTGCACGTCTGCAATCCAGACCACAGGCAGCCCAGGCGGTTGCTGACCTGATAGAAGAGGTGTGCCCATGAAACACCGCATCGAACATATTCATTTCGTTGGTATTGGTGGCTCTGGCATGAGTGGCATTGCTGAAGTTTTGCTGAATCTGGGCTATACCATCAGTGGTTCCGATCTTGGTAGTAGTGCTACGACCCAGCGTCTGGAAGCGGCAGGTGCGCGCATTTACTATGGTCACGACTTTGGGCACATTGAAGGAGCCGATGCAGTGGTGGTTTCTACCGCCGTCAAAGCTGACAACCCAGAAGTCATAGCAGCGCGCAGCAAACGTATTCCGGTAGTACCTCGTGCGGTCATGCTGGCTGAACTCATGCGTCTCAAGAAAGGCATTGCCATCGCCGGAACGCATGGCAAGACCACGACCACCTCTCTGGCCGCCAGTGTCCTGGCAGCGGGCGATATGGACCCGACCTTCGTCATTGGTGGGCGACTCAATAGTGCTGGCGCCAATGCCAAGCTGGGGCAGGGTGAATGGATAGTCGTCGAGGCTGACGAGTCGGATGCTTCGTTTCTGAATTTGCTGCCAGTCATTGCGGTTGTAACCAACATTGATGCCGATCATATGGACACCTATGGCCATGACCTGGGCAAGCTGAAGCAGGCATTCATTGAATTTTTACAGCATTTACCGTTCTACGGTGCTGCCATATTGTGTATTGACGATGCCAATGTACGCGACATCATGCCGTTTATCAGCAAGCCGATACTCACTTACGGACTGCGTCCCGATGCCCAGTATCGCGCTGTCGATATTGTGGCTGAAGGTACCCAAATGAAATTTACTGCCCTGCGTCCGGAAAATGGGTCCAAGCCAGCACCTTTACCCATTACCCTGAATCAACCCGGCTTGCATAACGTGCTGAATGCCCTGTCAGTCATTGCCATAGCCGACGAATTGGGCATAGCCGATAGCGCCGTTCAAAAAGGGCTGGCGGAATTCAATGGCGTGGGGCGGCGTTTTCAGCGCTATGGCGACATCGCTTTACCCACTGGTGGGCACTTTACCCTGGTTGATGACTATGGACATCATCCGGTCGAAATGGCTGCGACTCTGGCGGCGGCGCGTGGCGCTTATCCGGGACGGCGCCTGGTACTGGCGTTTCAGCCGCACCGTTACACCCGCACCCGCGATTGCTTTGAAGATTTCGTCAAAGTCATTTCCAGCGCTGATACGGTACTGCTGGCCGAGGTTTATGCCGCTGGTGAAGCCCCGATTGTCGCAGCCGATGGTCGTGCACTGGCACGTGCCTTGCGTGTAGCAGGCAAGGTGGAGCCAGTCTTTATCGAAGATATTCAGCAAATGAAACAGGATATTTTGTCATTGGCACAAGATGGCGACGTCGTGATTACCATGGGCGCAGGGTCGATAGGCAGCGTACCAGGACAATTGGTGGGGCAGAGCCTATGAGAGACATGAAAGAAAAATTCGGCAAGGTGGCGGTACTGTTTGGTGGTTCATCAGCTGAGCGCGAAGTCAGTCTGATGTCAGGTCGTCTGGTACTCGAGTCTTTGTTGCGTACCGGTGTCGATGCCCATGCCTTTGACCCGAAAGATCTGGCCCTGAGTGAACTCAAGGCGCAACACTTCGACCGTGCTTTCATTGCTTTACATGGAGGCAGTGGCGAGAATGGAACGTTGCAAGGGGCACTTGAATTTCTGGGCATGCCTTATACGGGGAGTGGTGTGCTGGGTTCGGCTCTGGGCATGGATAAATTCCGTACCAAACTGGTATGGCAGCAACTGGCTATTCCGACGCCGCCGTTTACGGCCATTCGTGCCGATGAAGACATTGAAGCCAGGGCACAGCAGGCTCTGGAACAGCATGGCTTGCCTTTATTCGTCAAGCCGGCGTGCGAAGGTTCCAGCGTTGCTGTCACCAAAGTCAAGACGGCACAAGCCCTGTTACCCGCCATCTATGAGGCACTGAAACATGACCGCATTGTTCTGGTGGAAAAATCCATAGAAGGAGGCGGTGAATATACCAGCTCCATTTTGGGCGATGCGGCGCTGCCCATCATCAAGATTGAGCCAGACGAAGAGTTTTATACTTATCACGCCAAATACGTGTCCGATGACACCCGTTATCTGATTCCCAGTGGGCTGAAAAAAGAAAACCGCATACGTTCACTGGCGCGTGAGGCTTTCCATGCATTGGGTTGTTCTGGCTATGGCCGTGCCGATTTTATGACCGACGCAGATGGACAGGTCTATTTTCTGGAAGTGAATACTGCACCTGGGCTGACCAGTCATTCCCTGGTTCCCAAAGCCGCAGCAGCGGCTGGCATTTCTTATGATGACTTGATGCTGAAAATTCTGGACCAGACACTGGAGTTGCGAGCATGAATTTCTGGCATGATCCGCGCCTGATGAACCTGACGGCGATGATAGCCGCAGTGCTGGCGGCGCTTAGTCTGGTCTATGCCACTTTTGTCGCGATCATGCGTCTGCCTGCTTTTGATTTTCGTTCCATAGAGGTGCGTGCGAGTAAGGATCAAGGCTTGCGTCATGTCAATCTGCCAGCGCTACGCGCCAATGCCTTGCCAGGACTCAAAGGCGGTTTCTTCACCCTGAATCTGGAAACAGCACGGCGCCAGTTCGAAACAGTACCCTGGGTACGCAGGGCGCAGATTGCCCGACATTGGCCCGATCGCCTGGTAGTCATGGTGGAAGAACATGTGCCGCTGGCGCTATGGGTCGATGGTCGCGGTATCAATAGCTATGGCGAATGGTTTGCCGCCAACCCGGCTGAATTCGAGCAGTATGGCAACCTGCCTGAACTCAATGGCCCGCCTGGCACCGAGCAATATGTGGCACAACGCTTTCGCCATTTTACGGACTGGTTTGCACCACTCGATTTGAAACCCCAAGTGGTCGAATTGAGTCCACGCTATGCCTGGCGTATCACCATGACCAATCAGGTCGTGGTCGAACTGGGACGCGAACAGAATGACAAAGTATTGAAATATCGTGTGGATCGATTGATCGCACACTATGATGAAATAAAAACCCGCTGGGGAGCAGCACCAACGCAGGTTGACTTACGCTACCCCAATGGTTTTGCCATCAAAGTCTCGGGCGTGAAGTTTCTGTCTGAGCCGGCGGTCGATGGTGTGCTGAAACAATGACGGCAAGGTGGCGCTATTCATGATGAGGGTAATGGACTATGGCACGGGACAATAAAGATCTGATCGTAGGGCTCGATATCGGCACCTCGAAGGTGGTGGCCGTGGTGGCTGAATTATTGCCTGACGGACGCTATGAAGTGATAGGCATGGGGCAGAGTGATTCACGCGGCATGAAAAAAGGGGTCGTGGTCAATATAGATGCTACCGTCGAGTCGATACAGCGCGCCCTGGAAGAAGCCGAGCTGATGGCTGACTGCAAAATTACACATGTTTACACCGGTATCGCAGGTAGTCACATCCGCAGCTTCAATTCCAGCGGCATGGTGGCAATTAAAGACAAGGAAGTTTCAGGGCCTGATGTGGCTCGAGTCATGGAGACCGCCAAGGCAGTCAATATTCCCACCGACCAGCAGGTACTGCATGTGCTGCCGCAGGAATTCATTATAGATGGTCAGGAAGACGTGCGCGAACCTTTGGGCATGAGTGGCGTAAGGCTTGAAGTACGGGTTCATATTGTGACCGGAGCCGTCAGCGCGGCTCAAAACATTATCAAGTGTGTGCGTCGTTGTGGTCTGGAAGTTCAAGACCTGGTGCTGCAGCCGCTGGCATCGAGTCTGGCGGTACTGACACCGGATGAAAAAGATCTGGGTGTCGTCTTGATCGATATTGGTGGTGGCACCACCGATATTGCCATTTTTACCGGCGGCGCGATTCGCCATACGGCTGTCATTCCCATCGCAGGCGACCAGATTACCAGTGATATCGCCATGGCCTTGCGTACACCGACCGCCGATGCCGAGGATATCAAACTGATGTATGGCTACGCCAAACAGGTATTGGCGAACCCGAGTGAAATGATAGAAGTACCAGGCCTGGGAGATCGTGGCCCACGCTCGTTGAGCAAGCAGGCTCTGGCGGCAGTCATCGAGCCACGGGTTGAAGAATTGTTTTCTCTGGTACAGCAGGTGGTACGCGAATCAGGTTATGAAGAATTGCTCAGTTCCGGCATTGTCATTACCGGAGGTACCTCACTGCTACCCGGCATGGTGGCTTTGGGTGAAGACATTTTCCTGAAGCCGGTACGTGTGGGTATTCCCGACTATGCGGGCGGTTTGTCCGACGTCGTGAAAAGTCCACGCTATTCGACCGTAATGGGGCTGTTGAATGAAGCGAAATTGCAGGCCGAGCGTGGACGGGTGGTACGCTCGCAAAAAGGTGGATTCAGGCAAACCCTGTCACGCATGAAGGAATGGGTAACGGGTACCAGTCGGTGGTTTTAACCGGAACAGTGTTTATGTAGTAATTATCGTGAAGTGCTTTAACAGGAGGACGCAAACATGGCATTTGAAATGATAGAAAATGAAAACGGTGGCACGACCATCATTAAAGTGATGGGTGTCGGTGGGGCGGGCGGCAATGCCGTGACCCATATGATCAACCAGCAGGTACAGGGAGTTGAGTTTTTGGCTGCCAATACCGATGCTCAGGCGCTGGCACGGATACCCAATTGCAAGAGTGTGCAACTTGGTCGATCAGGTCTGGGTGCTGGAGCGAAACCAGAAGCCGGTCGTAATGCCGCTGAAGAAGCGCGCGATGAATTGCGTCAGGCCATGCAAGGCGCACACATGGTGTTTATTACGGCTGGCATGGGAGGCGGTACAGGTACCGGTGCCGCGCCCGTGGTGGCGCAGGTGGCCAAGGAAATGGGGATACTGACAGTAGCAGTGGTGACCAAACCGTTTGAATTTGAAGGCGCGAAACGCTTTAAAACCGCCGAAGCCGGACTCGAAGCCCTGGCCAATAATGTTGACTCCCTGATTGTTGTCCTGAACGAAAAATTGCAGGAAGTGCTGGGCGATGATGCCACCATGGAACAGGCGTTTCGCACCGCCGATGATGTCCTGCATAACGCGGTGTCGGGTATTGCCGAGATCATTACCGTGCCCGGTCTGGTCAACGTCGATTTTGAAGACGTCAAGACTGTCATGGCTGAACAGGGCAAGGCCATGATGGGCATAGGTCAGGCCAGCGGCTCGGACCGCGCCCGTATTGCGGCCGAACAAGCGGTTGCCAGCCCTTTACTCGAAGGTGTAGATTTAAGCGGTGCCTCCGGCGTTCTGGTCAATATCACGGCGTCACGCAAAACGCTGAAGCTCAAAGAAACGTCCGAAGCGGTCAATACCGTACGTGCTTTTGCTGCCAAGGAAGCAGAAATCATATTCGGCACAGTGTATGACGACAGCCTGGGGGACGCCATGCGCGTTACCGTCGTTGCCACCGGGCTGGGGCGCAGCAAACAAAGCGCCAAACCAGTCATCGCCATCAATAACAATCCGATGCCGGTATTACGCACCGGTACCGACAATGCGCCGATTACGACCGGAGCCAATGTGGGTACCGCACAATCAGGGGCTGATTTTGGTCAGCTCGACGTGCCCGCGGTCTGGCGCAATTCACGCGAGAGCGCAGCAGCACGCGTCTCGGCGCTGGAAGAAAGCGGTATGGATCGTTACGAAATACCGGCATTCTTGCGTAAACAGGCCGACTGAAGTGCAGCCTTGAAAAAAGCAAGCCCGGTTGCGTCCCCGGGCTTGCCGTATCATGTCGTTATGTTGAAACAACGCACCCTGAAACAAAGCATTCGTACCACTGGCGTCGGTTTGCACTCCGGCGTTAAAGTCACGCTGGCGCTACATCCGGCAGCACCCGATACAGGTATTGTCTTTCGTCGTAGCGATTTATCGCCTCCTGTCACTATTCCGGTTAACGCATTGCAAGTGACCGATACCCGCATGGCTTCGACGCTGGAGCAAGATGGCGCCAGGGTGGCGACCGTTGAGCACCTCATGTCAGCACTGGCCGGATTAGGCATTGATAATGTCCTGATTGAAGTCTCGGCCGCTGAAATTCCCATCATGGACGGAAGCGCCGGCACCTTTGTCTATTTGCTGCAGCAGGCCGGTATTGAAGAGCAGGCAGCACCGAAGCAGTTCATACGGGTTCTTAAACCAGTCGAGGTCAAGGACGGCGACAAATGGGCGAAGCTCGAACCACACTTTGGCTTCAAGACCCGCTTCGGTATCAAGTTTAACCACCCGGCCATTGATGCCACCGGGCAATTCGTTGAAATGGACTTTTCGCAGCACAGCTATGTACGCGAAGTGGCACGCGCCCGCACCTTTGGCTTCATGCAGGAAGTGGAAGCGCTACGCAACGCCGGACTGGCCAAGGGCGGCAGTTTTGAAAATGCCATTGTCATGGATGAAGACCGTATTTTGAATAGCGAAGGCTTGCGCTATGACGACGAGTTTGCCAAACATAAAATTCTGGATGCAATAGGTGATTTGTACCTGGCAGGCAAGCCCCTGCTGGCCAGTTACAGCGCCTGGAAATCGGGCCACGCACTCAACAACCAGTTATTACGAGCCCTGTTAGCTGACCCGCAGGCCTATGATCTGGTACATTTTGACCAGGAGGCAAAAGCGCCGGTCGATTACGCCAGTGCCGGCCTCTCGACGACGGCTTTGTCTTACTAGCGAGGCTTCATGATTTTTCGAATCATTGCCAGTCTTTTAATCGTTGCCAGCATCGTGTGTGTTAGCGCTTACTGGTTCACTGGTAATCGGCGCTATCTGACCTATGCCTGGCGACTGTTTCAGGCGCTACTGATCGGTGGTCTGATTTTCTTTGCCCTGATGTTTGTCGAGCGCGTACTCATGCGAGTGTTTTGAAGGGTCTGTTGGGTTTTTAAGACAGGCTACTTGATTTCTCCAATTAATCTGTATAAAAATACAGTCTGGAAGCGCGTTTCTCCGGCGTTCCCCCCAATTTCCCATTAGCGCATCACGCCGGAGCAGAAAGGAAAGTCTCATGGCCTCAATCAATAAAGTCATTCTGGTCGGTAATCTTGGCCGCGACCCGGAAACCCGTTATATGCCCAATGGCGACGCCATTACCAATGTATCGATAGCAACCACGCTCAAGTGGAAAAGCAAGGACAGCGGCGAGTCGGTGGAAGAAACCGAATGGCACCGCGTAGTATTCAAGGGGCGTCTGGCAGAAATTGCTGGCGAATACCTGAAAAAAGGCCGTCCGGTCTATGTTGAAGGGCGACTCAAGACCCGCAAGTGGAGTGACAAGGAAGGCCTGGAACGCTATACCACCGAAATTATCGCCAGTGAATTACAAATGCTGGGTGGGCGTGAGGGTGGTGCTGCGCCCATGGACGATGATGCAGGTTTTGAAAGTAGCGGCAGTCGCTCCGCACCGGCAGCACGTCCGGCGGCGTCAAAACCAGCACCGGCCAAGGCGGCGGCAGGTGGCTTTGACAGCATGGACGACGATATCCCGTTCTGATCCCGGTTATCACGGCACTGGGCAGCGCTTATAATAAGCGGTTTTGTATTCCTCTTACCGGAGAACAGCGATGCCCACTTACGCCTACGCGTGCGAAACGTGCGGCTTTGCAAAGGACGAATGGTTAAAGGTCAGCGAAGCGCTGCCGGAGCTGGCCTGTCCTTCGTGTGGCAAACCCACCTATCGCAAACAATTGACAGCCCCGGCTTTTCAGCTCAAAGGGGGCGGCTGGTATGTCACCGATTTTCGCAACGGCGGCGCCCCGGCCAAGTCTGCCGAAACCGAAAAAAGCAGCACGGCTGCAACTGATGCCAGCCCGGCGACGACTGCGGCAGCAACGCCAGATCATCCGGCAACAGCGCCGACATCGGCAACAGCCTCTAATTCGACTGGCAGTTCATGAAAAAATATCTGATCACCGGGCTACTGATCCTGGTGCCACTCGCCATTACGTTTTGGGTTTTGCATCTGGTGGTCGCCACCATGGATCAGGTCATCAACCTGTTCCCGGAAAGTATGCGCAATCATCCACCGCTGAATATTCCGGGCGTGGGAGTCATACTCACCATTGCCTTTGTGCTGGTGGTCGGAGTATTGGCGCACAATCTGCTTGGTCGCACCCTGCTCACATGGTGGGAGTCGATATTAGGACGCATTCCCATCGTGCGTTCCATCTATTCCAGTGTCAAGCAGGTGTCCGACACCATTTTGTCACCACAAGGCCAGGCCTTTCGCAAAACTGTACTGGTCGAGTTTCCACGTCCTGGCGCATGGAGCATAGGTTTTCTGGTGGGTTCACCTGGGCCTGAAATCGAGTCCAAGCTGGGAGCGGTGCAGACGGTATTTGTTCCCACCGCCCCCAATCCGACCTCGGGCTATACCATCATCCTTGACCAGGAACAGATGCTGGATCTGGACATGACGGTAGACGAGGGCCTGAAATACATCATCTCTTTGGGGGTCGTGGTTCCCGGAGCCCGGTCGCAAGTGGCCGGGCTCGGGCCCAACACCCGCTTTGCCGATGACAATCCCAACGAATAAGCAAGCGAAAATCTGGAGTTTTTATGCGTACACATTATTGCGGTCTGGTGACTGCAGCACAATTAAGCCAAAACGTGACCTTGTGTGGCTGGGTACAGCGTCGGCGTGATCATGGCGGTGTCATTTTTATTGATCTGCGCGACCGTGAAGGTATCGCACAGATCGTCTGCGACCCGGATCGCGCCGAGATGTTCAAAATCGCAGAAAGTGTGCGTAATGAATTTTGTGTCAAGGTCACGGGGCTGGTGCGCCGTCGTCCTGACGGTACGGTAAACCCGAATATCCGTTCGGGTGAAATTGAAGTCTTGTGTCATGAGCTGGAAGTGCTCAATGCCAGCGTGACACCGCCGTTTCAGCTCGATGATGACAACTTGAGCGAAACCACACGCCTGACGCACCGTGTGCTCGACTTGCGTCGCCCCTATATGCAGAACAATCTGCGCTTGCGTTATCGCGTTGCCATGGAGGTACGAAAATATCTTGATGCCCAGGGTTTTATCGACATTGAAACGCCGATGCTGACCAAGAGTACGCCCGAGGGCGCACGTGACTATCTGGTGCCATCGCGCGTCAATCCGGGGCAATTCTTTGCCTTGCCGCAGTCGCCACAACTGTTCAAGCAAATGCTCATGGTGTCGGGTTTTGATCGTTATTATCAAATAACCAAGTGTTTTCGTGATGAAGACCTGCGCGCTGACCGCCAGCCCGAATTTACCCAAATCGACTGCGAGACTTCGTTCCTGACCGAGCAGGAGATACGTGACCTGTTCGAGAACATGATTCGCAGCGTCTTCAAGAATGTGATGCAAGTCGATTTACCCAACCCGTTCCCGGTAATGGAGTACGACACCGCGATGGGGCTTTACGGCTCGGACAAACCTGACATGCGGGTACAGTTGCAATTCACCGAGTTGACCGACGTCATGAAAGAGGTGGACTTCAAGGTATTCTCGGGCGCGGCCAATATGCCCGGTGGCCGTGTTGTGGCTCTGCGTGTGCCAGGTGGCGCGGCCGAGGGCTCAGGGCTGAGCCGCAGTGATATTGACAACTACACCCAGTTTGTCGGCATTTATGGTGCCAAAGGACTGGCCTATATCAAGGTCAACGATCTGGCTAAATTCCGTGATGGGCTGCAATCGCCCATCGTTAAAAATATAAACGACACAGCACTCAAGGCAGTACTGGAACGTACCGGCGCACAGAATGGCGACCTGATTTTCTTTGGCGCGGATAAAGCCAAAATCGTTAATGATGCAATCGGAGCCCTGCGTGTCAAGATTGGCCATAGCGAATTTGGCAAGAAAAACGGTCTGTTCGTCGATGCCTGGAAGCCGCTCTGGGTCATCGACTTCCCCAGTTTTGAATACGATGAAGAAGACCAGCGCTATGTCGCTGCGCATCATCCCTTTACCAGCCCGAAGGATGGTCATGAAGATTATCTGGTCACTGACCCGGCACGCTGCAAGGCCAAAGCCTACGACATGGTGCTCAACGGCTGGGAAATTGGCGGTGGTTCGGTGCGTATTCACCGCGCCGAGGTGCAAAGCAAGGTATTCAGTGCCCTGAAAATCGGCCCGGAAGAAGCGCGACAGAAATTTGGCTTTCTGCTCGACGCCTTGCAATATGGCGCCCCTCCTCATGGCGGTATTGCGTTTGGCCTCGATCGCATTGTCACCATGATGACTGGCGCGGAAAGTATTCGTGATGTGATCGCGTTCCCCAAAACCCAGCGCGCCCAATGTTTGCTCACACAGGCGCCGA
This sequence comes from Burkholderiales bacterium UBA4657, assembly GCA_002405475.1. Taxonomy (GTDB): domain Bacteria; phylum Pseudomonadota; class Gammaproteobacteria; order Burkholderiales; family Burkholderiaceae_E; genus UBA4657. The sequence continues at coordinate 58,115 of DHLX01000019.1, read as the reverse complement.
GCCCGGTGGATGAGAAGCAATTACGCGAACTGCATATCCGGTTGCGTCAGCAGGAGCAGAAGGTCGTACAGGTGTGACTTGATAAAGCAACCGGACTCTGACCCAATGCATGCTACTGATGCCGGGCAGCGCTACAAAATACCGGAGTCGGTACTGGTCGTCATACACACGCCCGACTTACAGGTATTGGTATTGGAGCGTGCCGACCGCCCCGGTTTCTGGCAAAGCGTGACCGGCAGCAAAGACAGTCTGAACGAGAATCTGTTCGATACCGCATGCCGCGAAGTCCGTGAAGAGACTGGCATCATTGTCGAACGGCGTCAGCAGCCTGAGCCCGATAACCCGAATCAGCCTCAGGCGCAGGTGCAGGCCTTGCGTGACTGGCAACATAGCATCGAATATGAAATTTATCCGCACTGGCGCCATCGTTACGCGCCAGGCGTGATACGAAACCGTGAGCACTGGTTCAGCCTATGTGTGCCGGATGGTATCGTGGTCAGGATCAATCCGCGTGAACATACCCAATTGGAATGGTTGCCTTATCAGCAGGCGGCTGAACGCTGTTTTTCACGTTCCAATCAGGAAGCGATACTGGCTCTGCCAGAGCGCTTGCAAACAGCCAGGCGCTTGTTGTAAAAAGTAGCGGTGAAAGCAGCGTCGCCCCGACCCTTGCGTGTAGTGACCTATAACATCCATAAAGGGGTGTCGGCCTGGGGCTGGCGCAATCGCGTGCATGAAGTACGCATAGCGCTGGCAACTCTGGAGGCCGATCTGTTGTTCCTGCAGGAGGTACAGGAAATCAATACCCGTAATCAGGCACGTTTTGCCGATTGGCCGGCTGAAACCCAGACCCGTTTTCTGGCCTCTGAGGACTATCACCATGTCTATGGTGGCAATGCCTATTACCAGCATGGGCATCATGGCAATGCCATTCTGTCGCTGCACCCCTTCGTTCACTCGAACAATTACGATATTTCCGACCATCGCTTTGAGCAACGTGGCATGTTGCATGCTGTCGTCAGCATTGATGGGCGAACGGTACACCTCATTAACGTTCATCTTGGTTTGTTCGCAGTCAGCCGTCGGCGCCAGGTTGAAGCCCTGATCCAGTTGATTCAGAGTGAAGTACCCGAGCCTATGCCGCTGATTGTGGCCGGTGATTTCAATGACTGGAACAATCGTTTGAGTCAGCGCCTGATGCAAGGTCTTGGTCTGACCGAGGCGGCAACCCAGGGACTGACACGCCAATATCTGCCAGCAGCGCCTGCCCGTACCTTTCCGGCACTCATGCCCTGGTTACAGTTAGACCGGATTTATGTACGTGGGCTGCACGTGCAAGGAGCGCAAGTCAAGCATGGTCCGCGCTGGGCTCGTATCTCTGATCATGCGCCCTTGCTGGCGGATCTGACCTGGACATGACATCAATTCTGCCAGAGATGGAATCTGTCGACTGGCCGGTGCCGCGCTGGTATCAGGCACGTCAACCACAGTGGATTGGCGACCATCAGTTGAGTCTGCTGGAGAATGGCGCTGAATATTTCATGGCTTTACAACAAGCGATTGCCCAAGCCAGGGAAGATATCTGGTTTGAGACTTATATTTTTCACGATGACCTAATCTCGCGTCAGGTAGCTGAGGCCTTGATAGCCGCCAGTCAGCGTGGTGTTGCGGTTCAGCTCCTGATCGATGGTTTTGGCTCGGCTGAGGTGCTGGTGCGGTTGCAGCAGTGGTTTGCCGGCACGCCCGTTGAGTTCAGGGTGTTCCAGCCCCTGACTCATTGGAGGCATTGGCTCACACGCAACAAGCTCAGACGATTACATCGGAAAATGGTGGTGATTGACCAGCGTCTGGGTTTCATTGGCGGTATCAATATCCTCGATGACTATCACGACCCGAACCACGGTCCACTTGAATTTCCGCGTCTCGATTTTGCGGTTCTGCTGCAAGGGCCGCTGGTACAGAGGATGTTGCAGACCATGCACCAGCTTTGGTGGCGCAGTCAACGGCAGGACCGCGAATCGATTGAACTCGGCGCGACCGAAGTGGCGCGGTCGCTGCAAAAAATTTATCAGACTTTCAGGCAATTAACGGCAGCCCGAAGTGCCCCGGAAAAAATTTCGCGCGCACCGGTTCGCGCTGCACTGGCATTGCGCGACAATCTGCGTCAACGTCGTACCATAGAAAAATCCTATCTGCAGGCTATTGCTCACGCACGGTATGAAATTATTCTGGCCAATGCCTATTTTTTTCCAGGAGCGCGTTTTCGTCGTGCCCTATGCCATGCGGCACAGCGCGGCGTCAAGGTTAGCCTGCTACTGCAGGGCCGGGTTGAATATCCACTACAGCATTACGCTACTCAGGCCATGTACGATGAAATGCTGAATGCCGGGATTCGTATTTTTGAATATCAGAGAAGTTTTCTGCATGCCAAGGTCGGTGTGATAGACGATCATTGGTCTACGGTCGGATCTTCCAATATCGACCCGTTTTCCTTGCTGTTGGCGTATGAAGCCAATCTGGTGATACTTGACAGCGATTTTTCACGCCAGCTTAAAACCTGTTTGCAACAGGCGATTCAGGACAGTCGTGAACTGACTCCGAGTGAGCATGCCCAGCACTCACGGATGATTCGATTATTTAATCGTTTGGCCATGCTGCTGCTGCGTTTTGGTGTCAGCCTGAGTGGCGAAGCCAGGCGTTATTGATGACAGACCTGGTCGTCGCGCGTTCTGAGGGGCTGTACTGTCCACCTGGACAGTTTTATATAGACCCGTGGCGCGCGGTCGATCGTGCTGTCATTACCCATGCTCATGCCGACCATGCGCGCTCTGGCCATGCTCATTATCTGGCCACACAAGCGTCGGAACAGGTGCTACGGACCCGTCTGGGACAAAATATTTCACTGCAAACCCTGGCTTATGGCGAACATATCGAAATCAATGGCGTTACAGTCAGTCTGCACCCCGCTGGACATGTTCTTGGTAGCGCCCAGGTACGGCTTGAATACCGGGGCCAGATCTGGGTAGTGTCTGGCGACTACAAACTGATGTCGAATGCCGAGCAAGATCAGACCTGTGCTTCATTCGAGTCTGTACCCTGTCATGTCTTCATCACCGAATCCACCTTTGGCTTGCCGGTATATCGCTGGAAAAGCCAGGCCGCCGTCATGGCAGAAATACAGCAATGGTGGCAGGCTAATGCCCGCCAACAGCGTACCAGTGTGCTGTATTGCTATGCTTTTGGCAAGGCACAGCGCATACTCAGCGCACTCGACCCTGACACCGGACCTTTACTCATGCATGGTGCCGTAGAAAAACTCAATCAGGCCTATCGTAGCAGTGGTGTGGCGCTTCCTGCTACGCGCCTGGTTAGTACAGTCAATGATAAAAGCTTGTTCTCACAGGCCTTGGTATTGGCTCCGCCTTCGGCACAAGGCACGGCATGGATGAAGCGTTTTGGCGATTATTCTGATGCCTTTGCATCGGGCTGGATGTGCTTGCGCGGCAGGCGTCGGCGCCAGGCACTGGATCGGGGTTTTGTGCTGTCTGATCATGCCGACTGGCCGGGTCTGCAGCAGGCTATACGCGCCAGTGCTGCTGAGCGCATTATTGTCACTCACGGCCAGGTGCAAGTCATGATCCGCTGGCTGAATGAACAAGGACTGAATGCCGAGGCATTTTCCTCTGCCGAATTTTCTGTGCAATACAATGACCATGGACACGATGAACCCGACGACACCTTCACCTGACCCGCAGCAGGATGCCTTGCAGGAGCTGGCACGGCGCATCGCCGCGCACTGGACCCCCGATTGCTGGTTTGCATTCGTGATTGAAGCCCTGCCCGAAAGTATCGAGCAGGAAGGCGAGGACACGGTGCATCATCCACCACATTTTCTGGTCGGCGTCTGGGAGCCAGTTCCGGCACCGCCCCTCGGACAATTACCGAATGCAGCGGCGATAGTTAGTCGTACCGCACAACATGCTGCGGCAGAGTTGCTCAGACTGGTGCCTAAAGATGCGAAACTCCTGATGCTCAGGCGCGAGGATGTAAATGCGGCCTTGATTGCTGACATGATTCTGTGCGCTGACAGTACGCTCGACGGCTATTACCGTTCCGCGCTCGAGGCCTTTGTGGTGACCGAGCGCGAACGCTGGCGTGCCATGATTGCCTCAGACTATACCGATCGCGATGAAGGTTTTGAAAAATTCAAGTCGGCCCTGTTTGGCAAGCTTAACCCTGATTAAATTTTGTGCAAGCATTTGCTCAACTGTATTCTGAACTCGATGCCAGCACTTCTACCCAACACAAAGTGCAGGCGCTGACGCAGTATTTGTCATGCAGCCCGGCGCCCGATGCGGCCTGGGCTGTCTATTTTCTGGCAGGTGGTCGACCAAGAAAACTGGTTTCCACCAGAGTCTTGCGTCAGGTCGCCAGTGCCGTGGCCGGGTTGCCCGACTGGATATTTGAAGAAAGTTATCAGGCCGTAGGCGATCTTGCCGAGACTATTGCCCATGTGCTGCCCCCCGCGTCCAGAACCCATGCCCTGAGTCTGGCGCAATGGATGGAACAGCGCCTCTTGCCCCTGGCAGCGCTGACACCAGAACAACTACCCGCAGTGCTGCAGGACTACTGGTCCGAGCTAGATCAACAAGAGCGGTTTTTGATGCTCAAACTCATCGGTGGCGGCTTTCGCGTCGGCGTCAGCCGACTGCTCGTGATACGTGCACTGGCGCAATATTGCGACCTCGACAGTGCCTTGATTGCGCAACGTATGGTGGGCTACACCCAACAGTTACCCTCGCCGCAGCGCTATATCGCCCTGGTGGCGCAACAAGGCGAACCGGAAGCCGGTCATCCCTATCCATTTTTTTTGGCGCATTCATTCGCAGCTAGTCCCGAGACTTTAGGTGTGGTCAATGACTGGCTGGCGGAATGGAAATGGGACGGCATTCGCGCCCAGGTCGTCAAACGTGCTGGCCAATACTGGATCTGGTCGCGTGGCGAAGAACTGATGACCGAGCGTTTTCCCGAATTGCAGACCTTGCAGCATTTGCCCGATGGCACCGTACTCGATGGCGAGTTATTGGTCTGGCATGACACCGGACCGGCGCCATTCGCACAACTGCAAACCCGCATTACACGCAAAACACTGAGCAAAAAGATAATAAGCCAGTGCCCAGTGATTTTTATGGCGTATGACTTGCTTGAATATAACGCACACGATAGCCGGCACCTGCCACAACAGCAGCGCCGCCTGCAACTGGAACAATTGCTCGAGTCTTGTCCCGCTGCGGGCGTGCAATTATCTGAAATGGTGCAAGCCAGTTCCTGGTTTGATTTGAGTCGGTGGCGCGAAAAGAGTCGTGAACGTGGGGTTGAAGGCCTGATGCTGAAACACAAACAGTCAGCCTATGGCATAGGCCGCACCAAACAGTCAGGTTATTGGCTCAAATGGAAGGTCGAGCCTTATACCATTGACGCCGTGCTGATCTATGCCCAGGCCGGACACGGACGCCGCGCCTCACTTTATACCGACTACACCTTCGCCTTGTGGCGCAATACTGCTGAAGGGCAACGTGAGCTGGTACCGTTTGCCAAGGCTTATTCGGGTTTGACTGATGCAGAAATTGAATGGGTCGATCGCCAGATACGCCAGAATACCCGCGAAAAATTTGGTCCGGTACGCAGCGTCACGCCCACTCTGGTCATGGAGCTGGGCTTTGAAGGCCTGCAACGCAGCAGCCGCCACAAGTCGGGCGTGGCGGTACGCTTCCCGCGCATCTTGCGCCTGCGGCATGACAAAACGGTTGAACAGGCAGATGAACTCGATACCTTGTTTGCATTGATCAAGACATGAGCGAGCCACGCGCTACCCGCGCCAGACCCAAGCGAACCAAGGCGGTAAGTGCCAGCAGTAATACGGACATGCCGGGAGCGATGACCGTGGAAAGCTGGATGCAGCAGCGTGGCTGGCACCCCTTTGATTTTCAGCAGCAGGTGTGGAACTGTCTGCAACAAGGTAAAAGTGGTTTGTTGCATGCTACTACCGGCACTGGTAAAACACTGGCAGTCTGGGGCGGCGTGCTTGCGCGTGAAGCCCAGCGTAAGCCAGCCCCTTATACCGCCTTATGGCTGACACCGATGCGAGCGCTGGCCGCTGATACCGCCAGAAACTTAAGCGAGATCACGGCATCTATATTGCCTGACTGGACCATTGCCTTGCGTACAGGCGACAGTTCCAGTGCCGAACGTCAACGTCAGGAGCGCCAGCCACCCACCGCACTGGTGACCACCCCCGAATCGCTCAGCCTGATGCTCAGTCGCGCACAAGCCCAGGCAAGCTTAGGCCAGGTGCGCTATATCATTGTTGATGAATGGCATGAACTGTTAGGCAACAAGCGCGGGGTACAGACCCAGTTGGCGCTGGCGCGTTTGCTACGCTGGAACCCGCAGTGTGTGGTCTGGGGTCTCAGCGCGACCTTGGGCGACCTCGAAATCGCACGTCAGGCTTTGTGCCCCGAGGGCGTGCTGGTACATGCCATTGCTAAAAAATCTTTGCAGATAGAGAGCTTGATCCCGACCAATATCGAGCGCTTTCCCTGGGGCGGGCATTTGGGCTTGCGCCTGCTGCCCGAAGTAGTCCAGGCACTTGACAGTGCCACTAGCAGTCTTGTCTTTACCAATACCCGCAGTCAGGCCGAGTTGTGGTACCAGGCTATATTACAAGCCCGACCCGACTGGGCTGGGCTGATTGCCCTGCATCATGGTTCTCTGGACAAGGAAGTGCGCGACTGGGTCGAGCAAGGTCTGAAGCAGGGCCAGCTCAAGGTGGTGGTCTGCACCTCCAGTCTGGATCTGGGCGTTGATTTTTTACCCGTCGAGCGCGTCCTGCAAATAGGTTCACCCAAAGGCATAGCGCGCTTACTGCAACGTGCCGGGCGCAGTGGTCATGCCCCGGGGCGTAGCAGTCGTGTGACACTGGTACCGACCCAGGCCTGGGAACTAGTCGAAGCCGCGGCAGCGCGAGCCGCTGCCGAGCAACAACAGATCGAGGCACGCCACCCCCCCGAACAGCCTATGGACGTTTTGATCCAGCATCTGGTCACGGTCGCCCTGGGTGGTGGTTTTGAGCCTGAGGAACTTTGGCAGGAAATTACCAGTACCTATAGTTATCGCCAGTTGTCGCGCGCGGCTTTCCAGTGGGCGCTGACTTTTGTTGAACGTGGCGGCCAGTCATTACAGGCTTACCCCGACTTTCATCGCGTTGTATGCGACGAGTACGGGCGCTATACCGTGCCCAGTGCCAGCATTGCGCGCCGCCATCGCATGAGCATCGGCACTATTGTCAGTGACGGTAGCGTGAATGTGTGCTGGCTAACCGGTGGCAGATTGGGGCAGGTCGAAGAAAGTTTTATCGCCCGTCTCAAGCGTGGTGATGGTTTCGTTTTTTCCGGGCGCGTACTGGAACTGGTGCGGGTTGAAAACAAGACCGCTTATGTACGCAAAGCCAGTCAACAGCGCGGCACGGTGCCGCAATGGCAGGGTGGCAAAATGCCCTTGTCTACCGAATTGGCCGCTGCCACCTTGCAACAACTGGCGCAAGCCCAGGTCGGTCGCTACGACAGCCCGGAGCTGCACGCAGTACGTCCTCTGCTGGAACTGCAATCGCGCTGGTCGGTTTTACCTGGGCCCGATACTTTGCTGGTTGAATGCTTGTCCTCAAAAGAAGGGCATCATCTATTTTGCTATCCGTTCGCGGGTCGCCTGGTACATCAGGGGCTGGCCACGGTGCTGGCCTGGCGTGCCGCGCAACAACAGTCGGGCACATTTTCTATCGCCATCAACGACTACGGCTTTGAACTTCTGAGTCCACAAGCCTTTGACTGGCCCAAGTTGCTGCAACAAGGTTTGTTCAGTACCGATCATCTGCTGGAAGACATAGTGTCGGCACTCAATTCCAGCGAATTGGCACAACGCCGGTTCCGGGAAATTGCCCGTATTGCCGGCCTGGTCTTGACCGGTTACCCCGGCGCGCCACGCAGCCAGCGCCAGTTGCAGGCCAGTGCGCGTTTGTTTCATGAAGTTTTTGCCAGACACGACCCGGACAATTTGCTACTACAACAGGCGCAGACCGAAGTCTTGCAACATGAACTCGACTGGCAGCGTCTGCAACAGGCCTTGGCGCGCATGCAACAGCAAACCTTGCATTTCCAGCAACTGTCGCAGCCTACGCCGCTGGCGTTTCCCTTGATGATTGAACGCCTGCGCGAACGCTTGAGTACCGAGAAATTAAGCGACCGGGTACAGCGACTGTTGCAAGCGCTGGAACAGGCGGCGGGATGAACTGACGGGGTTTTACAGCCGCGCCAGCTTGCTGCGCGCTAAAGGTGGATTTTGGGCAAAGTAACGCTTAATACCGCCAGTAATTGAGCTGGCCATTTTGTCCTGAAATTCGCTGTCTATCAGACGTAGCTCTTCTGCCGGGTTGGAAATAAAGGCGGTCTCTATCAGGATCGAAGGAATATCCGGTGCTTTCAGTACGGCAAACCCGGCTTGCTCGACTTGTGGTTTGTGCAGCCGGTTGACCTGACCCACCTGGCTGAGTACCGTTCGACCCAGTTTCAGACTGTCATTGATTTGCGCCGTAGTGGACAGGTCCAGCAAGACCCGAGCCAGTTGCCGGTCACGCGTATTCAGATTCACGCCACCAATCAGATCGGCATCGTTTTCACGTTTGGCTAGCCAGCTGGCTGCCGTCGACGTGGCACCGTTCTCACTCAGGGCGAACACCGATGAACCGTTGGCATGAGGCTGAATAAAGGCATCAGCGTGAATGCTGACCAGCAGGTCGGCCTGTGCCCGTCGCGCTTTTTGTACCCGTACGTGCAGCGGAACAAAATAATCACCATCGCGGGTCAAAATGACCTTCACGTTAGGGTCTTGTTCCAGTTTATCCTTGACGCGTCTGGAAATTTGCATCACCACATTTTTTTCGAAATGACCCTTCGGACCGATCGCGCCGGGGTCCTCGCCGCCATGACCCGGGTCTAGTGCTACTACGACCAGACGGGATACCGCCGGTCCATCAGTGTCATCGGTACCAGCCGCTTTTGCTTTATCGGCTGATGACGGAGAATTCCCCCCGTGACGCTGGGCTTCTCTTTGTTTGTTCAGCAACTCGGCTATCGGGTCTTGAGCGCTGTCAGCCCCCTTCGCTGGGTACAGATCAAAAATGAGCCGGTGCCGGAATTGTGCGACCGGTTCCAGCGCAAATACCTGGGGCAGGATTTTTTGCTTCAGGTCAATGACCAGTCGCACCACGTGTGGACGGTTTTGTCCGACCCGTACCGCCTGAATATAAGGATCGTTCGGTGTAATTTTGGAGACCAGGTCGCGCAGGGTGCCATTCAGGTCGATACCCTCTATATCCACGACCAGACGATCCGGATTGTCGATGACAAAGTAATTGAACTTCAGGTCGTTATCGTGCTCCAGCGTGACCCGGGTATATTCACTGGCTGGCCAGACCCGAACAGCCGACACTACGGCGGCACTCGCGCCGAGAGGCAAGACAGAAAGAAACAGGCAGGCCCCGGCGCCATGAATCAGGCGTCGGCGGGCATAGAGAGGCTCATCTGGTGAAACAGACGTTTCAGGCATGTTTTTCCAGCATCCGTCATGGCAACGATTTCCAGTAAGCGCCCAGACTCGCTATCCTGATTCAGATAGTCGAGACTGACACTTAAATCGGGGGCAGGCAACAGATCGCCGGCCTGTTCCGGCCATTCCACCAGGCAGATGGAGTCAGACCGGAAATAGTCGCGACAACCTGCTTCCAACCACTCTTCGTTGCGATTAAACCGATAAAAATCAAAGTGGTACAAGTTTATCCTCGAATGCGTATTAAGTTCAAGCAGATAATGCTCGACCAGGCCGTAAGTCGGGCTTTTTACCGTTCCGGTGTGGCCTAACTGACGCAAAAGGGCACGCACCCAGGTGGTTTTACCGGCACCCAGGCTGCCGTGAAGCTGGATTTGCAGGCCGGGCTGCAGTGATCGTGCCATCAGCCCACCCCAATGCCGGGTGGCTGCTTCGTCCGGCAAAAAATTGCACAATGTCATCATGGAGGCATCAATCAACACTTCATTTTCCTCGTCGTTATCGGCGGCGGCGCTAAGCCGGCTGGCACACGACATACGCCAGTGGGCGCAGGTGCTCGGCTTTGCCGATTGTCGCATTAGTGGGCTTGAGCTGGGTAGCGCACCACAACAATTGCGCGACTGGCTGGCGCGCGGCTGGCATGGCGACATGGAATATCTGGCACGACATGCCGAATTACGCGCTGACCCGACCTTGCTGTTACCCGCTGCGCTACGTGCGATTTGCGTCACTATGCCCTATTTGTCCGATAGCACCGACTGGCGCGAACGGGAATGGCAGGCACTGGAGTCACCTCTGACCGCGCAAGTCTCGCTGTATGCGCGCGGCCGCGATTACCACAAGGTGCTACGCACGCGCTTGCAGACCTTGGCCGAACGAATTGCCCAGGTCTTGCCGCATGAGCATCGCGTCTTTACCGACTCGGCGCCGGTCATGGAAGTAGAACTGGCACGTCAGGCTGGCATAGGCTGGCGCGGCAAACATACGCTGCTTCTGAACCGGCATGGTGGTTCAATGTTTTTTCTGGGTGAAATCCTGACCAGTCTGCCTTTACCGGTCGATGAGCCGGGTCCCGAGCATTGTGGCTCCTGTCAGGCCTGCCTCGATATCTGCCCGACCCAGGCCATTGTCGCGCCTTATCAGCTCGATGCACGGCGTTGTATTTCCTATCTGACCATAGAACATCATGGCAGTATTCCACTGGAATTACGCCCACTGATGGGCAACCGTATCTATGGCTGCGATGACTGCCAGCTGGTCTGCCCATGGAATAAATATGCCCAGGCCAGTACGGTGCAGGACTTTAGTCCACGCGCTGAATTGACTCACAATCATTTGCTGCATTTATGGTCGTGGGATGAGGCCAGTTTTTTGCACAAGACCCAGGGTAGCGCCATACGTCGTATTGGCTATGAGCGCTGGCGCCGTAACCTGGCAGTGGCGCTGGGAAACGCTTTACATCATTCACCCTTGAGCCAGATCGAACGCGATCAGATACGCACTGCGCTGGAGCAAGCCCTACTTCATGCTGGCGCACTGGTGCAGGAACACATTACCTGGGCTTTGCAGACGCCGCCTCATAACGCAGTTTATTCATCGTCAGGCGCAACGCATCGCGGCTAAGGGGCTGTGCAACAGTACTATGGGCACCGGCCCAGTGAGCCCGCAGGCGCAGTAAGGAATTATCCTCAGGCAATATGAGTACTACACGTGGCCAGTCTTTTCGCTTTACATGTAGCAGGCGGCATAAGCTGAATCCGTCAATCGGATCCATATCTGACTCCACCAAGGCACAAAAATAATCGCGCGCCGCATTCATGGCAATTGCCATACGTACGTCGTCAATTTCCTCAGCATTAAAGCCGGCTATTGACAGATAGCTTGCCAGAAACCGACGCAGTTGGATATCGCGCGTTACCACCAGAGCCCACGGGGCTGATGGGATCGCGGTTATGGACTCTGCTGATTGAGAATCCATGGAAATTTTTCCTGTTGTAACTATGGATTCATTGTTTCTAATCCACTCGCCTAAAGGAATGGTGCGTGGTCGTGATGGATTGAGCAGATCCTGGTTACTGGCGCGCTCGACGACATCATCCAGAGCTTCAAACACTGCACTCCAGATAATCGGACGCGGAACCCGAACAGTCATTCCGGAACTGTCATCACCACCAATCCATACCGACGGTATGGTGTGTTCCGCACTTAACTGTTCCAGATCGGTGATGGCCTCTTTGTTTTCTGCGTTGAGTACGATAATGTCTGCCAGAAAGGGGTCTTCATTGAGTACATAGCTCGGCAGACGTTTGGCAGATAAACGAAACATGCTGGACAGCATGATGCGCTCGGTATCCGAAAAACCAAGTAATGAGACCTGAAAACGTGAATGTTCAGTTAAATTCATAACAGCACTACTGCATCAATCAATTGTTCTGCGGTCTGGTAACGGTCTTGGGGTCGCTTGGCCATGATCTTGTCGAGGAATGCCTGATAGCGGCTCAGTTCCTGTGGAAGGCGTGGCGCACGACCATGGACATGCTGGTACAGCAAGGACTGCACATTATCACCATAATAAGGCTTGCGGCCGGTCAGCATTTCATAAAACATGATACCCAGGCTGTACAGATCGCTGCGCGAATCGACGACCTGTCCTGAAGCCTGTTCGGGGGACAGGTAGTACGGTGTGCCGAACACTTCACCATGCCGTGTTTGTGTCATGGCAAAGGCAGGATGCTTGGCGATGCCAAAATCGGCAATGGCCAGACTGCCATCATTGCGCAGCATGATATTGTCAGGTTTCAGATCGCGGTGCACGATGCCGCGCGCATGTATCGCGGACAGGGCACCTGCCACCTGGACTATGATTGCTTGTGCAGTATCGGGCTGTAACCTCGTCTTGATCAGACTGCGCAGATCCCCGCCCGGAAAATACTCGAGCGCGATATAGGCATGGGTATTGGTAAAGCCCTGCTCGAAAATACGCGATATGTTGGGATGATGGATCTGTGAGATCAGCGCATATTCCTGGATAAATCGCTGTAACATATCGCCATCGTCTATTGAATCTGGTTTCAGGCGCATCATTTTGAGAACGACTTCAGCTTTATCTGCCACGCGTTGTGCCAGATACACCAGGGACATGCCACCTTCACCCAATTTGCGAATCAGGCGGTAATTGGCAACCAGATTACCCGGCTCTATTTCGGTCGCAGCTTTGGGGCTGGTGCTTTGAAGCTTGCCACGCAAACTGCGCGCATTGATATCAACGGCAAGCCCGACCGCCTCATAAAATTTGCGCTCGGCATCGCCACTGCTGATTTTTGGCTGTAGCCCGATAATTTCGACAATTTCAATTTCCTGGCTACGTCCCTTGACAGGTACGGCACTACGCTGGCCATACAAAATTCGGGCTCCGCCAGATTCAAAACTGGCTCGGCTGGCTACCAGACTCCAGCCCAGCTCTTTGGTTTTCTCTTCCAGACGAGCTGCTATATTGACCGTATCGCCAATGATGGTGGTATCGAGGCTTTCATTACCTCCCATTTTGCAAATCGTCACTTCACCGGAATGTATTCCAACTCCGATCGAAAATTCTGGCAGGTCAACACCGGGTATATGTTCTGCGATCCAGGTACGGAACCGGGTTGCGGCAAGAATCATTAACAGTCCGGCTTTGATCGCGCGCTCGGCATGATCCTGTACCTGACCCTCTGGGGATTCAAACAAGGCGACCAGCCCGTCGCCCAAGAACTTTACTACCCAGCCATGTTGCCGCTGAATTGGTTCACAGGCGCGGGCAAAATAGGCATTCAGCATTTGCACGACATGATCCGAGCGCAGCCGTTCTGAAATCGAAGTAAAGTCACGGATATCTGAAAACAGCACAGTCGCCGCCGCGGTGCGCTTACTGATGGCCTGCGCGACGATATTGTCGGCATTATCCAGATCCTCGTCGACAATCGTCATCATGGTTGTGGGTGAACCTTCGAGGAACTGGCCAAAATGCATCGGTAGCGTATGCGGGTCAATTTCAGGCTCACCTTCGGTGATCGGCATCAGTGACCCGGTTTGCAATTTGAGTCCAGCCATGGTTTGTGAACCGACTGCTTTGAGCTTGCTACCCAACAGGTGATTCAGCGTGTGCAGTAACTGGTCGCGGGTGACCGGTTTGACTAGAACGGCATCGACCCCCAGTGCCCTTGCCTGTTGCGGCAGGTTCTGATCTGAACTGGGGGCTAGCAGGACGAAAGGAATGTCTCTGGTGCGCTCGCCGTCGCGCACTGCATTCAACAGACCATAGCCATCCATTTTCGGCATCGACAGATCTGAAATGATCAGATCAGGGGGGTGGGCCATGACGGCGGCCAGGCCCTGCAGGCCATCTGTGGCAGTACGCACAGAGAAATTCTCAGACTCGACCTGCTGTCGAATCTGGGCGAGATGACCGGGGTCATCCTCAACCAGCAGAATTTCAGGGGTACTATTCATCACATTTTTAACAATGACATACGATATGCCGATTATAAAGAGATTGCCGACATGTTAAATCTTTGTCATCCAGAATGGTATGCTAATTGCTGATAGCATGGTTCCGATGGTAATGGCGGCCGCCACGACGGCGCCGTTGCCGCCCATGCGTTGTGCCAGCACGTAGGCTGATGACGCGGTGGGTAGCGCAGCGAACAATAGCGCAATTTGTAAGCCCAAACCAGATAATCCTGTCAATCGTGCTAGACCCAGGGTCGCAAGCGGCAGTAAAACCAGCTTGACCAGGGTGAAATAAATCAGTGCTGTTCTGGCAATATTCAGCCCGTCCAGTCTCAGGCCGGCACCCACTGCTATCAGGCCCAAAGCTATCGATGCGGCACCTAGTCGAGACAAGGTTGCTGATACCGGCTCGGGCAAAGTAAGACCTGAAAAGTTGAATGCTAATCCTGATAGGGTGGCTAGCAGCAATGGATTACGCAGCATTTCCCTCAGTACGCCCGATTCACTATGTCGTGCCAGTGCCCAGACCGCAGCCATATTGACGATAGGAACCGAGAAGCCGATGACGATCCCCATCAAGGCAATACCGGCATCACCCCCCAGGCGACCCGCCAACGCCAGTGCAATATAGCTATTGAAGCGAAAACCGCATTGAAACAATGAGGCCCAGTCAAGTGCGGCGTTAGCACTGCGCATCCACAGACGTGCCAGCAGGCTTAAGCCAATACCCATCATAATGACCAGGGTCACGACCTTTAGCAGCGGTGCTGCCGCAGTCGACGTCAAGGGTGCAGCAGCAACTGCATTGAATAGCAGGGCCGGAAACAGAACGAAATAAACCAGTTTTTCCAATCCTGACCAGAAATCCGGTGCCAACCAGCCGCAACGCAGTAAGGCCACACCCAGAGCGATCAGGGCGAAGTCGGGCAGCAGCAACAGGGCACTATTCACGTCGTGGTAATAGTGCAGCGGTACGAGGTATAAACCGAGCAATAAATGACCGAGGCGTAAGTGGCGAGCAGCGGAAAGGTCAGAAAGCCCTCGAGCAGCGGCATATCAACCAGATCGAATATCACGCTCATGACCAGTTGCAGGAATAATGCTATGCCGGACAAAATCAGGCCATAAACTAGGAATGCCGCCTTATTGCGCCATACTGTCACGACGCTGAAGAAAACTGCTTTCATCGGTGTCAGTTCGTGCCAGATCACCAGTGCCGGTGCATACCAGAATATGGCGGTAACGAGAACATGGCCACTAGCGGCAATCAGCATCGCGCTCGTGACCTGCGCTGAATAAAAGGCGTCCTCGCTGACTTTTTCACCACGAAACACCTGCATGAGGGTGCCATCATCCACCAGTATGGTCAGAGCCAGTACCGCCAGCGCCGAGACAAAATAACAGGCACCCAGTACCAGCAGCGGTTTTGCTGCCCGTTTGTTATTGGCGCGAAAACCTGCGATCAAAGTCATTGGCACAACCAGTTCCTTGTTTTCAACTTGCTTGCAGGCGATCAAAAAACCTGCTGACAGACCCTGCATCAGTACCCCATAAAGTAGCGGGCCGATAAACGGCAGCATTGCCAGCAGCAACAGGCTGAAGACAAAAATAATAAACAGCGACATGATCGCCAGAGGCTGTTGCCGAAACAGGTTCCAGGCCTGTTTGATCCATTGCCATCCGGCAGAGGCGGGTAGTTGCTGTGCTTGCATAAATGAGTCAGGGTAATGGGTAATGTTGTAAATGGCGCTGACGCAAAACCCGCTCAAAATGGCTGGGATCATGCGGAGTCAAGGTTTCCGCACTGCGCGGCAGATAGAAATCATATAGGCGACTCATCCAGAAACGTAAAGCAGCGGCTCTAAGCATCATCGGCCAGGCACGCCGTTCGCCCACTGTATAAGGTCTAACCTGGGCATAGGCGCGTAATAATGCTTCATAGCGTGGGACATCAATCGAACCGCTTGCCAGATCAATACACCAATCATTGACCGTGACAGCGAGATCGAACAACCAGGTATCAACGCCGGCAAAATAAAAATCAATAAAGCCGCCGAGGCGTGGCTGTTCGCGTGACCCGGCAAACAGTACATTGTTACGAAACAAGTCAGCATGTACCGGCCCCCGGGTCAAGCTCAGGTAGTCTGTGCTGGCCGCATATTCAACCTGATCCTGTACCTCTTGTGCCAGCAACTGTTGCAATACCGGGGGAATATGCGGTACCACCAAAGGCAACGTCTGCTGCCACCAGCGCAGGCCGCGCGGATTGTCGAGCATAAGATCAGGACGTTGTTTCTGGTAATCGAGACCCACTTCATGCAGTCGCGCCAGTGCCATACCGACCTGTCGGCAATGTTCCGGTGTCGGTTCAAGTTCAAACCCACCTTCGAGCCGGGTAGCCAGAGCGCAGGGTTTGTCGCACAGGCTATGCAAGATCTGGCCCTGGCGGTTCGCCATCGGCAAAGGTACATTGACCCCCGCCTGTGCCAGTGTCCGCATGAATTCGAGATAAAACGGCAATTGTTCCCGACTCAGTTTTTCAAAAATCGTTAGTACAAATTGCCCGTTATGACGCGGGCTGTCGGTCGTGACAAAATAATTGGTGTTTTCAATGCCCGAGGCTATGCCTTCGAGTTTCAGTAATGAACCCAGGTCGAAGTCTTGCAGCCAGACCGACAGTTGCGCGTGAGTAATGGTAGTAAAGACAGCCATGCCAGCATTTTACCGGGTGTCTATAAATGTTCAGTTTCAAGCTGAACGTCAGGGTCAAGTAAATGCTGAGTATCGGCCCAGACCATCAGTTTGAACTCATTACCCTCATGGTGTACCCGATTGATGCCGGTATTCGGCAGTTCCCACGCACGTGGTGCAGACAGGGGGGTGGCGGTACACAGTCGGTAAATGCAGTCAAGCACACCACCGTGCGTGGCAATAAAAAGGCGCTGTCCTGGGTGTTGTTGTACCAATAACTGCACATAGGTGCTGATACGTTGATAAAAGTCATGCAGACTCTCGCCGCCCGGCAGATCGGCATGCGGGTCGCGTACTTTCAGGTTGGCATAAGCCTGGGGAAAACGTTGCGGCAACTCGTGTTGTGGCACGCCTTCAAATAGACCGTAATGACGTTCGCGCAGCTCGGGCTGAGGCAGTACCACCTGAGCCCGGTGGCTGGCCACAGTCTGGGCTGTTTCCAGAGCGCGGCTTAAGTCGCTGGAATAAAACGCATCAAAGACTTCATGCTGCAAGGCCTTGGCCACCCGTGCCGCCTGCTGGCGTCCCTCACGGTTGAGTGCAATATCGGTGTGACCTTGTAACCGTTTTTCACGGTTCCAGTCAGTCACCCCATGCCGGACAAATATCAATTCGGTCATACCGGAACCGCCGGGTTCAGCGAATAGCGTCCGGTAATACTGGTTTGCGCCAGTATTTTCCCCTCCATGGCGCGCAGCACATCGGCACCGGTAAATCTTTTTTCTATGTCGGCGTGCAGTTCCAGAAAGGGCACATTCAGGGCATACAGGGTAAAGACATAGTGGTGTACTACGCTGTCATTCCAGGGCGGGCAGGGGCCGTCATAACCGTAATAATCGCCGCCCATGTCCTTGTCACCGGCAAACCAGCCGGTATAGTCATTAATGCCTTGACGCACAATACTGCCATCAGCACGGGCAAAAGCTGGCCCGCCCTTGCCGCGAGGGGTTACTGCATGAGAAAACTCGCCCGCCGCGACGGCAGCAGCGTCGGCGGGCAGGTCAATCAGCACCCAGTGAAAAAAATCCACGCGTGGTAAAGAGGCGGGTATGCTGCGTCCCTCCTGATTCACATCGTCACCACGCGATGGTACGTCGCGGTCATGGCAGATCAGCGCCAAAGACTGGGTAGCGGTCGGCACGCCACTCCAGGCCAGATGCGGGTTACGATTCTGAGATAAGGTGACATGTGACTGCGCGTCGTGAACACCAAAGGCATACTCAGCCGGAATTGCTGCTAGATCAGCAAAACTATTGCTCCAGATTTTCAGGTTTTGCGTCATGAGTTTGCTCCTCGTACAGGGTGTTGCAGCCAGAATGTCACTGGCCCGTCATTTATCAGGCTGACCTTCATGTCTGCACCAAAAATACCAGTCTCGATACTGGCTAAAGACGTAGAGTACTTTGAACGGGTCAAATTCACGAAATCATTGAATAACTTCAGCGCATCCTGGGGTGCGGCAGCCGGGCTGAAGCTCGGACGTGTGCCCGAGCGGGTATCTGCCGCCAGAGTAAATTGCGGCACCAGCAACAGACTCAGCCCAGTGTCCAGCAAACTACGGTTCATCTTGCCTACCTCATCGCTGAATACCCGATAGTTCAGCAGCTTGTTTAGCAAAGCCAGCGCATGCTCCTGCCTGTCGTCGCGTTCGGCGCATAAAAAAACCAATAACCCGGCATTGATGCTGCCGACAATTTGGCCATTCGCCCGTACACTGGCTTCTGATACCCGTTGCAACAACGCGATCATGACTGAAACAGGCCCGAAAGCTCAGTTCTGCAGGCTGACGCGGGCAAACTTGCGCTTGCCGACTTGTACGACATAGGTGCCAGCCACCAATTTCAAACCCTTATCGCTGACCGCGCTGCCATCCACGCGTACCCCGCCTTGTTCCACCATACGCATGGCTTCACTGGTACTGGGTACCAGTTGGGCACTTTTCAGAATCGTGGCAATACCCAGTGGCGCACCGCTCAAACTGATTTCCGCAATATCGTCGGGTATGCCGCCTTTGGCACGCAGATTGAAGTCGTACTCGGCCTGTTCGGCAGCTTTGGTGTCATGAAACCGGCTGACGATTTCTTTCGCCAGCAAGACCTTGATCTCGCGCGGGTTCCGACCGCTGTTGATATCGTGCTTGAACCGGACAATTTCAGACAGATCACGAAACGACAGCAGCTCGAAATAATTCCACATCAAATCATCGGAAATACTCATCAGCTTGGCGAACATGGTGTTGCCAGGTTCGGTAATAGCAACATAATTGTCCTTGGACTTGCTCATTTTTTCCACGCCGTCCAGTCCCACCAGCAACGGCATGGTCAAAATGCATTGCGGTTCCTGCCCATATTCTTTTTGTAGCTCGCGCCCGACCAGCAGGTTAAATTTCTGGTCGGTACCGCCCAGTTCCAGGTCGCTTTTCAGCGCCACCGAGTCATATCCTTGCATTAAAGGATAGAGCAACTCATGAATCGAAATCGGGTTACCACCTTTATAGCGCTTGGTGAAATCGTCGCGTTCCAGCATGCGAGCGAGTGTGTACTTCGCTGCTAACTGAATCATGCCAACAGCACCCAAAGGTTCGCACCATTCCGAGTTATAACGAATTTCGGTGCGTTCTGGGTTCAGAACCCGTGCCGCCTGGTCGTAATACGTCTTGGCGTTGGCCTGAATTTCTTCGCGTGTCAGCATCGGCCGGGTTGAATTACGCCCCGAGGGGTCGCCGATCAGGGTCGTGAAGTCGCCAATCAGGAAAATGACCTGGTGCCCCAGATTTTGCAATTGTCGCAATTTGTTCAGCACCACGGTGTGGCCCAGGTGGATGTCGGGACGTGTCGGATCCAGACCGAGCTTGATGCGTAACGGTACTCCGGTCGCGGCGCTGCGTGCCAGTTTTTGGCACCAGTCGGCCTCGACCAGTAACTCGTCGCAGCCGCGCTTGCTGGTCTGAAGTGCCGCCTGGACGGCATCGGTAATAGGGTAAAAAGGGCTAAGAGACATGAGAAAAGAGAATCGTTTTACATTTTTACCGGCAACGCCTTGTTATACTAAGGCACCGTACTGATTCCATTCTAGCCGATGCACCAGCACCGATATCTTGTTATTCTCGCCGAACAGTGGCGCCCCTGCTTATTTCAGGCACTGGCGCTGCTCTCTGCTCACCGCAATCGCTGCGTGGTGGCTGTTGGCGTGTTTCTGGCTTTGTTTGTCACTGCCAGTGCCATTGCTTCGCTGGGAGATCGCTCCCTCAACCACGCCCACGTATCGGGGAAAAAAGTCACTCTTGATGTTGCCTTGCCGGATCTTGAGCAGCAAATCAGGCAGCTTGAACAGCAGGATCAGGTCTTTGTCACCGAAGAACGTCTGCGTAGCGGCGACAACATCGGCAACCTGTTGTTACGTCTTGGCGCGACTGACCCGACTGCTTTGCAGTTCATTCGCACTCATCCGCTGGCCTCACGTTTGTTGAAATCACGCGCTGGTACCGACATTAGCGCACGCATTGATGATGATGGCCAGTTACTATCGCTACGTTTCCCGCTGCCATTCGCGGCTGATGCTGCCCAGATTCTTGATGCCAGGCTCAGCACGATGCTGCCGCCGTCCTCGCCTGATCGACCTATCACCAGAAAATCGTTCGTAGTTATTGACCGCGTCGGTGACCGTTTTCGTGCCACGGAACAGACGCTGGAACTCGAACGCCGGGTCGAGTATCGCTCGGGCACGATTCAAACCAGCCTGTTTGCGGCTACCGACAAGGCTGGCGTACCTGACGAGGTTGTGCGTCATCTGGCTGATATCTTTGAAGGCGAGCTTGATTTCCACTTTAATCTGCGCAAGGGCGATGCGTTTCGTGTGGTCTATGAAACTTACCACTCGCAAGGGCGCTATGCCCATACGGGCCGGGTGTTATCGGCAGAAATCATCAATCGAGGTCGCGCCTATCATGCGGTCTGGTTCGAGACCAGTCCGGGGCGTGGCAGCTATTACAACCTGAATGGCCGTAGCCTCAAATCCAGTTTCTTGCGTACACCGCTGCAATACAGCCGGGTCAGCTCTGGTTTTAGTGACTCACGTCTGCACCCCATTCATATGCGCTGGCGTGCGCATACCGGCGTAGACTACGCAGCACCCACAGGTACTCCGGTTCGTAGCGTGGCTGATGGCGTGGTGACTTTTGCCGGCTGGCAAAATGGTTATGGCAATGTCATCTTTATCAAACATAGTGGTTCCTATTCCACGGTTTATGCCCATTTGAGCCGTATTAATCCGAATGCGCGCAAGGGCGCACGGGTCAGCCAGGGCCAGTTTATTGGTGAGGTGGGAGCCACGGGCTGGGCCACCGGCTCGCACCTGCATTACGAGGTGCGTATCAACAACGTGCCGCAAAACCCCTTGACTGTTGCCTTGCCCAGCGCTGCGCCGATAGACCGCCAGCTCAAACCGGCTTTTATGGCGCATGTTGAGCAGACCCGACGCCAACTGGCCCTGCTCAGCATAGCTCCAGTGGCCCTGCGCTAGGCTGGCTCATGTTGTGTATCGGACTCATGTCGGGTACCAGTCTCGACGGTGTCGATGCGGTACTGGCCAAATTTTCTGCTGATGGCAAACCGCTGCTGCTGGAGCACTGCCATCTGCCTTTTCCGGCAGAACTACGGCAACAACTCATGCGTTTGCAAAGTCCCGGGCCTAATGAATTGCATGACGCTGCGTTGGCAGCCAATACGCTGGTTCTGCTTTACCATCAAGCCGTACAAAAGCTGCTGCAACAGACAGACCATGTTCCGGGTCAAATCAATTGTATTGCCGTGCATGGTCAAACCGTGCGTCATCGACCCGAGCTGGGCTATACCTGGCAACTCAATAATCCTGCGTTACTGGCCGAATTAAGCGCTATCGACGTTATTGCAGACTTCAGGTCGCGCGACCTCGCTGCGGGCGGGCAGGGCGCACCTTTAACCCCGGCCTTTCATCATGCTGTCCTGGCTCATCCCCAGCGTTCACGTCTGGTGGTGAATCTGGGGGGGATTGCCAACGTCACGGTGCTGATTCCACATCAACCCGTCATTGGCTACGACATAGGCCCCGCCAACCTGCTGCTCGACGGCTGGGTACAGCAACATCTGGGTCAGCCCTATGACAAGAATGGGGCTTGGGCAGCCATCGGTGAAGTGAATGAATTGTTATTGCAGCGACTACTGAATGAGCCTTTTTTTGCCCAGCCCGCGCCCAAAAGTACCGGACGTGACTGGTTCCATTTGGCCTGGCTGCGGCAGCATCTGCAAGGCTTTGAAAGCCTGGCGCCCGAGGACGTACAACGTACCCTGGTGGAATTGACCGCCCGACTGATTTCCACGGAAACCCTGACTGCAGGCGAACCGATTGACGAAGTGATCTTATGCGGCGGCGGTGCCTACAACCAGTGTCTGCTCGACGCCCTGCATAACTGTTTGCCGGGCTCGGCGCGCCTGACAACATCAGCCGACTACAACATGGCACCAGAACATGTCGAAGCACTGGCATTTGCCTGGCTGGGCTGGTGCCATCGGCAACGGCAGGCTGGCAATTTGCCAGACGTTACTGGCGCGCGCGGACCACGCCTGCTGGGCGCCCTTTATCCTGCCTGAATCTTCAGACTGAAAAAGAAGAACCGCAACCGCAGGTCGAAGTCGCGTTCGGGTTTTTGATCACGAACTGAGCGCCTTCCAGGTCGTCTTTGTAATCAATTTCGGCGCCCATCAGATACTGAAAACTCATAGCATCAATGAGCAATTGCACCCCATTTTTTTCCATGGCGGTGTCGTCCTCATTCACTTCCTCGTCAAAGGTAAAGCCGTACTGGAAACCGGAACAGCCACCGCCCTGAACAAAGACACGCAACTTCAGTGACGGGTTGCCCTCTTCGTCAATCAGCGCTTTCACCTTGTTAGCTGCCGCCTCGGTAAATACCAGGGGAATAGCGGGCGCGGCGGTGGGGGTATCAATGACTTCGTTAGACATAAAAACTCCAGATAACCTCAATCAAAACTAATTGGTGGCGCCAGCAACGACTTTCAAGTCGGGTTTGCTCATTTCACCCGAACCGGCATGATGCAATCGTCCTTCCACCACGGCGCCGGTATGCATTTCCAGCGCTTTATAACTCACATCGCCCAGAATTTTAGCCTTGGGTTGCAGTTCCAGTAATTCAGTGGCGTGTACCGGGCCGTTCACGGTGCCGTTAATAATAACGTGAGCGGCGCAGATGGCACCCGTGACACAGGCTTGTTCACTAATCACCAGCATGGCGGCCTTTTCGCCACTGGCCTGAACTATGCCTTCTACCTGGCCATCAATACGCAAACCACCTTCAAAATGCAAGTCCCCGGTCAAACGACTTTTGGCGCCAATCAAGGTGTCAATGGTGCGTTGAGCGCCGGTTTTTTTTTCATTACCAAACATGAACGTCTCCTGGATAACTGTTGCTCGTGCAAGAATCAGGGCGGCAGACTGGCACTTTGCTGAGCACGCAGTACGCCATTTTCCAACACTCTAACCTGAATCGATTTTAATACCCAGTCCGATGGTAATGGTATTGTGCCTTCCAGTCGTTGAAACGTGCGAAAAGACAGGGAATAAGTTTGTGGATTTAACAAATTCGAACCAGCGGAAGCGCCCAAAGCTTGCGCAGACCTCTCATCAGGCAAGCTCAGAGTCACGCTGCGACCTTCTTGTAGCACAGTGATGACTAACTGCGCATTACCCGTAAAGTCACGGGTTGGTTTCCCACCTTGGCCCACTAGCAGACGATAGCGTATCCCACTGCTGCCAGGTTCACGCTGCAAGCTGAAACTGCGAATGCTGACCCCACTATGAGGGGGCGCCGGCACCATGCGTTCAAAAAAGGCCAGATCTTCGCGCAACCGGGTATTTTCGGCTTCCAGTGCCCTGACTTGCGCCATCAGTTTTTCCAGCGTGGCGCGTTCAATCGCCAGGTTACTCTGAGCAGCGCTGGCGCTGGCCGAAAGCTGGTTGCGTTCCTCGGTCATTCTGTTTAACTGAACCTTCAGATGGCTCAATTTTGACTCAATCTGTCCCCGGTCTAATCCCGTAATACTGCGTCCGAGATCATAAGTCCACAACGCCAAAGCGCCCGACAGGCCCAGAATGACTATCCAGACCAAAGCCTGTAGCCACCACGGGCGGTGGGTTTTAATGGTCATGCGCGGCGCAGCCACCGACAAGCGACGCCAGAGCAATTTCCATTTCATGACAGCAGTTCCCGGAGCATAACCTCAAGGTAACACAGGAAGCTGGGTCAGGCCTAGCGTTTCTGGTAAGCCAAACATCAGATTCATACACTGTAGCGCCTGACCCGAAGCGCCTTTCACCAGATTGTCTTGTGCCACCAGAATGATCAGCAGATCGCCTGGCAGCCCATTCACTACTGGCCGGTGTACAGCAAGGCGTAACTGGTTTGAAGCCCGTACCGAACGGGTTTCGGGCGAGGAACCGGGCGGCATGACATCGACAAAAGGCTCATTGGCATAACGCTGCTCGAATAAAGCCTGAAAATCCTGGTCACGGCCTTCCGGCGTAATTCGCACATACAGCGTCGTCAGCATGCCGCGTATCATCGGTACCAGATGCGGTACAAACGTGAGGCCAATCTGATCATGACCGGCAACGAGGCGCAGTTGCTGCACAATTTCAGGGTGATGGCGATGACCTTTCACGCCATAGGCCTTGAAATTGTCCGACGCTTCAGAAAACAGATAGCCCACCTCCGCTTTGCGACCTGCGCCCGAGACTCCCGACTTGGCATCGGCAATCAGGGTGGTGCTGTCAATAAAGCGAGAGCCGTTCTCGAGCAAGGGCAACAACCCCAGTTGTACTGTAGTCGGGTAGCAGCCCGGGTTGCCAATAATGCGTGCTTTTTGAATGGCCGCACGATGAATTTCCGGCAGGCCATACACGGCCTCAGCCAGCAGGTCGGGGCAGGTGTGTGCCATGCCATACCAGCTCTCGAATTCACTGAGACTTTTTAAGCGGAAGTCGGCGGCCAGATCAATCACCTTCACTCCCGCTTGTAGCAACTCAGGCGTCTGTGCCATGGCCACGCCGTGGGGGGTGGCAAAGAACACGACATCGCACTCGGTCAGTGCTGCTGTTTCGGGCGTACTGAACGCCAGATTCACCCGACCACGCAGGCTGGGAAACATCTCGGCGACTGCTGTGCCGGCTTCTTTGCGCGAAGTAATGGCTTGCAGGGTCACTTTCGGGTGTTGTGACAACAGACGCAACAGTTCCACACCGGTATAGCCCGTACCGCCGACAATACCCACCTTGATCATTTATTTCTCCCAAATAAAAAACCGCCCAGACAATATGCCAGGGCGGTCGTTAGTCTGGCTTGTGCCGCCAGCAGCTCGATTAACGCTTCGAGAACTGTTTGCGACGACGCGCGCCGCGCAGACCCACTTTTTTCCGTTCGACTTCACGCGCATCACGGGTCACCAGACCCGCTTTACGCAGTGCCGACTTGAGTGACTCATCATAATCAATCAGGGCTCGGGTAATGCCATGACGCACGGCACCGGCCTGGCCGGACTCACCACCACCATCAACATTGACCAGGAAGTCAAACTTGCCTTGAACCTCGGCAATCACCAATGGCTGACGAATAATCATACGACCGGTTTCACGCTTGAAATATTCGTCCGCTGGTTTGCCGTTCACGGTGATATTGCCGCTACCAGCTTTCAGAAACACACGGGCTACCGAAGTCTTGCGGCGGCCAGTACCGTACTTATAAGGGTTGGGAATCATGGCCGGTCCTTAAATCGTTAAAGTTTTGGGTTGCTGGGCGCTATGCGGGTGTGAACTCTCGGCATAGACCTTCAGTTTTTTGATCATGGCATAACCCAGAGGGCCTTTCGGCAACATGCCTTTCACGGCTTTTTCCAGGGCTCGGCCGGGAAAGCGCGACTGCATCTTGCCAAAGTTGGTTTCATAAATACCGCCGGGGTAGCCCGAGTGCCGGTAGTACTTCTTGTCTAGCGGCTTGTTGCCGGTGACTTTCAGCTTGCCGGCATTGACGACGACGATAAAGTCGCCAGTATCCACGTGCGGGGTGTATTCGGGTTTGTGCTTGCCGCGCAGGCGCAGGGCAATGGCAGCGGCCAGACGACCAAGGGTCTGGTCAGTGGCATCAACCACCAGCCAGTCACGCTTGACCTCGGCAGGTTTTGCGGAAAAAGTCTTCATGTGTCTTCGTTAAAAAAGGGTTGGCATCGACCCGCCCGCAAGTGCCAGTTTGACGAGCCAGCGCATGAAAATGCACAAACTGACGGCGGAAAGTCTTAAATTATCGCTTTTGCTCAAGACTTTTGTCAAGTCAAGCCTGCGTTCGCGGGTTCGGCTCAATTCGCCTGGACCCATCCGTTACACTAGCCTCATAACCAAGTTTTGAAGGTGGGAATGGTATGGAATGCAAAGTTCACTGGATTGAAGGCGCAGGCATGGCTTTTCTGGCCGAGACCGGCAGCGGTCATACCGTCGTCATGGACGGCGCCCCCGACGGCGGCGGCCGCAACCTGGCACCGCGACCCATGGAAATGGTGTTGCTCGGAACCGGTGGCTGCACCGCCTATGATGTGGTGCTGATTTTGAAACGCGCACGTGAACAGGTGCAAAAGTGTGAAGTCAGCCTGAAAGCTGAACGTGCCGGTGAAGACCCGAAAGTATTTACCCAGATACATTTTCACTTCAAGGTCACGGGCAAAAACCTTAAACCCGCCACGGTTGAGCGCGCGGTGCAGCTGTCGCATGACAAGTATTGCTCGGCCTCGATCATGCTGGCCAAAACAGCCGGTATAACGCATTCGGTTGAAATTGTTGGCGGCGAATAACAAACAAGTAGTATTTTGTTACTTAAAAACAGGAGGATGTATGCGCATGGTTGTTCGACTTTCTACATTGGTTACTGTGTTGTTTTTAGCGGCATGTGGTGGTGGAGGTGGAGGTGGGGGTGGTGCCGCTGCCACTGCTAGCCCAGCCCCGTCAGCGCCTGCAAACGCTAGCGAGCTGGTGGTAGCCAGTTTGCCTGCCAATACTAAGTGTCCAAGTGCAGATAATATTATTCTGGTTTACGCTGGAAACGAATGTTTGGTAGTTCGCACTTTCGGTGCGTCAACTGCGGGGGTTAATCCAAAGCTGGTAGTTTTTGTTCATGGTGATGTTTCGGCAGGCGGCCCGGCCGACTATATGGACAATTATGCGCCCGCTTATGCGACCCCAGGTGTTGTTACAGTCAGATTATTAAGGCCTGGCTACCCTGATTCTCTGGGTGCTATTTCAACGGGTGATGCAGGTAATCGACTGGATACCTACACGGCTAATAATATCCAGGCGGTTGCGCACGCAATTGCAGTACTGAGGGTGCATTACAAAGCTTCTCGCGTTGTTGCTGTTGGGCATTCGGGCGGTGCTGCGATACTGGCAAGCGTTCTGGGGAAACACCCGGGCATTATTGACCGCGCTGCCTTGTTGGCCTGCCCCTGTGATTTGAGACCGTGGCGACCAACATGGGTAAACAGTCAGACGGCCATGGACTGGGCGAGTTTTGTACCCGCCGGAACCGTAGTCAGAGCCTTGACTGGAACGGCAGATACACAAGTTGCTTCAACTTTTGTGACCCCTTACATCAATGTTTTGGCAGCCCGGTCAATCAACGCTACGTATGCTGATATAGTCGGTGCGACACATTCATCAAGTACGATTTTTACCACCACCACTGTTCAGGACGCGATTTCAGGGTTGATTAACTAAAATCGTTCTGCCGTTCGGGTCATGATTTTGCCCATCAGCGTCATGGCCCAGCGCAGCGGGGCGGGCACAGGCTGACCGCCCGCCGCCTCGGCGTCGGCGCCATGACGAATCTCGTCTTCACGCATACGCAGCAAAATGGCGCGGCTGCGTTGGTCTGACTCGGGCAGGCGTTCCAGGTGCTCGTCCAGATGCGCTTCTACCTGACGTTCGGTTTCGGTGACAAAGCCCAGGCTCACTGCGTCACTTACGCGACCTGCCGCCAGCCCCAGCACAAAGGCACCCCCGTACCAGAGCGGGTTCAAACAGGAAGGTCGCCCCCCTAGTTCTCTCAACCGCATGGCGGTCCAGTTCAAATGCTGCTGTTCTTCTAATGCGGCGGTATGGAAATGACGCTTGAGTTCAGAATTGGGGGTCGCCAGTGCCTGAGCCTGATACAAGGCCTGGGCGCAGACCTCACCGACATGATTGACCCGCATTAACGCTACGGATAAGGCGCAGTCGCCTGGACTTGGCTCCAGCGAATTTTGAGGAAAGTTGGCCACCTGTTGCGACTCGCAGGCGAGCGGTACGGCTGCTATCGAGCGTAAAGCCAAATCAAGCTGTTTAATACAAAAATCGGTAACGGTAGAGGTTTTCACTGAGATGACGGATAAATAGCCTTTTGTCTGTTGATTGTAGGTGAATTTTCTTGGTCAAGATATTTGCCGGTAAAAAATAATGAGCGAGTATTATTTGTTGCAAAAAAAAATACATTACCCTCTCGTGTTGTGATCATGAGACAAAATTGGCCTGGATTCTGAATCTCGTAGTCAGTTTGGTTGGCGTGCGTCCTCAATTACTGGAAAATTCACACAACTTCCTGTGGGAGTTCGCCTGAGCCTATTAGGCGTGTCTTCAGTCCTTGAAATCTTTTTGGAGAAAACCGAATGAAAAAATCTCTTCTAGCAGTTGCAGTTCTCGGTGCCATGTCTGGTGCTGCGTTCGCGCAAGTTGCTCCTAACAACATCACGCTGTACGGCATCGTTGATGCTGGTTTGCAAAGTACAAAAACCACGACCAGAGCCTCTGCTTCGGACGCAGAAGTCAGCGGAACAATTACCGGCTTAAATTCTGGTATTCAGTCAGGTAGCCGTTGGGGTCTGCGCGGTTCTGAAGATCTGGGTGGTGGCCTGAGAGCAAACTTCCAACTCGAATCAGGCTTCGCCCTGGATAATGGTACCTTGGCGCAGGGTGCAACAGCTACCGTACCGACTACTACCGCAGGCACCAATGCCACTGTTGTAACCACGAATCGCCTGTTCGGCCGTGCTGCCTGGATGGGTCTGTCCGGTGGTTTCGGTGAAGTTCGTCTTGGCCGTATGGCTATTTTCAGTGGTGCTTCCGTCACTGGTATCGCTGACCCGTTTGGTAATGGCTTCAGCAATGCTAGCTGGGCATACCTCAGCACTGCGGCTGGCCCTCAGCGTAATGACAACACTATTATGTACCTGAGCCCCACCATGAGTGGTCTGCAAGGTGGTCTGTATTATACTTTCGGCGAGGTTTCAAGTCCGGTAGCTGCCAATACTGCCAAAGACAACTGGATCGGTGGTGGTGTGACCTATAGCGCAGGTCCTTTGGCCCTGGGTCTTGCTTACGATACCGTCGATACTTCAACGACTACCAATCGTGATGCCAAATGGTTGAACCTCGCGGCCTCCTATAATTTTGGTGTTGCAACGGTTCGTTTCGGTTATGTTGATCAAGATGCTGCTAATCGTACCGACCGTAAAGGGTACATCATTGGTGCCAACGTTCCTCTGGCTGGCGGCGTTTTGTTAGCTTCTTATCAAGACGGTGAAGACAAGACTTCTGCTGGCGTGAAGACCGACTATAGCCGTCTGTCACTGGGCTATACTTACAATCTGTCGCGTCGTACCAATGTATTCACCGCATTCAGCAATGGCAAGTCTAAAGAGCCGACCTACACCTCCAGAAAGGATCGCCAGTTCAGCTTGGGCGTTCGTCACACTTTCTAATCTGAATCCACAAGATTCAATTGGAATGAAAAAGCCCGCGCAAGCGGGCTTTTTTTTGGGGCGTACCTAATGCGCCGCTTCCCAGTTCGCCCCCACCCCCACCTCGGCCAGTAAGGGCACACTCATGGCGTGACCGCCCTGGCTGCCTACCTGGCTCATCAGTATCGGCACCTGCTGTCTGACCAATTCCAATTCCGTTTCCGGCACTTCCAGCACCAGTTCATCGTGCACCTGCATAATCAGCCGTGAGTACAAGGACTGTTGCTGCAACCAGGCGTCGACCGCAATCATGGATAATTTGATCAGGTCAGCCGCGGTGCCCTGCATCGGGGCGTTGATGGCGGCGCGTTCTGCCGCTTGACGTCGTGGGCCGTTGGGCGAGTTGATTTCCGCCAGCCATAAGCGTCGCCCGAATACCGTTTCGACATAACCCTGCTTTTTTGCCAGATGCCGCGTTTCTTCCATATAACGCGCTACGCCGGGGTAGCGCTGAAAATAGCGGTCAATATAAAGTTTCGCTGCATCACGTTCTATGCCCAGGTTGGCGGCTAGCCCATAGGCACTCATGCCATAAATGAGACCGAAGTTGATGACCTTGGCATAGCGACGTTGTTCACTACTGACTTCCAGCGGGGTAATGCCAAAAATTTCAGCAGCGGTGGCGCGGTGTACGTCTTGCCCTTCGGCAAAAGCGCGCGTCAGGCTGGTATCACCGGAAATATGGGCCATGATGCGCAGTTCAATTTGCGAGTAATCGGCACTGAGCAGCACATGACCCGGTGCTGCAATAAAGGCTTCGCGAATGCGCCGACCTTCGGCAGTACGCACGGGAATATTTTGCAGATTCGGCTCGTTGGACGC
This sequence comes from Burkholderiales bacterium UBA4657, assembly GCA_002405475.1. Taxonomy (GTDB): domain Bacteria; phylum Pseudomonadota; class Gammaproteobacteria; order Burkholderiales; family Burkholderiaceae_E; genus UBA4657. The sequence continues at coordinate 27,528 of DHLX01000019.1, read as the reverse complement.
CAGCCGTCCGGTGACTGCTACCGCCTGCGCATAGTGCGTGTGTACCCGCCCGGTGTGGCGGTTGACCATGCGCGGCAGTTTGTCGGTATAGGTGCTTTTCAGTTTCGCCAGGCTGCGATGTTCCAGCAGCAGCTTGGGCAGCGGGTAGTTTTCGGCCAGTTTTTGCAACACTTCTTCATCGGTACTGGGCGCGCCGCTGGCCGTTTTTTTGACGACCGGCAGCCCTAATTGCTGGAACAAAAGTTCGCCAATCTGTTTCGGGGAATTGAGATTGAAAGTTTGCCCGGCCATGGTGTAGGCTTGTTGTTCCAGCTCGAGCAGGCTCTTGCCTAATTCATGGCTTTGCTGTTGCAGCAAGGCGCTGTCAATGAGTACGCCCTGTCGTTCCATGCCCTGTAATACCAGGGCGCTGGGCAGCTCTATGCTTTCATAGACAAAGCGTAGTTTCGGCTCATGTTCCAGTCGCGGCCATAAGGTCTGGTGCAGGCGCAGGGTAATGTCGGCATCTTCAGCGGCATAAGCGGTGGCCTGTTCCAGACTGACTTCAGCAAAGCCTATTTGCGCCGCGCCTTTGCCCGCGACTTCTTCATAAGTCAGGGTGGTTTCATTTAAATGGCGCTGTGCCAGTGAGTCCATATTGTGGTTTTTGTGCGCTTCCAGTACATAGCTTTGCAACAGCGTGTCATGGGCAATGCCGCGCAGTGTTATGCCGTGGTTTTGCAGCACATGCTGGTCATATTTCAGATGCTGCCCTACTTTTTTATGCTGCTCGCTTTCCAGCCACGGGCGCAGTTGCTCCAGAACCTGCTGGCGTGACAGTTGTGTCGGTACTCCGGGGTAGTCGTGTGCCAATGGCAGGTAGCACGCTTTGCCTGCTTCAACGCTGAATGACAGACCCACCAGTTGCGCTTCCATAGGGTCGAGCGCGGTGGTTTCGGTGTCGAGGCAGGTCAGTGCGGCCTGATGTATTTTTTGTTTCCATACGTCCAGTTGTTCTTGGGTCAGCAGGCACTCGTAATCTCGCTTGATGCTGGCTTGGGCTGGTGCGCTGACGGGCTCTGCGCCGTCGGGCGTGTGCGAGAGCTGGTTTTCGGCCTGCAATTCTTTCAGCCAGGTACGAAAGCCTTTTTGCTCAAAAAACTGGCGCAGTGCCGCCGTGTCCAGCGGGCGCAGGTGCAGTGCTTCCAGTGCCAGTGGCAGGGAGCAGTCGCGCTTGACGGTTACCAGCGTGCGTGCTGTCGGCAGCCAGTGCAGTGCCTTGCGTAAATTGTTGCCGACCACGCCCGTCACGTTCTGCGCCTGGGCAATCAGCGCGTCGAGTGAGCCGTAGTGCTGAATCCACTTGGCGGCTGTTTTGGGGCCGACTTTTTCTACGCCGGGCACGTTATCGACGGCGTCGCCCACCAGGGTCAAATAGTCTACGATGCGTTCCGGCGGTACACCAAACTTGCTAATAACGCCATTTCGGTCAAGTTTTTCGCCGCTCATGGTATTCACCAGCGTGACATGATCATTCACAAGCTGTGCCAGATCTTTGTCGCCGGTGGAAATGAGGGTGTCTATGCCTTGCTGCGAGGCCTGTTCGGCTAAAGTGGCGATGACATCATCGGCTTCGATGCCTGAGATTTCGATGATAGGCCAACCTAGCGCCTGTATGGCTTGATGAATCGGGGCAATTTGTGCCGCCAGGTCTTCCGGCATGGGCGGGCGATGCGCCTTGTAGTCGGCATACAGTTCGTCGCGAAAGGTTTTGCCCTTGGCGTCGAACACGCAGGCCGCCAGTACCGGCGCATCGGGCTGTTCGGCGTGGTAGTCTGTACGCAGTTTTTTCAGCATGCCGATCATGCCGTATATAGCGCCGGTAGGTTCACCGGCAGCGTTGCGCAGGTCGGGCAGGGCGTGATAGGCGCGGTACAGATAACTGGAACCATCAACAAGAAGGAGACGAGGCATCATGACTAATGAAAACGAAAACGGGTTGAAAAATAAAGTCGTCCCGACGCTGCGGGCGGCGACCCAGCCGGAGCGCGCCACCAACCTCAAGGCGCGTGAATCGTGGCATTTGTTCGGCATTATGTCGGAGTTTGTCGAGGCCACCGAACATTTGTCGGAAATTCGCCCGGCGGTCTCGATTTTTGGTTCGGCGCGGCTCAAGCCCGAGCACCCGGCCTACCAGTTGTGCGAGGTTATTGCACGCAAGCTCAGTGACGCGGGCTTTGCTGTCATTTCCGGTGGCGGGCCGGGCATTATGGAAGCCGCAAACAAGGGAGCCTTCAACGGTAAAAGTCCCAGTGTCGGTCTGAATATCGTGTTACCGATGGAGCAGGTCGGCAACCCGTACCAGAATATTTCGCTGAAGTTTCGCCACTTCTTTCCGCGCAAGGTGGCTTTTGTCAAATACGCCCAGGCTTACGTCATTATGCAGGGCGGGTTTGGCACGCTCGACGAAATGTTCGAGGCCTTGACCTTGATACAAACCCGTTCAGCGCGCCGCATTCCGGTCGTGCTGGTCGGTAAGGCGTTCTGGCAGCCGCTGGTCGACTGGATGCAAAACACGCTGGCGGCGCAGGGCATGATTGACCCGGCAGACATGAACCTGTTTGGCCTGACCGATGAGCCGGACGAAGTGGTCGATTATATTTTTGATTATTACGAAAAACGCGGTTTCGCCCAGTCAGCGCAAGAGCGCGAGTGGCTGTTGCGTTTGTAATCGTGTACCCGGCTCAACTGCGCTTCACCGCCAGCGGCCCCGGCCCCTGGCAGGTGGGCATGAGCTGAATATCGTTCACGTTGACGTGCGCCGGCAGGCTGGTGACCCAGTATACGGCCTCGGCAATGTCTTCGGGCAGAAGGGGGTGTGTACCTTCGTACACTTTGGCGGCGCGCTGGTCGTCGCCATGAAAGCGCACGTTGGAAAACTCGGTGCCGCCGCACAGACCCGGTTGTACGTCGGTGACGCGTACGTTTTTTCCCACCAGGTCGGCGCGCAGGTTCAGGCTGAACTGATACACAAACGCCTTGGTGGCACCATAGACGTGACCGCCGGGGTAGGGGAACTGTCCCGCCGTCGAACCCAGATTCACAATATGGCCGCGATTGCGCTCGACCATGCCCGGCAGCACGGCGCGGGTGCAGACCATGAGCCCCTTGATATTGGTATCGACCATGGTATTCCAGTCGTCGAGGTTGGCTTCCCAGGCCGGTTCCAGCCCTAGTGCCAGGCCGGCGTTGTTGATCAGGACGTCAATCGGGCTGAATTCAGGCGGCAGCGTCTGCAGCGCTTGTAGTACCGCGTTCTGGTCGGTGACATCCAGCACCAGCGGGTGCAGGCGTTCGCCCAGTTGCTGTTGCAGCGCCTGCAGCCGTTCGGCGCGGCGACCAGCGGCAATGACGCGATGACCTTCCTGAATATAACGTTTGGCAATCGCCAGCCCAAAACCGGCGCTGGCGCCGGTGACCAGAATAATCATGATTTCCCCCAAGTCTGTGTCTGAATTGTAGCCTGATGGTGCATGTTGCGCCGACAAGGGTAAAATGGCAGATTAGTCTTTTTCTTCCAGGAAACGCCATGCTATTTCGCGCCAACCACACCATTGCCGCCGTGGACCCCGACCTGTGGTCTGCCATTCAGTCCGAAAACCAGCGTCAGCAAGACCATATCGAGCTGATTGCTTCAGAAAACTATACCTCGCCCGCGGTCATGGAGGCGCAGGGTTCGCAATTGACCAATAAATATGCGGAAGGTTATCCGGGAAAACGCTATTACGGTGGTTGTGAGTTTGTTGATGTAGTCGAGCAGTTGGCGATTGATCGCATCAAGCAATTGTTCGGTGCCGAGGCCGCCAATGTTCAGCCAAACTCGGGTTCGCAAGCCAACCAGGGCGTATTTTTTGCCTTGCTCAACCCCGGTGACACCATTATGGGTATGAGCCTGGCCGAAGGCGGGCATTTGACCCACGGCATGCCGTTGAACATGAGCGGCAAGTGGTTCAAGGTGGTGAGCTATGGCCTGAATGCCCAGGAAGAAATTGACTATGACGCCATGGAGCGTTTGGCGCATGAACACAAACCCAAGCTGATTATTGCTGGCGCTTCGGCCTATGCCCTGCGTATTGATTTCGAGCGCTTCGCCAAAGTGGCGAAGGCGGTAGGGGCTTATTTTATGGTCGATATGGCGCACTATGCCGGTCTGATTGCGGCGGGCGTGTACCCGAACCCGGTACCCTACGCCGATGTCGTGACCTCGACGACGCACAAAAGCCTGCGCGGCCCACGCGGCGGCATTATTCTGATGAAAGAAGCCTTGGCCAAGCCGATTAACAGCGCCATTTTCCCCGGTATTCAGGGTGGGCCTTTAATGCATGTGATTGCGGGCAAGGCGGTGTGTTTCAAGGAAGCTCTAAGCCCTGAGTTTAAGGCGTATCAGCAGCAGGTGGTGACCAATGCCCGCATCATGGCCGAAACACTGGTCAAGCGTGGGTTGCGCATTGTCAGTGGCCGCACCGAAAGCCATGTGATGCTGGTCGATTTGCGTGCCAAGAACATTACCGGCAAGGAAGCCGAGCGTGTGCTGGGTGAGGCGCATCTGACCGTGAACAAAAATGCCATTCCGAACGACCCGGAAAAACCGTTTGTCACTTCGGGTATTCGTCTGGGTTCCCCGGCCATGACTACCCGTGGTTTCAAGGACGCCGAAGCAGAAAAAACCGCGCATCTGATTGCCGATGTGCTGGACGCGCCCCAAGACGCCGCGAACTTGGAGCGCGTGCGCGCCGAGGTGAAAAAACTCACCAGCGCATTTCCGGTGTACGAATAAGTTGATGTAAGTTATGCGCTGCCCCTTTTGTGGACACGACGACACGCAAGTACTCGAAACCCGTGTGGTCGATGAAGGGGTGACACTGCGTCGCCGTCGCCGTTGTTCCGAGTGCGACAAGCGCTTTACGACTTACGAGCGGGTTGAATTGCAGATGCCCATGGTGGTCAAAAAAGATGGCAGTCGGGTCGATTACAGCCGCGACAAACTGCTGTCGAGCATGCATCTGGCCTTGCGCAAGCGGCCGGTCAGCGCTGACCTGGTGGAAGAGGCCATTAGCCGCATTGAAGACAAGCTGATTTCCAGTGCGGCGAAAGAAGTCGGCACCGAAAAACTGGGTGAACTGGTGATGCGCGAGCTGAAAAAACTCGACAAGATTGCCTATATCCGTTTTGCCAGTGTTTACCGTAGCTTTGAAGACATTGATGAATTCCGCGATGTCTTGCAGGAAGTCGAAAGTCCGAGGCGGCGCTGATGTTTTCCGGGCAGGATCATACTTTTATGTCGCGCGCCCTGGCGCTGGCGCACCAAGGGCTGACGACCACGACACCGAACCCCAGGGTAGGGTGCGTCATTGTCAAAGATGGGCTAGTGATAGGCGAAGGCTTTCATAAAAAAGCCGGTGAGCCGCACGCCGAAGTGCTGGCACTGCTCGCGGCGCGCGCCCAGGTGGGGGCTGATGGTCTGGTCGCTGCCACGGTTTATCTGACGCTCGAACCGTGCGCCCATTTTGGCCGCACCCCGCCGTGTGTTACGGCATTGATTGAAGCACGCGTGGCGCGGGTGCTGGTGGCCATGTCTGACCCGAACCCGCTGGTCTCGGGCCGGGGGCTGGAAGCCCTGCGCCATGCCGGCATTGATGTGCGTTGTGGTCTGTTGCAGAGTGAGGCGGAGGAACTGAATCTCGGTTTTATCTCGCGCATGACCCGGGGCCGCCCGTGGGTACGTAGCAAACTGGCCACGACGCTCGACGGTAAAACAGCGCTGAATAACGGTCAAAGCCAGTGGATTACCAGCGCCGCGGCACGTGCCGATGCCCATGCCTGGCGCGCCCGTTCGTGCGCCGTGCTTACGGGAGCCGGCACCGTGCTGGCGGATAATCCGCGTTTGACCGTGCGTGAGGTCGAAACTTCAAGGCAGCCGCTGCGCATCATTGTCGATTCGCAACTCAAGACCCCGCTGGATGCTGCGATTGTCGGTGAACACGCGAATGAAGTCATGATTTTTACTGCCGCTGCCGAAGCTCAAAAAAAGCAGGACTGGCTGGCATTGGGTGCGGAGGTGATTGAACTGCCGAACGAGGATGGCAAGGTGGATCTGCCCGCGCTGTTCGAGCATCTGGGGCGGCGCGGCCTGAATGAAATAACGGTCGAGGCAGGTGCCAAACTGAATGCTGCCTTATGGCAGGAAGACTGTCTGGACGAACTATTGATTTATGTGGCGCCCAGTATCATGGGGCCAGGGCGACCGCTATTTGAGTTGCCCGAGTTGCAGTCGCTGGGGGAGTTGTCGCACTGGCGTTTTGTCGAGGCCGAGTTGATCGGCGCCGATTGTCGTCTGAGATTGAGGAAGTCCTGAGATGTTTACCGGAATTGTTCAGGCCGTGGGGCGCATCGTGCAGTGTCAGGCTTTGGGTCATGAGCCGCAGGCCGGCAAGCGTCTGGTCATTGCCGTACCCGGGCTAGATTTAAGCAACGTCAAGCTGGGCGATTCGATTGCCCTGAATGGCGCTTGCATGACGGTAGTGGAAAAAACTCACGACACTTTCAGTGTCGATGTGTCTGCTGAATCTTTAAGCAAAACTGCGGGGCTCGATCAGGTTGGTAGCGAGTTGAATCTGGAAAAAGCCTTGTGCGTAGGCGATGCCCTGGGTGGGCATCTGGTCAGTGGTCATGTCGATGGGCAGGGAACGGTGCAGGCGTTTTCTGCCGTCGGTGAAAGCTGGCAGCTGGTGGTGCGTGCGCCGCGCGAGCTGGGTAAATATCTGGCCTATAAAGGCTCGGTCACGGTCAATGGCGTATCCTTGACGGTCAATCGGGTCGAAGACCACGAAGCCGGGTGTGATTTTTATATCAACCTGATTCCGCATACGGTGCAAGTGACCACGCTGAAACAGTTGCAGCCGGGCATGCGGGTCAACCTGGAAATTGATTTGATAGCGCGTTATGCCGAGCGTTTGATGTCGGCCCCTTGAGTTTGAATCATGACAAAAATAGCGTCGATTCCTGAGATAGTGAATGAACTGCGCCACGGCAAAATGGTGGTGCTGGTCGATGAAGAAGACCGCGAGAATGAAGGCGATCTGGTGATGGCCGCTGAGTTCATTACGCCCGAAGCCATCAATTTCATGGCGAAGTACGGGCGCGGCCTGATTTGCCTGACCCTGACCCGTGAGCGCTGCGAACAACTGGGCTTGCGCCGCATGGTCGATCATAATCAGTCTTCGCACGGTACCAACTTTACCGTGTCGATAGAGGCGGCCGAAGGCGTAACCACCGGCATTTCAGCCGCTGACCGCGCGCGCACCATACAGGCGGCGGTGGCGCGCCATGCCAGACCGTCTGACATCGTGCAGCCCGGGCATATTTTTCCGCTCATGGCGCAGGATGGTGGTGTTTTGATGCGTGCCGGGCATACCGAGGCCGGCTGCGATTTGGCGGCGCTGGCGGGTATGCAAGCTGCTGGGGTCATTTGCGAGATCATGAACGATGACGGCAGCATGGCGCGTCTGCCCGATCTGCTGGAATTTGCCCGCACCCACAATTTGAAAATTGGCACCATAGCCGACCTGATTCAATACCGCTCGCAGCACGAGTCTCTGGTCGAGCGTGTGGCAGAACGCACGGCCAACACGGCGTGGGGAAAATTGCGCCTGATAGCCTACCGCGACAAACCGGGGGCGCGCGCCCATCTGGCGCTGGTACACGGCAGCATCGAAGCGCAGGAAGAAGTCCTGGTGCGCGTGCATGAGCCGCTGTCGGCGCTGGACTGGATCGACCTCGAACAATCGACCCATAGCTGGCCCTTGCCGCGTGCCTTGCAGGCCATTACCCAGGCGCGCTCGGGGGTGGTGGTGTTATTGAATGCAGACGAAAGTTCGCAACAGTTTTTTACCCAGTTTCATGCGCTGGAACACCCGGAACAAAAGCGCGCCCAGGCCACCAAAATGGACTTGCGTACCTACGGTATTGGCGCGCAGATATTGAAAGACCTGGGCGTAGGCAAAATGAAATTACTGGCGCAGCCGCGCAAAATGCCCTCAATGGCGGGGTTTGATTTACAGGTATCGGGCTACGATCAAGGAGAATGACATGCCGCAATTAATTGCCCCTGAATTACAGGGTCAGGACTTGTCGATTGCCATTGTGCAATCGCGTTTTAACCAGGCGATAGGTCATGGTCTGCTACGCGCCTGCCTGGAAGAGCTCGAGCGTTTAGGCGTGTCGGACGATGATATTGCCGTGGTCAGCGTGCCGGGGGCTCTGGAAATCCCCATCGCGCTGCAAAAGCTGGCGCAGACCTCGCGCTTTGATGCCCTGATTGCGCTGGGCGCCGTCATACGCGGCGAGACCTATCATTTTGAAGTGGTGGCGAATGAGTCGGCTAGGGGGGTAAGTGAAGTATCGCGTGAATACGATATTCCGGTAGCCAACGCCATTCTGACCTGCGAGACCGATGCGCAGGCCGAAGCCCGCATGGCAGAAAAGGGTGCTGACGCCGCACGTGTTGCCGTGGAAATGGCCAATTTGGCGCTGATGATGGACGAATTGGGTGAGGAAGATGACGGATTCTAAGCCTGGCTCACGTCGCCGTTCGCGCGAGTTTGCGCTGCAAGGCGTGTATCAATGGCTGTTGTCCGGTGAAGAGCCGGGCGTAGTGCATGCCCATATCGCCGACATTAAAGGCTTCAACAAATGCGACCTGGCGCACTTCGATGCCCTGCTACATGGTGCCATCCGCGAAGCCGACAGTCTGCGTGCCCTGTTCACGCCGCATCTGGACCGACCCCTGCCGGAATTATCGCCGGTGGAACACGCGGTGCTGCTGATCGCGGTCTATGAACTGGCGCATCATCCTGATGTTCCTTATCGCGTGGTGATGAACGAAGCGGTGGAACTGAGCAAATCGTTCGGTGGTACCGATGGTTATAAATACGTCAATGGTGTGCTCGATAAAGTTGCCGCACAAGTGCGCGCGATTGAATTCAAACGCTAAGGCCGGTGAACGAGTTTGAGCTGATACGTCGCTATTTCACCCGTCCGGCACGGCGTGCCCGTCTCGGTGTGGGTGATGATTGCGCCCTGATAGATGCCCACGGCACACTGGCGATTTCGACTGATGCGCTGATTGAAGGCCGACATTTTTTATCTGAGGTTGACCCCGAAGCACTCGGGCATAAAGCGCTGGCCGTCAACCTGAGTGATTTGGCAGCCATGGGAGCCGAGCCACTGGCCTGCACCCTGGCGCTGGCTTTGCCCGCGCCGCGCGCCCAGGACTCGGGCTGGATGCAGGCGTTCAGTCACGGCTTTAATACGCTGGCCGAGCGTTACGACTGCGAACTGATGGGTGGCGATACCACGGCCAGCCCCTTGATCATGATTTCCGTCACCATCATCGGACAAGTGCCGCCTGAGCAGGCGTTGCGTCGTTCCAGGGCACAAGTGGGTGATGATATTTATGTCTCGGGGTATCTGGGTGATGCCGCTATGGCGTTGGCTTGGCTGCAAGCGGGCAAAGCACCACCCGCCGCCTTGCGCCAGCGACTTGAGCGTCCCGAGCCACGGGTGGCGCTGGGTATGGGCTTGCGCCGAATCGCGCACGCGGCCATTGACCTGTCCGATGGTTTGAGCGGGGATTTGCAACACATTCTGACGGCCAGCGCCCAGAGCGGCACATCACCACTGGGTGCCAGCATTGATCTCGAACAATTACCGACCTCGCCCGAGTTTGAGCAGGCGGCGTCAGGGCTGACACCTGAGCAGAAATGGCACTATCAACTCGCGGGCGGGGACGACTACGAATTGTGTTTTACCGCGCCCGTTTCAAAACGCGAACCAATAGCGCAAGCCGCAGCACAGGCCGGGGTCGAGGTGCGGCGTATTGGCCATGTTGAGAGAGATAGCGGGTTACGCTGGCTCAAGCAGGGTCAGCCGGTGACGCTCAAGCTGCAAAGCTTTGATCATTTTATTGACACCAGTTTGAAGCATACTGCTGCCTGAAAGGCGAGATGTCATGGATAAACTCATCATTGAAAACGGCCAGCCCATTGCAGTGCGGGTCGATGCCAGCTTCATGTGGCGGCACCCGCTGCACGTCGTAGCGCAAGGCTTTGGTTCCGGCTTGTCGCCCATCGCCCCCGGTACGGTGGGCACCTTGTTCGGCTGGCTCTGTTTCGATGTCCTGCAGCGCTATTTCGCGTCGGCCATGAATACGCCGGCTTTATTTTTTTCTGCCTTGCTGCTGGCTTTTGCACTCGGCATCTGGGCGTGTCAGGTCACGGGGCAGCATTTAGGCATAGCTGACCACGGCTCCATGGTATGGGACGAAACAGTCGCCATCTTTCTGGTACTGTCATTGACCCCAGCTACGTTCTGGTGGCAGTTGTTCGCGGTGCTGGTGTTCCGTTTTTTTGATATTCGCAAGCCGGTACCGATTAAAACCCTAGAAGCGCGAGTACCGGGTGGCCTGGGTGTCATGCTCGACGATCTGGTCGCGGCGTTTTATACCCTGGTAGTGGTCGCTCTGGTCAAGGCGGTGTTTTTCTCATGAGCCGCCTGTCATTACTGACCGAAGCGACGACCGATGCCCTACTGGCGGCGCGCTGGCAGGTGGTCACCGCAGAAAGTTGCACTGGTGGTCTCATTGCCCAGCTTCTTACCGAACGCCCCGGCTCATCGCACTGGTTTGACCGCGGGTTTGTCACCTACTCCAATGCAGCCAAGGTGGAATTATTAGGGGTTCCAGTTCACATATTGCAACAGCATGGCGCAGTATCCCAGGCGACCGTACAACACATGGTCGCAGCGGCGTTGGCGCGCTCACAAGCACAAGTGGCGGCAGCGGTCACGGGCATTGCCGGCCCGGGCGGTGGCAGCGTTGATAAACCGGTGGGCCTGGTCTGGTTCGGCTTTGCCGTGACCGGACAAGCCCCGGTCACTGTCGAACAACAGTTCTCTGGTGACCGTGTACATATACGCGAGCAGGCCGCGCAATATGTATTACAAACCCTGCTTAGCCTGGCGCGTGAGTCGATACAAGGAAGTCAAGCATGAAAAAAACGCAAGGCGAATTTGTTCGCGCTGATGGTGAGTCCGGTTTCAAAAGCCTGGGCGGGCCGTCGCGCCTGTTCAATGCACTCAAATATTCGTGGAATGGTTTGTGTGAGGCGATACGGGTCGAAGCGGCGATACGTCAGGAACTGCTGTTATGTGCCCTGCTTATTCCGCTGGCCTGCTGGTTGCCAGTGACACCGGTTGAGCGCGTCTTGCTCATTGCTTCGCTGCTGCTGGTGCTGATTGTGGAATTGCTCAACTCGGCACTCGAGGCGGTGGTGGATCGTATTTCACTGGAGACACATGACATGAGCCGACGCGCCAAGGATTTTGGCAGTGCTGCCGTGCTGTTGTGTCTGGTACTGGTCGCGCTGGTCTGGGTCAGTCTGGGCGTGCCGGCAATGATACAACTGGTGCAATAAAACAGGCACAATATCATTGCCAGCTCGCAGCATTCGGGCAAAATACCACAATGTTGAATTGAAATGAAAGGTCTAACCATGTCAGCTAACCGCCGCTTTTTCATGAAAACCATCGCCATACTGCCCGCTGCAGTGGTGTCCGGCATGGCAGTCGCGCAAAACGCCGCCATGAAAAAGAACCTGCAATATCAGGACACCCCGAAGAACGGCCAGCGTTGTGATCAATGTCTGCACTATGTTGCCGACCCTAAAAAAGCCGGCGAAGGCATCTGCAAGGTCATACCCAATGACACGGTCAAGGCTGCCGGCTGGTGTACCGCCTGGGTCAAAAAAGCCTGAAATACCGGCTTTGTCGTAAAAAAGCCAGTCCTGAACCGACTGGCTTTTATTTTTCCTGTTGATTTATACAGTAAATATGGGCATACTTGGCGGTACGGTACTGCCCGGCTTCAGCGTTCAACCGTGTCGGGCGGTGGTTTAATACTTTATCTCCAAGGAGCACAACATGAACGCAAGTACCCCCTCGTCTGAAAAAGCCAAAGCCCTGGCCGCCGCGCTGGCGCAAATTGAAAAGCAGTTTGGCAAAGGCTCCGTCATGCGCATGAGTGACGGCGAAATTGAAAAAGATTTGCAGGTGGTTTCCACCGGCTCGCTCGGGCTCGATATTGCGCTGGGTGTCGGCGGCTTGCCGCGTGGCCGTGTGGTCGAAATTTATGGCCCCGAATCGTCGGGCAAAACCACCCTGACCCTGCAGGTGATAGCTGAAATGCAAAAACTGGGTGGTACTTGTGCTTTTATCGACGCTGAACACGCGCTTGACGTGCAATATGCGCAAAAACTCGGGGTCAATATTCAGGAACTGCTTATTTCCCAGCCTGACACTGGCGAACAGGCGCTGGAAATTGCCGACGCTCTGGTGCGTTCCGGTTCGGTCGATCTGATCGTTATCGACTCTGTCGCCGCGCTGACCCCCAAGGCTGAAATTGAAGGCGAAATGGGCGATTCTTTGCCCGGACTGCAAGCGCGCCTCATGAGCCAGGCATTGCGCAAACTCACCGGCACCATCAATCGTACCAATACCATGGTCATTTTCATCAACCAGATTCGCATGAAAATCGGCGTCATGTTTGGCAACCCGGAAACGACTACTGGTGGTAACGCACTCAAGTTTTATTCTTCAGTGCGGCTCGATATTCGTCGTGTTGGCAGCATTAAAAAAGGCGAAGAAGTCATTGGCAATGAAACCAAGGTCAAAGTCGTCAAAAATAAAGTCGCCCCTCCGTTCAAACAGGCAGACTTCGACATACTTTATGGCGAAGGCATTTCCCGTGAAGGCGAAATTCTCGACCTGGGTGCCAACCTCAACATCGTTGACAAGTCGGGCGCCTGGTACGCCTACAGTGGCGACAAAATTGGTCAGGGCAAAGACAATGCGCGCGAGTACCTCAAATCCAACCCGGCCATTGCCCTGGAAATTGAAAACAAAATCCGTGAAAAACTGGGCATTGCCACCCGTGGCGCATTAACGGCTGAAGCCGAGGCACCAAAAAAAGCCGGTAAAAAATCGGCAGATAGTCCCGAACTTTAATCAAGCCAGGGTGAACGATGCCGGTTCAGCCTTTATCGCTGCGCGGGCGTGCGTTAGCCGCGCTGGCGCGGCGTGAACACAGTCATGCCGAACTGGAACGCAAGCTGGCGCCGCATGCGGAAAGTATGGAGCAGCTGGCCCAGGTGCTGCAACAATTGCAGGCTGAAGGCTGGCTCTCGAACGAGCGTTTTGTCCAGTCACTGGTACGTCGCCGCGCGCCAAAACTGGGTGTGGCACGTATCAAGCTGGAATTGTTACAGCATCACCTGACCCCGGAACAAACCCGGACAGAACTTGAACACCTGAAACAGACCGAATACGAGCGCGCCCTGGTGCTATGGCGCAGGAAATATGACCAGCCCGCGCAGACAGCTCAAGAGCGCGCCCGGCAAGCCCGTTTTCTGGCCGGTCGCGGTTTTACTACCGAAGTAATTCGTCGCTTGCTCTATCGTGCTGGTAACGACGACTAGTGCGCTCATGTTAAACTCAACAGCTTTGAAAAAAACAAACTAAGGGTTCAGCCATGAAGATTCATGAGTATCAAGGCAAGGAGTTGCTAAGACAGTTTGGCGTGCCAGTTCCGCGCGGCATTCCATGTTTCAGCGTCGAAGAGGCGCTTAAAGCCGCTGAAACCCTGGGCGGGCCGGTCTGGGTCGTCAAGGCGCAAATTCATGCCGGTGGCCGTGGTAAGGGCGGTGGTGTCAAGGTCGCCAAGTCGCTTGATGAAGTGAAAGAAAAAGCCGGCCAGATCATGGGCATGCAGCTCGTCACGCATCAAACCGGCGCGGACGGGCAAAAAGTGCGCCGTTTGCTGATTGAAGAAGGCGCCGACATCAAAAAAGAATATTACGTTGCCATGGTCACAGACCGCGTGACCCAGAAAGTGGTCGCCATGGCTTCGAGTGAAGGCGGCATGGACATCGAAGAAGTCGCCGCCCATACGCCAGAAAAAATTCATAAAATTGCAGTCGACCCGCAACAGGGGCTGAGCGACGCGCAAGCCGAAGAGCTGGCGAAAAAAATCGGCATTCCTGAAGGCTCTGTTGCCCAGGCACGCGAGGCCTTCAAAGGCCTGTACAAATGTTTCTGGGAGACTGACGCCTCACTGGCGGAAATCAACCCATTGATTCATACCGGCGAAGGCAAGATTATTGCCCTTGATGCAAAATTCAACTTTGACGCCAACGCCTTGTACCGTCATCCCGACATCGTCGCCATGCGCGACCTGGACGAAGAAGACCCGGCTGAAATTGAAGCCTCAAAGTTTGATCTGGCCTATATTCAGCTCGACGGCAACATTGGCTGTCTGGTCAATGGCGCCGGTCTGGCCATGGCTACCATGGATACCATCAAACTGTTTGGTGGTGAACCGGCCAACTTCCTCGACGTGGGCGGTGGTGCCACGACTGAAAAAGTGACAGAAGCCTTCAAGATCATGCTACGCAACCCGAACCTGAAAGCCATTCTGGTCAACATCTTCGGCGGCATCATGCGTTGTGATGTCATTGCTGAAGGTGTTATTACCGCATCCAAGGCGGTTGGACTGAAAGTACCTCTGGTTGTACGCATGAAGGGCACCAACGAAGACCTGGGCAAGAAAATGCTGGCCGAGTCAGGGCTGCCTATTATTTCAGCAGACACCATGGCAGAAGCCGCGCAACGGGTTGTTGCGGCGGCGAAATAACGGCATACCTACAAGAGGCACAACATGAGCATATTGATCAACCAGAACACCAAAGTCATTACCCAGGGCATCACCGGAAAAACCGGGCAGTTTCATACCCGTATGTGTCGTGACTACGCTAACGGAAAAAACTGTTTTGTTGCCGGGGTCAACCCGAAAAAAGCCGGTGAAGACTTTGAAGGCATTCCCATATTCGCCAACGTCAAGGAAGCCAAGGCACAAACCGGCGCCACGGTGTCGGTCATTTATGTACCGCCCGCCGGCGCTGCCGATGCCATCTGGGAAGCGGTCGAGGCCGACCTTGATCTGGTCATTTGCATTACTGAAGGTATTCCGGTGCGCGACATGATGGTGGTGCGCGACAAAATGCGCAAAGCCAACAAAAAAACCTTGCTGCTCGGGCCAAACTGCCCGGGTCTGATTACCCCGGAAGAAATCAAGATCGGCATTATGCCGGGCCATATTCACCGCAAGGGGCGCATCGGCATTGTGTCACGTTCCGGCACCCTGACGTATGAGGCCGTGGCGCAGGTGACTGAACTGGGGCTGGGGCAGTCGTCAGCAGTAGGTATTGGTGGCGACCCCATTAACGGTTTGAAGCACATTGATGTGCTGCAAATGTTCAACGACGACCCCGACACAGACGCCGTGATTATGATTGGTGAAATTGGCGGTCCGGACGAAGTCAATGCTGCCCAATGGGCCAAAGACAATATGAAAAAGCCGCTGGTTGGCTTTATCGCTGGCGTTACTGCGCCTCCGGGCAAGCGCATGGGTCATGCTGGCGCCTTGATTTCTGGCGGTGCCGACACCGCACAGGCCAAGCTTGAAATCATGGAAGCGTGCGGTATCAAGACCACCAAGAACCCTTCCGAAATGGGTCGCTTGTTGAAGTCGGTCATGTAACAGGCTAAAATCAGTCAAAAAACCGGGCGCTCTAGGGCGCCCGTTTTGTTTTCAGGGAGAGAAAAATTGCATGATCTCATGAGTTTTTTGCAGCACATACAATGGCTGGCGGTAGGTCAAATTATTCTGATCGACATTTTGCTTGGTGGCGATAATGCGGTCGTCATCGCCCTGGCGTGCCGTAACCTGCCGGAAAAGCAGCGCTGGAAAGGCATTATCTGGGGTACGTTGGGCGCCATTATTCTGCGTGTAGTGCTGGTGGCGTTTGCAGTGACCTTACTCCAAATCCCTGCCCTCAAAATAATCGGCGGCGCCCTGCTGTTCTGGATCGGCATCAAGCTCTTGTTGCCCCAGGACGATGACGAGCATGGCAGCATGCAGGCACACACTCATCTGATAGGTGCCATCAAGACCATCATCATTGCTGATCTGGTCATGAGTATTGATAATGTCATTGCCATTGCCGGTGCGGCGCAGACAGCAGCGGCAGATCACCAGATTTATTACGTTGTGTTCGGTTTGGTGGTTTCCATACCATTTATTGTGTTTGGCAGTCAGCTGATACTCAAGCTTATCGACCGCTTTCCCATCATCGTTACGCTGGGCGCAGCGCTACTCGGCTTTATTGCGGGAGAGTTGATGGTGACTGACCCACTGACCCAGCCTTATTTTGCCGATCACCTGAATGCCTGGAAATACAGTGCCGGTGCGGCGGGTGCGGTGCTGGTGGTACTGATGGCCAAGTGGTTGACACCCAGGCAGCGTCCGGTCTGATCGTGGGGTATATCTTACAAAAGATTGCCATTCGATCCCTCTGCGGGTGATTTTTGGGGCATTGGCACGAGCTTGCGTTTACAATTTTTGGCAACGACTGCCATGACCTATCACCCCAACGTCCGACTCGAATTTGCCTCTGCTACCGATCCCGGTATGGTTCGTGCACACAATGAGGACTCGGTAGCCGTGTCGGCCGAATATGGGCTGGCAGTGCTGGCTGATGGTATGGGGGGCTACAATGCAGGGGAAGTGGCCGCCTTGATGGCGACGGCGAGTTTACGCCACCAAATAGAAGCTGCGCTGACTGAAAATCCGCAGCTATTTGAAGCTGAAGCAGTAGAGTTGTGGCATCAATGGTTGCAGTCGCATATTCAGCATGTCAACCTCGATATTTACGAGGCTGGACTGAGTAATGAAGAATTTTCCGGTATGGGTACGACCCTGGTCATGGCGCTGTTTTATGGGCAGCGACTGCTGGTTGCACATATTGGTGATTCCCGACTGTATCGACTACGCCACGGTAATTTTTTACAAATCACGCGCGACCATTCGCTCTTGCAGGCTGAAATCGACGTTGGACTGATTACCCCTGAAGAAGCACGTCATGCGCTGCACAAAAATCTTGTGACCCGCGCGGTTGGTGTTACCCCGTTTGTCAGTGCCGATATGCAGGAGCTCGATACCCAGGCGGGGGATACTTACCTGTTGTGTTCTGATGGTCTGACCGACATGGTAGAAGACGAAATCATAGCCGCGATTCTGGAAAACCAGAAATATTCCCTGGAAGCAAAAGCCAGCCTGTTGATAGAAACCGCCAACGACCGAGGGGGGCGCGATAATATATCGGTCATTTTGATACGTGTTGATACGCACGCCAATAAACAGCTGCATGCGACCGACAGGCTGACTGCCTGACTGAAAAAATCCTACCTGGCATGAAGCCTGCTGCATTGAGGCCAATATAAACAAGCATCGGGGGATGATACGATATGGCAAAGCTGGTATTAAGCGTTGATGGTGTCGTGATGAGTGAGGTGGCGCTTACCAAGGAACGCATGACGCTGGGTCGCAAGCCGCAAAACGACATTGTAATTGACAATATCGCCGTGTCGGCCGAGCACGCGGTCATAGTGACCCTGTTGAATGACTCGTTTTTGGAAGATCTGGGCTCAACTAATGGTACATTTGTTAACGGACAACCGGTAAAAAAGCACTTTCTGCAAAATGGTGACACCATTGAACTGGGTAAGTACCGCCTTAAATTTATTGCCGATGCCGACATGGCCGTGCAGCCCTACCAGCAAAGCCTTGCTTCCTTAGCTGAAACCTCCTCCATGCAACCACTGCCCAGCCCCAATAATGAAACTCCGGCCGTAATACGTCTGCTCAGCGGAGCCGCTGTTGGTCGTGAACTGAAACTGACCAAAGCGCTGACCACCCTGGGTCGGCCCGGGGTTCAGGTGGCGGTCATTACGCGCCGGCCACAGGGCTATTACATCACCCACGTACAAGGCATACAGTTCCCAGTAGTCAACGGTAACACCCTGGGTGCCGAAGCTCACCCGCTGAATGACCGTGATGTCTTTGAGTTGTCGGGCATGAAAATGGAGTTTTTACTGCGACCGTGAAAATAACTGTACTCGGCTGCGCGGGTGGCGTTGGCGGCCCCTTGTTGCGTACTACCAGCCTTCGCGTGGACGACGATATCCTGGTCGATGCCGGTACGGGGGCGGCTGATTTGTCGCTCGAAGACATGGCAAAGATTGATCATGTCCTGCTGACTCATGCCCACCTCGATCATATTTGTGCTCTGCCGCTCATACTCGACAGTGTGGGTGCCATGCGGACACAAGCCCTGACAGTTCATGCCCTGCCTGAAGTGATACAAGCGCTGCGGCAGCACATCTTCAATCATCACATCTGGCCCGACTTCAGCCGCATACCCAGTGCGGCTGCTCCCTACCTGGTGTTCAGCCCGCTCACGCTGGGGCAGACCCTTAGCCTGGGGCAACGCCGTTTTACTGCATTGCCGGCAGACCACGCGGTGCCTGCCTGCGGCTATGCCATGACCAGCCCCAGTGGGCAAACGCTGGTGTTCAGTGGCGACACTGGCCCGTGCCCGGCTTTTTGGCAGGCAGTCAACCAGCAGCCGCAGGTTGTAGCGCTGATTATTGAGACCGCCTTTCCCAACGCTGAACACCAGCTGGCGCTGGCGGCCAAACACCTGTGCCCGCTACAACTGGCCGGGGAACTGCAACAACTACGTCACCCGACCCCTATTTATATTACCCACCTCAAACCCGGTGCCGCTGGTCTCACCATGCAGGAAGTGCAGCAGGCCGCGAGCGCCCACGCACCGCAGGCACTCAGCCCTGGACAGCAGTTTCTGCTGGATTGACGACCGACAATAATTGATAGACAAAAATTGCCATGCTGCATCGCGTCAGGCATAAATTGTCAATCATATGAAAGCTGTTTAATCAGAAAATGGCAGCGCTATAGTCCGAAATGCCTAATAAATCACGCTTATTTTTGTGCTTTAGGTTGGCATGGGCCTTGCATATACTTATACGAAGTTGTGGAGCTTGTTCGCAACCGTTTTCTCCAAGGAGCATAAACATGATGATGCAACGTAAGGTACAGCAGGGTTTTACCCTGATTGAATTGATGATTGTGGTGGCCATTATTGGTATTTTGGCGGCAACGGCCATTCCCCAGTACCAAACCTACATTGCCAAATCGCAGGTAGCAAGGGTCATGTCAGAGGCGGGTAATCTCAAATCTGCGGTTGATAACTGTATAACCGACGGTAGGACAGGGGATGTAGATTCGAATCTTGATGCCACTGCCACTCCAGATGTCAATGACTGTAATGTGGCTGCCACTTCTTCTACTTTGATTGATAGTACTGAGGGTGCAGCCCAAGGCGATGGTGCGGCCCCACAAGACGGCCAAGGTTACCCCCAAGTTGAAATCGAAGATGATGGATCAGCTACTATCATAGCCACTTTCGGAAATGGTGCCGTGGCCGATCTTAAAACTGGCCCTTCGACACTGACATGGACTCGAGACGTGAATGGTACTTGGGTCTGCACGTCAGACGCTCCCGTCAAATACAGACCAAGAGGATGTGAGAACTGATACGGTTTGGCAACACCGACGGTCACTTGACTGAGTTGATTGACTGACCCGGTTACTGTTGTCCGGTATTTGCAATGCCCACCTCGGTGGGCATTGTTTTTTGAAAGTGCTATGAGGTTGAACAGGTGGAAACCTGATCTCTTATCAGCAGTCCGAGGCCGGCTTGTGGCTGTTATCTGGTGTAAGCAATTTCGGGTAGTATCCCGGTACGCTCGCTGAAGCGGGTATGCTCCCATTAAACGGCCATGCGCTACTACTGGACAAAAAAACTCATCGCCTGCTTTCTGGTGCTATGCAGTGCCGTTCACGCCCAACCCCGGCTTCCCGCCCTGGGTGACAGCGCGTCTGAAGAACTGTCTCCGGTTGCCGAGCGCCGTCTGGGCGAGGGCATTATGGCCGACGCATGGCGTCAGCGTGCCATTTTTGACGATGCTGAACTGACCGAGTACGTCAGTACGCTGGGTGCTGATCTGGCAACCACCAGTGCCCGGCTGGGCGAGTCTGGTGCTGTCTCTGTCAATGACATGCAGTTTTTTCTGGTACGTGACCGCAGCATTAACGCGTTTGCCTTGCCCGGCGGCTTTATTGGCATTAATACCGGGCTCATCTGGGCATCACAAACCGAAAGCGAACTGGCCTCGGTCTTTGCCCATGAAATAGGCCATGTGACCCAGCGCCATATTGCGCGCATGTTAAGTGAGCAAAAAACTACCGGCCCGGCGCTGCTGGGTGCCATGGTCGTGGCCATTCTGGCGGCACGTGCTGGTGGTGCGTCGTCGGGTGACGTGGCTCAGGCCACCATTGCCGGCACCCAGGCGGCAGCCATTCAGCAACAACTCAATTTCAGTCGTGATGCGGAACGCGAAGCCGACCGCATAGGCTTTCAGACCCTGGTCGCGGCAGGTTTCGAGCCGCAAGGCATGCCTGACTTTTTTCAGCGTTTACAGCAGGCCAGCCGCTTGTATGACGACAGCTTTCCCGGCTATTTGCGTACCCACCCGTTAACGGTCGAGCGTATATCCGATGTGCAAAACCGTGCCCGTGGTGCGGGCTACAGGCAACGGGTCGATAGTGTCGAGTTCGTATTGGCACGCTGGCGCGTCAAGGCGCTGGAACAAACCACGATTGCTGGTCTGCGTGCGACACTCAATGAACTGAGCAAGCTACCTGCCCAGCGCGGCTGGGCCGAGGGCGCGAGACACTACGCCCTGGCCCTGTTGCACTTGGGTCTGAACGAAACCACCCCGGCACAAACTGCCTTGCAGCAGGCACGTAAGCTGTTGCCGCCCCACCCCTGGCTGGAAAAACTGGCGGCAGACTTGGCCATTCAGTCTGGCCAGGCGGCTGCGGCGATCGAGCCGCTCCGGGTAGCGCAGGCACGCTGGCCGCAGTCACGACCTTTGCGTCTGGTGTTGGCGCAAGCCTTGCAGGCGGCCGGGCAGCACGCGCCCGCCGTGACTTATTTACGTGACCAGACCGCGCTCTATGCGGCCGATGCCCGCCTGTATCAACTGCTAGCCCTCAGTTACGAGGCCTTGGGGCAGCGCGTGCGCCAGCATCAGGCGCTGGCTGAAATGTACCGGCTCGAAGGCTGGCTGGCGGCAGCGGTGGACCAGCTTGAAACCGCCCAGCGTCTCATGCGCGGGGTCGGGGCAGTGCCCGAAGAATTTATTCTGGGCAGTGAAATTAACGCCCGTTTGCGCGAGCTGCGGGAACAACTGCTGGAAGAAAGTCGGCGCAGGCGCTAAACCCGGCCGGGTGTGCGCTCGTTCGCATGACCCAGTTCTATTTCTGCGATGACATCTTGCCAAAGCGCATCCTGCGGGTGGGTATTCATGGGTAGAGGCTCACGCTGTCGGGCAATACGCTTTGTATGAACGGGCTATTGAGTTGTTCTGTCAGCAATATATCAATTTTCTGCTCACCCTGGGCTTCATGCAGCGCGTCGGTCAGCCGTATAGACAGTAAAGGGTCGGTACCGACGGGTACTTGAACCAGCAGGTCGATATCGCCTCCGGTAGCGCTAAGGCGAGTGCGTGAGCCGTACAGATAAACCCGGCTGCTGGCAGGATGCTGGACGCGAAAGACTTGATGCATGGCCTGTTGTTGTTTTGGGCTCAGGCGTATTTCAGTATTAATGTTGAGCATGTGACAATAATACGTGGTGAATGAAAGAGTGCATAGGAGGCGCTGGCATGGGCGGGGCAGCGGCAACAGGGCTGGTATTGACCGGGGGCGGTGCACGTGCGGCCTATCAGGTCGGCGTATTGCAGGCGCTACGGCTTATTCTGGATACCGAGGGTGTCGCACCGCAGCGCAGTCCTTTCGGTGTGGTGTGTGGCACTTCGGCCGGAGCCATTAATGCCACCGCCCTGGCCTGCCGTGCCGACCACTTTGACGAAGCACTCGACAAGCTCGGTCAAGTCTGGGAAAACTTCAGTGCCGAGCAGGTTTACCAGTCTGATGTTTTGTCGGTATTGCGCACCGGCACCCGCTGGCTGACCATGCTGACCGCTGGCTGGGCGTTTCGTCGCAGTCGCAAGCTGAAACCGCGCTCACTGTTCGACAATACCCCACTGGTCAATTTGCTGCACAACATGATTGACCTGCCGCGGCTAGAGCGCGCGCTCGTTAGTGGCGACCTGCATGCACTAGCCATTACCGCTTCGGACTATTCCAGCGGTCGCCATGTCACGTTTTATCAGACGCCGCAAGTAGTCAAACCCTGGGTGCGCTCGCAACGTATTGCCGTCCCCGACCAGATCACTATCGAGCATCTGGTGGCATCGAGTGCCATTCCGTTTATTTTTCCGGCTACACCGCTCTACTTAGAAGGCAAGCTGGCCTATTTTGGTGACGGCTCGATGCGTCAGTTGGCACCCATTTCCCCGGCGATTCATCTGGGCGCCGAGCGGGTGCTGGTCATAGGTGCCGGGCAGATTAATGCAGAAAACCGTTTTGTCGGCCCACCCTCTGACAGTGGCAACGGTATCAATACCTACCCTACGCTGGCGCAAATTGCCGGTCATGCCATGTCATCCATTTTTCTGGACTCTCTGGCCATGGACATTGAGCGTCTGGAACGGGTGAACAAAACCATAGGCCTCATTCCGCCTGAAGTACGGCGTCATTCTTCCTTGCGTGAAATAGATGTGCTGGTCATTGCACCGTCGCAGCGTATTGACGCGATTGCCGCCAAGCACATTGAGGCCTTGCCGCGCCCGGTACGTGCCCTGCTGGGGGCGGTGGGAGCCACCGAGGTGAAAGGCGCGGCACTGGCCAGTTATTTGCTGTTTGAAAAACCGTTTACTTCGGAACTGATACGTCTGGGCTTTAGCGATGCCCTGAAGCGCCGTGATGACGTCAAGCGCTTTTTTGGCTGTTAAGACTTACTCACACCACACGCCCTGCAGTTGTGCCAGTGCCGCCAGACCCGCCGTTTCGGTACGCAAGACACGAGAGCCCAAATGCACGGCTTGAAACCCGGCCTGTAGCGCCAGCTTTTCTTCGTGCGCTTCCCAGCCGCCTTCCGGTCCGACCAGCAAGATGACCGGCTGCGTCGTCGGCCTGCCGACTTGTCGCGCCCAGTCGGTTAAAGAGTGCGCTGCGTTCGGGCTGGCGATCAGGCGCTGGGCTGCGGGTACCGCTGTCAGCCAGCTTGTGAGTGTCTGTACGGCGTGCAGTTGCGGTACGCGGTTGCGACCGCATTGCTCGCACGCTGCTGTCAAAATGCCGTGCCAGTGCGCCTGTCTTTTTTCTGCGCGTTCGGCTTGCAGTTTAATGACTGAACGCGCGGACAGGACCGGAAAAAAACCGGCAGCGCCCAGCTCGGTCATTTTTTCCAGCAGCCAGTCCATTTTGTCATGGCTGACCACGGCTTGTGCCAGCAGGAAATGAAACGTCAATTCACGTTCGACCGGACTATGTGTCAGTACTTCAGCCTCTGTTGCTGCACCCTTGCTACCCGCCCTTAACTGCGCCTGGTACTCACCGCCCTGACCATTGAACAGCGTGACCAGCGCCCCCGGGCGCAGCCGCAACACCTGCACATGACGCGCCACACTGGCCGGCAAGCCAAGCACTTGCCCTGGGCTGAGCGCCTGCGGCAGGTAAAAACGCGGGCCGCGCAGCGCCGGGTTGGCCGGGGTAGAAGAGGAGGTGCAGGCAGTCATGAGCCGGTTCCGATAAAATGTCGGGTTTTGCAAGGTGAATGATTATGCCCGACGCCGCCGTCCCTACCAGTGTCCCTTCTTCCACGCTTCTGGCCAACGCCATTCGCGCCTTGTCCATGGACGCGGTCGAGCA
Organism: Burkholderiales bacterium UBA4657; assembly: GCA_002405475.1. Classification (GTDB taxonomy): domain Bacteria; phylum Pseudomonadota; class Gammaproteobacteria; order Burkholderiales; family Burkholderiaceae_E; genus UBA4657. Next base: position 3,617 of record DHLX01000019.1, on the reverse strand, counting down.
GGCCAAGTCGGGGCACCCCGGCATGCCCATGGGCATGGCCGAAATTGCCGTGGCCTTGTGGGCGCAGGGTAACCCGCACCGGCACTATCGTCATAACCCGGCCAACCCGGCCTGGCCAAACCGTGACCGTTTTGTCGTCAGTAACGGCCACGGCTCCATGTTGCATTACGCCTTGCTGCATTTGTCGGGCTACGACCTGCCGATGCAGGAATTGAAGCAATTCCGGCAACTGCACTCCAAAACCCCCGGTCACCCCGAGGTGCATGTGACACCCGGCGTCGAGACCACCACCGGCCCGCTGGGGCAGGGCATTAGCAACGCTGTTGGCATGGCGCTGGCCGAATACTTGCTGGCAAGTGAATTCAACCGCCCCGGCTTGCCCGTGGTTGACCATTACACCTATGTTTTTTTGGGCGATGGCTGCCTCATGGAAGGCATCAGCCACGAAGTGTGTTCGCTGGCCGGCGCACTGCGTCTGAACAAACTCATTGCCTTGTACGACGACAATGGCATTTCCATTGATGGCAAGGTCGAAGGCTGGTTCCGCGATGACACGCCCAAGCGTTTTGAGGCCTATGGCTGGAACGTCATTACCCCGGTCGATGGTCATGATGTTGCCGCCGTCAGCGCCGCCATTGCCCAGGCCAAAGACAGTGAGCGCCCGACACTGATCTGTTGCAAGACCGTCATTGGCAAAGGCTCACCCAACAAAGCTGGCAGCGAAGACGCTCATGGCAGCGCCCTGGGGGAAAAAGAAATTGCTTTAACGCGTGCTGCGCTGGGTTGGCAGCACCCGCCGTTTGAAATACCCGCCGAGGTCTATGCCGGGTTTGACGCCCGTGCAGCGGGGCAGGCCGCCGAGCAGGCGTGGGATGAGCTGATGGCGCGCTATGCCCAACAGTATCCGGCCGAGGCCAGCGAATTGCAGCGCCGTTGGCGGGGTGATTTGCCCGCTAACTGGCAGGCCGCAGTGCAAGCGTACCTGCAGACTTGCGAAGATAAAAAAGAATCGATTCCGACGCGCAAAGCGTCGCTGAATGCCCTAAATGCCTACGCCAAGGTGTTGCCTGAATTGTTGGGCGGCAGTGCCGACCTGACCGGCTCGGTCTATTCGCAATGGAGTGGTGCTACGCCCTTGCGTGCGGGTCAGCCGGGACAGCACATCAATTATGGCGTGCGCGAGTTTGGCATGAGCGCCATTTTGAACGGCATCGTACTGCATGGCGGTTTCAAACCCTTTGGCGGTACCTTTCTCACATTCAGCGACTATTCGCGCAACGCCATTCGCATGGCCGCGCTGATGAAAACGCCGAGTATGTTTCTGTTTACCCACGACTCCATTGGTCTGGGCGAAGATGGCCCGACACACCAGTCGGTAGAACATATTTCCAGCCTGCGCCTGATTCCGAATCTGGATGTTTGGCGACCGGCTGATACCACCGAAAGTGCGCTGGCCTGGGCAGCGGCACTGGAACGCAAGAACGGCCCTAGTGCCTTGTGTTTTTCACGTCAGAACACCGTGTTTTTGAACAAGACCGAGACCATGCGCAACAACATAGCGCGTGGAGCTTATGTTCTGGTAGAAGCCGACAAACCCCAGGCGGTACTCATAGCCACCGGCTCGGAAGTGGGGCTGGCACTTGAAGCGCAGCAGGCTCTGGCGCAGCAGGGTGTGGCGGTGCGCGTGGTGTCCATGCCGTGTACCAGTGTGTTTGACCGGCAAGACGCGGCGTATCGTGCCCAGGTCTTGCCTAAAGGCTTGCCGCGCGTTGCCATTGAGGCGGGTGTGACCGACTACTGGCGTAAATATGTCGGCCTGGAGGGTGAAGTTATCGGTATTGATACGTTTGGCGAGTCAGCGCCTGCGGGCGTATTGTTCAAGCACTTTGGCTTGACCCCAGACAAAGTTGTCGCTGCGGTCAAGCGCGTTATTTCAGTTTAATTTTTTATTCGGAGAATTTCATCATGACCATTAAAGTGGCAATCAACGGCTATGGCCGCATCGGACGTAACGTACTACGCGCGCATTATGAAAGCGGCAAGAAGCATGACATTCAGATTGTGGCCATTAACGACCTGGGCGACCCCAAGACCAATGCGCACCTGACGCAGTATGACACCGCGCACGGCAAGTTTCCTGGCACGGTCAGCGTTGAAGGCGACTACATGGTGGTCAATGGCGACAAGATTCGCGTACTGGCGAACCGCAACCCGGCCGAGCTGCCCTGGGGCGAACTGGGGGTAGATGTAGTACTGGAGTGCACCGGCTTTTTTACCACGAAGGAAAAAGCCAGCGCGCACCTGAAAGGCGGCGCGAAGAAAGTGGTCATTTCGGCTCCCGGCGGCAAAGATGTCGATGCCACCGTGGTCTATGGCGTGAACCACAATGTACTCAAGGCCGGGCACACCGTCATTTCCAATGCCTCTTGCACTACCAACTGCCTGGCGCCGCTGGTGAAGCCCCTGCACGAAAAAATTGGGCTGGTCACGGGTCTCATGACCACGGTACATGCTTATACCAACGACCAGGTGCTGACCGACGTCTATCACGAAGATCTGCGCCGCGCCCGCGCCGCTGCGCACAACATGATTCCGACCAAAACCGGCGCAGCCGCTGCGGTAGGCCTGGTATTACCCGAGCTGAACGGCAAGCTCGATGGTTTTGCCATTCGTGTTCCGACCATTAACGTGTCGGTGGTGGATTTATCGTTCATTGCCGCGCGCGATACCACTGTGGAAGAAGTGAACGCCATTCTGAAAGCGGCGTCGGAAGGCGAGCTCAAGGGCGTGCTGGGCTATAACACCGACCCGCTGGTGTCTAGCGATTTCAACCATAACCCGTTATCATCGGTATTCGACTCGACCCAGACCAAGGTCGCGGGACGTCTGGTCAAGGTGATGAGCTGGTACGACAACGAGTGGGGTTTCAGTAATCGTATGCTCGATACCACGGTGGCGTTGATGGGTGTTTAGCCTGGATTGGTTTGTTCAGAATACTTCCCGTTGACCCATTCCTGCAATGCATGTGCCACGCGTTCAATGACAGGATGCCACTGACCTGGCTGTTCCTGTCGAAACAGTCGCAGTGTTGGGTACCAGGGGCTATCTTCCCTGTTTTTAAGCCAACGCCAGCAGTTATTGAATCGGTCGAGCATCCATACAGGTTTACCGATAGCACCTGTCAGGTGTACCACGGAAGTATCGACGCTAATGACCAGATCCAGCTGTTCAATCAGAGCTGCGGTATCAGCAAAATCCTGCAAGCTGTCAGTCCAGTCGATGATTTGATTTTTCCAGGGACTTTGTTGCAACTGTAGCGCAGCCTCCTCGCCTTTTTGCAAGCTGTAAAAATCGACTTCTGGTACTGCCAGGATAGGAGCCAGTGCTGACAAGCTCAGGCTGCGCTGGCGGTCAATGGCGTTAGCGTCGGGTTGATCTTTACGAGGGTTACCTGCCCAAACCAGACCCACACGCAGACGTGAAGTCTGTGAGAATCGACCAGACCATAGGTTGACCAAATCCGGGTCTGGGGTCAAATAAGGGAAGGGGCCTGGAATGGTTTCAACAGTAGTCTTGAACGCCAAGGGCAGGCTCATGAGCGGGGTTTGATAATCGTG
>DHLX01000038.1 GCA_002405475.1 Burkholderiales bacterium UBA4657 | reverse complement strand
CTAAGCGCCGTAGGAATCCCCGCCCTTCAGGCCGGGGAGGATGTCAATGCAATTGCAATAAGGTGTTTAACAGTTAATTTCAATTCTCACCCCAAGAAAATGGGGGGAACCCCCCCCTAAGTACTACATATCAGCAAGTTTTTTTACTTTTTCGCGAGACAAGATAGTGATCTTGTCTTTAAGTGTGCGGCCATCGTCAAACAATTTCCCAAGTAATCTTGGCAAGTCATCGAAGGACACGTCCTCAATTAGCTCTGGCGCATGGGACTTGCTGGCGCTTATCCAGTTGATCTGGTAATAGTCTATTCCCTGGTCGTATAAGATCTGCAGGCGTCCTGGCTCCGGATAGGTTAAGGACACTTCCAGCGCCGGCCATGGAAATTTATTGTTCTCCAGTTTGAGCTCGTCATAAAACTTCCAGTCAGAAGCGCCAGCATCAATCAAGAGCTGTAACAAAGTTCTTTTACCGTCTTCTGCCTCCATGTTTACCAGCTGGTCAACCAGTTGCTGTAAAAACGGGTTGTCGGGTTTTGGTAGATTCCAGTTACTCAGTCTAGAAACCGTCAGAATGATGGTGGTTGATCCGGGGATTTGCTCGAAGTCGTAAAGATAACTGCCGTCCATACGACGCGGCGTGTACTCGGTGTACAAGACGTTATCGCCGACTGCCGGCTCTATATCCAGCAGACTTTTGAGCGTCACCAGGAAATGGGTTCGCTGGGTTTTGAGGATCATAAATTGATCGTCAATGTGTATCACTTTTCCTTTGACGGGTTTGCTGAAAGCACGACCGCCCAATATATTCGATCGCTTCTTATCCCCCGTGTACAGCCAAGTAAACTGTCTGGCATTTTTAGGCATGTGCTTTGTTGCTACGGTACGTAGCGTTTGCGAGGCTAGTTCTTTGTTCATTGTTTATTCCATCAACAAGTGTGTGTGGTTATCAGTCAGCTACGCTTTTTGTGCTTCCAGATATGCTGCGGCCTGCTGAATAATTTCTGCACGCCGAATGATTGCTTTGGCTTTATCCTGCAATTCACTTGCCGTACGGGACAGACTGAATTCCGGCGAATGGCCGGCATCGAGCAGGACATCCATGCTCCCGCCCGCATATTGAATGTGGGCGTAGGCATGCGCGCCTATCAGCAATTTGACTTCCATAATGATCTCCAGCAACGGCGCAGTCAGGCGGTCGCAGATGTACTTCGCCTTAGGCGAGGCATTTGAGATAAACCCGCATCGTTGATGCGGTAGTTGAAAGATTCCCCAGATGTCGGACGAGCTGCGTCCATGATGACAAAGAGAAGTTGGGGAATTGAGTAATCCCTTAAACCCGGCAAAGCGCCGACCCGGGATAAGCTGCATGAAGCAGTTGACGATGCGCCAAAAGGCGCGAGGAAAGCGTCATCATACCGCCGTGATTAGACAGATGCAAGCTTTGCCATGGGCGTCGAAAATCGCCCGCCCGGTACTTGCAAACTGGTTCTGGCATGCCAAAATACCCTGATGAAAATACTCATTCTTCGTGAAATGTCCTTCCTGCTCGCCCCACTGGCTCTGGTGCTGAGCATTAATAGCCTTATCTCGCGCCTCGTCACGGTATATGTCATCGGGATAATGGCTTTTTGCCTGTATGCCTTCCTATGGCGCCTGGCGGTTTATGTGTCCGGCACTTACCGTGAAGGACAGCTCATCTTGGGAATGTCGATTTCTATAATCATTTTCCTGGTGTCTTTTTGGTTTGTCTTAAGTTCGGGGAGAACCCGGAAATGATGCCCGTTCTAAGCAGAAACGCCCAGGTGGCTCATACACAGACCTGGTTGTTTGTCGTAGCCCAGGCATTACTGCTATTTACCGGGCTCTACCGCGACGCCGCCAGCAAAGAGGCCTTGTTGCTGATGTGTGTGTATGCCGGCTGTTTTGCAGCGCTTCTTTTTCCGGCAGTCAAATCCACTACCGTCAGTTATTTATGTCGTATTTTCTGGGTTTTTCTGGCCGCCTCTGCTCTTTGGGTCGCCTGGAAGCTTTACCCCGCCTATCGCGTCGATATCGAAAAAAATACGCTATTTGAACTTGAGCCCGCAGGTCTGCAGTTGGCTCTGAACGCCTATCTTTTCCTGTGCATGACTTTTGTGCTGTTTTTGGTGCTGGCGTTGCTCTCCCTCTTTCTGCAGTACAGACGCGATGCGGTTGATCCGGTCGCCCTTGAAGATGAAGAGGATAACTTCGGGCGATTTTTCTTTATCCGGCGCGTTGTGAGAATGGCCCCTGCACTCCCGTCCGGTTCGGATTTTGGGTTCAAAGAACTTTCTACCCGTGATATGGGTGCGGTACGACCGACACTCAATTTCAAATCTTTGACTGGCAACGACGCACTGAAAGCGAAATTGCTCGATGCGGCACAGCAGTGGAAAAATTCGGGCAAGAATGGCATTTTCCTGTACGGGGAACCTGGAACCGGCAAAACTGTTTTCGCCGAAGCGTTGGCTGGTGAACTGGGTCTTAGAATTATCAAGTCGGGCATAGGCAGTGTCGCTTCGCGCTGGGTGAATCAGTCCTCGGAACAAATGTCCCAACTCATCGACCGGGCACTCGCGCAAGCCCCCTGCGTACTTTTTCTAGACGAAATAGAAGCTCTGCTTCCCGACCGCAGTCAGATGGCGCAGTCTGACAGCGAGGAGGGGAAAGTGGTGGGGGTATTTTTACCTGCCGTCGCCAAATTGCGCGCTGGCCGGGTCTTGCTAATTGGCGCGACCAACTATAAGGATCGTGTTGATGCTGCATGTATCCGTGAGGGCCGATTCGACTTTCATATTGAGGTAGGCGTACCCGACGCGCCAGCACGCAGAGGACTCATTCTTAAAACCTTGCAGGAATGCAAAAAAACGACCGACCCGGCCATACTCGACAAGCTGATCCTGCGCTGGGCCGGTTTTAATATTCCGCGCTTGACCGAGGCGACGCGCCGTGCAGCTAATCTGGCTTCCACTACGGAGCTATCTTATTCAGACTTCAAGCGCGGTCTGCGTGACGTGCAAGGCGGTTTGCAGGGTTTGGGAGAAAACGTGCCCGACCTCAAAGATTTATATTTCGACGAGGCTGTGAAACGACGGCTAGACCGCCTCGCGGTGCAGTTTCGTCAGGTCGATGACATTGAAGCGGCTGGCGGGTCTGTCCCCAAAGGCATCATTTTTTACGGCCCACCTGGCACCGGTAAAACCACCATGGCGCAGTCATTGGCCAAGGCCGCCGGCTATACGTTTATTTCCACCAACGGCAAAACCCTGGCGACTGAACACAAGGCTTTAGCCAACCTGCGCCGTAAAGCTTCAGATTTGCGCCCGGCCATTGTGTTTATTGACGAGGCCGATGATATTTTGGGCGACAGGCAGGTTTCAGGTCTGAAGATGCAAACCAACGAATTACTGCAAACCATCGATGGTGCCGGTCAGCCCTTGCCAGATGTAGTCTGGATTCTGGCGACGAATCATATTGATGGGTTTGATGAGGCCGTATACCGGCGCTTTCCGACCAAAATCGAGCTGGCACTGCCGGGGGATGAGGTTGTTCATGCTATGGTGAGCGATTGGGCGCGGCAAAATTCCAGCCGCCTGTCCTGTGACATTGAGCAGTGGGCGGAGCAGGTGGTGCCGATATTGTACGGACTCTCCCCTTCTGCGGTGACCAGTATTCTTCAGACCGCTCGGAATGATGCCGTCGCGGATCAGGTGGCAAGACAGACCGCTGTCAGTATCAGCCCTGATTATGTGATCCACGCAAGGAAGGAAATGCGCCTGTGATCGTTGAATCGTTTTTCGGGTTGTTAGTTACGTTGTTCAAACTGGGGTTGCTATCGCTTGTTTTTTTACTCGCCAGCGATCTGGCGCTGGTACATTTAACGCGTGATACTGATGCGCCCGTGAAGAAAGTCAAGACGACGCAGAAGGCGGCGCCAGCTGTAGTCCCCGGTAAACCAGAAAATCGCTCACAAAAGCAATAGTACACATATACTGTATAAATATACTGTATATTTGCGCTATGCAAACCTCGCCAGACCATCCGCTACCTGCCATTGCATCTGCTTCCAGTAACGTGTTCCTGGAGTCCTGCGCCTGGTCCGTTCCTGCGGGCTTTCCGTCCCCGGCGGCAGATCACACGCAGAAGCGCATCGATCTGAATGAACATTTGATTCTTAACCGAGAGGCGACACACATCTTTCGCGTTAAAGGCGATTCCATGACCGGAATCGGCATTTATGAGGGCGACGAAGTACTGGTTGATCGATCACTTGAGCCCAGGCATGGCAACATTGTATTGGCGGTGCTCAACAATGAGTTCACCTTAAAGCGGCTCTACCGCAAAGGCGGCATTATCAAGCTCGTCGCGGAAAACCCTCTCTATCCGCCACTGATCGTTAAGGAGGGGGACGATCTGACCATATGGGGAGTGGTCACGCGAAATCTGCACAAACTGCTGTAGGACTCATTTTTGTATGCTGGTACAGCAATTAGCCCTAGTCGATTGCAACAATTTCTATGTCAGCTGTGAGCGGTTGTTTCGGCCTGATCTGACGAACTGCCCTGTAGTTGTACTTTCCAATAACGATGGTTGTGTTGTTTCGCGTTCCAACGAAGCTAAAGCACTGGGCATCAAAATGGGGCAACCGTGGTTTGAGTGCAAAGCTGTGGCAGAGCAACATGGCATTCTTGCCCTTAGCAGCAACTATCCTCTGTACGCCGATATTTCCAATCGCGTCATGTCAGTGCTAAGGACATTTTCCCCGCGCAGCGAGATCTATTCTATTGACGAGTGCTTTGTCGATTTGTCCGGGACACCAAATTTACGCGCCCAGTCGTACGCTCTACGTGAAATTATTGGCAAGTGGACAGGGATCCCGGTCTGTGTCGGGATTGGTTCGACAAAGACACTGGCTAAGCTGGCAAATTACGTCGCAAAAAAACATCCCCGTTCGCGCGGGGTTTTCAACCTCAATGACCTCAGCGAAGAGCAACTCAGACGTCTTTTGAGTCAGATACCCGTGGGTGAGGTTTGGGGTGTGGGAAGTAAACTTTCTCGTCGCTTATCGGAGTTGGGGATTGATACAGTTCTGGAGTTACGTGAGGCGCATTCCCCTACCCTACGTGCGGCATTTGGCGTAGTGATGGAACGAACCCAGCGCGAATTACTAGGGCAGCCGTGTATTGAACTCGAACAGGTCGCGCCAGATAAGCAGCAGATCATGTCGAGCCGTTCCTTCGGCCGTCCAGTCACGGAGTTGGCGATCCTCCAAGACGCCCTGAGCGTTTTTGTAGCGAACGCTACAGAGAAGCTGCGCAGTCAAAACGGTAAAACATCCCTGGTGCAGGTTTTTTTGTCTACAGACCGCTTTCGTAAGGATCTCCCTCAATATCACCCCGGCATGGCAATTCCATTACCGAGCCCGACTAGCGATAGTTTGCTGATCAACCGATGGGTGCAGCAAGCTGCACAATGGTTGTGGCGCCCGGGGTATCGCTACAAGAAAGCAGGAATTCTGCTGGGTGCCATCACATCAGCACTGAATGGGCAGCATGATCTTTTCGAAGAGTCCGCTTCGCCGGTTTCCCCCCTCATGCAGACACTCGACCGGCTGAATACTCGATTCGGTCGCGGTACTGTCCGGCTTAGTTCGGCGGGATTGACTCGACAATGGGAAATGCGCCAGGAACGCAAGTCTCCGGCCTATACGACCGATTGGGATCAGTTGCCTGGTGTCTGACTGGCCGTCGGCAAGGCCGGCCGTTCCTGGTCTTTTGCCTTGTCCCATATCCAGATAGCGCGTTGCTTGGCCTGTGCATGCCAGGCGCTGGCGTTCATTTTATGATCCCGGATTGCTGTATTGGCGGGTAGCACAAACAGGGCTGTGTGCGGGTTCGTATCTCGCAGCAAAAAGTCGGCCTGCCTTATAGTGGAGCCGACCATTGGCTTGATGAATGCCCTTTTTTCTCGTACCAGGGCAGTAGCCAGCTCCAGTTCCGCCATATTGTCTACAGGGATGTACTGTTCCGCTGTCAGTAGCAAAGATGCATTCATGAGGTGAATCGTTTCCGCGCCAAATCTTATGCGCGCAAGAAGCAAGATGTGATGCTTGAATGGGCTGTGCTTGAGCAGGTCGATTGAAGTTCCAGCAACAGTATTGTCTTTCAACACGCCGGCCTGGGTGCTTGGATCTGCCAGCAATGGACGAGGGAAGTTTTTCAGCCACCAGGTACAGCCGCTACCCCCCGGTTCTATGGATTTCACTTCGCCGATCAGGAATAAATATCCTGACTGTGCCAACGAGCGTATGCGCTGCGGCGGCCAAGGCTCAGGACTGGTTTTAGTTTTGACATTAAATACCGGGACAATATAAGTATGTTTGTTGAATTCCCTCCCATTTACCCTCAGCAATTCGACCTGCTGACCCAGCGCCCATCGTACGAAACTCCAATCCCGGTACCGGGCATCGGGCCGATGCATATTAAGCGAGGCCTGTCGATAAAGATGATAGAACAACTCAGTTAGCCCTGCAGTTGCCGCCTGGCGAGCAGGGGTTGCGTTGTGCTCGCGCGATTCCGCTGCCTTGCGCGATGATTGAAGCAGGCTTAGCGAAAGCCTGACATCAAATCCATGTTCGTTTTCTTCTATCGCACCAGTCTCATCTGGCTCATCCGGCTTGATTGCCGTGTTGTCATCCTCGTCGCGATAAAAATGGCAAGACGGGTGGTGCATGTGGCCTTGGTTTGGCCAGACCGCGATTACATAACTCTCCATTGTCTTGCGCAACACCATGCGCTGCGGCGGATCGGTACACGGGCACAACAACTTGTAGCCTTCTCTCTTGGCTGCTTCGAGTGCGTGGAAGCTAGAGTCGACCAGATCATGGACTGTCCGTGCCCGTAAATCCCGATCATTGCAGAGTAGGTGTAGTAGGCGCTGGTCAGCCACCGTACTAACTGCGCTCACTTCCGGACTGCGTTTTGTAAGCATTTTTTTTGGGGAAATCGCTAGGAAATACGCATGATTATCCACTTGAATAATTCTTTTTTTTAACGATAATAGCGGGTAAATCCTGCTCATTTTTTGGAGATCCTATGAGTGAAAAAAATAATCTTTGTCCGCCCTGGCTTGATCTCAACCCCTACCTCGCGAAAACAGGTGGAGCATCTGCTTTCAACCTGCGTCGCGCTGGCACGAAAAAAGTCTCACTCGGGCCATATGCCCAACGACTGGCTGAGATTCGACAAAACATTGGTTTATCCCTGGAAAATTTTGCCCACATGCTGGAAATTTCCAATGCTCGGCTGGCAACTTACATTTATGGCCGACACGACTTCCAGCCCGACAAACGTCCGGGCCATGCGGAAATCATGCGGCGGGCTGAAGACCTGGCGGCCAACTATAAAAATCTTGTGACCGAGTATAAAAAAAACGACCAGCTCACGGTCAATCAATGGATTAAGAAATGGGCCAAGCAAATTGGCGTACAGCCGAACGATTATGACCGGATTGCGTTGGTCGCGGGAGTGCATGTATCGACCGTATGGCGATGGGCGCGCGGCGAGCTGGTTCCGCCCCCCCATCATCTGCGGACATACATCTACAATTTCGCACAGGCCGCAAAAAAATTAAAAAAACAAACTCCCTTTGCGCGTGTTCGTGCTCAAACACCTTTCTTCTCGAGAAATAAGAAAAACAATAACACTACAACTTTAGTACCTGGATCGGAAGTTGCACAACAAACAGCTCCGAATTCGTCTTCTTCTTTGCCAGCAAGTAGGTACGTTGCGAGTTCTCTGGTTGATGCGCTTTGCGATGCCGCGCGCGCAAAAGGGCACGGAAAAAATGAAATGCAAAACGCCCTGGGTTTTAAAAACTATGACTCGCTTCAAAACTTCCTGAACGGCAAAACGCGCCCGGAAAACTTTCCCCCGGAACGATTGCAAACGTTTGCCAAGTACCTGGGAGTTCCACTGGTCCAGGTGTATATTTGGGGAGGCATGCTCGACAAAAATTCTTTTGTTCAGCCTGCGCAACCTGCCTACAAAATCTGCGGCAACTCTGTACAAGAAACTCTGTTGAGGTACGCAAGTTTCGGCATTTTTATGCCCCAGGACAAAAAGTCATGGACACAATGCCCCCCGGATGTCCGAAAAATTCTCATCGGAATTTTTGAGCGTGAAAGCTCGCTGGATTTAAGTGGGCTCAATCCGTTGTCTTGACACCGGCATTCGACTACCTGCATCAGCGCGCTCCGTAGGATACTAACTTCCAGTCCTCGAGAACGGCTGACATCGGCAAATCTAAGTGAGTGCAAAGTTGTGACCAGATAGTCGTGAGATCGAGTTTTGAGCTGATCGGCCTGGTCAAAGGGCAAGTGACGCTTTTAATGCTCGAAGAAGGCGATGTTCTATAGTGAATAAGATACAAAAATTGAAGCTTGTCGCTGTTATCGACAAAACCTATGCTTTCCTGGTCTTTGCGCGCTGCCGCCTGCATGCCACGCGTGATCTCTTCAATCGCATAAGCGGACATTCCCGATCCGGATTCCGGGCGTACGACGGCATCCTTAAAAGCGCTGATGGTGTCATAGGCACGCAAATACCGCACAGCTGTGCGGTACGAAAAGGGTAAATGGTCGTTAACCCAATCGACAAAGTTGCCATGTCCCACAATTCCCCGAGCGGCGTGTAGCAATGCGCCTAACTCTGGGGCCATATCCTCACCACGCGCTTCAAATAACTGCTTTATCTGCTTTTCCAGCAGAAGCATCTCTTTTTGAACAGTAGTGGGAGCAGCACGCGTCGTCATCCGGCGGATTTTACCGCACCGTCTGAGATATGCTGACCACTGGAAAAATTTTTTGCTTGCAATCTCCAGGAATTGTGCAAATATAAGCGAGTGACTAACAACGTACGGGAGTATTGAATGGAAGAGCAACAGAAACCTGAACCAAGCCCAAGCCTGGACTTGACGAAAGTCGCCTTTCCTCCAGAAGATCGCAAGATGTTTAGCATCATCCTTGATACAGACACCATGCCTCAAACGACCGCCGGCTTTAATGACGCGCTGATAAAACGCAGTCATGAACTGGCCAATAGTCCGGAATGGGGCGACGATATCGTGGCTGAAATGTGCAAGTCGCACATTCTGCCAGTCAATATGACAGTCGCAACAAAAAAGGAAGGGAAGTGAGTTTGGATTTTAGGGAACTCAAATTTGGATTAGTCAACGGCGATTATGTTTACGACAGCAATGCTCTGGACAGCTTTTTAACTGAGCGCGGCCGTGACCCCGAGGAGACATTGGAACAAGATGGCGTACTGTCGGTCATCCTCGATTGGTATATCGAACATCGGCACGCCGGTGGAGCCGAGGATCCCTTCATCGAAGATCTGGTTCAGGAAGCTCGGCTTGGTCGCGGGATAATTTCCTCTCAAACCGGTCGAGCCTGAAGCCGAAAGGCGGACGGCCTCCCCCCAAAAAAAAACCCAGGCATGAGCCTGGGTTTTCATTAGCCCAAAGGATATTTCACCCTTGGCTGACCATCAGTGGGGTTACCCCCACTGAAACAAAAACCCCCATCAAGATCTCGATGGGGATTATTGGGCTTAGTACTAAAACTGCGGCAATAAAAGCCGCAGTTACTACTGAAACCCATGCCAAAGCGGCGAGGGTTTTTATCCAATTGCTCATAACGGCTCCTAAAAAAAGAGGAGCCTTGACCCACGAGGGAAGGCCCCTCGGGGTTAAAAATACGATGTCCAGTGACGGACAGGAAAGAATCTTGAGAATAGTGCAAAGTCGCCGTGGCTGCAACAGCTATGGCTGCTATAGCAAAAAAAAACCGCGCATAAGCACGGTTTCAAAGTTGTTTCAGGCAGTTTCGACCTCTTTTTCCTCGCTTTCTTCGACCGCGGTACTTTCCCCTTTGGTCAAATCCAGCAAGTTGTCCAGCTCGCGCTGGCGTATCTGCAGTTGTTCTAGACGCGCCTGCTTCTCAAAGGGTTGTTTTACCAACTGGCTCAACTCATGCAAGCTTTTTTCGAGCCGTACCTGGCGTTCTTCTTCTTCCTGTAACCGTAGTGGTAAACGGCGCAAGGTGTTTTCAAGCACCATGACGCACCCTAACGCGGTATCAGCCTTACCAGTCTCATACTCAGCCTGGCCGGCTAAAACCACCTCAAGGCGATTGAACCCGAAAAGCGGTTTAATCTTGATCTTGAATCCGGCATACTGGCCTATCTGACGCTGGCTGTTGTTGGACTTTGCATGGATTTCCAGCAGCAGTGCCTTTCCTGCTTCGGAGCGATCGGTGTAACGGTGTCCCATTACTTCAATCGCCTTGCTGTCCGTGGCCTGTTGGCAAGTCTTGATATCGGCTTCAATGGCTCGAATAGTCGCCGAGACTGCGGCAATCCGTGCGGGCAGGTGGTTGATTTCCTGCCTGTTACGCCATTGTTGTTGGCTCCATTGGGTTTTGAGCAAAGCCAGCTTGGCCAACTCTGTATCTACCCCAGCCTTTTCTAATACCAGGGGGTTACCCGACGCCAAGGCTTTCACCTCGGCATACGAAAGCGCTGCCAGTTCGACATCTTCAGCAGTACGTATCGCCGTGTCGCCCTGCATTACCTGGGCGATAAACCGTGCCTTCGTTTCCAGCGTCTGCCAGATGTAGGCATCAAAGCTACCCTCGGTCACGTAGCGGTAAATCCAGACTTCCTCGTTGCTATTACCTTGCCGAAGAATCCGCCCTTCCCTTTGCTCAATATCTGCTGGCCGCCATGGCGCATCGATGTGGTGTAAAGCGATCAATCGCGTCTGAACATTGGTGCCGACCCCCATTTTGCTGGTACTACCCAGCAATACGCGGACTCGTCCTTCTCGAACCGACTTGAACAACTCTTCCTTGGCGGCGTCGCTGTCATAGTCATGGATGAAGGCTATCTGTTCATTTGGAATTCCTAGCCGTACCAGGTGGGACTGGATCTCGTCATAGACATTGAACCTGTCTTTATTGGGCGTAGACAAATCACAAAAGATGATCTGTGTTGCTTTGGTCGCTGCTGTACGTTCCCAGATTTCATGAACCTTGTGCGCGCAAGTTTCTGCTTTGGTGGCGGCATCTTCCTCTCTGGAATACCCGACCAGTCGCAAATCCAGTGCAGCCTTTCTTCCATCATTGGTGACGGCTAACATATTATCGTCTGAAGGCGATACCCGCCCTTGACGTATTTTTTCAGCGCGCGCCACCAGAGAGCCAACGAACTCTTTGAGTTGGTGACCAGGATTGAGGGTGATGATCTCTTTATAAGCCTTGGGCACTTTGAGATTTAACATCGCGGCAGTCTTGATGTCTGCCACTTCACGAAAAATTGCCATCAACTCCGGCATATTGATAAATCTGGCAAATCGTGTCTGCATCCGGTACCCGCTACCATCCGGGGCCAGTTCCAGGGCGGTGACAGACTCTCCAAAATTACCTGCCCAGGTATCAAAATTCGCAATGTGCTTTTTTACCAGCGTAATGCACTGTAAGTAGCGCTGCATGACCCAAAGTTCTGCCATGCTGTTTGAAACCGGGGTTCCTGTCGCAAATACGATGCCACTTTGCCCATCCCGTTGTTGTTGAATGTACACAGTCTTGGCAAACATATCGAAGGCACGTTCCGAATTACTATTCGGCAGGCCTGCAACGCGGTTCATCTTGGTGAAACGCCATAAGTTCTTGAAATAGTGCGCCTCGTCCACAAACAGGTAGTCAATGCCGAGATCTTCAAAATTCAGCAGATCGTCGTTCTTGTCCTGATTATCCAGTTTGGTGAGTTTGCTAACCCAGCGTTTTTTGGCGCGCTCCAGTTCTTTGACAATACGGTTGCCACGCGACGTACTTTTGTTAAGGCGAATTTCCGATTCAATCTGTTCGACTTCAGCCTTGATATAGTGCTTCAAGAATTTGGCGCTCATCTTGATGCGCTCAAACGAGGCATGGGTGATCAGAATTCCATCCCAATCGCCAGTGGCAATCCTTGAAATCAATTGACGGCGCTTATCGCCCTGCAAGTCGTCTTTGCTGGCCATCAGAATATTGGCACCAGGATAGGCGCGCAAAAATTCTGCGCCAAACTGCTCCAGCATATGATTCGGCACCACATACATCGGTTTACTGGCTTTGCCCAGTCGACGTAATTCCATACCGGCGCAAATCATCTCCAGCGTTTTGCCGGCACCGACTGCATGCGCCAGTAGCGTATTCCGCTGGCTCGACACCACGCGCCATACCGCATCGCGCTGGTGCGGGTGCAGGTCGAATACCTGTGAAAATCCGGGCAGCACCAAATGGCGTCCGTCATACTGTCGTGGCACCGTGTTGTTCATGGTGTCGTTGTACAGCCGTACCAGGCGATCAGCCCTGATTTCATCTGCCCACAACCAAGTCACAAAGGCTTCCTTGAGCAATTGTTGCTTCTCGCGGGCAGCAATCGTTTCGGCCTGATTAATCACGCGCTTGTCACGATCGACCGGATCCGCATCATAGACCGTCGGTACTATCTGGTTCAACGCCTGCTCGAACAATACGGTCGCGTTGGCACGTGCTGTTCCGTAGGTTTGTGTTGAATCGATACCATGCTGGGCGAGATAGTTGGTCTCAAGATTCCAGGCACCGGCTACGGTATTGAAATCCACGCGTGTATCGATGGTTGCCAAGGTTTCGTTGAGAAAGGCGGCATAGTCAGAGGTCGGTATCCATGTCGACCCGACTCTGGCTCCTATTTCAAGGGGGGTCAAGTCAGCGGGAATGACACTCGCCAATACGGCGACATTACGTTCAAATCGTGCGCCGCCCAACTGGGCGATCTTGAGTTTTTCTCGAACATTGCCGGATAGATATTCGTCGGCTGTGACCCAGGTATTGGAATGCGGATCCAGGTAAACGGCTCCTTCGGTTTCGAGTAACTCCAGCACCTCAGTGCCGGATCGATTCAGCAACTGCCCTAATCGGCTGACCGAGATACGGCCACGCTCTGACAGACAGGTCTGCAAGGCTTCCAGAGGAGTAGCACAGGTTTCCACGCGCTTGAAGACGCCTACTGTTCGCTGCCGGAACAACGCGGCTTTTGTTGCTACCTTTTTTTCAGCGTCCCAGTTTTCCAGGGACAATAACAGGGGTAAGTCCGGGTCCGATTTAAAGAGTTGGCGTCCAGTTTTGTGGTGCAAATAGCCAAATTCTTTGACATACCGGTCATAGGTCTGGTTCAGCACCATGCGTAAATCCTGCAGAGCTTCCTCGTCTTCAATACTGGTTTGACTGGAGATCAGCTCGCGTGCCGCATCTCTGATGGCGACCAGGCCACGAAGCTGCTCCAATTTTTTGGCGGGCGCCTGGTACAACACCGCTGCACCATCGATAACCTCATAGAGATTGCCGTCTATACACCTAAATCCCGGGCGGCGGCTTTGATTATCATCCCCCAGTGAAATGACCTGACCGACCCCTTCGTCCTGCACGTTGGCGACATAAAGTCCTGGTGGAAGGGTTTGCGCCCGTTCCTGTAGGGCGAGTCCTAAATCGCCGTCAAACTCACAGCCGAGAACTGCGCCCCGGTTGGAGCTGTTCCATACCAATTCACCGATTATGGAGTCAGGGTTCTGGCAGAACCACTGGTTGCATCGTGTCGTCCGGTTGCGATAGAAAGCCTGCGCTGGACAATTGTCTTTGATGTCGTGGCTCCAGTCACCTAACTCGACCCATCGGGGTTCTGTAGTTGCCCGAGTCATCGGTTTTTGCAGCAACACAATATCCGTCATGACTTCGGTATTGGCGATTTTCTTGAAGGCGCTGTTAGGTAGGCGATAGGCGGCTATGAGATTGGCTTGTCTGGCCAGGTATTGTCGCACTTCGCTCCCGCTTGAATCCAGCGTATAACTGGAGGTGATAAAAGCCACCAGCCCTCCGGGTCTGACCACCTCTAGCGCCTTGGCAAAGAAGTAGTTGTGGATCGAAAAATTGGCATAGGGTACATTCCGCTGCTCGGGCACTTGATAGTCGCCGAAAGGAATATTGGAGATCACCAGATCAAAATAATTTTCCGGTAAATCCATCTCCTCGAAGCCGCGATTTAACACATTCACCCCAAATGGCGAATACAGTGATTTGGCAATTCGAGCCGAAATCAAGTCCTGTTCAACCAGGGTGATGCTCGACGTTTGAGCCAGCTCTTGCGGCATTGCGCCGATAAAATAACCGACGCCACCAGAAGGTTCGAGTATTCTTCCACCTGAAAAACCCAGACGCTGAACCATGGCCCAGATCGACTGAATGATCTCGACACTGGAGAAATGCGCATTGGGTGTGCTGGCCAGTGCAGCCCGGTATTCATGGTGCTCCAGCAATTCTTCCAGGTAGGCAGAGCGGTCGCGCCAGTTCTTGTCTGTTTGATCCAGATTGAACGCCTGGGGCAACCCACCCCAGCCGGTATAGCGCTGCAATTTTTCGTAGTCTGAACGATCGGGCTCACGCTGATCCTGTTCTAAAGATCTGAGCAAGGTGATTGCAGTGATATTGGCTTCGAATTTGGCTACAGCACCACTGAGGTGGTTGTGTAGATCGGGGGATAAAGGTAACCACAATCTTTTTTCTGGGAGTGGTGCTACCACAGCCACAGGTTCGGTTTCACGCGTTACTTCACGCGGTACCTCGTTTATTTGAGGCGGAAGACAGATGACTTCGGCCGTGAGTTCTTCTTCAGGACCAAAACCTGGCAGCCATAGGCTATCGACGGCTAGTGCCGATGATTTCATGTGTTCTCCGAAATCCCGGCAGGAAAATTCCATCCCTTTCAGGAATGGATTTCCCGGCGGGAGAAAAATTGCCCGATTGGGCTTGGGGGTGGGTTAAATCAGACCTTTTTCTGCAAATGAAACGGCATCGGTACCGGCCACAATCAGGTGATCCAACACTCGGATGTCTATCAGGCCTAATGCGGCTTTGAGGTGATCAGTCATCTGTTTGTCGGCAGTGCTTGGTTGTAAGGTCCCTGATGGATGGTTGTGCGCAACAATCACGGCCGCTGCATTGACTTGCAGCGCTCTTTTTACCAACTCTCGTGGGTAAACTGCCGTTTGATTTAACGTCCCGCGCGCTATTTCTTCGGCCATAATCAAACTATGCTGGGAATTCAGCCACAGGCACCAGAATTGTTCATGCTCCAGATGTCCGAGTTTTCCTATCAAGTACTTTTTCACCATCCCGGGTGAGGTGCAGAAGAAAGGTTTTTCACTCATTTCGCACGCAATGGCGCGCACATAAAGTTCCTTGGCCGCTGCCAGAGTGGTTTGCGCTGCAGCGTATGCTGCATCTGGTTGCTGCACGTGATTTGTACAGAATCCGAACAGTTGTTTCAGATCCCGACCTACACCGTATATCCCTAACATGGCCAGCAGATCAATATCGGGCAGATGCGAAAGTTCGCTCATTGGTCTCGCCTCTAGGTAAAGAAAAAGGCGACCGAAGTCGCCTTGATGGATTTAATCCAGCTACGCAGTGAGCGCGTTGCTGGAGGGGGGTTAATGCAGCGCTGCGAGCAGCGACTGTCTCGGCCCCAGTTTCAGCTGGGGTATAACCGGGCACAGCATTTCTGCCGCCCCTCCCCCGATGAGTAGATCGATCAGGATGCCCTGATCAATCTCGCTCATACCGCTGATCCTTTTTGGATCAGCAGCCAGCCAGGCTGCGACTTGGGGGGCGCATTCGCGCGCCAATTTAGATAGTGTTGACATTTTCGGCTCCAAAAAAAAGAGGAGCCTTGTCCCTGAGGGTAAGGCCCCTCAGGGTTGAAAAAACGATGCGCTCATTGGCGCAAGGTGAAATTAAAGTGTACTGCTAGGGATTTTTTTTGGCAAGCAAAAAACGCTTAGTTTGGTTGTATGACTATATATGGATTTTCATCAGGCGATTTGATTTTCCATTTGTAGCTTCCGACCAGACCAAACTAAGTGGGTTGGCTTTGCGCGTTGTGCTTGATTACTTTTGCGCCACTTGCCACTGACACTGTTAGTGTTCCGTCCATTTTTGCCCCCAAAGAGCCAAACGATTGCATTGTTTTCTTATCGGGGAGAATGGCGGCTACCGATAGAGTTCCATCCCGTTGCGGCGCGATAGCAAAGAACTTCATTTCCCGGTTCAAAAAATAGAGTGGTTCGCCAGGCTTACCGCTTTTTTCAATGGCCGTTATCTTTGCTTTTCTGCATTAGCGCCGCTCGACCTTCCTCTACCAAGACACCAATTGTAGTCGGCTCGGCATTGGGTTTCAGCGCCTGTATAGCATCCTTGATCCGGTTTTGACAGACCTTGACGAGGCTTACCCCCATAGGATGCCCGGTGCCTTCATACTGAATGGCCCACTGACAGATACTACTGGATACCTGCATGCCAGCGATAAACGAGTCTACGCTGACCGGTTTGGTTTTAACTTTCCCACTCATTTTGTCGGCCATCAATCCCGCGGCAGCCGCCTCGTACATTGAACTGGCGCTGACAGCGAATAGCAAAGCCTGGACCCTGTCACTGTCGTTCAAGAGATACATGCTGTTTTTTAACAGTTCGTGCGCATGCTTGATGTCTTCTAGCTGCGCTTTTATTCGAGCGGCCAGCGCACTGGTTTCAGGGTTGCTCGGCCCTGCTTCCACTTTGGCAGACAGTTCCAGCAAGTCATCTATGATAGACGTCGTTGGCTCCATGGCTGCTTATTCCTTTCCTGCGCATTGGTTTTGCCCCCAGCAATCGCGACGGAATTGCCAGGGCGGCACCGGGTTGGGTTGTGACCAAAGGCCCACCCTACTGACCCGAGCTTGAGCCTCAAGTTTGAGAATGTCGTGTGAGCGGATAAATTTCATGCCAGCGGCCTGGTTGGCCCAGGCATAGCCGGTCCGTACTTGTTCCTTGGAAATATCTTTTCCCGCAACAATCAGGGAACAAACTGCCCGAGCGTACTGGTCGCGCTCAAAACAAATACCGGAAGCCTGGGCTCCGACTGGTGCCAGCTTCCGTAGAGCGCTGGCTGACGCCGCAGAAAACGGTTGTCCCGGCTTGCCGGGTTTGGAAGTTTCAGGTGCATCAATTGACGCAAGACGAATCTCCACCTCACTGTTGCGATTGCTTAGATGAATGCTGTCACCGTCGACGACTTTTTTGATTACTCCCTCGACGAAAAACCGGGACGGTGCTGACGTCGTAGGGTTGGGTTGAGCCTGGCCAATCACAGGTAACAAAGCAAGCATGCTGAAAAGCACGAAGCGGCAGTTCATGCTGCAGCCCCACCAGTCCGACCGGTCAGTCGGTGGACACTTTCTACGGCCATTTTTGACAGAGTATCAACCGCACGCTGGCCACTGATGAGACGCATGAATTCCTGACGTGCGAATTCTAGCGCTTTCGCACTGTCGATATCGGGGTTGGTACGGTAATGCGACAATAATGTCGCTTTCACAGCATCGTAGGCTGACTGCCGCGCTAACTTGAGCATTGCTTCTTCCTGTGTATCCATATGGGTAGGTGTCAGTATCAAAGGAGTTGTTAATTGCCAATAGGTCAGTCGAATCTTTGGAAGAATTCGGTGACCATGACTAAAAATACAACTCTTTTCTGCGCCGTCAACTAGAACCAGGACTACTGGAGCCCCCGTTTTTTCGATCAACCACTCTGCACCCGGCCAAGCCGGCAAAGGTTCCTCCCCCCTGCGAACCCCTCCTTCAGGAAAAATCATAATGTGCTGTCCTTGGCGCCAAGCCAACAGCAAGGATCTGGCGCCGAACGGTGACTTTGACTCGACGGGTACAACTTTCCCAAAACCTAATCGACTTAACCATTGCAGTGCCTTACTGGTCACTGGATGACGGACAGCATAGTCGGGATCCGCGGCAAAGGTCATCGGCACCGGGGATGTCATCGCCACGAGCAGTCCGTCGATGTAGGAGCCATGGTTGGCCAATACAATGCACGGGCGGGTTCTTAACAAGTGGAGCGTTTCTTTGCTAATGCTGCTTCTTACCCTCAACAGGGTTAGAAAAAGTGCACGAATACAACCGCGTAGCACCCTTAGACCAAAGCTAGGTAAAGTGCCGGTGACTTGCGGCTGGGGGTAGAAAACCGTACGCGTGAGTGTTTGCATGCACCCTATTATGGGTTTTTAATCAAGCCAATTCCGGCATTAATGATGCGGAAAACAGCGACATTTCCAGAGGGTCTATCCCCGCATGCGCGGGGAACCCCCTAGACAAAGGAAAAGACTTTCCGAAAAGCTCAGGCTTCTTCGAGTATCCGCAACTCTATATGGAGTCCCGCAGAGGTCGCCATATTGACTAGGGCATCGAGGCCGAACAGGCTGATCTTGCCGCGCATTAAATCAGAGATGCGCGGCTGAGTTACGCCGAAAAGCTTGGCCGCCTGCGCTTGGCTCATATCCGCCCGGGCGAGGTGATTTTTCAACGCCGTCATGAGGACAGAACGCAGCTTCATGTTTTCAGATTCTTCCGGGGTGTCTTCGATAGCATCCCAGACGCTGACAAATCGTTGGTCGTCGCTCATAAACTTTTCTCCTTCAACAATTCGCTGTATCGCTTCGCAGCCAATTCCAGATCGTTCTTGCTGGTCTTCTCTGTCTTCTTTTGGAAGCAATGAAGAACATAGATCGCATCGGCGAACTTGGCAACGTAGATTATCCGAAACGCCCCAGCCGAATCCCGAATACGAATTTCCTTAACGCCTTGCCCAACGGTGTTCATCGGCTTCCAGTCGTCCGGTTCCTGGCCGTTCTGAACACGATCGAGCTGATAGCCAGCATCCCGTCTTGCCGAAAAGGGAAAAGAGCGAAGGTCTATTAGAGAGCTACCCAGGAACGCGACCGGTTTTGGTTCAGCCATGATGAATTATACAAAATTTTGTATAATTGTACAAGTGCCGGGTCTATCCCCGCATACGCGGGGGAACCATTTCCGAGGAATGTGGTCTTGCCCCCAAACGACGTACATTTTTTGGGTTAAACAAAGCTTACGTGTGGATCATAGCATCCGGGTTATCCAGCGTGCTGGCCCGTGGGCAACGTGATGTCGTTTCTCTATCAGTACCCCGTTCGCTCTTTGCTATTGAAAAAAGTGTACGTTAAACGGGGCTACTTCATTATGCACACCAACTTGGACTACAAAAACACGTACGTGGTTAGGCTGTGGGGGCCTAGTTCGATTCCGTGTTTGGGGATTGAACCGGCTCCGTAAAAGGCATCCGCTTCTGACTATCATTGAACTCAAATCGTTCCAGAAACATCAATTACTCGCACTGCAATTTGCATTTGAATAGACTTGGGAAGGGCTTTGTGCAGTCTTGTTTCAAGCTCAGACGAAGTTGCAGGTTTTTTCCCGCCATCTCTGACAGCAGGCTGCTTAGTCCCTCCGACCCATAGCACTAGGTAAACTCCGAATCCTTTCGTTTCATTTTGCTTGGTGTACTGCGGAATCAACTGATTCTGCACAGCAGTCCAAAGTTCTGAGTGCCATTCCCCTTTGATTTCTATTGGGACACCGATAGTGTTTCGGTATGAAACCCGAATGTCTGCACGTTTGTCATTGATATAGTCATACTCCGGTTGACTTTCGATGCCTAGCGGTTCAAGTCTGCTCCGCAGCATTGCAAGCAATGCATCCCTACAACTGGTTTCGGACTTGTGCTTGTTATCGGAGCTCTCTGTCCAGAATTGCCGGAAAAGATCACTGTTGCTTGTTTTAATGTCTGCTGCAATTTGGTCCAGACAGTCCAGAACAATCGCCTGCAAATCAGCAGGTCCGATGGGAGATTTGTTACTTAGGATTTTTGCTACGTTGGGGAGCGCGGGGTGACTGAACGTGTTTTCCCGCAGCCTCTGAATGACCTCGTGTTTGCTGCTAAGCAGATGGCGTTTGATTCTGTCGAGCGTAGGAAGCTCTAGAAGTCGGTTAATCTCTTCCAGACTGTCCGAGGTACCTAAGGCGATCAGCTTGCCGATGAGTCCTTTTACATGGTCGCCTAGGTTCATTGCTTGGCTGACGGCTCCCCCACCCTTTGGCCAATCGACTTCGGCGAACGGCGTTTGAATTTCAATGAGCTTTCCGAACGTTTTGGCGCTCAAGGTGAAGTCCATAGGCAAGTCACTCATACGGTCACCAAGGAAGTCGGAGATGTGCTGTATGCGTTGCCAAGACTCACCAACGAAGTCCCAGAGCTTTTGCTCGTACTGTTCGGGGTCTATGAGCATCCCTGCGAGGAGGAAGTACACCCGCTGGCCTGGGTCAAGGGATTTGAGCTTGAGCTTCTTTGCAACGATGGCTGAAAGCTCGGGCATTTCATACTTGAGTGCAGACCTTAGCAATGAATTGAGCTGGTTGAGCTGATTTGACCTATTTCGAGTTGGAAAACTGAGAAGCAATGCCGGTGCGGAAAGGCAGGCGACCTTCTTGTACTCTGCATTCCTTGCCAACGGATAGATCCCGTCAACGTATTCCTTATGAGCTTTGAAGCTCTCACTCGCATAGGAGATCAGCACCCTTGACACCAGTTCAGGCATATTGCTGACCAAATGCAAGAACCACTCTGGGGGCGTTTCAGTGCTATCGGTCAATCGGAAACAGACCATTTTTTCCAGTGTGCTGCTATCCAATAAATCGACAGCACTTGAGTTCTCAGTCCAGCTCAGCTCCATTCCAAGCAAGCATGCAGCGCGAATCCAGTGAGCTTGCTGTTTTAGATTTAGATCGATGATTTCCTTGACGGAAGGAAGATCGCTACGCTTGATACAGGCTGGCATGCCAGCCTTCGCAGCCTCGTACACATCAACATAGTTGTCGCAGTAGGTTTTGAACCGATCGAGCGGAGTCTCGCCACGAGTGTCAGAGTACCTGTTTAACCAAACTCCAGCCAATTCACCCATTAGCGCTGGGTGTGCTAGGCCAGATCGGATTTCAGAAAGCTTGGTCGCCAGGTTGACGCTTCGCTCCCTTTTGATGTGGGATTGCTCGCGCTGATACTGTTGAATGGAATGATACTGAGTCTTGCGCCACTCTGGAATTTCCCAGGCCCGTAGGGGTTCTAACCAGCCGGTTTTGACTGGGTCATCACCCGCCCATTCGAGCACCATTTCATAAGTCAGCCCTGGTGCCGGATGATCAGAGCATAAGGAACGCATGGCTTCAGCCAAGTGTTCCTTGGCTAAGACGTCATTGGAAGTGCAGTCGATGTTTTGGAAATGCCACAGCCCAATGTCTGCAGGAGCTGGTATCCCACGCAGAATCTGTGAGTCGTTGAACAAGCCATGAAGGGGGGCAGTGACCGCCTCACTCCGTTTAAAGCAAATGCCTAGGAGACCCTTGTAACGCTCAGGTCTGTCAATCAGCCACTGAGTGATGGTCTTATGGAACTCCGGCTCATGTCGTCGCTCGCCGTATTCATCCGTGCCGATGCGCAGCCAGGTGAAGAGTTGTGTGTCTGGGATGTTGTCACCATGGACTTGAACACCGCGAGCTACCAGTGCGGCCAGCGTGCGCGAAATGTGAAACTCCTGCCAGTTCAACAACTGCAAATCGTTGCGTTGTGCCAATCGGTTGAGAACGAAAGGTAAATCGACTTCAGGAACTGTCTTTGGAAATTCATAGGCCCAAAAATGCTGGTACTTCCCCATGATCTTGCTTTTAGGGAGGTGAAGGTAGCTCAGGACTTGTGAGGCAGAGACGGCTCTGGGAAAGAGCTTGCCTAACAAGATCCCAGCGAGCTCTTCATCTGGATCGGAAATCTTGCCTTGGTTCAGGTGATCCAGGAATTCGATGGCTTGACTATCCGTTACGCCAAACTCAAGCCAAGCCTCCAGCGCATGCCGGCGTACTCGCTCCCAGCGAGTACCATCTGCAGCAACCTCTCGCAGTTCGTTGGTCAGCTGCGTCTCAGCGGCTGATTGCTTGAGCACCTTGAGGATGAAAACCATATAGGTCTGTGTGGAGTCATCTCGTTTGGGGTCCTGCAGTGCCGCCAAGTACTCATCTCGAAGTTCTTCTTGGAAGAGCGCAGAAAGATTTTCTGCACCGCGAAGATCCCAGAGTACCGACGGGTTGGCGTGCGTCTGGAAATAGATTTCCTGCAAAAGCAGCCTCTTCGCTTCAACATCCAACGGGTGGGGATCACTGTAGAGGGCAACGGTCAGTGGATCATTTTTGATTAACCCATGTTGTGCCTTGAGACTCTTCAGTGCCAGCCAACCGTACAAGCCACGCAGCCCTGATACTGCTTTACCGTCAAATCCAAGCATGAGATTGAGTACTCTTTGCAGCGGAAGCCCGCGTGAGTCGATCTGTTTTCCCAGCCAATCGGCTGCCAAATATTCGGCAACACTTCTGTGTGTTGGCTCTAGTCGCTGTTCATTTGAAGTAGATGGCACAAAGAGGGCGGTGCGCAATGCTTTGGACGCTTGATCGGGTGAGCTTGGCTCAAAATCGTTCAGTGCAGGGAATCGGTTGCCTCCCTCTGAAGGGTCTAGGGCGACACCTGACTTATCTGCCAACAGCAAAGTGGCAAATACCTGGCCAGCGGCCTCCAAGAGTGCGCCCATGAGCACTGGCTGAAAACGGGTTTGGTCGCGGTGCTTGCGGTTTTCCTCTTGAACGAGAGCCTCGCATGCAAGCCGGTATGTCTCATCTCGACTGCTTGGCCAAGTCTGGCCTCTCAGTGCTTTGACGGTCAGTCCAAGCGTTTGAGGGTTACTCAGCAGGGCGCTGATTCCGTGATCTTCTGCTTGCGAGATGAAGTTCTCAGCGCCAGACATGTTGAAGTTGTCTTCGAGAATCCGTTTGATGTCTGCGGCCGTCAAAGGCTCAAGGGTGTAAATCGGTAGCTTTGCATTTGGTGAAGCTCCAATGATGTCTTCAAGATCTGATTGCCCGTACCAGTCTGCAGCACGGCAGGCGATCCGGAAATTGGGCCGCCCCAGTTTCCTTAGCTTGGACTGGACTTGCCAAAGGATGGATTGATCTGTGGCGCTCGCCCGAACTTCATCCAGTCCATCGAGGAACAGGCATTTGTCTTTCCACGCTTCATCGATGTCGCTGTAAACGAACTCAGCAATCTTCAAATGCAGGCCCTTGGCGGCTTGCGCCTCAGATTCGAAAGCTTTGCTTTTCCCCGAACCAGGCTCTCCCAGCAACACCCATGCTGGGACTGAACTCAACGAATCCAATCCCACCGCCTCGGTGTCGGGGCCACCGTCGGGCAATTGGGAGAGCAGCTTGACGCTGCGGGGGACAAAGAGCATTTACTTCATCCAGCTTTCAACAGGTTGCAGCAGGAAGTCGGAAATGGCAACGCCATCGGCCCCCACCACCATTGGGGTGACATATTTGAACTTGTCAGTGAAGACCTGCAGGCCTTTGGGGGCAGCATAGTCATCCCCGCTTTTGACCTCGATGGCGAGCAATTTCTCACCATAGGTCAGCACGAAGTCCACTTCACTGGGGCTCTCTCGCCAGTAATACAGGATAGAGTTTTCTGGCTTGTTGTTGATCAGGTGTGTGCCAACGGCACTTTCAACCAGGCGTCCCCAGTACGTGCGGTCGTTTTTTGCCTGCTCGAACGTGTACTTCGCCTGAGCTGAAATCAGGGCTGTGTTGTGGGCATTGAATTTGGGTGGTGAGGCTCGCCTGCGCAGCTCTTGCCCAGCGTATTTCTGCAGGCCCGTCAGTAAACCAGCATGTGAGAGCAAATCCAGGTAATGGGCCAGAGTGACCGTGTTACCTGCATCCTGGAGTTGGCCGAGCAATTTCGTCAGGGCAATCAGTTGACCGGAGTAGGCGCCACAGCCCAGTTCAAAAAGGTTTTTCAAGAGCGCAGGCTTTTCGACCCGGGTCATCTGCAGGATGTCGCTCTCAATGTTGGGCTTGATCAGGGCATCACGGACGTACTGTCTCCAGCGAGTTTCATCGCGGATCAGACTGGCTGCTCCTGGGTAGCCACCGAAATAGATGTACTCGTCCAGTGAAAAGTCAAAGGCCTCCTGCATCTCGCTGTATGACCAGTGCGACATGTGAATGGGCTCATAGCGTCCAGCCAGGCTTTCAGTCAGCCCCTTCTGCATGAGCCGCGGCGATGACCCAAGCAGCACAACGTGTAGAGGGACTTGTTCCGCCCGGTCTGCGTCCCATAGTCCCTTGACGACTTCTGACCATCTGGGAATTTTCTGGATCTCATCGATGGCTAGAACATGACATTGGCCCGACGGTAAGAACCGCGCTTTGGCGCGAGCTTGCGTCCACTTATCGACAATCCATTTCTCAGTTGCCTTTGCTCCTGGCTCTCCCTGGATGGTGCTGGCTGCGTCACTGAACGGGTTACTCACTGTGGCTGACTGATCCGTGGCGTCAAAGGTAGAGGGGCGCCCAGCTAGAGCCTGCCGGACCATGGTCGACTTGCCAATTTGACGCGGTCCGGCTACAACGATCATGAACTTGGGAGGTTCATTGAGTCGATCTTCGAGCGTTTTCAGATGAGGGCGACCGTACGACATTTGCACCTTACTTAGTAAATTTACTCAGTAATGTACAATTTACTTTGATTGTATGCAACTTGCAGCCATGGCTGGTGTTCTTCTTGCGCTCGCTGCCCGAGTAGTCACTGCAAATCGTGGAATTCTCCCGCGGGCACGGGCACGTCACAATGATGGATTCCATCAAACTGACCAGAGCCAGCAGTAACACCTTGAAGCAACACTTTCACGACCTGACAGAGCGCAACCATCCGGAGCAGCACGGCAGCGGGCGCGGCGTTTGGTACGGGTTGAAGTGACGGATTCAGTTCAATTCCGGATTTGTGAATTGAACGCGCGTCCGCATCCTAAGCAGTCGCACCCTCAAAGGACGCGCAAGTAGCGGCGGTCCCGACAACGATCAGGAGCGATTTCGCCCTGCTCATGCCGACATAGAGCAGTTCCTCGCTGCGCGTCAAATCGATGGTGTCCAGACCCCAAAGAATTACAATCGGAGATTCAAGTCCTTTGAAGCGCTGAATCGTGTCGATCAGGACGGTGTTGTTGGCGCGGATACCTTCCTCCAACCAGTTCGCGGGCTTCGGTAGGGGCAGTCGCCTTAAGGCCGCGTAGTAATCGGCTTTACGCAGCGCATCGGCAATCAATACCGTGACATCTCCTGCGGAAACACCTTGGCGAGCGACGAGGTCAACGATCCGCGCATTAATCTTTGCAGCCTGGGCATCACGCCCGGGCGAGGCTTCGAACAGCACTTCATCCCCTTCGATATCAGGAGGGCTGACCGGTAGCCCCTTGTAGTGCTTGTACGCAGCCACATGAATCGGCGCGGTGTTCCTGCAGTTGTTTGTCAGCGTGAACGGCGCTTCGCGTATCGGGAAGGTGCCAGCGCGCGCGTAAATATTCTGGTTGTCATCGTAGAAGACGTATAGCGGCGCGCTTTCGTAGTCCGACAGCAGGAGCTCAAGCGGGACCCAGAACTCTTCACGGAAATCCTGGCCCTCGTCACAAACGATTGCGTCATAACGATCGGGAATGACCTCCAGAGAATACGCAAATGCGCTGGGCAGCTGTACGTCGTAGAGATCCTTGCCGGGGTACGTCACCTTCGCCTCTGCAACAAGATCTCGGCCCGAGAGGTGATTGGCCTTTTCGACCTGTCGATAGCAAAGCTGATGGAAGCTCATTACGTCCAGTTTGCTCGTACCAGCGCACGTGCTCGACAAGTGATCGGCCAACTGCCTGTTGTAACAAGTGAGCAATGTCTTGAAACCCTCTGAGGCGAGGCGGCGGGCCTTTTCAAGCGCCAAAACGGTCTTGCCTGTACCCGCACCACCGCTGACTGCGGCTCTTCGATGTGAGCGCAGGAAGTCAAGAACTCGCATCTGGTCTTTCGTGAGCACCAGTCTGCGTGCCTCCTGATCGGCAAGCCGCGACGCGACCAGCGGAGCGACGACAAAGGATCTCGCAAACACTTCGCGGACTACGTCGATTCCGCGGCGTCCTATCGGTGCAAAGCTTCCGGCGTCGTTACCCCAGTAGTCAAAGACCCCGTCGATCCACGACTTCGGGTCTTGAAGGGACTTGGCAGAGCCAATCAACGCTCCGGGCATGTCCGGTCGACTCAGTACATTGGTGTCACCCACGTCGGGAAAGAAGACGGTGTGGCCTCGAAGTACATTCCCGAGACCAAGGTCCCGCCACCGTGGGTGCTCGTTCAGCTTTGAGCGAATCGAGTACTTGGCCTTTAGCGCCTGGCTAATCGGGTTGTTGATGGGGTGCTTCTGCTGATGGCGGTCTACAGAAAACCAATCACCGGTGCTCGCATCAAATCCGACGCCGCCGCCTTTTACTTCAATGCAGAGAAAGCCGTGGTCGGGATGGCAAACCAGGAAGTCGGTTTCCCCATCCTTCGCTTGCTCTTCCTCTCGTCGCAGTATCCACCCGACCTGAAAAAAGACGAAGTAATCCTGCGGCAGCTTGTCCCTCAGAGCCCGATATACCTTCGCCTCGGCCTGTGATGGCAGCTCATTGAGCTGCGCTTCAGAAAGCTCAGGAATCATTGTCGTCATCGGGATCTTCCAGAATACGCATGCGGTGCAAGTTCAAAGTCACATTGGGGGTCGCCTGCAACTTACCATCAAACAGGATCGTAAGCAGCTTGGTGTTGCCACGAGTGACCACATCTCGAATTTCTCCACACCCCATGTCCTGATGCTGTATCCGTGCGCCGGGGATGAATAGTGCGGAAGGGTCTGCTCGCTCTTCTGTTACTGCGTCCCGCCAGTTGCCGTCGAACATGAAGGCAGTAACTTGGGTTGCCGGGCTTCGAATGGGATGCACGCGAATGTGCTCGGGGTCAGAAACGAATTCGACGACATACAACCAGTAGCGATCTCCGTAGTCTTGAGCATTGCTGAACTGGAGCCGTGATAGACCAACACCGGTTTGGTTCCACTCTCCATTGACGCCCTTCACTTCGATAAACCGGTCTTCGCCAGTAACGGGGTTGCGGCTAATGATGTCGTATCCAGGGTGGGTTTGTGCCATCTGTTCCGGTACACGACCGCGCTCCTTTTCGTAGGCGCATACCGCCTCGCGAGCCACAACCTCGACCGCCAAGTTATGCTCGGAGGGCTCGTCCTGATCGCCAGCGTCCGAAGACTCCTCTTGCCTTTGCTGAACATAGGAAAGCAGGCGTCGGTCCCATTGTTCCTTGTGCTTGGGGCGGGGTTTCTTCGCGCGTCGCTCGCCCCCACCGGAGCTGTTGTTGCTGCCGCCCCCAGTTTCCGATCCATCGCGTCCAGTAACACCACGGGGTGGGCCGCCAGATTCCCCCTCACGCCCAGATTGCTCTGCCGCATCTCCTTCCGTAGAGGGCTCTGACGTATCGCGTTGCCGCTTTCCATGGGGGGTGCCAGGAGCGCCGTCGGTCTGTTCGCCAGAATCGTCGACGGAGGTAGACACTGCCCCGGATTCCTCGTGGTTGTCTGACTCCGCGGTGCCGCCCATCTCATCGAGGTCCGGCGACGTCAGGTCTTCCGTGTTCCCGTTCCCAAGCTCTGCATCTAGGAAGGGAATACCTGCATCACTCAATTCGCGATGTGCTTCTTCCATCGCCATCCCCATGAGAGGACGAACGCTTAGCGTCAGCTTTGAGACTTCGATGCCTGATTCCTCTGGCATCAGTTGGTGGAATAACGCATTGAGGAGGTGTGCCCAACTCCGGTCGCCCACTGGGCGGGCGAGAATCAAGCGCCCATTCTCGATGTCGTAGAACGCATGTGCCGGCGTTGGAGGTGCGAATGCCTGAACCCCTCCAACATGGACCGAAGCTTGGATGCGGACAATGTCGTGGCTGACGGCCGTCAATGTCGAAAGAGCGCCACGAATCTTCTTCCTAACCGTTGTTGGTTTGTCATGAAGCAAACGGGCGAGGATGTCCATCCTGTCCATCAGTTTTTCGGCGAGCTGGGTTTCGTCGGCCTGCGGGCCATCGACGAATTCAAGGGCAACCTGCGCACTCTCACTCAGCCGTCTGACACCGACTTCTTCCACGAATGGCCAAAGTTCAGGGACAGGCTTGCACAAGGCTTGGTCGAGTTCCCCGCCAAAGAATCCGGCATGCCACTCGCTATCCTGGAGCAAGACTTCGTCCGGATGAGTGAGCTGGCCCCGTAGGTTCAAGATGGCTGGAGCCTCCTGCAGACGCTGCAGGTCCGATGGTGTCAGCTCATTATGTTCATGGGCGGTAGCAACACTGGTCAGGCAGACGTCATAGACCGCGCGGTCTGGACCTGTCAGTGGCTTGGACTGCTCGAAGTATTCGCCAACGATATCGAGCAGGATGTCGACGAAATCCCGACCTTCTGGCGCACTCTTCACTCCAATTTCGTCAAAAAGCGGCTTAAACGACTCGTAGTTGCCCGGAATGGTGTACGCATAGCGCCCAAGTTGCTGTGGCACCCAGTACAGCTGGTTCGGACGAACGAATGTCTTCTGGCTTTCGACATAAATGCATCGCGAGCCAGCGAGAGTTGCAATGAGCGGATCTGGTCGTTGTGCGCGCTCGTTCAACACCTGATACGTCGAGACATGAGGTTGCACGCCCGATGCGATGCAATGCTGCAAATGATCGATGACCAGCCGAGTTTCTGGGTTGATGGAAATACCCAGTTCCTCCAGCAGCTCTGTTCTCAAGCGTGCCGTGTTTCTGAAATCAAGAATGTTAGCCTGAGAGCGGAATGCGTCGGCACGGTAAGGTGCGTACAGAGAGTCGGCCGAGTGCCACTCTTCCGTGTCCCCATCGGCAGGGAAACACTCCGCCTCTCCAAGGTCATCCAGGGCATCCTGAAAGGCCCTTTTCTCTCTCCATTCATCGTAGTTTTCGCAGAGGACGTAAAAGGCCTCGCTGCTTGCACGCTTCGTGTCTTCGGTTGGCAGGTATTTCGCGGCGATGAACAGCATCCGATCAACCAGGTGTCTGGCAATCGGTGATCGTCGGATGCCCAGGCTGTCGATGAACGTATGTACTGATCGCGTATTCGGAATGCGGCTAGGGTCCAGCCATAAGTGACGAGCGTCTCCGAGAACCTTCACAAGGTCTTCAGCGTGGCGGTACGTGTTCACTGGGAGTGACCAGCCTCCATCCTGCGTAGGCACGATCGGAAGCGATCCCAGCAACCGACGTATGTCATCGTCGTTTACGAGCGTCGGGTGATTGGCGAGCTCGCTGATGAGCCGCGTGTACTTGCTTGCATCCAGCGGGCCGTCGTTATCAAAAAACCTTGGCAACACGGTCTGTACAAAAGCCTCGATCGTTTGCGTCTGCACGCCCAGTTTGCTCGTCAG
The DNA here is from genome assembly GCA_002405475.1 of Burkholderiales bacterium UBA4657. GTDB lineage: Bacteria > Pseudomonadota > Gammaproteobacteria > Burkholderiales > Burkholderiaceae_E > UBA4657. The sequence goes on along the minus strand of DHLX01000038.1, from coordinate 21,091 downwards.
GAAATCTCTGGCCGATTCCGTGAGAACAGAGACGTCCAGCAAGTCGGCCTGGCCAGTGGGATCTGTGAAGTTACCCGGCAGAAGCGCTTGGGTGGCTTTGACGAGCCCGTGGCTTGATTGCCATATAGGCAGGTCGCGCAGTTGCTGATAAACCGTCTTTTCGACGGCGCTTTGGTGGTCGAGATCAGCAAACAGCGAGTAGAGATCGCGCAGCTCCTTCGGGGCAACGGCGATGACATCCTCGACCGGTTCGGATTTGCACATCTCGCTGATGTGAGACACCACCGCGCAAAGACTTAGCTGCTTTATCAGTCGGGTGATTTTCGGAAATCCTGCGAGCAGACTGGAGGCAATCGCGAGTCTCGGCAGCAATGCCGCTATACGGCCTGCGTCCAGCCCGGCAGGCGCCGTGTATGACTGATTGATTGTTACCGCGAAAAGATCCTCGGTGACGACAAAGGGCAACGCAAACAGTCGTTGCATCGCTGGATTCGTGCTGGGGTTGCTCGCTCCCGCATCTGGAATAAGGTCGTTGATGATGCTCCAGAACGGGCGGTGAAAATGTTCCAGTCTTTCCAGGTCGACTTCCGTTTCTCCCGCCACCTGTTTTGCCATTGCTGATTCCATCAGCACAACGAGCCGTTCAAGCGTCAGAATCGGCGCGCCCAACTGGTTCATCGCCGTTTGAAATGGTCGCAGTTCCTCGGCAACGACTCTGCCGCCCACCTCAAGAAATGCCTTTGCCTGATGTTCATTCAGGTTAGTGCGAGGAATAAACACGCCACCGGGTTGCTGAAGGCTGCCGTCCTGTGCCTCCGCAATCTGTGCTTGTGTCGCAGTTACCTCCAGGTGCTCCCAGAACCGCTTGAAGCAAGCGGGGTGTCCCGCCGGCTTGGAAGAGAGGTCGTAGGCTCGACCGAGGATCTGCCACAACTGGACGGGACCGAGCATTTGCAGCAGTCGTTCGGGGTCCCTGGCCAGCGCGGCGGCGGCGTCGTCGATGAGCATCTCATTCCACGCCTGCTCGTGTTGATGTCCGGCGAAGATCACCGCTTTGCGATCAGACTCGGGGAAAAAGTCCGCGTTAATGTGCAGAGGAAGCCCGGTGGACTGTTCGGTGGGCAAGAACGCGTAGAGCAGCCCCTCTGTCAGTGGTTCGGGATCAATTCGCAGACCAATGCTGATATTGGTGCTTCGATGAAGCGTTTCCAGCCGAGGGTGTATCGCGTAAAGGCGCTGAGCCGCCTCCGCTGCGTCGGCACGAAGAATGTGCCATTGCTCAACGGCACCGCTGGGCCTGAAACTGACTATGAGGTCCGAGCCTTCGCTTCTGTCCAGATCGCAGGCCAGCAGGAGTTGGCCATTTCGGCGTATCTCAGCCTTCCGAACGTGGCGAAGAAACAGCAGGCTCTTGCGAAGAACGGCCTGGAAATCCTCGGCTAGCTGATCGATGTGGGTGGGGCTGACGTGGGAAATTCCAAGCGCGAGGCGCGCCTCAGTGTTGGGATCGCTCGCCCAGGGCAGAAAGAAAGACGTCCCATCTGGCTCTTCGAATGCCTCGATCAACCATTGTCCCCGCTCGGGGTAGAGCGCCAGCTTGATGCCGGAAGAACGGATCTCGGGATGGTCTGTCACCTGATAGGTGGATACGAAGCCGATGCCAAAGCGACCGATATTCTCGCCGCGCGACAGCTTGCCGCCGCTACCGACATCTGTAATGCGGTGGTAGTCGCACTTGTAGTTGCCCTCGGAGAGAAAAGCGCACGGCTTGTTCAGATCTCCACAATAGGTGAACTGGCCGCTGTTGCGCACAAGCAAGCCGTTGTCCATGATGTCAAATACGACCTCCTCGGCTTTCGCGTCATCCGCATTTTGGATGAGCTCCAGCGCCATCACGTCGTAGCCCTGCAGCCCGGCCAAGTGGCTTCGGATGTTGCCGATGAGGTTGGCGGTGTACGAACCCATATTTTGATTGTGTATTTTTTGATTCATGCCAGCCCTTATTTCCGCTCAATCGTTCGCCCAAACTCCATGCGGTTATTCCTTGCGCCACTAGCCCCAGCGTTGGCAGTCACTTTGGACTTGCCCCCAAGTGACATACCCTTTTTTGGTTTAAAAATTTCGTGCAGATCATAGCATCCGGGGCATCCAGCGTGCTGTCCTGTGGACAACGGGGTGCGTTTGTCTATCGGATACTCTTTTCTATCTCTACTAAAAAAAAGTGTACGTTAAACGGGGCTACTTCAACGCACCCGCGCCGCTGAGCGAGGCGCATTGCCCGCTTATCTCTGATGCGGTATTGCGTTAACGACACCAAACGGTTTGCAGCGGTAGGTTCGGACTGGATTCGACGTGCGAATAGGCATATTTCCATAATCGGCTTTGTCAAACATACAGCTCATTGAGCAAGCTACGTTCGGGCCATGAACCTGTAGAGTCTAGCGACGTTATCGCTCCTCCTGTGTGGCGCGTTGAACCCACTGCCTGACCGATTCTACGCATTCGGGCAACCGGTCGCGGATCTCGTAGACCCAGAAGCGTTTGACCTCCCAGCCAAGCTCGATAAGGCGCTGGTTGCGTAACTGGTCACGCAGACATAATTCTCCAGACCAGCTACGATGGTAACGCTCGCCATCGACTTCGACGTTTAGCTTCGATTTACCAACGATGATGGCCAGGTCAAGGTCATACTGCTCGACCGAAAACTGCGGTATCGGGCGGATGCCAGCGAGATAGAGCTCCCGATAGAACATTTTTTCCCAATCGGAAACACGCTCCGGTCTGGATACGCTCGGGTAAGCAGGTCCAGCCGTCGGTACCTTGGCGATATCTTCACTTACTCTGTCTTCGCCTAGCCTGTTTACATAACCTACGAACTTTTCTAGGTAGTCGACGCCGCAAGTGCTGGCCGTGCTCCTGTCGCCGATAACGTGTAACAAGCCCCTCGCCCGCGTGATCGCTACATTAAACAGATTTCCGTTGCCCCGAAGAAAATTCAGGGCTCCTGGCGTCACCCCATTGGAAACTACAGGTGAGAAGATCATCACATCCCGTTCGTCGCCCTGGAAGCGATGGACCGTATCTACGAGCAACTCAGCCTTTTCGCCCAGACGAGAAAGTTCAGGGTGTTGCGCTACGTGTGACTGTATGAGTTGCGCCTGAGCCCGGAAGGGTGTCACCACCCCGACGCTTCCTCCGTAAGCACGGCGAACCAGTAAATCCTCCAGAGCGCTTACTACAGCCAGGGCTTCGTGAGGGTTCTGCGCACCACCATTGTTGGGTCTTATGGTTTCACCCCGAATGTCCTCCCAGACCACACCTGGTCTGTGATTCGCGGGTCTTCTGAGTTGGGTATACTTTGTGGCAACCCTCAACTTGCCACCATAAAAGATTCTGTTTGAGAACTCGATAATGTCGCCGTGGCTTCGATGATGGTCACGAAGATTGACAATGTGACCAGCCTCACCCACCCCAGCAGCCAGGTCATACAGCGAATTTACCGAATACATCCAGGAAGCGCGGCCATCCACCAAACCATGTTTGTGCTGGAGATCTGAATCCTTACCGCCGGAGATGGCGCTGATGTGTCTGAGCTGCATAGGGTCGCCGATGATCACGGCTCGCTTGGCACGAAATAGCAAGGGTAAAGCCGAGGCGATATCGCATTGGCTGGCCTCGTCGATGACAACCAGATCAAAATGGCCTGGCTCGAATGGCACCTTACCCCGGGCCGATAACGATGTGACTGCCCAGCAGGAAAACATGGCGCTGACACTAGACTGCAAAGCGCGTGCCCTGGCTTTAACCGACGAATTTATCCCCTGAGAATCATCTCGGGTCATTAACTGGAGCAGGGCCGTGTAGTCGGCAATATCCTTGCGCTGGGCTGTCGTCAATCGGCTCGGCGTCAGGTTCACCCAATCCCTCCAAAGACGGGACGAGTTATCGGCGATCTGAACATTGAGTTCCTGGCGCTGCCGGGCAATATCTTCAAACGATGGACTTGATCGGAGTACGTTCAGCGCATCTTGGTAGGCCAGGATGCTCTTTGCGGCGGCCTGACGTGCCCGCATAGCGGCCAGCCACTCTCGAATAGCCTCTAGGTCGATCATGTCGAGATTCGACAGAACTGGTAGATTGAGATGACTTGAACCGTTTGTTAGCTCAGCTAGAGCAGACTGGAGTACCGCTCGTCTCTTCGAGCGTGTTGTCGCCAACAAAAGCCTGCCGAAGAAGCCCATTCTGGCAGAATCCAAGGTGTCCACCTTAGCTTCCGCTGAGTCGACCAATGCAGGCAATTTCGCAACCAAGGCGGGGTCAAGCGCGTTGAATCGGCCCGGCCCAAAGACATCCCGCAAGGTCTCAACCCCGGCCTCCAGCTTATCGACCAGGTTTCTCGCCTCCAGAGTACGTGCCTGAATTGCATCCAGTTCCTTGATCTGCCTGGACAGCTGGGAGTGGCGAGAAAGGCTTTCGTCGTAACTGACGCGATCGTCCTCACCAACCTGACCCGAGAGCATGGCCGTCAGATAGGTGGCGAGTTTGGCCTGATATTCCTTGTTGCCCAGCCGTAGCAAGACTGGCCGATTACCCAGCCCATTGACGCGAGCCTCCACCACGTCGACGGCCTTGTTGTTTTTGCTGGCGAACAATACCTTCATGCCCCGCCAAGCAGCGTTGATTAGTAAGTTGGTCACTACCTGTGACTTGCCCGTCCCGGGTGGTCCAGTCACTACGGTATGGGTGGCTGTCAGCGCCGATTCGACGGCCATCCGCTGCTCCGTATTCATCGGCACGACTTCGATCAACGGCAGAGATTCGCTCTGTACCGAATTGTTCGTTGTACCGGAGAGCCATTTGCCCAGCGCGGTACCGGCGAGCTGACTGTCGGGAATTTCCGCCAGTTGCTTGAGTTCTGATTCCAGACCTTGGGTGTAGGGAGAGCGTTTTCCAGGAACAATCACCGCGCGGTTGTAGATACCGGGTTTGTCGATGTCAGCCAAGGGTATGGCACCAGAACAGTTTTCCGGAGCGAGCGTTTCCTGCCAGTCCCAATCTGGTCGGATGTTTACGAGCCGTTCCAGTAGCTCGTCGATCTCGGGCAGGTCTTCGAGAGGACTGTTCAGGCCAAGTTCTTCGTCCAGACGCGCTGCTTCTTCGACAATGGCAGATGCATCACCCATCGCCAAGGAACGCAATACAGCGAAGTTTGGGACAGGTAGAGCGTCGACAATCCGAGGGGTATCCCCCGCTTGCTGTGGTAACTCAATGCCCCAAAGCAATACAGGCTCGGCAAAAAAACCGCGCCACTTCGGGGTTCGATGCTCGCGCATACGAACGGGATAGCCCAACCATGCCACCAGATTACCTGGATCGGCGCGGACTTTTCCGAGTATTCGTTGAACTCCGGGTACATTCCACCACGCATCACTTTGGTACAACACGGGGAGCCCGGGTAATTCAGCATAATCTGGATCACCATATCGGGAAGCCGCGAAGACGCTTACGCCTTCCCCGGTATCATTTCCTATGCACTCTAGGTAGTAACGGCAAAGCCGCGCCAGATCAGTCAGCGGGGGCGTCCCCGCTTGAGCCGTTGGGCTATTCTTGCTAATGGGTTGCCGCAACGACCAGCGATAGTCAGAATCTTGTTCTGCGCGCCCTGCCAGTGTGTAGGCCAGAACCTGGTTCACTGTCTTGCGGTCAACCCCCAACTGTGTTGCCAGGTCGCGTGCCCTCTGGCCTGGCCGCTCCTCAAGAGCAGATAGGATTCTATTAGCGAGATCTTCAGGAGCAGTGTTTGGCTGAGACATCATAGCGCTAAGTTAGTGATCTAGATGGTGCCCAATTCCACAAAACCGGCTCCAGACAAGGGTTGCTATATCCGACAGGCATCTGGCATTCCTATGCCGTGATGCTTTCAAGTAAATCGCAGCCTGATTCAATATAGTCTGGTGGTATGTCAGTAGCGGGCGAAATAGCTCCTCGGGATCATCTGTTGTGACAAACAGTATGTTTGATAATGAATGCATTGATAAATACATAGCGCTGCTCCAGCTGGCATGAACAGATGCCTTTTCCCAATTCGACTAAAGCTGTATCCATCTAGCCCTTGAATTTACTATATATAAGTTGACAATCACTAGCCCTTCATTTCGGCGAAATCTTACCAGCAGCAAGTGCGTACCAGAAACGAATTTTTTGTCGTTCTGCAGCTCTGTCAGCATTCTATTGCACCGCCCCACTGGTAAATTTACAGTTTAGGTAATGCATTGACGATTTTAGTGGTCTCAAGACTCACGGTGATAACACGCAAGAGCAGTTCCAGCGGGTAGCGCGGGTTACGCATCGTTTCTACGGCCCAGTCGTTCGCGTCGTTTGTAATACCACTGTCTTTGTCAGTTTTTACACCCTGGCGCTCCATGACCCAGGCAATGGCACTTTTACCGTTAACGATGTAGTCGTATGCCTCTATAGGCACGCCTTTGACAGTGATGCGGTCATTGTATTGAATGATGCCCAGGTCTTTCTCCTTACCTGCACCTTTGCCGTGCTTCATTTTTTCAACACGGTAGGCGGCTGGGGGTAAGTCTTTGCCGTCACCCTCGATCGTTGCCGGGTAAGGCGTCACAGTTTCGTAGTTCAGGTGCAGATCGGCCAACCGGCGGCCTGCCTGGCTGAATGCCCAAAAATCGGAATTGGTTTTCACGCAGGGGATGCGCGGCAGTTCTTTGCTCAGGTTGTCGGCATAGCGCTCGCGGTAGTCGGGCGAGTGCAGCAGGCCATAGACGTAATAGAAAATGTCTTCTTTACTGATGGACTCGCCGGGGTAGGCGCTTTGGAAGTGCTGCAAGCCCTCGGCGGTAATCGCATCGCGGCGCTTGTGCTTGGAGCTGGGTGCGGCCTCAAAAAGCTCTGCATTGGTGCCTTGTTCCTCCTCTTCGGTGTCGTAGAGGTAGAGGGGGAAGCATTGGCCTTTTTCGATATTGTCGAGACAGGGCAGATGGTCTGAAATCAACGTAGAGAAATTGCGAGCACCAACACCAGAAACGCAGATCACCAAATTCTCCGCCTCTGCATCTGGGAAGATGCGCGGCATTTGCAGAACCATTTCATTGAATGTTCGATTGAAATACAACCATTCTTTTGTAAATGGGCGGTACAAACTTTTGACCAAGGAAGAGGGTTCAAAATCAAACTGTCGGCCCTTGGATAAGTGGCTTTTTAGGGCGCGAGACCAGCTGATTTTTGCTGGATCAGTGTCGATGAAACTGTCCACTAATTCGGTTTTTGCCTTAGTGCTGTGGCCGTTGTTGCCCTGCGCAAACCTGTCAGACTCCGCGTTGAAAAATTCGATCATACGGCCCATATTGTCCGTGACCGCATCGCGCGAAAAGTTGTAGCACCAGCTATCGCGGCTGGTCACAACGCCCAATGAGAAATTCTCAAAAATCTTGGGCTCTTTGGTCTTTTCCTTGTGGCCCAAAACCATGAATTGGGCAAAGCCATCATCGCGCTGCCGCAGCCAGTCGCCATGTTCATCTGGCGTGATCGTTTGCCAGGCTTGGGCTTGTGTGATGCCTGCCAGGCTGGCCAGTTCTTCTATTTTGGCGAGCTTCTCTTCGCGACTGAGGTAGTCGCCAATGTCGTGGAAATAAATCTGGCCATGGGCTGCAGCATTCGGGTTTTTGACCAGCACTGATATGGCAATGGGCGCGCGGCTGCCACTGCCAAAAATCTTGCCTCCCTCTTTGCGGGACAATTCGCCCTGTGTGCGCTGATTCCCCCGCAAATGAAAAACGTAGATGCTGCTGAATTCTTGCACCAGGCACTTGCGCAAACCGTCGGAGGTATTGGCGTCTAGCCAACCGGCGTTGGTAACAAACCCCACCACACCACTGGTGCCGATGCGATCGCTGGCCCAGCGAATGGCTCGGATGTAGGAGTCGTACAAACCTTTGGCCAGGGTTGCGCTGCTTTGCGCTGCGTATGTAATCTCGATCCGCTGGTCGAGATGCGGATAAGACACGTTTTGGTTGTTGTCGTTCTGACTGCCCTGCCCGATGGAATACGGCGGATTCCCAACAATCACGCGAATATCCAGCTTCTTCTGGCGGCGCCTGCGTGCGCTGTTGTCCACCAGCTGAGCATCGATCAAGTCTTCCTTCTCATACATCTGGAAAGTGTCCGTCAGGCAAATGCCCTCGAATGGCAGATATTTACCCCCCACGATGTCGTGATAGGCCGCCTCGATGTTGATCGCCGCGATGTAATACGCCAGCAATACCAGCTCGTTAGCGTGGATCTCGTGTTTGTACTTGTGCGGCAACTCTTCCGGCTTGATTAGGCCGCTTTGTAGCAGACGTGTGATAAACGTGCCGGTGCCTGTGAAGGGGTCGATGATATGCACGCCCTTGCTGCCCAAGGTCTGGCCAAACTCGCTTTGCAGCACGCTGGCTACGCTGTGGATGATAAAGTCCACCACCTCTACTGGGGTGTAAACGATGCCTAATCTCTCGGTCATCTTGGGGAAGGCGTTGCGGAAAAACTTGTCGTATAGCTCCACCACAATTTTTTGCTTGCCGGTGGCATTTTCGATACCTTCCGCCCGCATCTTTACGCTCTCATAAAAGCGCTGCAGCGTGTCCGCTTCTTTGTCCAGGTTGTGCTGCTGCAGCACGTCTAAAACGCCCTGCATGGCCTTGCTCATGGGGTTGTGTTTGGCAAAACTGTAGTCGCTAAACAGCGCCTCAAAGACCGGTTTGGTAATAAGGTGCTGCGCCAGCATTTCAACTATCTCGGCATCCGTAATGCTGCCATTCAAATCGTCGCGCAAATCAATCGCGAACTTTTCAAAAGCAACCCTTGCTTCCGTGTTTGAACTATTGTTCAAAATTCCCGTAATACGGTCGATATGGGTTCGAGCGATCTTCGCGATATCATTCGCCCACTCCTCCCAGTGATGGCGGTTGCCGACTTTTTGGACTAGCTTGGCATAGATAGCTTTTTCTATCTCGCCAATTTCGAACTGAAGGTCGTGCTGGTCTTCCGGTTTTGGTGTTTTTAGTACCGGTGCACCTAAAGTAAAGTCGCCCTTCCCTGCGTTACGATTAGATTTTCCTGCGGGAGCCTTGCTTGGGCGTTTTTGCACCTTGTCCGTAATAGCGATAATTTCCATTTTGCTGGAGTCCTTGCCTATCAGATCCAGCTTGTTAATCATTGCATCAAAACGATCATCGTGCGAGCGCAGCGCTTGTAGTACCTGCCAGACTACGGCGTAGGTCTTGTTGTCATTCAGCGCTTCATGTGGCTCTAAGCCAGCAGGGATGACCACGGGCAGGATGACGTAGCCCCGTTTTTTCCCGGGCGCATTACGCATAACGCGACCCACGGACTGCACTACATCCACTTGGGAATTACGTGGAGTGAGGAAAAGGACAGCGTCAAGTGCGGGCACGTCAACACCTTCGGACAGACAACGTACATTACTCAGGATGTGGCAGGTATCGGGCGGAGGTTCTGCCTTGAGCCATGCCAACTTTTCTTCTTTCTCGCTGGCGTTCATGCTGCCGTCAACATGCTCGGCCTCGCAGGCTAGGGAGGCGGCGGTTTCGCTATCCTCGGTTTCCTGGTATGCCTCTACTACGGATTTGAACATCTTGGCGATGTTCTTAGAGCTGACCTTGTGGGTCTTTGCTCCTTTGCTGATCTCGATAACTTGGCAGAACGCCACTGCTCGCTTCATGGGGTCGTGATCATCGGTCAGGTCGTTATCCAACCCTTGCTTGGAAAGAGCTTTCCAGCAGCCAACGATCTTGGCTGCGTCGTCTACCTTGAGCTGATTGTTCTCGTCTTTCAGCAGGCCTTGCAGGCGTCGGTTAATGTGAGTTTCTTCTACTGACAAAACAATCACTTTGTAATCTACCAGCAGACCCCGCTTGACCGCCTCGGAAAAAGTGATGACAAACAACTCTTCGCCATAAAGCTCCTTGTCGTCCATTGAGCACAATGCCACGTTGTCCCGCTCTGCCGTAGCCTTGGCGCTGTCGCCATAGATACGCGGGGTGGCCGTCATGTACAGGCGCTTGGAGGCTTTGATGAAATCTGCATCATGTACCTTGACAAAGCTGCTTTCGTCTTCATCGTCAAAGGTGGCGCCGGTGGTTCGATGCGCTTCGTCACAGATAATCAGGTCAAATGCGGGCAAACCATGCTGTTTCTGGGCTTTGCTAATAACATCAATGGAATGGTAAGTACTAAACACGACGCTCATATGGGAATTGTCGTGCCGCTTAGCCATCTCTGCCGCTAGACGTCCGGGCTCGGTGGTGGCTGGGTACCGTAATTCATGAATAAAGGTCTGGACAACATCGTCGTCCCGCTTACGTTTTTTTCCTACGTCGCTATCTGAACAAACGGCAAAGCTATGAAGCGGGATTATGCTTTCTTGTGTCCACTCAGTGAGTGTTTGTGATAGCAAGGATAGGCTGGGTACAAGAAACAGGACGCGCTTGCCCTTCCCTGCCTGAGCTTCGGCAATTTTAAGGCTGGTGAAAGTTTTTCCGGTACCGCAGGCCATGATTAGCTTGCCGCGATCTACGGTCTCAAATCCCCGGAGTGTGGCGGCCAATGCATTAGTTTGATGCGGCCTTGCGGTTTTTCCCTTCTTTATTACCACCGTTTTTTTGGGGCGGTACCGCTCCCAATCAATCTGACTGTTTTCGAGATCCATCAGCCCTATCTTGCTCACCGGCGGCTGCTGGTCTCGTAACGCATCTTCCGCGTGCTCGCTCCATTGCTGGCATGTGCTGACGATAATACGGTGAGTGAATGGTTTTTTACCTGATGCTGTAAAAAAACTGTCGATATCACTTTTCTGTAACTTGTAATCTTCGGCATACAACTTGCATTGGATAGCATGGAATTCGTTTGTCCCCTGGGTCTTTGCAACGAGGTCGATACCAGTATCCCTGGCATCCAATTCCTGCAACTTTGCCCATTCCGCATAAGTCCACACATCACTATAAAGATCTCTGTAAGTCGCTTCGTTGCGCAAATAACAGCTGATAAGTTCTTCAAAGTAGGTTCCCTTTTCGCGCTCCGATTGGGCTGCGTTCCGGAACTCGTTAAGTAATCGGCCTAATGCTGTATTCGCCATAGTAGTAAGTTCTCTCTTCACAATAATTAGATCAAGTGATGATCTCTGCCCGTAGTGCGCGCTCCATACCATCTCTGTAAGAACGAGCTTTAATCATCGCTGCCTGCAGCCGCTTCATGGTTTTAGTCCGATCAGTGCCGACATAGACCCGCCGTGACGCTTTGCCAGGTAGCGGGGACATGGCTTCAACGTACCACTCGACCAAATTTTCAGAACGTCGCCTGCAGACTAGGCGTATACCCGGTTCCTTGATGGGGTTGGTGCGTCGAGCTGTAGTGCGAGGTTTGTAGACGTTCTTTTCTCCGTCCCAAATACTGGCTAGGTAGGCGCTGGCAGCCCTTAGCGATGGGCGCGGTGATTTTCCTCCATCAGAAAAATAAACACTTGGCTGACAGTACCTTACCTGCCATCCGCAGTTTTTAACTCGGCCATCAGGGTAGTAGTTTTCAATCCTGACAATGTATTTAGGTACTCGTAGCTGGGTCTCCAGACACGGCAAATAACAGTATCTATGCGGGTAGTTTTTGGGTAGTTTTTTTTGGCGGGGCATATCGTTTCTACCAACTATTGGTATTTAGCGTCATCCAGGCAACACCGGGGGTTTTCTCTACCACTACTTTCCTACCTTCCAGATGATAAGTCAGTTGGCAATTGTGCCTAGGATTGGAAAGCACGCCCGGGTTCATGATTACCCAATTTTCTCCTTCCTGCCTGCGTACGGATTGAGTCAGCATTCCGGGGTGTCCCTCGCGGTGAATTCTGGCACCCAGAGCCTGGCAGTACGCATAGTCCGTTGGGTGAAGTAATTCTGGGAAGTCGGTTCCGACGTGCCGAAAATCCAGCAAGACCGCATCACACTTGACCCAATACACCTTGCGCTCGGCCACGACCGGCGTGTGCTCATACCCGGCATCGGAAATCAGCCCCCGGTACCAGCGATAGACTGTCTCGTAGACAGTAGTCTCCACCGATTCAGCACCATACCAAACCCCGAAGCTACCATCGCTATACCGGCTGGCTTGCCAATGTCTGAACGGCCAAATGATGGCATTGAACCACTCCGCATCCTCGAACGGGCGATCAATTATCGGGGTCGGGGATCGATACGGCGGCGGTTTGACCTCGTCTTCCACTCTTTGTGCCAGAAGCCATTCGGCGGGGTCAGTACTCAAATCATCAAACAAATCCTGCGATTGGCGCAAAGAAACAATGTTTCTGGCCGCATCCTGGCTAACATGCGCAACACCAACTTGTGAAAAAAGGGACGACATGCTGGTTTTTACTGCCCGCGCGCGCGATCCAGGTAGCCACGCACCATCAGCAGCCCGGCAAATCCATACTCCCTGACAACATCGACAGGGCTTAAATTACCAAATGCCTTGTTGCGCGTCGTCATCCAGGCATACGCCAAATCCCGGTTTTTCGGGAAAAGCAGACGCAGGTTTTTATGAATCCCGAGCAAATGTCCCACACGTTCAAACTGGTCTCGACTGGTGCCAATCGCCTTGCCACTGCGGTAGTTCGAGAGTGCGGCTCTGTTGCTGGGGGCTAATCCGAGCAAGGCGGCCTGGTCTTCGGTGCTCAGTTTCCAATGGTCGAGCAAGGCCATGACCATCTTGGCGAGTGCGCCACGGTCTTGAGACGCAGTCAAAGCTCGTTCTGCAATGGCCACCCTCTTGCTCTCCTAGAATTACCGCCAAACGAATGTCTGTGTACGGGCTGTTTATAATAAAACAACTCCTGTTTGTATAATACCATCAGTATTATCAGGATAAAAATTTTTTTGAAGTGTTTCTTGCGGCTACATCGGTGATTTTGAACAGCTACTTTTATTTGCAGGGAGCTAGGCAGGTGAGCAATATAAACTTTGGCATGTCGATGGCTGAGCTTCGTGCAGAAATCGTAAAGTTCAATAACGATATAACAGCACAAAGGCTCAGGTCGTATTACTACGAAAAGACTTACCCGGAAATTCTTGGCGTCAGCCGACGCGAGATTAGTCATAGCAGCTTCCTTGCTTGGATTCTGAATCCTGTTGAAAGCCACGGCATTGGTGATTTTAGCCTCAGAAGACTTATTGAGATCCTCATGACAAGTAAGTTCTGGCCAAAAAAACTCCCTAACTCAGAGCTTTTCGACGACTTTATTACAGGTAATTTCGAGTTGACTAAATCATCAGTTCAGCGCGAGGTTTCAATTGAATCCGCAGGACGAGTTGATGTTTTGATTGAGCTCTTTTTCAACGCGGCAGGTCATCAATTTCCACTTCGAGTCGTGTTAGAAAATAAGGTGTTGTCGATCGAGGGGAATGATCAAACAAAAAGATACTACAAACACTTTATGAGTCTAAACGACAAATCAGCAAATCTTTTCGTGTATTTGACGCCACTGTCGACTCTTGATCTCGAAGAGTTGGATGAGCAGGAATGTGAGGATAAACATTTCATTCAGATCAACTATCAAGAGTTGGTAGATTCACTTCTTGAACCTGTTCTAGAACAAACAATTAGTTCTGAAACTCGTTTTATAATCAGTCACTACATTCAGTCACTTAGTCAACCATCAATGGACGACCAAGGGACTGACTACGAGCGAGGCATGATCATGGCGATTGGGAAGGAAGAGAGAGAACTCTTACAAAAGTTCTGGATGGGAAATCAAAAAATCATTCAGGCCGCGCTGTACGCCATAAGCTCTGATCCTAATCAGGAGAAAGACGTTCGCGACACAGTTCGGGAGGCGCTCTCGAGTATTGCCACAACCGGAAAGGACAGGCGCACAATTCTGATTCGTTACGAAGGTGTTGATCATCACACCAGAATTCAAAAATCCGATATCGGACTTGAAACTGTTCGTCTATTAGATTCCAAAGGTTTGATCGATGACTCGGTTTTCTCCTGGTTGTCCAAGGACACCTCCTGTAGTTTCAAACTTCTCAAAAAAAAGGAAGAAGTTAGAGACAATGAGGCGAAATATGGTAGGTATCGCATTAAGCAGGCGCCTGAGTTTTTATACAAAAATCAGGAATATTATGTCGCCCGAAATTGGGGTATTGGGAATATTGATAAGTTCATTTCAAAAATGAAATCTCGATTTCCAAAGCTGGAATTTGTCGTATAGACCCAGAACTCAGCTGCCCTAAATAGTTTTTAATCAATCATGGATATTCGATACCCCAAAGCGCGTCTTTCCCCATCCAAACCTGATCGGGTAATTGTCGAGTTTTCCAGAAAAGATGTGGAATCAGGCTATATCGATACTGCGCTGGCTAGGCTACAGATATTGGTCGAAGACAAGGCATCTGCCGAGCAGTGGGAGGGATGCGCGACCTTTTTCTTTTCTGGCTGGGACAACGACCCCCGCGAGACTGCTCAGATCCCAGAAATTCGCCATTGGTTCGCTAAGTTATCTGTGGCGTTCCCCTACTGGTTCCATATCTGCGAAAAGGAAGGTGATACCGTCGCCCACGTTTTCCGGCTGCTTTGCCCCGGACAAATTGAAAGCATGAAGGATGGCATGGTCGGCTGGCGATTCGATGATCTTAGCAACGTGAGCGCCATAATGCGCATCCTCTTCAACCATCAAAATGCCCTGTACCAAAAACTCGGTCTTTCGGAAGAGATGAATGTACGTCTATCCGAAGAAATTGCACAACTCATGGAGAGCAGCTTCGGTTGATTAGCCATTGCGCCGTAAACCCTCGCTCCAATTGGGACTGGATGCGCAGCGTCCTTTAGCTGGAGGCGACCCGATTGGGCGGGGATATAAGGCGCGGACGCCAACGGCGTCCTTGGGTTTATGCGGGAGTAACCTGTCAACTAAATGGCTTAACGCACGTTAAATATGATGTTCTGACATCAGACACCAAATGCTAACCGCCACCAAAATCCGGCTCTATCCGACTGCCGACCAGGAACAGCTTCTGGCGGCGCAGTTCGGCTGTGCGCGGTTCGTGTGGAACCGCGCTTTGGCGATGAAACGGGCGGCGTGGCAGGAGCGGAAAGAATCGCTCTCCTGCTACACGATCAAGGACATGTTGCCGGTCTGGAAAGATGGCGAGTTTCCTTGGCTCAAGGATGCCGATTCGCAAGTGATGCAGGAGGTGATCCGGCATCTCGACCGTGCCTATCGGAACTTCTTCGAGAAACGCGCCCGATTGCCACGATTCAAGAAGAAACATGCTACCCGGCAAAGTATTGCGTATCCGCAGCGCGTGAAGCTGGACGGCAACCTTGCTTATTTGCCGAAGGTCGGCTGGGTAAAAGGGGTGGTGCATCGCGAGATCGTCGGCAAGATCAAGACGGTTACCGTCTCGCGCGAATCGACGGGCAAGTATTACGCCTCAGTCCTCGCCGATGACGGCCTGCCAGAAATCGAACAGCTGCCTCATATCGAGCAGATCACCGGCATCGATCTCGGACTGAAGGATGCGCTGGTTTCCAGCGTCGGCCGCAAATCCGGCAATCCGAAGCCATTGCGCCGGGCGCTCTCGAACCTGAAGCGCAAGCAGCAGGCCATGTCGCGCAAGATCGAAGCGGCAAAGGCGCGCTTCGAGGCCGCCAAGGCGGCGGATGATGGCAAGGCATACCGCCTGCGGGATTTCTTTGGCGCGAACATCGCCAAAGACAGAAAACGGGTCGCTGTCGCCCACGAGCGCGTGCGTAACGCACGTGACGACTGGCAGCACAAAGCATCTCGGCAACTGGCGGACGAAAACCAAGCCGTTGCCGCCGAGACGCTGAACGTCAAGGGAATGATGAAGAACCGGCGCCTCTCACGCGCCATCGCCGATGTCGGATGGGGCGGCTTACTGCTCAAGATCGACTACAAACTGAAACGGCGCGGCGGTCGTCTCGTGAAGATCGATCGCTGGTTCCCGTCTACCAAGACATGCAGCAACTGTGGCTCGATACACGAAGGGCTGACGCTCTCCGATCGCACCTGGCTCTGTACCGCCTGCGGTACGCTGCATGACCGAGACGAAAATGCCGCCGAGAACATCCGGCGGCAAGGGATTTTGAAGCTCAAGGCGGAAGGACTGTCCGTCTCAGCCCATGGAGGCGGTGTCAGTCGGGTGCCTAGCGCACCCGCTACCGCCGACGAAGTGGGAAGCCTCCGCCTTCAGGCGTGAGGAGCAGTCACGCTTTCTCATGTGAGCCTGTCAAAAATTCTGTGCAAATGCATACCTAACCATCAGTCATGGTCAGCTGGCCGTGCAGCCGTTCCAGACGTTGTTTTATACGAGCCGCCTTGGCTGTCGCACTACCGGCATAAGCATTAGCTTTGCGAGCGTCAAAATGCCCTGCTGCCAGCACTATCGTCTGGCGTGCCAATTGATACAGTTCCGGGTCGTACTGTCCTACCGGCGAATCCCCAGCCACCCAAAACTTGACCGGTGCCGGCAGGCCGGTAACTTCCTCGATGATTTTTTGCAGGAATTCGTGACGTAAACCATGCGCTGTCACCCCCAAAGCGCCTTCACCCTCTTTTTTGATGCCGTGTTTGTGCAATATGTAATAAGTGTGCTTGAGCCACCCCTCCAGGGAGTATTGATCCGGTATGACTGACCCAGTTCGGCGGTTTATCAACGGTATTGCATGGTGCATCCAGACTCCAAACCGCACATCGTCCGGCGTCACGCTACGCGCCAAGCCGTTCTTGGTGCATCGGTCTAGCCGAATCTGCAGGTCGCGCCGCCATTGTTCTATCGCATCAAGGACATTCACCGCTGAGGCTTCAGCTATCCTGGCACCTGTCGCCCAACTAAAGAGTAAGACTGCCGCTACGCGGGCATCTTCTGCGCGTATGGACGATATCACCTGATCCGTATCCACTCCCGCCCCAGTCCAGCTTTTATCTGCCCAGGCGATGGTGCTGTGGTTCACCACTTCTTCGGTGTTGAAATAGCCATTAAGCTCAGTTTTAATAATTTGCTCTTTGTGGTGAACTGCCAGGAACCATTTGAGGTGTGACAGATAGACTTTGATCGTCGGCAGGGTAAATTGCTTTTGCTCTCGCCAATATTTGACCAGCGCCTCGATGTGCGCTTCGCGCAGATTCACTACCGTTTGCGGGCAGCGTTTTAGTTCGTCCAGTGTCCTAAATGCCGCAACTACTGTATATAGCCGCTTTTCCTGAGTTCGGGTTGAGGCTGGCGAATTCGTTTTGCGTACCCGACTGATGATTTGCCCCGCTCTTCTTCTTGCTGCATTAGCTATTTCCTGACTCAATCTTTCTGGTAGATGGGTCTGGTCGAGCAGTTCGCCTATATCGACCCGTGCTGTCTGGCTGTCTTGTTTGTACCGATCCGATCTATCTCTTCCCAAGCTTCTCAATTTGCGCTCCTATTCCGCTACGCGGCTTCCCCTCCAGACTGCGCACGCGCACGTGCCTAGCCGTCAAGCCTTGGTGCCACTGTCTTACCCATTTTCCGGCCTCCGGCCGTGTCGCAGCCGGTCATATTCATTTCCTGCGGCCCTTCGGGCCCACTCTGACTTTAAGTGCGTCGTCAGACAGTCCTGGTCGCACGAGTGCATACAGACCAGGCCGTGTTTCCGGCGTCGTGGTCAGTGTGCATTCGGCTCCGCTTCGCGGTAACCAGGGTGCCCTCTTGACGAGACGTTTGTCCGAAACACGGTGTCGTAGCTCTTACGAGCCACTAAACCGGGGAGCCTTTGCTTAGCCAGGCGCTCCCAGATACCCACAGTCACAAGGTGGCCGCCTTCGGCGTGCACTCCCCTGTTTTACGTGGTTACCTTCCCTCCTTTTGTTCCTTTCCAACCCAAGCATTTGTTTCAGCTCAGGCAGCCCTCCGCTACCCAGTCAAGCGGGTCATTCAACCCATCACACGTACATGCGACCTTATGGCTCTTCCTAGGCTTACCTCATAACCTCGCCGTGCCTTAGTTCTACCAAGGGGGGCTTAGCTATTTCAGCAACTTGTGAGGACTACGCTATGCGCGTCGGGTGACTATTAATCCGGCCTAATCTCTAAACGTCGCTTATTGTCTTTCGTTATCAAATACTTGCGAAGACGACGCTTGCCTTCAATCTCTAATAATCTTGAAAGGCCGGAACTAAAAAAAGCAAGGCGACACCTTGCTGTAATACGATGTGCGTGTAGGCACAGAGAAGATGAGGCAATGTTAAAGACAAAAAACATAAATGACAAGTAGATAACGGACTATTTTCATCCACTCTGGCACTAGGGAAACACGTTAAATGCTCGGACGTTTAACAATGGTGGAGCATCGCGGATAAAGTTGGAGCATCGCGGAGATTATTGGAGAATGTCTGGTACTTGTTTTTGACAATCGTGGACTATCGTGGACAATGGTGGAGCAAGTTGGATAATGCTCCAACAATGTAAACGTTTCCGTGATCATTTCGAAAAAAAAATTGCCGGTTTAAGACATAGACTACTTCCATCTTTTTAAGAGGAAATGTCATGTCGAGAACTCCCCATAGTGTCATGATTGCCGATATCGGCTATGGCAATTGCAAAACCATCTTGTTAACGCAGGCGCCAGAGGGCATCGTCGAAAGGCGCTGGATGATACCTTCTGTTGTCGTCCAGACCCGAGAAAATCTGTCGTCACTGGGTTCGTCCAATATCAGGAAAATCCAGGTGGGCGGTACTGATATCTATTTTGGGCCAGATATTCTTGACGAGCTGGGTGGTACCCAATCAGGAATGCGAGGCGCAGGCAGTCATTATTTTGAATCTTCGACTTATCGCAATCTGGTAATTGCCAATTTGTGCGAGAGCGGTCTCGCCGTCATAGATGAGCTGGTTCTCACCTTGCCGCTGGATTACTACGAAACCGCAGCCAAGGAATTAAAAGCGTTGCGCGGCCAGTACGAATGGCAAGAAAACGGCATATTCAAGACCACCACGGTCGTGAATGTCAGCGTACAGCCACAGGCACTCGGCGCCTTGATTCACTATCGCGTTCTCAACGCTAATGTCGGGTTCGAGAAAAGTACCCGTGCGGTATTGGACTTTGGTGGCGGTACCTTGAATTTCTTGGTGGCACAGGGCTATGCGGGGAAAAAACTTCGTTCTGGTCATGTGGACTACGGCGTCCGATCCATGTGGGAGGATATGGCCAAAGAAATCTCAAGACAAATTCAAGCTTCCGGTCGTGTCGCCAAGTTCGAGAATGTCGCTCTGATTGAAAATGCAGCACGCTCTGGCCGTGACTACGTCAGCACCGCCTTTGGCGATTTTGAGATGGCGTCCTTGCTCAAACAGACTCATAGTCGTCTGGTAGAAAAAGTTACTGAGGCGGCACGTAAAATGGGCGACGTGTCCGATATTCTGGAAATCGTCTTGTGCGGTGGCGGTGCCGCCTATATCGAGCCGGCGGTGCGTGAAGTATTCCCCGTGCAAAAAATAGTTTGCCTGCCCGAACCTTTCTTTGCCAACGCCAATGGGTTCGCCATGTTGAGCAGAAAGCAAATGGCAGGACGTGAACTTGCTCATGCCGAATAAGCCCCCACTGGAATTCCGGTTCGCCGTCAGAAAAACGGATTACCCAGTCTTGTATGAACACCTGCACGCCTATTCCGACAAGGTGCGCGGCACAGAATTGTGTCTGTTGGCGACACGCGGTGTGGCGAACAAGCTTGCCGGGGGGTACCGTCCAGGAGAAGCCAGAGCCATTCCGGTCGAGGCTTTGGATCCTGCACTCCCGATACGTTTCAAGCTTAAAGAAAGTGATTTTTCTGAGTTGTTTCTACATCTCGAAATTTTTTCCGTCAAGACACGAAGGATCATGCTGTGCTTGCTGGCTCAGTCTGCACTGGAAATTCCGGCTTCCCGGCCAATCATTACCCCGGCACCCACCCCGCCGCCCGCTTCTGTGGGTGTGCCACGGTTACCCGTCCCGGACGATCTCGATCAATTTGTCATGCACTGAGGGGTTCCTTTGCCGGGAAATAGCCTTTTTTTGGGAACGGTCAGTTCCCGATAGTGCCTAGCAGGCCGCCGTCATTGATGTGCTCGCGACACCCGCGACAATGGTTCTTGATCCCGAACTGAAATTTGGTGTACAGTCTTGCTACGACTCACCCTTTGACCGTCTGGTTTGGCCAGATGCTCTTAGGGCGACAGGCCGCCTACGGGCGGCTTTGTCACTTCTGGAGATGGTTTTTTGCGGACGGTTGTCTACGTTGATGGCTACAACCTCTACTACGGGTTGTTGAGAAAGACCACGCTCAAGTGGCTGGATCTGTTCGCCCTGTTCCGTGATCATGTGCTGGACCACGAAGTAGAACTGATTCAGGTGCGCTACTACACAGCGCCGGTGTTGGGCCGAATGTGTGACAGCCCCGAATCCCCGCAGCGTCAAAGGCGTTACCTACAGGCGCTGCGCAAAATGTATCCCCAGCAGATTGCCATCATCGAAGGCAATATACTCGCGACAACGCCTTTCCAGCGGCTGGTCAAACCGATCGCTGAAACCCCAGAGTTGCAGAAGGTTCAGGTTTATGTCTTCAACGAAAAGAAAACCGACGTCAATCTCGCATCAGACTTGATCGCTGGCGCGTGGACTGGAGCTTATGACCAGGCTGTGGTGTGCAGCAATGACACTGACCTTGAAGCCGCGTTGGCGACTGTTCGACAGCATCACCCCGGCATTCGACTGGGTGTGGTTGCCCCGATACCAGGCCATGATCATCGCAGGATAGCGACGGACCTAACGAGACATGCTCACTGGTCGAAGCCGCTAAGTCCGGTGCATTTAAAAAACGCTCAGTTGCCTGAACGCATTCCGCATTCGGCACTGCGAAAGCCTGAGACTTGGTGATCTAGGAATCGTACAGGGAAGCCGACCGTAGCATTCAAGAGCAACAAATGCTGCTCGCTGCGTACAGCTTATGGGGTTCCTTTGCCGGGAAATAGCCTTTTTTTGGGAACGGTCAGTTCCC
>DHLX01000012.1:816-117605 GCA_002405475.1 Burkholderiales bacterium UBA4657 | reverse complement strand
AGCTCATGAATTTCGGCGGGTGCTGCCTCATCTTCATCTAGCGATAATATCGTCCAGTTAATGCCATTCCAGATCTCGTTTGCCGGTATATTACCCAAGCCTATACGATATTCCACCAATTCGCCACGGTCATGGAATGGCCCGAATGTTGCACCAATTTGCGCCGCCGGACGATGCAGCAGATTCTGCAGATAGGCCACGCCCGCCTGGACATGGAAGGCACGCGACTCGCGGTCGGTTTTGCGTAGCGTTGCAAAAAAAGCGCCCGGCATCAAAACCTGATAATGCACACCCGCCAGCATCGGGGCCAGTGCGATATGGCCCTGTTCAGACCAGGTCTGCTGTACTGCCTCGAGCGATACCTCCTCCTGGGCCCAGGAAAAAATCGCCTGACCATGCGGGACAATGACCGCACCCAGTACGAAGCGTGCATCGGAAATAAAATCGAGCGCCTCGGGTAGCGCTTCGGAGGGCAGATCGAGTTCCTGCTCGCCCAGCGCAGCATTGAACAATTCGCGCGCCAGCATACTTTCGTCATAATAGGAAGCAGGCAACTGGTCGGGAGTCAACAGGCGGTTCAACAACGAGAGTCGGGCACCGGGCATAAAAACCTGGGTCTGTAACTGGGCACGCAATGCCTGTAATTCGTTGGGACGCAGGGTTCCACTGGGAATGCGACTACGTGCCCAGGCCAACAGGGGTACCACAAACATCAAGGCGTCCCAACGCTTGCCTGCCTGTTCAAAGCTGGCGCTTTCAATCACGGCTTCAGCAGCATCTGCGAGCAAATCGTAAGCGCGACCGTTAACACTCCACAGTCGCTCCAGTGCTGCTTCTATGGTGTGCTGACCGCTCGGAGTCAGCAAACCTTGCAGCACCGTAGCCAATCGGGCGTCCCAGTACTGGTCTTCCAGTCTGCTACCCGAAGCTGCGGCAGCAGTTGCCAGTTTTACCAAGGCACCGCCCCCTCGCCCTGCGGGTCGGTCATTGCGGCGCAGACGCTTCATGCTGAATCTTTAAACAAAATTTTTCCCAGCAAAATCCCAGTTCACCAGGCTGTTGAGAAAAGTTTCCACAAACTTGGGGCGGGCATTACGGTAATCTATGTAATAAGCGTGCTCCCAGACATCGACCGTCAAGAGTGCCTTGTCACTCGTTGTCAGTGGGGTAGCTGCATTGCTGGTGTTGACTATATCCACCGAACCGTCTGCTTTTTTGACCAGCCAGGTCCAGCCTGAACCAAAATTGCCTACTGCACTTTTACTAAAAGCTTCCTTGAACGCGGCATAGCTACCCCACTTCTGGTTAATAGCTGCGGCCAAAGCACCTGTAGGCTCACCGCCACCGTTGGGCTTCATGCAGTTCCAGAAAAAAGTGTGGTTCCAGACTTGTGCCGCATTATTGAAAACCCCGCCCGATGATTTTTTGACGATCTCTTCGAGGCTGGCGTTTTCAAATTCGGTGCCCTTGATCAGGTTGTTCAAATTGGTGACATAGGCCTGATGATGCTTGCCATAATGAAACTCGAACGTTTCTTTGGACATATGGGGCGCCAGTGCATCGGTAGCATAAGGGAGTGCGGGTAGTGCGTGTTCCATGAGTCTGATCCTTGTGGAGGTGAGGGAATAATTTGCCATTGTAAGCAGTTTATCCACGACTTTCATGTTACCCGGGCAGAAACAGCCTGGTCGTGAAACTGCAAGCTCAGGGTCTGACCCGGCTCAAGTTCAGCGCCCTGGGTCACCAGCTGCCCACGCGGCTCATTGCGTCTGACCATGACATAACCGCGCTCCAGGGTCTGCTGTGGGCTAAATGCCGTTAACAGGCTTGCCAGATGCTGTAAACCCTGCTCTTCACGCGCCAATCGATGATGCAGCCCCAGCTGTAAGCGACGTTGTAGCTGCAATAGCGATTGTTGATATAAATCCAGCCGCTGTGTAGGGGAAATCAGGCCACGCGCGGCCAAATCAAGCCGCAGACTGGCATTGTCGAGTTTGCGCTGCATGATCTGCACCAAATGGCGTTGTTGTACCTGCAGATGCCCGAGCCATTCCTGCAACGGCCGTGCTACGATTTGCGCCGCAGCGGTGGGGGTTGGAGCGCGTACATCAGCGACAAAATCTGCGATAGTAAAGTCAGTTTCATGCCCGACTCCGGTCACTACCGGCAAGGCTGAAGCGGCAATGGCATGCGCCAGCGCTTCATCATTAAAGCACCACAGATCTTCCATACTGCCACCACCACGGCACAGAATAAGCACATCGGCCTCGGCACGCTGGTTGGCCAGGGTCAAAGCCTGAATGATTTTTTTCGCTGCTTCGGCACCCTGTACCGATGTCGGATACAAAATCAGACGTACGTAAGGAGCACGGGTCTGCAAGGTGGCAACAACATCGCGCAGCGCCGCCGCCTCGGGTGAAGTAATAATGCCGACGGTCTTGACGAAAAAAGGTAGTGGGCGCTTGCGTTCAGTTTCAAGTAAGCCCTGTTGTGTCAGTTTTTCCTTGAGCCGGTGAAAGGCTTCGAGCAGGGCGCCCGTACCTGCACGTCGGATGGCATCGACTATCAGTTGATAGTCACCGCGTGGTTCGTACAACCGAACCTGGGCATTCAATTCCACCCGGTCACCATCGCGCGGCACAAAATCTGTCCATTGAGCACGGCCTTTGAACATGGCACAGCGCACCTGTGCCTGCTCGTCCTTCAGACTGAAATACCAATGCCCGGACGATGCACGTGTGAAATTCGAGATTTCGCCCTGCACCGCGACCAGTGGAAAGCTGCGTTCCAGCAGTCTTGCGACGGTCTGATTCAATTGGCTGACACTTAGGCAAGCAGGAGCATTTGTCGTCATGGGTTTTATATCCACAATGGATCAATGATGCATTTTACGCCCAGTGACTTTCATCACATAAAAATAATCTTGCAAACCATTGATTTATATATATATTTTTATAAAAGAACGAGGCGGGACAAGGTTTGAATCGGTTTTACGTCGCTACTACGGGACCATCGCAGGGAGTATTCACAAAGTTATCCACAAACGCAGGCAGAACACATCGCTACAATAGACGGCAATTCCCCCATCACATCGGGCTTTCATCAGGAGAAGTGCCTTGTTTCAAATTATGCTCGCCGGTCACTGGCCGGTCTGGATTTTGCTGGTCATTTCAGTCGTGGCGCTGGCGCTGATTATTGAACGCTCGGTGGCTTTACGCAGAGTCAAGATTCTGCCACCCAATTTGCTTAACGAACTGATGGTGCTGGTGAATAATAAGCAGATCAATGCCAATGTAGCCGACAAGCTGGAACAAAACTCGCCGTTTGGTCGGGTACTGGCGGCCGGCGTTCGTAATGTGGACTCTTCACGTGAACTGATGAAAGAAGCGATTGAAGATGCCGGCGCAGCCGTGTCGCATGATCTGGAAAAATATATGACGACACTGGGCAGTATTGCTACCGCAGCACCGCTGTTAGGTTTGTTTGGCACGGTGATTGGCATGATCGAAATTTTTGCGGCACAAGGGCCTACCGGCGGCGCCAATCCGGCGCAACTGGCTTCCGGTATTTCCATAGCCCTGTATGCCACCGGCTTTGGTCTGGCAATTGGCATTCCTGCGCTGATTGCGCATCGCCATTTCCGCCGTTTGATCGACACTTTCGTCAATGACATGCAGGTTCAGGCTGTGCGCTTTGTCGATATGGTGCATCAGGGGCGTGCATAAAGACGTCTATGAACTTCAGAAAAAACCGCCGCCCCGATGAACCGGAAATTAATCTGGTGCCGTTCATCGACATTTTGCTGGTCATCATTATTTTTCTGGTGATTACCACCACTTATGCACGCTTTACCGAATTACAAATCAGTCTGCCAGTCGCCGATGCCAACCGCCCGGACGAGCGCCCGGCGCAAATACAGGTTGCGGTCGCCGCTGATGGGCGCTATGCCATCAATAACCAGCGCATCAACTACCAGGATCCAGCCTCCCTGGCCGCAGAGTTACTCGCAGCCGCGAAAAATAACGCGGAAGCTATCATTGTCATCAATGCCGATGCCAGTGCCTCGCATCAGTCAGTCGTCAACGTGCTGGAAGCGGCACGCATAGCCGGGCTGGTACGTATTACCTTTGCGACCCAGTCAAACGCGAAATAAGTATGACGTGTAAGCCCCAACTTCCTCTGCGCAGCCGACTTGAACGCTGGTATGCCGACAGCCTGCAACGTAAAGGTCTGGTGTATTGGGCGCTGACGGAAGAGGCTGCCCTGTTTCGCTGGGTTATGCAAAGGCGACGCAAAAAATACTTGCAGCAACCCGAAACAGCAGTGCGCTTGCCGGTACCAGTGATTATTGTCGGCAATATTGTCGCCGGTGGCGCTGGCAAAACCCCCATCGTGATTGCGCTGGTACAGGCACTGCAACAACAGGGCTATCGTCCCGGCGTACTGGCGCGAGGATACCAGCCGAAAGGGCGGGCGCAAGGCAAAGAGGCTCTGGAAGTCAAGTCAGACAGCGCAGTACAGGCATGTGGTGACGAGCCGCTGCTAATACGGCAACAGACCCAGGTGCCGGTCTTTGTTCACCCAAACCGGGTATTGGCCGGACAGACCTTATTGCAACGCTATCCTGACACCAATGTTCTGGTGCTTGATGACGGACTGCAGCACTATGCTTTAGTGCGCGACGTGGAGCTGGTGGTGTTTGACCGGCGCGGCACGGGTAATGGCCGTTTTTTGCCTGCCGGCCCCCTGAGAGAAGCAACAGACCGGCCACGTGATGCCACCCTGTTTGTTGATACGGCGGTCAAACCGGAGCTCGGCGCCAATAGCCCTGTATTTGAAGTGGTCATGGAAGCAGGCGCACTCTACCGTTTGTATGATCCACAACAGACCATGCCGCTCTCAGATTTATCTGGTCAAGAGGTGGCGGCCTTTGCCGGCATTGGTGACCCGGAACGTTTTTTCCAGACCTTGCGTGGCGTCGGTGCAAAAGTTGAAGCGCACCCGCTGTCCGATCACTATGAATTTGAAGTCAACCCGTTTCAGGCCACGCAGAAAAAAATGATCGTCATAACAGAAAAAGACGCCGTAAAATGTGCGAAGTCGGATGAATATGTCAATGACGACAGGCTCTGGGTATTACCCGTTAAAACACCCCTAAATCCGAGCCTGATGGCTTTAATAGTGAACAAACTAGGAAAAGCGCATGGACCCTAAACTGCTGGAGATTTTGGTCTGCCCCCTATGCAAGGGGCCACTCGACTACCGCAAAGCGGAGCAGGAGCTCATTTGCCAGCATGACAAACTGGCGTTCCCGATACGTGATGGTATTCCCGTCATGCTGCAACACGAAGCACGCAGCCTGAACGGTGCGACCGTCGCCTGAACCAGAAAACCAGGCTTGTCATGATCACCACTCCGGGCGCTTCAAGTACCAATTCATTTATTGTCATTATTCCGGCTCGTCTGGCCTCGAACCGTCTGCCAAACAAACCGTTGGCCGATATACACGGCAAACCTATGGTGGTGCGTGTCGCGGAACGGGCGCGCATCTCGCATGCCATGCGCACCCTGGTAGCGGCCGATTCCCAGCTCATTCTTGACGCCTGCAAGGCGCATGGTGTTGACGGCATGCTGACCTCGGATCAGCACCCCTCCGGTACCGACCGGCTGGCCGAAGTCGTACAACAACTGCAACTACCTGATGATGCGATTGTGGTCAATGTGCAGGGCGATGAACCGCTGATTGAACCCGATCTCATCAACGCCTGCGCCCACACCCTGACACAACATTCCGAGTGTGCCATCGCTACAGTCGCTCATCCGCTGAACAAGATGCAGGATTTTTTCAGCCCCAATGTGGTCAAGGTAGTGCTGAATAACGAAGGTCAGGCACTTTATTTTTCCCGCGCCCCTATTCCCTACCCGCGTGACTGGGCGCAGGCCAGCCGGTTTGAAACCGACCAGTTACCCGCTGATTTTCCGGTGTTGCGGCATATTGGCCTCTATGCCTACCGTGCTGGTTTTTTACGCACTTTCCCGACTTTGCCCATACCCATGATCGAGCGCTTTGAGGCACTGGAACAATTACGCGCCCTGGCACATGGCTACAAAATTGCCGTACTCAAGGTCGATGCAGCGCCCGCAGCGGGCGTGGATACGCCTGAAGATCTGGAGCGGGTGCGTCAGCGCTTTGCAGCGCACTAGCCTCGCGTTTTTTCCAATAGGACATAAACCGGTGCGGCGTCTTCTCGATGGGCATGGCGTCATCGATAAAGTGTGGTTCATCGACCCAATGAACAGTGAAGCCTTCCAGTCGTTGATGTAACCACTGCTGCGGGGTAGCCTGGGTATAGACCTCACCAACCTGTAGCTGCACCAGCACTTGTGTCAAATGCCCCCGGTACACCTGCAACTCTGGTATTTCCACCAGACAGTCCGCCATAAACTGCAAGCGCTTCAAACTCCAGCGCCCATAAGCGTCTGAACCCATATCAAACACAAACACCCTGGGCAGTGCCGCGTGCTGTTGCAATAATGCCGGTTCAGGATTCAGCATTTCATCATGCAAGAGGCAAATGGAAGTCATGGCGTGAACCACCTTTGCGCCAGAGTTTCATAACTGGCATCAAATGGGCAGACTGCCTGACAGCGCTGGCAGTATTCTCCATCGGTATAGCGTTCCAGATTCTCGCGATTGAAAAAATAGGCCTTGTGGCTGAACGTGGAAGCAACCCATTGCCAAGATAAATGATTTGATGCCAGATCACCGTCGAGCAAATGACACCAATACCAGTCGGCGGCAGCATGCCAATCGACTTTACGGGTATGCACACAATATGCTGCAAACCACATGCGCGCATGATTGTGCACGTAACCCGTGGCCTTCAGCTCAGCGACAAAAGCATCCATACAGGCCAGACCGGTCTGACCTTGTTGAATATTTTGCGGCAGGCCATGTGTGCCGAGCGGGACTTTAGCGGATTCAATCGCGTGGTGCAGCGCCGACTCGCCCAACTGATACCACAAGCGCCGCCAGAAATCGCGCCAGGCCAATTCAAATATCAGTTTATAGGCCTGCGAAGGTTTCGCCACACTCAGGGCATAACGTCGTACCTGCTCGAGCGTCAGGCAACCGTGGCGTAGATACATTGACAAACGTGTTACCTTACCGTGCACATGGTTACGGGTTCGGCCATAAATGGCGGGGTCTATCGCCTGCATAGCCTGTTCTGCCGCCGCTCGCCCGCCAACCGTCACGGCATCGGGTCCTTCCGCCTCGGGAAATTGCTCACGTATATAACGCAAGCGCTGTTCACGCTCGCTAGGCAGGGTCAGGCGCTGCATGCTCAGCTTGCCGCTTTAAGCACCGGCTTGGCTGGCACATGCAAAACCCCTTGGCCACCATCAATGCCTATCACCTGCCCCGTAATATGTCGGCTGGCATCGGATAACAGAAAGGCAATCAATTGCGCCACCTCTTCGGGCTCGCCAATGCGACCAGTAGGAATGAGCGCGGCTGAACGCGCCTCGGCTTCAGGCGTGGCAATAAAACGTTGTGTCAGACTCGATCGCGTGAGGCCGGGAGCGACGATATTGACGCGTATGCCTTTATCAGCATAAGTCGCCGCTATACTTTGCCCCAGAGCAGTCACTGCGGCTTTGGCTGCAGCGACTGCTTCATGATTGGCAAAACCGGCATGGGCGACGACAGAACTCACCAGGACAATCGACAAAGGCGTACGGGCTTTCAGTGCCTGACTCACCACGGCACGGGTCACATGAAAAGTGGTACTGACATTCAGGTCAAATTGCTCCTGCCAGGCGGCAGGACTAATCAAATGCAAGGGCTTGATCAGGGTACTGCCGACACAATGCGCCAGCGCATCTATGCCCTCCAGCTTTTGCCAGACTTCTTGCACCAAAGCCTCTGCCGCTTCCGACTGAACCAGGTCAGCGGCCATCACTTGAGCCGATGGCAATTCATGGCCTAGTGTCTGCAGCTTATCGGTTTGACGTGCGGTCAAAGCCAGAGCATGACCAGCTGCCAATTGTTTGGCCAGAGCACTGCCCACCGCACCGGTGGCACCTGTAATCAAGATTTTCTTCATAAATTTCTCAGTTTGTTCTTTCAGTCATACCTCAACGCAGTTGCTTTACCCCAGAAAACACGGTACGCAAAAATGGTGTAGCCAATAATGGTAGGCAATACAATAACTGCGCCCACCAGAATAATTTTTAGGGATTCAGGACTCGCAGCGGCCTGCCATATGGTCAGTCGGTCAATCACCAAGTAGGGGTACAGACTGTAGGCCAAACCATAAAATGCCAGCAGAAAAATACCTACGGTACAGGCGAAGGGCACCCAGATGCCATATTCATTGCCCTGCTGCAACCGTACGGGCAGCCGCTTAAGGGTACGAAAAATCACCAGGAATAGTACGGCGGTGGCAAGCGGTATCGGGCTGAGCAAGAAGATCCAGGGTAATCCAAACCATTTATCGAAAATACGTTCGCTAATGATAGGGGTTGCAACAGATACCGCTGCAATGCCCAGGCCAGTCCAGCCCAAACTGCGTAATGCCCAATATACAGCTTTCAACTGTAATTCGCCTTCTGTTTTCATAATCAGCCAGGTCGAGCCAAGCAATCCATAGCCCGCTGTCAGACATAAACCTATCATTGCGCCAAATAAGATGCCCCAGATACCTGGCTGAAAGCCAATGATAGTCATGCCCAGCATATAGCCCTGACAAATGGCTGCCAATAATGACCCCGCAAAAAAGGCGGTGTCCCATAAAGGTTTATGCTGCGCCTGAGCTTTAACGCGAAAGTCGAAAGCCACACCGCGCAAGATCAGGCCAATCAACATCAAGGCTGTCGGTAAATAGAGCCAGCGCAAAATCACACCATGCGCCAGCGGAAAAGCCACTAACAATAAACCTACGCCTAAAACCAGCCAGGTTTCATTGGCATCCCAGAAGGGGCCTATGGAAGCGATCATGGTGTCTTTTTGCTCGTCATTCGCTGCGCGCAATAAAATGCCTACGCCCAGGTCATAGCCATCCAAAATGACATAAGCAAGCATGGCTATGGCCATTAAAGCCAAAAAGATAATCGGCAACCAGTATGCTGCTCCAGCCATTTCATTCATGATGCTGCTGTTCCCAGGGCAAGTTTTTCAGTGGCATCTGGATTCTTTTGCCCCGCCTTGCGTGCCAGATAAAAGACGACCGATATATAGGCCGCTGTCAATGCCAGATAGACCGTAAGATACAACGCCAGGGTCAATGCAATCATAGGCCCCGGCACACCGGAGGCTGCTTCCGAAGTTTTCAGAACACCATAAACCAGATAAGGTTGACGTCCTATCTCGGTCACATACCAGCCAGCCACGGTTGCAACCCAACCTGAAAAAGTCATGCCGAGCAATGCACGCGATAACCAGATGTTAGGCGAGCCTTGCCTACGTAATTGCCATACACCCCACCACGATACCAACAACATGAGCATACCGACCCCGACCATGATGCGAAAACCATAAAATAGTGGCGCTACGGGTGGGTGCTGGCCTTCAAATTCATTCAATCCTTTGATTTCACCGTCCCACTCATGCGTCAGGATCAGGCTTGCTGCCTTGGGTATGCCAATTTCAAAATGATTTTTTCTTTCTTCTTCATCGGGAACTGCAAATAGTAACAAGGGTACGCCCTGCTCTGTTTCCCATACTCCTTCAATGGCCGCAATTTTGGCGGGCTGGTATTTGAGTGTATTCAAACCATGCAAATCACCCATGATAATCTGTAGCGGTATAAGCACCGCACCCAGTGTCACGCCCGTGCGCAGGGCCGCCATGACTGCCGGGCTGCGATCTTGACGCAACCAGCGGTAAGCAGAAACACCGGCAACCAGAAATGCCACCGTCAGGCCCGATGCCAGCAGCATATGTGCCAGTCGGTAAGGCATGGACGGGTTGAAAATGATCTGCCCCCAATTGAGCGCATGGGCTACGCCATCGCGCATCTCAAATCCTGCCGGGGTATGCATCCAGGCATTCAGCACCATGATCCAGAAGGCACTGGCGGTAGTTCCTGCCGCCACTAAAAATGTGGCTAAGGTATGCACTCGGTTGCTGACCCGTCGGAAGCCAAACAGCATGATGCCTAAAAACGTAGCTTCCAGGAAAAAGGCCGTGAGCACTTCATAGGCCAGCAACGGTCCTGCAATATTGCCAACGGTTTCCATGAAGCCAGGCCAGTTAGTACCAAACTGAAAGCTCATGGTAATGCCGCTGACAACCCCCAGGGCAAACGTCAGTGCAAATATTTTGACCCAAAAACGATAGGCATCCATCCATTTTTCATCTTGACTACGATTGAAGCGCCATTTGAAATACAGCAGTACCCATGCCAGGGCTATCGAGATGGTAGGAAAAGAATATGAAACGTAATATTGGCGGCAAACTGTACTCTGGCCAGTAATAAAGCATCCATGCTAAAACCTCATTTGCTCAAAACTCTTGCTTAAGACTTACGGCTCCCTGAGACAACCAGCCACTTATCTTTCATTTCGAGCAATTTCTGCACCTTGGCTCCCATTTTCATGAGTTTGACCAGCGTTGCCTGCTCCATTTTTTGTACATCCGAAAACCAGTCCGTGAGTAACTCGATCAGATCGTGCATTTCACGCATACGCTTTTGTGCATATTTTTCAGCCTCATCCCTGGGCGCCTCAAGCAGGGCTGTTCGCAACATGGTCAAGGTCGGGTCAACCTCGCGCTTGCGGCGCTGTTCGGCCAGGGTGCGAAAAATAGCCCAGACATCTTCCGGGGCACTGAAATATTCGCGTCGGTCTCCAGGTACATGCTGAAGCCGCACTAATTGCCATGACTCCAGTTCTTTCAGCCCCATGCTGACATTGGAGCGCGAAAACCCTAGCAACTCGGCCATATCATCTGCGTTTAAAGGATGGGGTGAAATAAACAGTAATGCATAAATCTGCCCGACCGTACGGTTGATACCCCAGCGGCTACCCATTTCACCAAAATGCAAAACAAATTCCTGAGCCAGTGGCGGCAGATTCATGCTCATCCCAATATCTTTTTTTCTGAATTTTCAGAAATTAGTGAATATTCTAAAACGAAAAAAAGCCCCATGAGGTAATTTGGGGCTTTTTCCCTTCAGGCCGCAGGGTTAAAAAACGCTCAGAGGCTTTGTGGCTCTATTGCCGTCACGATGTAAACGCCTTTTTCTTCAATGGCACTAAATTTCACTTTTTGATCCGGCTTGATTTTTTCCAGTAAAGCCGGGTCACGTACCTGGAACACCATGCGCATGGGTGGCATGTTCAGGTTTTTAATTTCACCATGCCGAATCGTCACCTTTTTAGCCGCTTTATCAATTTTGGTTATTTGTCCCTCAGCCATATCAGCGTTTTGGCCATACAGGGCTGCAGCCCAACCCCAACTCAGCATCAATATCGCCAGAATTATGTGTTTCATTGTGGTTTCCTTCCACTAATATGACTGATAGACCGTAGCCCGGCCATCACGTTCTACCAACAAAACTTGATAGGGGTCACGGCGGTTACCGTATTCCGGCCCATCCATGCCAGGAGAGCCAATCGGCATGGCAGGTACAGCCAAGCCGAGCGCTTTTGGCTTTTCTTTGAGTAAACGATGCATTTCTCGGGCTGGCACGTGTCCTTCAATCACGTAGCCTCCGACTCTGGCCGTGTGGCATGACCCATACTGGGCGGGCATGCCCAATTTTTCGCGTTGTGACGCGGTATCGACCGTCTCCGTCACCTTGACGGCAAAGCCATTTTTTTGCAAATGCGTGACCCAGTCCTTGCAACATCCGCAATAAGGTGATTTCCAGACCTCGACCAGGGGTTTGGCTGCCGGCAACGGACTGGACGACTGTGCATGAACCGGCAATGCCAGCATCAGTCCCAAAAAACACCATTCACGTCGCCTCTGATTGACGAATTTCATTTTAACCTCGACGCTCTAACAGTAATTTTCCCACGCATGCCGGCCTGATAGTGTCCAGCAATCAGACAGGCAAACTCAAATTCACCGGGGCGATTGAAATGCCAGATGATGTCAGCCTGCTTGCCAGCGTCAACATGCGCCATATACGGTTCATCGTGTTCCATGTTAGGGAATTTGATCATTAAAACGGCATGTTCGTCCAGTTCTTTACGCGTTCCAATGACCATTTCATGCATCATTTTTCCAGCATTCTTCACAACAAATCGTACCGTTTCCCCCTGCTTGATTTCCAGGCGATCAGGCTTGAAACGCATGTCATCGGTCATCGTCACCACTACAGTCCGCTTAGCTTGCTTGGCGTCCCCCGCAATGCCCCATTCTTTTTGTTCCTTCACGACTGGTTTGTTGCTATGCATAGCACCGCCATGTGCCAAGGTGGCCAAAGGGGTCAATATTAATAAACTACTGATCAAAAGTTTCATTGCTTATCACCTTGGTCTAATGTTGATGTCCGCCATGACCGGCTCCTGGCTTTCTCACCTTCAAAGCCGGGGTGTTGTCTTTCAATGATGATTCTGGTCGTTTGACTTCAGGGGCTGCGCCTTTCCATTCATAAGCAACGGTACCAGGAGGATGTTTGAACCAACCGGGGTCACTGTAGTCTCGCGGTTTTTGCTGACGCCTTACTTTAACAGTGGTAAACATGCCGCCCATTTCTAATGAACCATACTGACCCTGCCCCGTCATCATGGGCAAAGTGTTATCCGGCAAGGGCATTTCCATCTCGGCCATATCGGCCATGCCACGCTCGCCCATGACCATGTAGTCCGGTACCAGCTTGTGCAAACGTCGCACCATATCGGTATGATCCACGCCTATCATCGTAGGTACACTGTGCCCCATGGCGTTCATGGTGTGGTGACTCTTATGGCAATGGAACGCCCAGTCGCCCTCCTCATCAGCTAAAAATTCAATATCGCGCATTTGTCCAACCGCAATATCGGTGGTCACTTCCATCCAGCGCGCTGATTTAGGGGTAGGGCCGCCATCGGTTCCCGAGATGTAAAACTCATGCCCATGCAAATGGATAGGATGATTGGTCATGGTTAAATTCCCTACACGAATACGCACCTTGTCGCCGAGTCGCACATTCAGGGAGTCAATACCGGGAAACACCCGGCTATTCCAGGTCCACAAATTAAAATCCAACATCGTGTTGACTCTTGGGGTATAACTGCCCGGATCAATATCGTAGGCGCTGAGCAAAAAACAAAAATCACGCTGTACCTCGTCTATCGAAGGGTGTTTGTTTTTAGGATGAGTCACCCAAAAACCCATCATGCCCATTGCCATTTGCGTCATTTCATCGGCGTGTGGGTGGTACATGAAAGTGCCGGGGCGACGTGCCTCAAACTCATAGACAAAAGTTTTTCCTGAAGGAATTTGTGGTTGGGTTAAACCACCGACGCCATCCATACCATTCGGTAAGCGCTGGCCATGCCAATGAATGCTGGTATGTTCTGGCAAGCGGTTAGTCACAAAAATGCGTACACGGTCGCCTTCCACGACCTCAATGGTGGGACCCGGACTTTGGCCGTTATAACCCCATAAATGCGCAACCATGCCAGGCGCAAATTCACGTACGACCGGCTCAGCAACAAGATGAAACTCCTTGACCCCACGGTTCATACGCCAAGGCAAAGTCCAGCCATTCAGAGTCACCACGGGGTTATACGGTCGACCCGTATTCGGGATTAAAGGTGGCTGGGTATCAGGTTTGGTTTGCAACACGGGTTCTGGCAAGCCTGCCAACGCGGGCTTGGCTACAGCGGCTGCCGCCACCGCCAACCCGGCACCACGAAAAAATTGTCGTCTTGAATTCATTTCAATGTCCTTTTTCATCTTTAGCCATAGGTGCTGTGGAAGGTGCCATCACTCCTAGGGAGCCGGGCTTGCCTAGCAGAGCCATTTGCAATTGACTTTCGGCCAACCAAAAATCTCTTAACGCCTCAATAGCACTCGAAACGCTCATAAT
Source organism: Burkholderiales bacterium UBA4657 (assembly GCA_002405475.1). Taxonomy (GTDB): domain Bacteria; phylum Pseudomonadota; class Gammaproteobacteria; order Burkholderiales; family Burkholderiaceae_E; genus UBA4657. The sequence goes on along the minus strand of DHLX01000012.1, from coordinate 103,578 downwards.
TTGCATTCGGGTTTCCGCTAATAAATCGAAAACGCCGATCAGCATGCCGTTGTAGCGCAATAAATTTTCCTCAGCAATTTGCTTACGCAAAGGTACGATCTCATCACGATAATGTTTGGCAATGTCGTATTGGCTGCGATAGTGGATATAGGCTTCTCGCACTTCTGAGCGCGCATTGACCGCTTGCTGATGTAAACGATGGGCTGCCTGCCAGTACACCGCCTCAGCTTTTTCCACCCGTGCCTGACCAAAATCAAACAGTGGCAGCTCAAAACTGACTTCCCAACCACGCTGTTTCGGCGCTTCATTGGAAGAGTTGTAGGCATACCCGACTTCCAGGACATTAATAAAACGCGTTGCGCGACTCAGCCCCATATAGCCAGCCAAGGCCTCGGTTTGCTGTTTCATACCTTGCAGGTCAAGCCGTTGTTGCATCGCCAACTGCTCAACATCCAGTTGTTCACGTACTGTTCTGGGTAAATCCGGTAAACGTTCCGGCAACTGAAATTGGGTTTGGGTTCCCCATAGCCCGAGCAAGCGTATGAGCTGTTCACGAGTTTGCAGACGTTGTTGCTCAGCGCGTGCCTGGTTAAGCGCCGCTTCAGCATAAAAAGCCTGCTCACGTGCTTGCGATAAACGACTGAAATTACCGGTCTGAGCCATACGTCGCGCTAACTCTGCGCTGGCTTCAGCAACTTCACGCACCTGGCGCATATAGCGTGCAGTTTCCTCGGCTGCGACAGCTCGAAAATAGGCTTGTCGGGTTTCGGTCGCCAAACGCAAAACCGATAAAGCCAAGTCACGCTGTGCTTGCTCAAAACGTCGTGTTTCTAAACGACTGACCCAAGGTATCGTTAACCAACGTGTCAAATTGAAATGCAGTCCGCGTTCCCATTCAATTTCATCACCTCGCTTAAGCTTGGCAAATGAAAAACCCGGATTGGGCAAACGTCCCGCTTGCACGACCTCTGCTTCCACCTGACGTAACTCTTCAAATGCCGCTTGTAGTCCTGCGTTATTCATCAGCGCAATTTGCACGGCCTGATCGACAGACAAAGTCTGTTTTAATAAAGCATCAACTTGTTGGTCACGCTGCTGGCTTTGTTCAGAAGTACGCACCCAGACCAGTTCCTGTTTTAAGTGCTGCTGCGCGGTGCGTTGCGCCAGCTCCAGACCAGCATCAGGGCTAAAAGAAGCACAACCCGTCAAAAACAGCAACGCACTCAAAATGAGTGGCTTATTGATTGTTTTAGGCATACCCACTCCTACCGTACTGGCGCCACGGCTGGCGTGGCTGGGCTAATCGCCTCACGCTGATAGACACGCCACCCGCCAATACGCCCGACCCGATCATTGGCATCGCGCCAGGAACCTACATTCAATTCCGACAGAGCGCGATAGCTTGCGAGGCTTGAGGTATAGCTCAGGGCGGGTACCGGGGCTTGCGGATTGAGTGGGCTGTGCGCCTGGGCCACTGTCCCGGATGCATGCAGCAAGGCCAACAGGCCTGGTAAAAATCTCAGGTTCATGATTCACCTTCCAAAATTCGTCAATAAACGCCTGACCCGACAGCCAGGCAGGCAATTTCAGAGCAGGAAGGTAATAGGGGGGCGAGTCTGAGCGTCAAGGACAACGCCGTCGCGCAGCGGGTCATTGACACCGGGGTGAGCAGACCCGAGCGGCAGACTGCTGGGTTGGTTCTGCATCACAGGCAGGGCTGCGAGTGCACTGCAGTGCAGGTCGCAGGCAGCACAGGAAAATGCAGGAGCGTCGCTGTCAGCTGGTCCCTGATGTGGGTCGGTATCAGCCTCATGGCAGGGCTGACCTGCCGCATCAGTCTGCAGGTCGCCCGTCTGTACTGCTACTGCGTCAGCATGTGCTGGACAATGCATCAAAAGAGTAGCCATGCCCTGCAGCGGTAGGCATAGCATCAAACTTAGAATGAGACTTAGCGACCAGCGCGATTTCATGAGCTTAGTTTACTGCAGAGCAAGCCCTGCAGTAAACAGGCGGCTTATCGCACCCGGCCACCTTGTTCACGTTTGGGTGTCGCGCGGCTAAAGCCCTGGCCCGATTTCGGCGCAGGTGTAGTACGCTGCCCGTCTCTGGACTGTCCCCAGGTTTTCTTGGCCGGCCTTGACCCCGGTTTGCTGGTACCGGGTCGTGCCGCACCGAAGGAGGAACGACCGCGCCCGGCGGGTTTTGCCGAAGGTGATTTTTGTCCGGCCAGCTTGGGTTCCAGTCCTACTACGGTCTGCACCGGAATGGGATTAGCAGTAAATTTTTCGATGCGACGAATCATGCCCTGGTCACGCGCCTCGGCCAGTGTCACCGCAATACCGGAACGTCCGGCACGTCCGGTGCGGCCAATACGATGCACATAATCTTCGGCATTCATCGGTAAACCATAATTGATCACGTGGCTGATCGCCGGTACATCAATACCTCGGGCGGCAACATCGGTCGCAACCAGTACCCGGACATGCCCTTCGCGTAAATGACGCAGCATGCGATTACGCTTTCCCTGCGGCATGCCACCATGCAGTACAGCAACGGCATGACCCTGCTCTTCCAGACGCAAGGCAATGGTTTCAGTATCACGCTGGGTCGAAGTAAAGACCAGCGCCTGGTTGATATCAGCATCGCGCAACAAGTGGTCGAGCAATTCATTTTTATGGCGGAAATTGTCAGCCCAGTGCAAACGCTGCTCAATATTGGTTAATGGCTGACGGTGCGACGCGACATCAATACGCAAAGGCTGATTCAGTAAATTGGCGGCCAGTTTGGCCACATAACCTTCGAAGGTCGCCGAGAACATCATGGTCTGACGTGTTTTCGGAGTCGCGGCAGCAATAGTTTCAATATCTTCGATGAAACCCATATCGAGCATGCGATCGGCCTCGTCCAGAATCAGGGTATCGACCCGCGACAGGTCGGCCTTGCCGCTTTGCAAATGGTCAATCAAACGACCGGGCGTAGCAATCAGCACATCGAGCGGGCCACGCAGTTGTTTCAGTTGCAGACCATAAGGCACACCACCAAGTACGGTGCAAATTTTCAAGCCTTTATGCTCACGGCCATACACCGCACAGGCTTTGGCAACCTGTAGCGCCAGTTCGCGCGTCGGTGCCAGCACCAGAATGCGCGGACCTTTTTCACGCGTGCGTGTGGCTTGCTGCAATTTCGCCAGTGCGGGCAACAAAAAGGCGGCGGTTTTACCGCTGCCGGTAGAAGACGAAACCATCAGGTCTTTGCCTTGCAAAGCCGCCGGAATAGCCTGCGCCTGAACGGCGGTAGGTTGTTGATAGCCAGAAGATTGAATGGCCTTTAATAAAGCAGGGGGTAGCCCCAGGGTGTCAAAAGACATGGAGTTCTCATTTCAAATAAAAAGTAAGTCGCCAGGCGACGGCATCGCCGCTAACCAGAACAGCTCACTCTTTACAAGAGAACGACTGAAAAAACTCAGCAGATTGGAAAGGTCAGAGGGGATGAAGAGCCTCTTTTCAGAGGTGAGCCGAATAATACGCGAATTTCGTACTTCTGTCCAAAAAATATTTTCGGCTCGCTGTCACTCATTTATCCGCCGCCGAAGTAAAGGCATCAGCATAAAACTCTTCGGCGGGTAGCCCGCGCTGACGGGTGAAGTCGGCACGCGCTGATTCGACCATGATGGGTGCGCCACAGGCATAGACCTGGTAGCCGGATAAATCAGTCATGTCTTGCATAACAGCCTGGTGTACCAGCCCGGTTCGGCCTTGCCAGTCGTCGCCCGCTTTGGGTTCGGACAATACCGGGGTATAGCTGAGGGTCAATCCTTGCTGCGCTGCCTGCTGTACCAGCGCTAGTGCGGTCTCGTGCAGGTACAAGTCGCGACGCGAACGGCAGCCCCAGTACAAATACATAGGCCGTGCTATTTTTTTGTAAATGGCGTGTTCAATCATGGCCTTAATGGGGGCGAAACCGGTGCCACTAGCCAGCAACACTATGGGTTTGTTCGAGTCTTCACGCAAAAAGAAAGTACCTAGAGGCATTTCCACACGCATAATGTCGCGCTCTTTCAAGGCCGGTTCACTGGCACCGAACAGGGCATCGGTAAATTTACCCCCCGGCATGTGACGAATATGCAGCTCGAGTTTTTCGGCCAGATGCGGTGCGCTGGCCATGGAATAGCTACGGCGCGAACCATCTTTCAGAATAAATTCCAGATATTGCCCGGCATGGTATTGGGGCCGCTCATTCGCCGGCAATTGCAACTGCATAATGGCCACATCAGCAGCAGGTTTTTGAATAGAGGCAATACGGGTCGGCATTTTTTTGACCGGAAAATCGCCCGCGCCCAGTACCTCGCGCGATTCCACCTCCAGGTCGGATTCCGGCATGGCACAGCACAGCAAGGCATAGCCCTGTTTTTGTTCGGCAGCGCTCAAGGCAGAAGTGCTGTGCGCACCCTGATAAAACTGCCCCTGCAAGACCTTGCTTTTGCAACTGCCACAAGCGCCGTCTTTACATCCATAAGGCAGATTAATGCCCTGGCGCAAGGCAGCGGCCAGCACGGCCTCGTCGGGTTCAACCGAAAATACGCGACCACTGGGTCGTACTGTGACTTGGAAACTCATACAATCCATTTCATGAAAAAAAATATCCTGATTGTCGGTAGTGGGGATGTCGGCCAGCGTTTGCTACACCAGGCACGCCAGCACGCGCACTGGTTCGCCACCACACGGCGCGCCAGCAGCCGTAGCGCGCTCAGGCAACTCGGCGCAACCCCGATCCTGTTGGATCTCGATCGACCTCATACCCTGACAAAACTACAACACCTGCACTGGCATAGCGTCATCTATCTGGCGCCACCACCGGCCAGTGGCGCACGCGACACTCGACTGCGACACTTCCTGAGTGTTATTTTACCCAGTCAAGCATCGGGTCTGCATTTTCTCTATGTCAGTACCACCGGTGTGTATGGGAATTGTCACGGCGATTGGGTCAGTGAATCGCGCCCGCTGCGCCCACAATCAGCACGCGCTAAGCGCCGGGTTGATGCTGAGCAGGTGTTAAGCCGATGCGCACGGCGCCACGGCTGGCACCTGGTAATTTTGCGCGCCCCCGGCATTTACAGTGGCGAGCGTTTGCCGGTCGAACGTGTACGCTCTGGTATTCCCGCTATTCAACACGAGGAAGACAGTTATACCAACCACATTCATGCTGACGATCTGGCACGCCTGTGCTGGGCGGCGACGCGCAGCAAAAAAGTCAGCCGTGCCTACAATGCCTGCGACAACTCACAACTCAAAATGGGCGAATGGTTCGACCAGGTAGCACAGGCTTATGGGCTGGAAAAACCACCCCGACTGTCGCGCCAGGAAGTGCAGGCGCGCGTGAGTCCGGCACTATGGTCGTTCATGCGTGAGTCGCGGCGCCTGAGTAATGCCCGGCTGCTGCGTGAACTGCGGGTGCGGTTACTGTGGCCGACAACACAAGCTTTTTTGGAGTGTTTGCGCGGGGGTGCCTGAGTCATTGCGACTCGTGCCAAGGATTGACAGTGGGCACTTTCGTAGGCTTGGTTCGTGTGTAGGAAACGCCTGTTTACTGTTATTTGGCGATGCCGAGAAACACCGCCAAACAGCGATCTACCTCAACGAGTACCGCTTGGTCGATACGACCCAATTTTGATCCTATTTTCTCGCGCTTCACCGTCATGGCCTTATCCACCATCACCTGTGAAGGTTTTTGTAAGCCGTTCTCTGCGCTTGGCTGAACAGCAACGCGCAGCAATGGTGCCGCAACCATTGTGCTGGTGATTGGTAGTACCGTTGCGCTACTATGCTGGCTGAACTGGTCGGCTTGAATCACTAACGCCGGGCGCGACTTTCCAAAGTCGCCCTGCATGGCAATAGTCACGAGGTCGCCGCGCATCATTCCGTCCAACCATCCACGTCTGCCAAAGCTTCATCCATGAACTGCTGCATAACTGTATCGGCGCTGTCAGCCTGAGCCACAAGAAGGCACTGGCGCTGGCATTCTTGCGCAAAGTCCGGGCGGCGCGTGTCCGGCACCCAGATTTGTACCGGGCGAAGTCCTGCCATGCGTAAGGCGTTGCGGTGCTTTTGAACTCGTGAATTGACATCTACCATACCACCCCCTCTTTTGTTACATGCAACATGCTACATCGCTTTTTTGTTACATGCAACAACAGGTCTTTTTCTGGTCATAACGACACGTGCCAAGGATTGACAGTGGGAACTTCCATATCGGCGTGCCGCGGATGATCGGCGCGAAGTCCATCCGCGCCAGGATGTCGCGCTCGATGTCGACCCCGGGGGCGACCTCGGTCAGCTCCAGGCCGTCGGCGGTGAGCTGGAATACGCAGCGCTCGGTCACGTACAGCACCGGCTGGCCGCGCTTGACCGCGTAGCTGCCGCTGAAGGTGCGGTGCTCGACCTGCGGGATGAACTTCTTCGGCCCGGTGTCGCTGCGGATCACGAGCTGGCCGTCGATGACGTCGACCTGCAGGTCGACGGCAGTGAAGGTGCCGACGAACAGCCGGCGTTGCCGCCGGCGCAGCACACTCGCACCGCCGCACAGCGGCTGCTCAGCGTGTATGCACGCATGCGCCCGCCGGGACCTGCCGAGGGCAAGTTGCCGAGCGCTCGGCGAGAAGGCAATCCAACGAGCGCGGCTGCCGCTCGCGCGTCCGCCGCCGACGCTACCGGGTGCGCTCGAGAACGGCGATCGAGTACGGCGCGACGTCCAGCCGCGGCGTCGACAGGTCGAACGACGTTTCGACGAGTAACTCCAGATCGGTGATCCGCATCAGCGCCGCCGCGCTCAGCAACCGGCCTTTGGCTGCCTGCCAGCCGGCCGCAGCAAGGTCCACGCGCACGCTGGTGGCATCGGCATTGACGAGCACGAGCCGCTGCACCGGACCCTGCGTGACCAGCCACGACGCGACGCGATCCGGATCGGCGGCCCCGGACAACTCGGCCGGAGCCAGGGCGCGCCCGCACTTCCCAACGGCCAGCGTGCCGGCGACCGCCGCCAGCGCGCGACCCTGCGCCGTCAGCGCGTAGCTCTGGAACCCGACGGCGGGAACAACGTCGGGCGAACGTCCCGGATGCACGACGGCCTGCCATTGCGGGTTGCCGGTCAGCATGTGCGCGATCAGCAGTTCGACCCGAGCGTCTTCGAGCGCGCGCAGCGCAAACTGCGCCATGTACAGCCCGTGCATCCAGGTGCCGGCCAGCTCACCGGCCTGGGCGAAGCTGACGTTGAACTCGGTGATCCACAGAGCCTTGCCCGCCGGCAACAACTGCCATTGCGAGGCGGCACGCGTGGCTCGCCAGTAGCGCGCCGCGTAGCTGCCGAGCTCGGCCAGATAGGCCGCCTCGGTGGCGGCACCGCGCGCCGGCAGCGCCGGATAGAAGTGCAGCGCGAAGGCATCGGCATAGTCGGCCGCACCCGCGGCGAGAATTCCTTCGTTCCAGGTGAGCATGCGCTGGTCCTGACGCGGGTCGGGCTGCCCAGTCGCCAGGTCGATGCGCGGCACGAAGGCGGGCTGCGCCAGGCGCAGGCCGGTCCACGTCGCCCGCATCCGCTGGGCCAGCGCACGTGCCGCACGCACATGCGCTGCTGCGTCCGGAAAGACAATCGCGTTGTTGTCGGTGCCCTCGACCTGCGCAAAGTACGGCTCGTTGCCCAGCTCGATCCGGTTGGTATCGAGCCCAGCCGCGCGGGCCGCGCCCAGCCAGGCCAACATGTCGTCGGCGCTGGCCGTGACCATGTTGGCGACGAACAAGGACGCGCCGCCCGTGGAGCCCAGAACGGAGGCCAAGGATGCCGGCGTGCCCTGCGTGTGGCCGCCGAACCTCTGATAAAGGGCCGGTTGGCGCAGGCTCCGGTCGTCCCAGGTGCGGCAGGTCGAATAGCGACAGGCTTCGACAGGGCGACCGGCCCTCCAGTGGAAGTAGTCCGACTCGGTGCCCCCCGGATAACGCAACATGGGCGTGCCCAGCGAACGCACCGCGGTCAGCAGCGCCTGGTCGGTGTAGAGCCCTTCCCAGAACAACACGTTGACGTTGTAGCCGATCGCCACGTTGGCCAGCGAGCGCGTACCCGGCTCGCAGGTACCCGACGGCGGCGTCGGCGGCGGCGCCGTCGGTGCCGAGCCCGGAGCGGACGATGCGCCGCCACCACAGGCCACCAGCAGCGTCGCCGAGATCAGGCTCGACACCAGAGTCCTGGATGCCATGGCATGCGCCTCTCAGGTGGGAGATTCGCCAGGTTCAAGGGGGCACACCTGACGATAGGAAATCGGCGACATTTCGGGTCACCACCGTCATGCCATGAACCAGCGCGGTAGCGGCAATGAGTGCATCGCGCTCGCCGCGCCTGTCGGGTACGTGCAGACGGGCGCAACGGCGTGCTACCAAGCTATCGACAGACAGGGTACGCTCGGCGAATTCAGGTAATACATGCTGCTCCAACCATGAGCGCAACAAGGCTCCCTGTGTCGCGTCCTTTTTCTCAATCGAAAAGACGCCAAGCTCCAATTCCATAAGGGTAATGACGGACACAAATAGGTCGGTGGCGTCCACATTTTCTGCCCATGCCACTACGTTGGCATCAGCCCTGCCAAGTCGCACTTTTCGCAGTTCGGACACGACATTGGTATCGAGAACAAACCTCACGAAAAATCAGCCGCTCGGGGTTCTATCAGCACTTGGGGTGGCTCAAACTCAAAATCGGAAACCTCTGGCATGGCCAGTGCATCAGCAATGTTGCGACGCTGCTTTGTCAGTCGCTGATACTCCTCAAAACTCAGTAGTACATGAGCCGGTCGGCCCCGATCTGTGATGAATACCGGCTCATGGTTGGCAGCCCGCTTTGCCTCACTTGCGCCCTGGTTAAATTCGCGGCTTGATAGAGTGGTAATAGTCATGGCGTCACCTCTTATATGAAGCATTGTAGAAATGTTACTACGTAACAGGTGTGAGTACAAGAGCGGCACTACCCGTGTGAAAACTTGGTGCGCAACTAAACCTCGGCAGACTGCACCGCGTAGCCCGCCTCTTCAATCGCCGCCGCAATAGCAGCTTGAGTCAAAGACGACTCGATATTGACAGTAGCTTGAGCCAGGTTGACCTGGATCTGAGCCTGCGAGTCAAGTGCCTGTATCGCTTGGGTAATGGCGCGTACACAATGACCGCAGCTCATACCACTGACTTTCCATTGAGTTTTCATGGGTTCACACTGTGCTATGGTCAGGCTTATGACAAGCGACGATCTTACCGTGAAAACCGTTAGCCTGGACATTGAGGGCATGAGCTGCGCCTCGTGCGTCAGTCGGGTCGAAAAAGCATTAAAAAAAGTCCAGGGCGTGCAGGAAGCCAGTGTCAACCTGGCAAATGAAACGGCGCGAGTGCAGTTGAGCCCGAACGTCACGCGCGCCCAGGTGTTAGCGCTCTTGTTGCAGGCCGTGGAAAAAGCCGGTTATCAGGCGCATGAGCATGCCACCGAGCCCGCCATCGTACATGAACCAAGCTTTTCCGCGGCAGGCATCAGTCTGTTGCTGTCGGCACCGCTGGTTTTACCCATGTTGCTGGGGCTGTTTGGCATCGACTGGGGTCTGCCTGCGTGGGTGCAATTCGCTCTGGCTACGCCTGTACAGTTTGTACTGGGCGCACGCTTTTATCGCGCCGCCTGGCATGCCGTACGTGCAGGTACGGGCAATATGGACTTACTGGTGGCGCTGGGCACCTCCGCTGGCTGGGGGTTGTCCACCTGGCTCTGGCTCGCTCATGACCACGGTGAGCATCTCTATTACGAAGCCTCGGCGGTGGTTATTAGCCTGGTATTGCTCGGCAAGTGGCTGGAAAGTCGTGCCAAACAGCAAACGGGTGCCGCTATTCGCGCACTACAAGAGTTGCGACCTGAAGTGGCGCGCTTATGGCGGGCAGGCGTTGAGACCGATATTGCACTGGCACAAGTGCGGGTGGGCGATGTGCTGGTATTGCGCCCGGGCGAGCGGGTGCCAGTGGACGGCGCAGTTCTGGAAGGGGAAAGCCATGTTGATGAAGCCATGCTCAGTGGCGAACCTTTGCCCGTGCATAAACAGAAAGGCGACGCTTTAACCGGTGGCTCGATTAACGGCGCAGGCCGATTGTTGATGACGACGACGGCGGTCGGCACCCAGACCCTGCTGGCGCAGATAATTGAGCGCGTAGAAAGTGCACAAGCGGCCAAAGCGCCGATACAAAGAGTGGTGGATAAAGTGTCGGCACTGTTCGTACCCGCCGTGCTGCTGGTGGCACTCATCACCTGCGTGGGCTGGTGGTGGTCAGGGGCGGGGCTGGAAGCTGCCTTCATTCATGCCGTGGCGGTACTCGTCATTGCCTGCCCGTGCGCCCTGGGTTTGGCGACACCCGCAGCCATTATGGTGGGAACCGGGGTCGCGGCACGACAAGGCATACTCATCAAGGACATGGAAGCGCTAGAGCTGGCACAGCGCGTGACTGCCGTTGCCCTCGACAAAACCGGTACGCTGACGCAAGGTAAACCGCAATTACTGTCATTCAATGCCCTGCATGAAAAGCGTGAGACTTTACTGGTTCAGGTCGCGGCCTTGCAACAGGGCAGTGAACACCCACTGGCGCGTGCCGTACTAGAGGCAGCACGGCGCGAGCAACTGGTCTTGCCCGTCACCCAACAGGTGCAGGCCGTGCCCGGCAAGGGCTTGCAGGGCTATGTCACTGACTCGGGGTCGTTACGGCTACTGGCTATCGGTAACCGGCGCTGGATGCAGGAACTGGGACTAGCGCTGAACCCTACAGCAAGCACTCAGACCGAATCGTGGGTGGCCGATCTTTCGCCCCATTGGCCCGGCCCGGTATTGCTGGGCAGCATGACTTTTGGTGATGCCTTAAAACCTGGCTCGGCACATGCGGTGGCTCAATTGCAAGCCTTGGGTTTGCATACGGTCATGATTTCTGGCGACAACCAGGCGGCTGCACAAGCGGTTGCTGAAAAATTAGGCATTGAGGAAGTCATTGCCGACGTACTGCCTACCGACAAGGCACAGCACATAGAGCGTTTGCGCGCCCAGGGCTATGTCGTCGCCATGGTGGGTGATGGTATCAATGACGCCCCGGCACTGGCTGCGGCCGATGTGAGCATGGCCATGTCGAACGGTCTCGGGCAAAGCACCGATGTCGCCCTGCGTACCGCAGGCATTACCTTGATGCGCGGTGACCCGACATTGATAGCCGCCGCGCTGGACATTTCACGTCGCACCGTGAGAAAAATCCATCAAAACCTGTTCTGGGCGTTTATCTACAACATTGTCGGGATACCACTGGCTGCCTTGGGCTACTTGAGCCCGGTCGTTGCCGGTGCCGCCATGGCGCTGAGTTCGGTCAGTGTCATGCTGAATGCCTTGCTGTTGCGGCGTGGGAAATGAAGTTGATGTTCGTCGAGATCACACGGCGTCGAGTGCTTTAGGTTTTATTAGCCGCTTCGAGATGGCCGCTACCACTCCCCTTGGTGTCAAGCGATTACCCAAGATCGCGAGCTGGTTGGTCAGGCCGACTACTTTTGTCATACCGCCATGTTCAAGAAGTTCCACGCCAGCAGCGGCAACATCGCGTGGGTCAGTGCGACCGGCCTTATGGAAAAAATGTCCGTCGGCAATGCGCCTAGGGTCGATGCCGTCGAAGAACGCGGTATCGGTCGGTCCAGGAGCCAAACAGCCCACACTTACACCATAATCCTCAAGCTCCTTGGCCAGAGCCTCGGAAAAGCAGAGAACAAAAGACTTTGAAGCACCGTATGCCGCAAAATAGGGTGTCGGTTGGAAAGCAGCTGTCGAGGCGACGTTCAGTATGGAGCCTTGTCGGCGGTGCTTCATTTCTGCGCCGTATCGTTGGCACAGTTCCGCAACCGCGATGATGTTGAGCTGTAGCATACGCCTCAACTTTTCTGGATCAATCGCGACGTGCTCTTCAAGGATGCCAAACCCGGCGTTATTGATCAATACATCAATCTGTAGCTGTCGCGCCTCAGAGAAAGCAAAAAGCTGTTCGGCGGCCTGCGGCGAGCTTAAGTCGATAGGACATATGAGCACCTGTGCGGCCTTGGCACATCGAAGTTCATCGGCCACGACCTCAAGTCTAGCAGCGCTTCGGCTAGCCAATATGAGCCGGTGGCCGCGCGCCGCAAGCAGCCGGGCCATTTCTAGCCCGATACCACTGGTCGCGCCTGTCAGCAGGATCGTTTTGATCTGGTTCATTATGGTTTTCCTTTGTTCGTTTGATCGTCGTAGGTAGTCATGACGGTAACTGGCGCTCGTGCCGACGTCAGTACCTGAGGTTGACCTGCAAAATCAAGGTTTCACTCGGCTTGAGTACGAGCTTAGACTCCTCCCACTTGGGACTTGAAAGCGCGTAGGTGCGGTTGTTTGATGCACCATAGCCCTCGGTGGGTACGCCCAGAAAGTTCTTATCGACGCGCCCATTGTTGTTTTCATCATGCACGACGGCTACTGCATAAGTGCCCGCCTCGATGTTGGGAAATGCGCAGACTGCCTTGCGACCGGTGATCGGTACGCGAACTGTCAGCACACCTTCGCCGTCGGGAAAGTCCGATGCCCGTGCAAATAGTCGACAGTTGAGTGTACCAATGTTGTTACGAAAATCACCAACCTCCAGCCGCACCGTGGCGTCCGATTGGGCTAGCGCTGTTAATGGCACCGTGATCATTGTGAGCAGCACGGATGGTAACCGGCTGAACAGCATGGGGAAAGTGTGGCGTTGTTTACTCATGGCAGACCTCATGGTTTGTGTGTGTGGGACGGAAACCGTTTAACTTTTCATTGTCAAGATAAACCGTATATCTAGGCGGTGTCAACATTAATCTTGACGCTGGCACAAAAAAAAGCGATCCTTGCGCCCATGAAGGACGATAAGAGCCTCCCCCGGCGTCCCTACCATCATGGAGATTTGTCCTCAGCCCTGATGGATGCCGCTGAGGAAGAACTTAAGCAGTGTGGCATTGAGGGATTCTCACTGCGGAGGGTCGCCAAACGTGCGGGTGTGAGTCATGCCGCTCCCGCGCATCATTTTGGCGATGTGAACGGGCTGCTGACCGCCCTGGCGGCCAAAGGATTTGAGCGATTGATTCAAACGCAGCGTGATTTTCGTCGGCGCGCCCCCTCCAATCCGCGCAAACAAATCGAGGCCTCGGGCGTAGGCTATGTCGTATTCGCGTTGGAGAACCCTGCCTTGTTTCGTTTGATGTTCGGGTCGGATCGACCCGACTTCGGCAGCGTGGGACTCCAGCGCATAGCTGGGTCGGCCTTCGATGAATTGGTATCGCTTGTCAGCGCAGTAACCAACGATCAGGGTTCACCTAAGTGCGATGGCGCCATGATGATTGACGTCGCAGCAGCGTGGGCAACAGCGCATGGTCTGGCAGATTTACTGGCAGCCGGAAGGCTGAATACACTGGGTACTTTGCCAGCCAACATTCGAAATCGAAGGATCGCAACGATTATGTCTCGAGCGATTGCATGAACTTACTCGAAAAGAGCTACTGCCTCGCTCTTCCGGCTGGCCTGCGCTGGCCGGCTCCACCCAGGTCTGGTATTACTCGGTTAACGTTTGGTACAACAGCCTACGTTCGAGGCAAGCTGGGTTGTACAGTTTGGGCTTTAGGTGACTGGCATGAACACTGTTCCTATTGAAATTGCCCAAGCTGGACTGCGACTTCTCACTTCAAATGGTGCCGGCAAGAGGAGTCGAACCCCCGACCTTCGCATTACGAATGCGCTGCTCTACCAACTGAGCTATGCCGGCTTCAAGCGAGGAGTTGCGAGTATAGCAAACCGTTTTCAGGGGGCGCGCTGGGTCTGACTGGCGGCATGCTCGTCGATCAGATTGACAGGCAGCTTGAAGGTCACGTTCTCTTGTACTCCGTCCAGCGCACGCACGCTTTTTGCGCCTAGACTTTTCAGGCGCTCGACAATCTGCTGCACCAGTACTTCCGGGGCTGAAGCGCCCGCCGTAAGCCCCACACGTTTAACACCTTGCAACCAGCCGGGCTGTATGTCGTCGGCACTGTCGACCATATAAGCGGGCACGCCACGCTTTTCAGCCAGCTCGCGCAAACGATTGGAATTCGAGCTGGTGCGGCTACCAACCACGATCACCAGATCGACCAGCGGTGCCATGATTTTTACCGCGTCCTGGCGGTTTTGCGTGGCATAGCAAATGTCGGCTTTTGCGGGTTTGGCGATGGTGGGAAAACGTCGCTCCAGTGCCGCGGTTATTTCTGCGGTGTCATCGACCGACAAGGTAGTCTGGGTGACATAGGCCAGCTTGTCGGGGTCTTTCACCTGCAAGCGGTCAACATCCTGCACCGATTCAACCAATAACATGCCATCGGGCGACTGCCCCAGGGTGCCTTCTACTTCAGGGTGACCGGCATGGCCGACCATAATGATTTCACGACCCTGTGAGCGCAGACGCATGACCTCGACATGTACCTTGGTCACCAGAGGGCACGTGGCATCGAAAACTTTCAGCCCAAGCTGCTGCGCCTGTTGCTGTACAGCCTTGGACACCCCATGTGCTGAAAAAATCAGTGTGGCCCCGCTGGGTAGCTGCCCCAGGTCTTCAATGAACACCGCCCCCTTGGCACGCAAGTTGTCGCAGACATATTGGTTATGCACAATTTCGTGCTTGACGTAAATCGGCGCGCCATAGGTCTCGATCGCTTTTTCTACAATTTCAATCGCCCGATCGACACCAGCGCAAAACCCACGTGGCTGTGCGAGTAATAATTCATCCATTACATAATCCCGATAATTTTGACTTCAAACGTCACCGGCATACCGGCCAGCGGATGATTGAAGTCGAACAAGGCATATTGTGGTGTCAGTTCTTTCAGCACCCCTTGAAAATAGCCACCCTCTGGCCCCGGTATTGGTACCTGATCTCCAGGCGCATACTCTCCTACCGGGTCTATTTTTTCGTCATAGGCCAGTCGGGTCACTTTTTGCACCAGGTCCGGGTTACGCGGGCCAAAAGCCCGGTCGGGTTCGAGACTGAACTGGCGCTCTTCGCCCTCGCCCAAACCCTGCAGACAGGCTTCTAGCCCAGGCGAAAGCTGACCGCTGCCTAACTGCAAGGTGGCAGGCTGCTGACCAAAGGTACTGACCACTTCGGTAGCTCCCGCATCCTGCAGGCGCAGGCGATAATGCAGGGTCAGATAGGAATGTGGCGTAATAGTCGCTGTCATGTCAGCATTCTAGCAAGCCACAGAAAGAGGAATTCATGGCAATTACCGATTGGCCGAAAAATGAGCGTCCACGTGAGCGTTTGCTGAGCCAGGGCGCACAGGTCTTGTCAGATGCCGAGTTACTGGCCATCTTTCTACGCACCGGGGTAGCGGGTAAGAGTGCAGTTGATCTGGCACGGGACAGTCTGCACCAATTTAATGGTCTGCGCGGTCTGTTTACAGCCAGCCTGAGCGAATTTTCTGCTGTCAAAGGTCTGGGCAAAGCCAAGTATGCACAATTGCAGGCAGTGTTCGAGCTAAGCCGCCGCGCTGCCAGCGAACAACTGCGCGAGACCAGCGCTTTTACCTCGCCACAACGGGTACGGGATTATTTGTCGCTAATGCTCGGACAAAGCCGCGTCGAAGTATTCGTAGCTTTATTTCTGGACGCCCAAAACCGTCTCATTTGCTCGGAAGAACTGTTTCGCGGAACCCTGATGCAGACTGCGGTTTATCCCAGAGAAATTGTAAAGCAAGCACTCGCTCACAATGCGGCTGCAATTATCTTTGCTCATAACCACCCATCCGGGGCGGCGCACCCGAGCGAGGCTGATTTGAGCCTGACACGCCAGCTCAAGCAGGCCTTGAATCTGATTGATGTGCGTGTGCTCGATCATTTCATCGTCGCCGGCCCGGTGGTTTATTCCTTCGCCGAGCATGGGCAGATTTAGGTTTGAGTACCGATTTGCGCCGCAACCCAGAAAACCTTTATAATTAAAGGCTTTCCGTGGTTGAGCCCGCGCTGTTCTGGCTCACCGCCAGTTTTCACCGTATTTTCGTTTAACCGATACAAGTTTCTGGGGCTTATGATGGCCAAAGTATGTCAAGTAACCGGCAAAAAGCCGATGGTGGGGCACAATGTTTCCCACGCCAACAATAAAACCAAGCGCCGGTTCCTGCCGAACCTGCAAAATCGCCGTTTCTGGGTGGAAAGCGAAAACCGCTGGGTGCGCTTGCGCATTACCAATGCTGCGCTGCGCCTGATTGACAAAAATGGTATTGACGCCGTGCTCGCAGACTTGCGCGCACGCGGTGAAATTTAATTCGGGAGTTCATCATGGCAAAAGGCGGCCGCGAAAAAATCAAACTGGAATCCACCGCTGGAACCGGTCATTTTTACACCACTACCAAAAACAAGCGTACCAAACCGGAAAAAATGGAGATCAGCAAGTTTGATCCGGTGGCGCGCAAGCATGTGGCTTACAAGGAAACCAAGCTGAAATAATTTTCAGTTCAGGCGACACAAAAAAAGCCCGGCATCGCCGGGCTTTTTTATTGCTCAAGCATGGCGCTTAGGCATACGAACGCAGGCGTAAGGAGAAGTCCTGCAAACGCTGCACACCGGAAGCCTCGGCCTTGGCACACCAGGCCTGCAAATGGGATACCAGCTGCTCGGGCTTCATGCTGGAACGCTCCCATACTTTGGCCAGTTCTTGGCGCATGTGGTACAGGGTTTCCAGTGCTTTCGACTGCTTGAGCACTTCGGCCAGGGACTGGCGCTCGACCTCTTTCAGGCTGGCAGCATCACGGCGCATCAGGCGCTTGATTTTCGACCAATCAACCTGGGGTAAACGTGCGCGCTCTTCAGCCAGTACCGACTTCAAGGACTTGCCATAACGCGCCATGACATCGTAGCGGTGGGCAATAACCGCCTGAACCGTCTCAAGGTCAATATGTGGGCGCGGCATGACGAACTTCGGCGTCGGCGCTACTTTGCGAATATGCGCCAGACCCACATACGACATCAGCTTGATATAGAGCCAGCCAATGTCGAATTCCCACCATTTGTTCGACAGTCGTGCCGACGAGCCATAGGTGTGGTGGTTGTTATGGAGTTCTTCGCCGCCTATGATGATGCCGATAGGAATGATATTGGTCGAGGCATCGGGCGAACCATAATTGCGGTAGCCCCAGTAGTGTCCAATACCATTAATGATGCCAGCCGCGGTAACGGGAATCCACAGCATTTGTACTGCCCAGACCGTGGCACCGAGGGCGCCGAACAGTATCAGGTCAATGATCAGCATCAGTCCTGCACCTTGCCAGGTAAAGCGTGAGTACAGGTGACGCTCGATCCAGTCGTCCGGCGTACCATGACTGTACTTCTCGATAGTCTGTTTGTTTTTAGCCTCGGCGCGATACAACTCGGCACCACGCAACAAAACGGTTTTAATGCCTCGGGTCACAGGCGAATGCGGATCTTCCTCGGTCTCGCACTTAGCATGGTGTTTGCGATGGATGGCAACCCATTCGCGCGTCACCATGCCGGTGGTCAGCCACAGCCAGAACCGGAAAAAATGACTCACGGCCGGGTGCAGATCCAGCGCTCGGTGCGCCTGGCAACGATGCAGGAATATGGTCACCGCAGCAATCGTGATATGCGTTGCAATCAGGGTAAAAGCGACAACATGCCAAACCGACCAGTCAAGCAGGCCGTTGGCGGCGAAATTCAACAATCCATCTAACAACTCGTTCTCCTTCACTGAGTCACGAAAAAAGCGCGCAAACAAAAGCGTACTTTCAATATACCCGGAAGCACGCGGCGAGACATTGCGCTACATCACTTAATCATACCTTTTTTTACGCTGTCCGGGTTCTAATATCACGATGTGGATAGGGGATTTCAATACCGTTAGCTACAAATAAGCGCCAGATGGCGATATTTATTGCAGATGTTACATTTAGACGGCCTTCTTCCGGGTCTTGTATCCAGAAACCGAGCTCCAGCACAAACCCATCGGCGCCGAACTCGACCAGAATGGCGGCAGGCGCCGGGTCTGTCAAGACCCGCGGGTTATCGCTGGCCGCCCGCACGAGTAAAGCCATGGCCTGTTCCGGATCGTGACGGTACGCCACCGTAACCCGCGTTACCAGACGTACCTGGCGGTTGGTATAACTATGGTTCAGAACGGGCTGAGCCACCAGCAGTTCGTTCGGCACTATGGCCTCGGTACCGTCCAGAGCACGTAACACGGTATACCGGGTTTTGATCTGGCTGACTGCGCCATAATATTTGTCGGCAGTCACCATGTCGCCAATACGCAGGCTTTTTTCCAGCAAAATGATAAATCCCGAGACGTAATTGCTGGCGATGCGCTGCAAGCCAAGACCCAGACCGACACCCAGCGCGCCGCCAAATACCGACAACAGGGTCAGATCAATGCCGACCAGCGGCAGGGCAATCAGTACCGCCAGCACAATTAGCAGGGCACGCCCGGCGCGGGCAAAGACCACGCGCAGGGAAGAATCAATACCGCTCGATCGCATCAGGCGCCGTTCCAGCGCTGCCCCGGCCCACAGCGCTATAAGCAGGGTCACGGTCACGGACAAAGCGCCGACCAGTATGTCGTAGGCCGATACCTTGTGTTTGCCTATCGGCAGGACAATAGACTCGAGCGCTGCGACCAGTTCCGGCAACAGGCCGGTGAGATGCAGCACCACGCCAATCCAGATTAATGTAGCCACAACACGCTCGAACGCTACTAGCAGGGCGCTGGTACGGAAGACCTTGCGCAGCAAATAAACGACCAGCCGGACAATAGCAAACGATATAGCCAGCGTGACCGCAAGCCTGAGCAGACTAACCGGGTAAAACCAACCCAGCACCGCTTTACCGAGCCATACTATGAGCAAAACCACCAGCGGGAACAATACGCGCGAAAACGCCGCAGCGCCCAAATTCAAGGCATGGGAAGCCGCAAGATTATCGAGCGTTTGTGTTGCCACTTCAGCCCGGTCACGCACCCGCTGTTCCAGCCAGCCCGACAACCACCATGCAACAGCCAGCGCCAGCGTGATAACCGCTATCTGCCAGATCACATCCGACCGGGAAAAGTCGGCCTGCAAATCGAGCCACAGGCGGTGTACCGGGGTCTTGTCCATCATGTGTGTCGCTCCAGAATACACGCATAAAAACCGTCGGTGCCGTGAATATGCGGCCAAAGTTGCAGGTCTTCACCCGCCTGCCCCGGCAACTCTATCTGTTGCCTGTTCAGTTCGTCAGCCACATTCAGGCGACGGAAGTTGGCATGCTGCAATAAAAAATCTTGCACCACCCCGGTATTTTCCTGCGGCAAAAAACTGCAAGTGGCATAAACCAGGCGTCCACCAGGCTTCAGCAATCTGGCGGCATCTGACAAAATATTTTTCTGTTTTTGCACCAGGGCGTGCAGTTCCGACTCGGTCTGACGCCATTTCAGATCCGGATTACGCCTTAAGGTACCCAGGCCGGTGCAAGGTGCATCGACCAGAACGCGATCTATTTTGCCGGCCAGGCGTTTGACCTTGGCATCGTTTTCCGACGCAATAACGGCCGGCACCACATTGGACAATCCGCTACGGGCAAAGCGTGGCTTGAAACGCGCCAGGCGCGCTGCGCTGATATCAAACGCATACAAACGCCCGGTATTACGCATTAAAGCGCCCAGGGCTAAAGTCTTACCCCCAGCACCAGCGCAAAAATCGACCACCATCTCGCCACGTTTGGGCGCCAGTAAATGCGGCAGCAGTTGCGAGCCCTCATCCTGTACCTCGAAACTGCCATCCAGAAACAAAGGGTGTTTTTCCAGGCTGGGCTTGTTCTGAAAACGCAGCCCATCGGGGGCGTAAGGCGTTGGTTCCACTTCAAAGCCATCAGTACGCAGGCGGTACAGCACCGCCTCACGCGTGGTCTTATAGCGATTGACGCGCACATCCAGCGGCGCAGTTTGCGCCAGTTGCTGCGCCAGCAGAAGCGCCTGATCCTGCCCCAGTCGCTGGCACAACAACTGCCACAACCAGGGCGGTAAATTGCTGCGTATTTCGGGCGAAAAGACCTGACGGTCAAACTTGGCCACATGCGCCAGCCAGTCCCATTCGCGCTCGTTGGTCATGTGTTTAATATCGAGCCCCATGTGGGCGAATGCCAGCAACAGCAAGCGTTTTTCCAGGGCACCGACACCGGCTTGCGCCAGTTGTGCAAAGACGCTGTATTGCCGTAGCACCGTATAAACCGCCTCGGCAATATAGCCACGGGCGCGTGAACCCAGTGCCGGGTGCGTCTTGAAATAGCGCGACAAGGTATTGTCGGCGGGGGCGCTGAATTGCATGACTTCGGCCAGTACTGCCATGCCATGCGACAAAATAACGTCTTGCTCGGCTCCGCTTCTGGTACGTGCGGCTGAGGCAGGGCGCCGTTTATCGGGTCCTCGGCGCTGGTTGGAAGAGGCAGGTTTTATTCGTTTTGCATGAGCCATTGCGGCTGTCCTTGTAATTGCCGCACGCGGCCTTGTTCTACCTGTAATTGACCCTCGACAAACCAGCGCACCGCCAACGGGTAAATGCGATGCTCCTGTTGCAACACACGTGTGGCCAATGTGCTTGCGTCGTCCTGGGGCAAGACTGGTACTGCGGCCTGGATGATGATCGGCCCATCATCCAGATCTGGCGTGACGAAATGGACGGTAGAGCCATGAATCTTGACCCCGGTGTCGAGGGCGCGTTGGTGGGTATCGAGGCCAGCAAACGAGGGCAGTAGCGATGGATGGATGTTCATCAGGCGCCCGGCATAACGGCTGACAAAACCTGCTGTCAATACCCGCATGAAGCCTGCTAGTAACACCAGGTCGGGCTGCCAGGCGTCAATCGCCTGCGCCAACGCGGCATCAAACGCTTCCCGTGTCGCATAAATTTTATGATCCAGCGCCAGCGTCGGCACGCCCAGGTCACGGGCTATTGCCAGCCCCGCGGCTTGCGGTCGGTTACTGATGACGCCAGCTATGCGGGCTTGCAAGACCGATTCCCATTGCTCGGCCTGAGCGCTGCGGACAATGGCTTCCATATTGGAACCGCGCCCGGAAATAAGGATAACGATGTTCTTCACGGTTGGCATTCTAGCGGTTCGATAGAATGTTGGGGTTATGCATGTCTTTCGTGGCCTCCCCAACCCTGAATCGCGCAGTCCGTGTGCCCTGACCATTGGCAACTTTGATGGCGTGCATCGCGGTCATGCCGCTTTGCTGCAAACCGTCGTCAATCAGGCGCGACAAATGGGTCTGCCGGCCGCAGTCATGACCTTTGAACCACATCCACGCGAGTATTTTGCCGCTCGCGCCGGTCATCTTGACCAGGCACCTGCGCGCATTGCCAATTTGCGCGACAAGCTGGAAGCTTTGGCACAAGCAGGGATTGACCGCGTCATTGTGGAACACTTTAACGCACGTTTTGCCAGCCTGACCGCAACACAATTCATTGACGATATTCTGGTGCAAGGCTGTCATGCGCGCTGGATATGCGTCGGCGATGATTTTCGCTTCGGTGCAAAACGCAGCGGTGATTTTGAATTATTGCGCCGAGGCGGGCAGCAATGTGGCTTTGGCGTCGAGGCCATGGCTACTCTGACACATGATGGACGACGTATTTCTTCCAGTGAAGTCAGGCAGGCTCTGGCCAGGGCCGATTTTGCCCTGACACAACAGCTACTGGGTCGCCCTTACAGGATGTCAGGCCGCGTCATACACGGCAAAAAGCTGGGGCGCACCCTGGGTTTTCCAACACTGAATTTACGTGTGACGCACAAGCGTCCTGCCGTGACCGGCATTTTTGTCGTGCGCGTACACGGCCTAGGTCAAGTGGCTTTGCCCGGCGTTGCCTCTCTAGGGGTACGGCCTACGGTTGAGGACAGTGGCCGGGTATTACTGGAAACCCATCTGCTTGACTGGAAGGGTGACGCCTATGGGCGTTTGATTCGGGTCGAGTTTCTGAAAAAACTGCGCGATGAAGAAAAATACGATTCACTACAACAACTGACCGACGCGATTGCCGAGGACGAACGCCAGGCGCGGGAGTTTTTTTCTAGCTGCTAATACAGCTAGTGGGCACTACCCCGCGCCTGTACCCGGTCAATTAAAGCTTGGCGATCGAAACTTCAGTCGCCTTAACCAAAGCCACGACTTCACTGCCAACGACCAAGCCCAGATCCTGGATAGAACGACTAGTAATGACCGAAGAAACCACGCCCGAGGGTGTGTCGACTTCGACTTCAGACACCACGGGGCCGTGATGAATCGCTTTAACATGTCCTCTGAACTGGTTACGAACATTAATTGCAGTAATTGCCATAGGAAACTTCCTTTCTCAAGATAAAAAAACATCAATAAAACGCTAGTTAGTTCAGTGTCACTACACTGCCCACACCACATTGGTAAAGCTGGCATACAGAGATTGATCGCCTAATTCCTGCCGTGGCGAAGGATTCAGGCCCTGCCCTTCCTGAAACAAAACCCGTTGCAATACTTGCTCTTCCAGTGCAGCGAAGGCCGCACTTCCACGCTGCCTCGGTCTGGGCAAGTCAATTTTTTGGTTTAGCGTAATCGCCCCATCTTCAATCAAAATGACCCGATCAGCGAGTACTACGGCTTCCTGTACATCATGCGTCACCAGCAATGCAGTAAAGCGGTGTTGTTGCCATAAGTTTTCGATCAATTGCTGCATGTCAATTCGGGTCAAAGCATCAAGAGCGCCCAGAGGTTCGTCCAGTAATAACAAACGTGGCTGATGTACCAGGGCACGAGCCAGAGCCACACGCTGACGCTGACCGCCAGAAAGCTGGGCTGGCCAATCATTTTCACGCTCAGACAGACCCACTTGTGCCAGAACCTCACGTACTCTTGAAAAAGCACTTGCGGGCAAGCCCAAAGCGACATTGTGTAAAACCGAGCGCCAAGGCAATAGTCGTGAGTCTTGAAACATGATGCGTATATCATCCTGGCGACGGCGATTTACTCTTTCCTCATCAAATCGCAACTCTCCGCTGGAGGCATGCTCCAAACCCGCAATGAGGCGTAACAGGGTACTCTTACCACATCCACTACGCCCTACAATGACCACAAACTCGCCTGCAGCGATGTGCAAATCGACCTGGCGCAAAACTGAGCGCTGACCAAAGGATTTGCTCAATTGTTTCAAATACAATGAAGTGCCGGTCTGCTGTTGTAGTGCTGAACTCACTTCACTAATTCGTTGTTGTTCGATACCACCGATTTGCATGACACCACCTCAAATAAAAGATTTGTGTGACGACTGGTACCCTGGATGCCAGCGTAACCAATATCGTTCCAGCGTCTTCGCCAATACGTCTGCCAATTTGCCCAAAAACGCGTAAAGCAGAATGCCCACAAGAACGATGTCGGTTTGAAGAAATTCGCGTGCATTCATTGTCATGTAGCCAATGCCTGCCTGGGCCGAGATCGTCTCTGCCACTATCAAAAGCACCCACATCAGACCTAGTGAAAAACGTACTCCCACCAGAATTGAGGGCAATGCCCCCGGCAGTATGATTTCCTTGTACAGAGACCATCCGCGCAGACCGTAGCTACGACCCATTTCAATCAGGCCTTTATCGACGCTGCGAATACCGTGAAATGTATTGATGTAAATCGGGAAAAACACACCAATTGATACCAGAAAAAGTTTCGCTGCCTCATCAATGCCAAACCACAAAATAACCAGAGGAATCAACGCCAGTGGTGGAATATTGCGAATCATTTGCAAAGTGGTGTCCAACAAGGTTTCGGCCCAGCGTACAGAACCAGTCAGCAGTCCAAGCACAAGACCCGTACCGCCACCAATCGCAAAACCGGCCAAAGCACGTCCCGCACTGATTTTGACGTGAGTCAATAGCTCTCCCGACAGGGCGAGCCTAGTAGTAGCTTTCAGCACATCGAGCGGCGCAGGCAAAACCCGCGTAGATAGCCAGCCTGACTGTGCACTGAGCTGCCATACCGCCAGTAATAAAAGGGGCACCAGCCAAGGTATGAACCGGGTACGAAGCGTGGTCAAATGATGCATCACCCACCTCAGCTTTGTGATGAAAGAGTGCCGGCCCCGCTATTGGCAGCATGCTCGGGAACAAAATGATTCGCCACGATCTCGCCAAAGGGACCATTCAAAACGCGGCCGGACAGTTTTTCCTGATGTTTCCCAGGTAACAGTGGGAAAACCAGCTCGGCAAAGCGATAGGCCTCTTCAAGATGGGGATAACCAGAGAATACAAAGGTATCCAGACCCAATGCGGCATATTCCTGAATCCGTGCGGCCACGGTTTCAGGATCGCCCACGAGGGCTGTGCCCGCTCCGCCGCGCACCAGACCCACCCCGGCCCAAAGATTGGGACTGATTTCCAACTCGGCGCGACTACGCCGTGTTCCCCCGCCGTGCAGGGCAGCCATGCGGCGTTGCCCCTCTGAATCCATTTTCGCCAGTGCTGCCTGGGCTCGTCCTACAGTTTCGTCATCCAGCCTGCTGATCAGACTTTCGGCAGCAGCCCAGGCCTCTGCGTCGGTTTCACGCACAATGACGTGCAGGCGAATACCAAATTTGACACTACGGCCATGTTTGGCCGCGCGCGTCCTCACATCCGCTATTTTTCGAGCCACCTCTGCCGGTGGTTCACCCCATGTCAAATAGGTTTCAACATGTTCGGCCGCCAACTCATGTGCGGCCTCTGAGGAGCCACCAAAATACACCGGTGGATGCGGATATTGTACGGACGGATACAGAAGTTTTGCGCCTTTAACACTCAAATGCTTGCCGGAAAAATCATAATTTTTTTGCTCGTGACTGCGCTGCAAAATCTCACGCCAGATTTTGATGAATTCAGCCGAGGCTTCATATCGTTCTGCATGATTCAAAAACAATCCATCGCCTTCCAGTTCACTGGTGTCGCCACCAGTGACCAGATTAATCAACAGGCGCCCACCCGATAAACGGTCAAAACTGGCGGCCATGCGCGCTGCCAGACCTGGCTGCATCAAACCGGGACGGACAGCTACCAGAAAGCGTAATTTTGCTGTGACTGCAATCAGACTGGATGCAATCACCCAGGGATCCTCGCAGGAGCGCCCAGTAGGAATCAGCACACCATCATAGTTCAGACTGTCTGCTGCAATGGCGACCTGTTTCATATAGTCATAATTGACTTCACGTGCTCCTTCAGTAGTGCCCAGATAACGGCTATCACCATGCGTAGGTATGAACCAAAGTATTTCCATTGCAAGCTCCTGTGGTGATGATTTATTTCAATAAAGGTGCCGCATCGCGCACACTAATTTTTCTGGGAATCAGTTTCAGATCGCTAAACACATCCGCTATTTTTTGTTGTTCCGCAATCACGGCTGTATTCAAAGGCCGCACATCATGGCTGTATCGTCTTAGACTTAATTCAATGACGTCTGGGGTCAGGCCCTGCAGAGGTGAAAGAGCCTGTGCTGCTGATCTATAGTCTTTGGTAATACTTTGACCCTGTCTAGAAAGAACCTCGAATAACAGATTGATCACATCCTGACGACGTTCGGCATAAGTACGTGCCGCCAGGAAAAAAGCATGATTATTGACCACACCTCTGCCATCAGCTATCTGTCTGGCACCTAATTGCCTCTCGGCAGCAGCCAGGAATGGGTCCCAAATAACCCAGGCATCGACACTGCCACGCTCAAAGGCAGCGCGAGCATCGGCAGGGGGTAAAAACACGGTCTGAATGTCGTCATACTTCAAGCCATGTTTTTCAAGTAATCTGACCAGTAGGTAGTGCACATTTGAACCCTTATTAAGTGCAACTTTTTTACCCTTTAAATCGCTCACGCTTCTGATAGCTGAATCTTTGGGTACTATTACAGCCTCGGCTCCTGGGGCAGGGAGTTCATAGCCAACATAAATGAAATTTGCGCCGGCAGCCTGGGCAAAAATAGGCGGCGCTTCGCCAACATAGCCAAAATCGATGGAACCAACATTCAGACCTTCAAGTAGCTGTGGGCCAGCTGGAAATTCCACCCACTTCACCTCGACACCCAGGGGTGCCAAGCGCTTTTCCAGCGTACCCTGTGATTTCAGTAAAGTCAGAAGGCTGGCTGATTTTTGAAAGCCGATGCGTAATGGCTCAGGGCTTTTTTGTGCAGAGGCGTTGAGTGGCAATAATGCAGATAAAGCCATGGCAACTATAGCCTGGCGACGCGAAAAAAAATTATTCAGAAAGTGCTTCATATTGACTCCTTGGGTTTTAGACAATAAATGGTCTTGGCTGCTGTTTCTGCAGCCCATGAAGTTGACCGGGTTGGAAAGGTGGAAAACTAAACGCTACATCGCACCGTACTAAACGGCACCGGCGCAGCCTGCTTGAAACTACTGTTTAGTCGCTGCTGATCCGCGCGCAAAGCATCCAGACTGTCCAGCAAGCGCTGACTGGATTGTTGCAATCTTTGCTCAACATCATCGGCTAATTGCAGTCCATGCTCTGACGACCATTCCACTTGCTCGTCAGTCGCATAAATTCCAGGAAAGACTTGCCGGGCAGAGAGACTGGTGAGCACTGGCCGTAGCGCATAATCTAAAGCCAGCATGTGGGCAGGACTGCCGCCTGTCGCCAAGGGCAGCACCAGTTTTCCAGACAAGCCCGCCTGCGGTAGCAAATCCAGAAAAACCTTTAAAACACCGCTGTAGGCTGCCTTGTATACCGGTGTGGCAATTACAACAGCGCTTGCCTCTGCTACTTTTTTTTGCGCCGCATGGATGGCATCGTCAGAAAAATCAGCATGGAGCAATGCCTGCGCAGGCAAATCACGTACATTCAAGCGGTTGATGTCATAGCCTCGGCCACGTACGTGTTCAGCAATAAAGTCCAGCAATCGTGCAGAGCGAGAAGCTACTGTCGGGCTACCCGCTATGAATAGAATACTCACAAACCAACCTTTCTTTCAGTTATAGAATCCGTACTGCCTAAGACTCATGCCTGGGGAAAATCCAAATTAATTGAGGCTCCAAGCAATCCAGGATTGCAATGTAATTGCTGGAATCCAGGATGGGAACGAATTTTTTTACCCATCGATGCTTGTTTTTTGCATATGCCCAGCACGAGACGTCTGCAATCGGGCTGGTGGGCAACACCTAGCAGGGGAGAGGGTATTAACTTTGGGCTAACACACCAGCGCCAGAATATGGCGCAGTTTGATGAATTGCGCCATAATTGCGCCACATTAAGCCTGAACAGCGCCATAGCCTATGTCATCCCCAGCAGATTTACTGAACTGCATACAAGCCTTCAAGGATGGCTTGACGCTGGCCGAATTGCTTAAGCAGCGGCCTGAGCTTGCCCGTCGAACCGTACAACGCTTGATCGCACAATTGATCAAAAATGGTCAAATCAGAGTTTTGGGTCAAGCGCGTGCGCGGCGCTATTTTTCTGCCATTACCCCAACAGGTACAGAGTTCGCCCAAGGTATAGCTGACTGCTTTCCGCACTTCATTCCGCTTTCTGAAGATAGCCGCGGTATTCTGACCTATATTGACCAAGCCTTGGCAGCGCGTAAGCCGGTAGGCTACCAGCGCGATTTTCTGGATGCTTACCGTCCCAACCAGACCTGGTATTTGTCGGCACCCCTACGCCGGCAATTACACCAAATGGGTAGAACGGCAGACATAGGCCAGCGCGCCGGTACTTATAGCCGCACTATTCTCAATCGCTTACTGATCGATTTGTCATGGGCATCGAGCCATTTGGAAGGCAATACCTACTCCCGACTTGACACGCGCAAGCTGATTGAACGTGGCAAGGCAGCGCGCGGCAAAGCTGCTATCGAAACGCAAATGATTCTGAACCATAAGTTCGCGATAGAATTATTGATCGAAAATATCGACACAGCAGAGTTCAATCGCTATACGCTGATGAATTTGCACAGCGCTTTAGCAGAAAACCTATTGCCTAATCCTGCCGATGAAGGGCGTATTCGCCAGCACGCTGTCGATATCGGTAAAAGCGTCTATCGCCCGCTGTCAACACCACAACAAATCGAAAACGCGCTGGATGTACTTTTGGACAAAGCTAACCGGATTCAGGATCCGTTTGAGCAATCGTTTTTTATCCTGGTGCACTTGCCTTATCTTCAGCCGTTTGCTGACATTAACAAGCGCACTTCGCGGCTGGCTGCCAATCTGCCCTTGTTCCGTGCCAATCTATGTCCCCTGACTTTTCTGGACGTGCCAGAACAAGCTTATAGTCGAGCCATCCTGGCGGTATATGAAATGACGCGTGTGGAACTGCTGCGCGATCTTTATGTTTGGGCCTATGAACGCTCGACACAGGAATATCTGGCGATCCAACAAGGCTTGATCGAGCCCGAGCCACTTCGACTGGTGTGGCGTGACTTTATCAAGCAGACTGTACACACCGTCATCACTCAACCGCAACTTGAACCGCTAGCGTATATTCAGCAGGCAGTGACTGAGTGTATTCCTGAAGCTGACCGGGCAGGAGTACAGGCGCTGATCATTGAAGAGCTACGGCGCTTGCACGAGGGCGTTCTGGCGCGTTATCGGGTGCGACCGTCTGAATATGCCGCCTGGAAAAAGGTTCATGGATATTGATAACGGCACTCCAGTCTCAGACTTTCGTTATCATAGGCATTTTTTCTCGCAGAGCCTGAGGAGGCCGAGGAAACCATGAGCGACAGCAAAAACACCGACAACAGCAAGAAATACCCACTCAACTTACCCGACACGCCTTTCCCCATGCGTGGTGACCTGCCCAAGCGCGAACCGCAATGGGTGCAGGACTGGGAAGAAAAAAATCTTTACCAGCTCATCCGTGCTGCGCGCAAAGGGGCGAAAAAATTCATTTTGCACGATGGCCCGCCCTATGCTAATGGCGACATTCACATCGGCCATGCGGTCAACAAAATTCTGAAGGACATCATCAACAAATCGAAGATATTGGCTGGCTTCGATGGTGTTTATGTACCCGGCTGGGACTGCCACGGCATGCCGATTGAAATTCAGATTGAAAAACAGTTTGGCAAGCACTTGCCGCGCGACGAGGTACAGGCCAAGGCTCGTGCTTATGCGACCGAGCAGATTGCCAAGCAGATGAAAGACTTTAAACGTCTGGGCATACTGGGCGACTGGCACAACCCGTATCGCACCATGAATTTCAAGGCCGAGGCCGATGAAATACGTGCCCTGGGAAAAATGATGGAAAAAGGCTTCGTTTATCGCGGCCTGAAACCGGTGAACTGGTGCTTTGACTGCGGCTCGGCTCTGGCCGAAGCTGAAGTGGAATATCTGGATAAGAAAACGCCAGTTATTGATGTGGCATTTGCACTGGCCGAGGAAGACCGCAGCAAAGTAGAAGCTGCTTTTGGTGTGACTTTAGGCAAACCGGTTTTCACCGCCATCTGGACGACGACGCCGTGGACTATTCCAGCTAACCAGGCACTGAATTTTCACCCTGAACTAAGCTACGATCTGGTCGATTGTGGTGATCGTTATCTGATTCTGGCGCACGAGCTGGTGGCCTCTTGCCTCGAGCGATATGGTCTGTCAGGACAGGCCGTAGCGCAGACCCTGGGGCAAAGACTGGAACGGGTGCGCTTCAAGCATCCGCTGGCTGCGGCACACCCGGGCTATGATCGTTTTAGTCCGGTTTACCTCGGTACTTATGTTGAGGCGACCGCCGGTACGGGTATTGTGCATTCGTCACCCGCCTATGGCGTGGAAGACTTTCAGTCATGTCAGCACTACGGCATGAAGAATGAAGACATTTTGACGCCGGTGCAGGGTAATGGTGTGTACGCGAACGACCTGCCATTATTTGACGGCCAGTTTATCTGGAAAGCGAATCCGAATATTATTGCCGCCTTGCGCGACGCTGGTAGCCTGCTGGCCGAGGGCGCGCAAGACCATAGTTACATGCACTGCTGGCGTCATAAAACACCTCTCATTTACCGCGCGACCTCACAATGGTTTGTGCGCATGGACGGTGACACACAGCTACGCGCCACGGCATTGAAAGCGATTGACGAGACCGCGTTTTACCCGGCCTGGGGCAAGGCGCGTTTGCACGGCATGATTGCCAACCGCCCTGACTGGTGCATTTCACGCCAGCGTAACTGGGGGGTGCCACTGCCTTTGTTTACCCACAAGGCCACGGGCGAGTTGCATCCACGGACTTTGGAATTACTGGAAATGGCCGCACAAAAAGTGGAGCAAGGCGGCATTGAAGCCTGGAGCAAGGCCAGGGCAGAAGATTTCCTGGGGGACGAAGCAAAAGACTACGATAAGGCCAGCGATATTTTAGATGTCTGGTTCGATTCCGGCACCACCCATTACACCGTCATGCGCGGTTCGCATGGCGACGACCTGCAATATCCCGCCGATTTATATCTGGAAGGCAGCGACCAGCATCGTGGCTGGTTTCATTCCTCGCTCTTGACCGGCGCGGCGCTGGATGGACGTGCGCCTTATAACGCTTTGCTGACCCACGGTTTTACCGTGGATGGTCAGGGGCGCAAGATGAGCAAGTCCATGGGCAATGTGGTCGCCCCACAAGAGGTGAGTAACAAGCTCGGCGCTGAAATTATTCGCCTGTGGGTGGCCGCTACCGATTATTCGGGGGAACTGTCGATTAGCGATGAAATTTTGAAGCGTGTGGTGGAGTCGTACCGTCGCATTCGCAATACCTTGCGTTTCCTGCTAGCCAATATCAGCGATTTCGATATTGAGAAAAATGCAGTGTCGCCCGAAAAAATGCTGGAGCTGGACCGCTATGCCCTGGTCATGACCGAGCAGTTTCAGCGTGAAGCCCTGCAACATTTTTCTGCATTTGAATTTCACCCGGTCGTCGCCAAGCTGCAGACTTTCTGCTCGGAAGATCTGGGGGCGTTTTATCTCGACATCTTGAAAGACCGTTTATATACGACCGGCGAAGATTCACTGTCGCGCCGCTCGGCCCAAACCGCACTCTGGCATATTACCGCCAGCCTGTTACGCCTGATGGCGCCGTTCCTGTCTTTTACAGCGGAAGAGGCGCAGGCCATGTTCAAGCCGGGCAGCAGCACGATTTTCACCGAGACTTATCATGTTTTTCCTGCGCTACGTGATGCTAACCTGTTACTCGCGAAATGGAACCAGATTCGCGAGGTGCGCGCCGAGGTCTTGAAAGCGATTGAGACTTTGCGTGCCGACGGCAAGGTCGGCTCCAGCTTGCAGGCCGAAGTCGATCTGACGGTATCGGGCGAGGCTTACCAGATACTGCGCAGCCTGGGGAATGACCTGAAATTCATCACCATTACCAGCCGTTGCACCCTGCATGAAGGTGATTTTTCAGTACAGGTACAGGCATCAACGCATAAAAAATGTGAGCGTTGCTGGCACTATCGAGATGATGTAGGCAGTCACGACGAACACCCGGAAATATGTGGTCGCTGTGTCAGTAATTTATTTGGCGCGGGTGAAAAAAGGACGATTGCATAATGGCGACGAAATCAGGCTGGTCGATGAAAAACGTATTACCCTGGTTCGGTTTATCAGTGGTGATTTTTTTGATCGACCAAATCACTAAAATTACCGTTGAGCGTATCTTCGATTATGGTCAGCGTTTGCCGGTGCTGCCCTTTTTTGACCTGACGCTCTGGTACAACAAGGGAGCGGCCTTTTCCTTCCTGGCTGGCGCCTCGGGCTGGCAACGCGAGTTTTTTATTATCGTCGGCTGCGGAGCTTCTCTGTTTATTCTCTACTTGCTGGGCAAACACGGTTCACAAAAATTATTCTCACTGGCTCTAGCCCTGATTATGGGCGGAGCACTGGGCAACGTACTGGATCGTGTGCTATATGGCCATGTGATTGACTTTCTGTTGCTGCACTATAAAACTTTTTATTGGCCTGCCTTCAACGTGGCCGATATGGCGATTGTCGGTGGTGCCGGTTTGTTGATTCTGGATGAACTGCTGCGCGTGAGGAAAGCCAAAGCATGAAAGCCAGCGCAGAAGAGTTGTTGAAACTACTGCCTGGACCCGCCACTGACAAATGGCCAGAGGGCTTACCTTTTACCCAGGCGCTTGCCCACGGCACAATGTCAGTCGAATTATTTCGTCCGATTGGCGCGGATCACCAACAACCTCACGAACAAGATGAGTTGTACTTTATTGCAGCAGGTCGTAGTGAATTTTTGCGTGATGGACAACGCTTATCATGCCAGGCTGGAGATGTACTGTTCGTACCAGCGCGCATGCCCCATCGATTCGAAAATTTTTCTTCTGACTTTATAACCTGGGTGGTATTCTGGGGTCCGGCAGGCGGTGAATAGGCGTCGGCACTTGAAAAACGGAGACGGGACGTTATGAGTGACTTGCAAGGTAAACATTTTGTCCTGGGCCTAACGGGAGGTATTGCCTGTTATAAAAGTGCCATGCTGTGTCGTGATCTGGTCAAAGCCGGGGCAACGGTGCAAGTCGTCATGTCGAAATCGGCGCTCGAGTTCATTACCCCCACCACCCTGCAAGCACTCTCGGGTCGGCCAGTCGCCACCACGCAATGGGATGGCAGCCAGCCAAATGCCATGCCGCATATCAACCTGACGCGTGGTGCTGACGCCATTATTGTTGCACCGTGCTCGGCCAATTTCATGGCCAAGCTGGCAAATGGGTTTGCCGATGATTTATTGTCCACAGTCTGTCTGGCACGAACCTGCCCGCTGCTGATTGCTCCCGCCATGAATGTCGAAATGTGGGACAACCCGGCCACGCAACGCAATTTATCGAAGCTGCGTCATGACGGTGTCGTCATCATGGGGCCGGGCGAAGGTGACCAGGCCTGTGGTGAAACTGGCATGGGGCGTATGCTGGAACCACACGAATTGTTGCAAGATATAAGCGCTTTTTTGCAACCCAAAGTTCTGAAGGACAAACGTATCCTGATTACTGCGGGCCCTACTTTTGAGCCGATTGATCCGGTACGTGGTATTAGCAATCATTCGTCGGGAAAAATGGGCTATGCCATGGCCCGTGCCGCTCGTGAGGCCGGTGCCAGTGTCACGCTGGTGTCAGGCCCGACACTGCTCGAGGCTCCGTACAAGGTCAAGCGTACCAGCGTCGAGACAGCGCAGGAAATGCTCGATGCGGTGCTGGGTTATGTCAGTCGCGCCGATGTCTTTATCAGTGTCGCCGCAGTGGCTGACTGGCGCGTAGCCAATATTGCCAAAACAAAAATGAAAAAAGAATCCGGGCCACCCCAACTTCAGTTTGAAAAAAATCCTGACATTCTGGCGACCGTGGCACAACTGGCACGTGATAATGGCGGTGAACCTTATTGCGTCGGTTTTGCGGCTGAAAGCGATAATCTGGAACACAACGCACGCCAGAAACGGCTCGCCAAAGGTATTCCCATGTTGATTGCCAATGTTGGTCCGGCCACTTTTGGCAAGGACGACAACGAGGTCGTGGTTTTCGATGATGCCGGTGGAACGCTACTCAGGCGTGCTGACAAGTTGACTCTGGCACGCCAGATTATTGCCGAAATCGCCAGGAGGTTGGTATGAGCTTCAATGCGCATGAACCCAAAAACGGTGACTTCGCCACCTATGTAGAAAAACTGGCCGAAATTCCTGCCAGAAAAATGCAGATCATTCAGGTTCACCAATCCGACTCAGGCAGCGGCAGCGAGGCGGCTCCGGACAAACTGTCTAAAGACAAGGCTCTGGACATTTTGCGCCGGCTTGAACAGCAAAAACGCCGTAAGAAAACAGCGGCTGACTCTGAGCAGGCCACATCGGACAGTGTTTCCATGTCAGCCTTTGCGCGCTCTGTGGCACGCTGGGGTGGTAGCATGGTACTGGTTCTGGGCTGGGTCTGGAACTTTATTCCTCTGCCAATACTGATTTTCGCTCTGGTCATTCTCGCCATGCTCACTCGCCAGAAAAAAGACTCATGAAACATATCCAGTTAAAAATACTTGATGAACGCATGCGTGATCAGCTACCCGCGTATGCGACACCGGGCTCGGCCGGGCTGGACTTGCGTGCCTGTCTCGATGCCGCCATTGAAGTCCTGCCAGGCAGTACGCATCTGGTACCGACCGGGCTGGCCATACACGTCGAAGACCCCGGCTATGCCGCCCTGATTCTGCCGCGTTCGGGTCTGGGCCATAAGCACGGCATTGTGCTGGGCAATCTGGTGGGACTGATTGACAGTGATTATCAGGGGCAACTGATGGTCAGCGTCTGGAACCGGGGGGCAACGAGCTTTGTATTACAGCCGTTCGAGCGTATTGCTCAACTGGTAATTGTTCCAGTGGTGCAGGCGCAATTCGAGATCGTGGCTGAATTCGGCGCCAGTGAGCGTGGCGCGGGCGGCTTTGGCAGTACCGGACGCGCCTGACTGCTTACTTCAACACCTTGAACAGGTTGTTGTAACTGTCAGTCCACAATTTCAAGCCGGGTATCGGCGTTATTTCATGCGCCCTTGCTGCTATTTTCGGCTGCTGTAACAGCTTCGGGTCACGCGCTACCAGAACATAGTCGGTGCGACTAAGCCAGTATTCTTCGGGCTCGTCACTGACCAGTACGCTGTGGAGTCCGGCCTGATCGGCCAGTTGTTTAACCACGGGGGCCAGATTCAGGTAGCGGTTGGTGACGTGAAATGCCATGACACCATTGGGTTTCATGTGACGCAAATAAATATCCAGCGCCTCACGTGTCAATAAATGTACCGGAATGGCATCGCTGGAGAATGCATCTATGACCAGTACATCGAATTGACGCGAAGCTTCACGCTCCAGTGATAAACGGGCGTCTCCCAAAATCGTCTCGCTTTGAGCCGGGGTGTCAGATAAATAAGAAAAAAACTGGCGCGCAGCGTCCACCACCTGGGGATTGATTTCATACAAAAACAGCTTGCTGTCAGCCGCAGCGTAACTGGCTAGCGTGCCAACACCCAGGCCAACAACTCCAATCCGTTGTCCTGGCCCTTGTGTCAGGCTAAGTGCCAGGCCAGCGCCCGATTCAGGGCCATAATATGTAGTGGCCAGTAATCTAAGTGCCGGGGTCTGATATTGCTCACCATGCAGAATAACGCCATGCATCAGATGCCGAACCGGGTTACCAGTATCGGTGCCCTGCTCCTTGACACGTATGGTGCCGTAAAAATTACGTTGCATGAGCAGCGCATCATCTCGCATCAATTCAACATATTTCAAACCATAATAACTCGATATACCTCCTGCCAGCAGCGTCAGAACCAGCGTCAGGCCACGCCAGTGCGGGATGCTCTTGAGTATCACCAGTATCATCAGAATACTCACCAGCACCAGGGTTGCGGGAGTTTCCCAATATCCGGAAAAAATACGTGGCGCTACTACGCCCACAAACAAACCGCCGAGAGCGCCGCCTACCGAGATCATGAGATAGAACCGGGTCAGATAGCGTGGTGCAGGTCGAGCCGCAGCCAGCTCGCCATGACAAAACATACAGACCACAAATAAGCCAATGCAATAAAGTGGCAGTGCTTTTTCAAAATGCAGTACCCCGCGATCAGCCTGCAAGCCCCAGGCCATGAGCGGAGTCAGTACCAAAAGTAAAGGAATGAACAGACTGCGCCGGTACCAGCGTGAACCATCAAAACACAAGATAAAGGTCAGCAGATATAAGGACAACGGCACGATCCACAAAAACGGCACGGACGCGACGTTTTGGGTAATGTGGGTACTGACCGCGAGCAGAAACAGTGTGCCCAGTGCCGCCAGTAGCAACCATAAAACATAATCGGTCCAGCGTGGTGGTATTGCGTCTGTATTGGATTGCGGCAAAGGCAACGAGGCATCGAATACGGTATTGCGCTGGGTACGCCATGCTGTAGCTATTACCAACAGGGCAAACAGCACAAAACCGCCGGACCAGGCCCAGCTTTGGGTTTGTAGCTCTATGACCGGCTCAACAGCGAACGGATAAGCCACCAGCGCCAGCAGTGAAGCCAGATTCGACAAGGCAAACAGTCGATATACCTTGACGTGTCGGGGGTCGTTAATGAATGCCTTGGCAAACCAGCTCTGCACCAGCGGACCCGTGGTGGCCACCAGAAAATAGGGCAGGCCAATGGTGGCAATCAGCAAGGCTAATATGCGCCAGCCGGGATCTTCATTGCCCTGCGGTTTCCAGGCCGGGTCTGCAATGATGGGCAAAGTTAGCAGCGCCAATAGCACCAGCAGAGTGTGAACTACCGCCTGGGTTTTCAGCTTGTAGCGTGACAGCGCGTCAGCATAGGTATAACCTGCCAGCAACCAGAGCTGGAAAAAAACCAGACAGGTACTCCATACTCCCGCGCTGCCACCAAACCAGGGCAGTATTTGCTTGGCAATAATGGGTTGAACCAGGAACAGCAAAAACGCGGAAACAAATATGGTGGCGGCATACAGAAGCATCCCGCTATGTTATCTGATATTCCAGCAGCAGGTCCTTGGCACTCACGGTTTTTCCGGTTTTGACGTGGATGGCTTTGACGATTCCGTCGCGTTCGGCACGAATCATGGTCTCCATTTTCATTGCCTCAATTGAAATCAGCGCATCGCCCTTGCTAACCGACTGGCCGGGTTTGACGGCGACCGTCACAATCATGCCCGGCATCGGTGCGCCTACGTGGTCGGGATTGCCATCTTGCACCTTCACCGCAGTAACGGCTTTCACCGCACCTGCCTTCGGAATTCGTATCAGGCGTGGCTGGCCATTCAGTTCAAAGAACAGCTTGATGTCGCCTTCTTCCTCGAGCTGCGCCTGGCCCTGCAAGCGTATGATCAGACTCTTACCCTGGTCAATTTCAAGCGAAATTTCCTCGCGGTCTTGCAGACCGTAGAAAAAGACCGGAGTTGGTAATACACTGACATCGCCGTAGTGCTTGTTATGAGCGACGAAGTCCTTGTAGACCTTGGGGTACATCAAATACGAAGCCAGGTCTTCATCACTGACCTTGCGTTCAATCTCGGCTTCTAGCTGGCTTCGCGCCAGCACCAGATCTACGGCAGGCAGATGCTCACCGGGGCGGCCAACCAATGGCGCCGCACCTTTAAGGATTTTCTTCTGTAACTCAGGCGGAAAGCCATCGGGCGGGAAGCCCAGCTCACCCTTGAACAGGGAGATCACCGATTCCGGGAACGCAATTTCCTTATCCGGGTTCAATACATCGGTCGGGGTCAAATCATTGGCCACCATGAACAAGGCCATGTCACCCACCACTTTCGAAGTGGGCGTCACTTTGACAATATCCCCAAACAACATATTGACGTCGGCATAGGCCTGACTGACTTCAGTCCACCGATGTTCCAGCCCCATGGCGCGCGCCTGTTCGCGTAAATTGGTGTATTGTCCGCCCGGCATTTCATGCCGATAGACATCGGAAGTTCCCGAGCGAATATCGGCCTCAAACGGCGCATAATAGCGTCGCACCCCCTCCCAGTAATGCGAGATGTCGTGCATGGCTTCGAGGGAAATGCCAGGGTCGCGTTCGCTGCCCTGAAGCGAGGCAACAATCGAACCCAGGTTGGGCTGCGCCGTCAGGCCGCTCATGGCATCAAGGGCGCCATCGACAGCATCGCAGCCCGCGTCAATCGCGGCCAGTATGCTGGCAGCACCAATGCCGCTGGTATCGTGGGTATGAAAATGTATCGGTAAGCCTACTTCCTGTTTCAGTACTTTGACCAGTTCGCGCGCGGCGCGTGGCTTGCAGACACCCGCCATATCTTTAATGCCCAAAATATGCACACCGGCTTTTTCCAGTTGCCTGGCCATGTCAACGTAATACTTCAGGTTGTATTTCGAGCGTTTGCTGTCAAACAAATCGCCGGTATAGCAAATGGCACCCTCGCATAAGGCGCCGGTTTCACGTACTGCGTCAATGGCAACGCGCATGTTTTCGACCCAGTTGAGTGAGTCAAAGACACGAAAAACATCGATACCATTACTCGCTGCCTGTTTGACAAAATAGCGCACGACGTTATCAGCATAATTGGTATAACCCACCGCATTGCTGGCGCGCAGCAACATTTGCAACAGCAGATTGGGCATGGCGGCACGCAAATAGGTCAGACGCTCCCACGGGTCCTCTTTCAGGAAGCGCATGGCGACATCAAAGGTGGCGCCGCCCCAGCATTCGACTGAAAACAGGTTCGGCAACATGCGTGCGTAATACGGTGCAATCTCAGTCATGTCGCGGGTACGCATACGCGTCGCAAACAGCGACTGGTGCGCGTCGCGCATGGTGGTATCCGTCAGCAGCACCTGCTTTTGTTCCTTCATCCAGGCGGCAAATTTTTCTGCGCCCAGTTGTTTGAGCTTGTCACGTGGCCCCTGCGGAATCGGTTGCGTAATGTCCCAGGCTGGCTTGATCGGCAGGCTCATGGGTAGCTCGGGTTTTTTGCGCCCTTTCATTTCCGGGTTGCCATTGATCGTGACGTCGCCTATGAAACGCAAAATACGGGTGGCACGGTCGCGCCGCTTGCTGAACTGGAACAACTCGGGTGTCGTGTCAATAAAACGGGTAATGCATTCGCCCGAGATGAATTGCGGGTGGTTGATGACATTTTCCAGAAACGGCAGATTGGTCGAGACACCGCGCACGCGAAACTCACGCAGGCCACGATCCATACGCCGGATCGCCTCTTCCGGTGTCGGGGCCCAGGCAGTGACCTTGACCAGGAGTGAATCGTAGTATGGCGTAATGACGGCGCCAGAGTAAGCGGTACCGCCATCCAGACGCAAACCGAAACCGGCCGCACTACGATAAGCAGTAATACGGCCATAGTCGGGGGTAAAGTTATTTTCCGGGTCTTCGGTCGTGACGCGGCATTGCAGGGCATGGCCATTCAGGCGTATATCTGCTTGTGACGGCACACCCGCATCAAGGCCTATCGTCGCGCCCTCGCTAATGCGAATCTGGGCTTTGACAATATCAATGCCCGTTACTTGTTCAGTGACCGTATGTTCCACCTGAATACGCGGGTTGACCTCGATGAAATAAAACTTGCCAGTGTCGGCATCCATTAAAAATTCCACCGTGCCGGCGTGGGTGTAATGCACCCCTTGCGACAGTTTCAGCGCATAGCCGCATAGTTCAGCACGTTGTGCATCATTCAGATAGGGAGCCGGGGCACGCTCCACCACTTTCTGGTTGCGACGCTGTACCGAGCAGTCGCGTTCAAACAAATGAACGATGTTGCCGTGCCGGTCACCCAGAATCTGCACTTCGACATGGCGCGCGCGCCGCACCAGTTTTTCCAGATAGACCTCGTCATTGCCAAAAGCGGCCAGGGCTTCGCGCCGGGCAACTTCCATTTGTGGTCCCAGGTCGGCCTCGGTTTCAATCACGCGCATGCCACGCCCGCCCCCGCCCCAACTGGCCTTCAGCATGAAGGGGTAGCCAATCTCTGCTGCCAGCGCCTTGGCCTGGTTCAGATCGTGCGGGAGCGCCTGGGTAGCAGGCACGACCGGCACCCCCGCCGCCACGGCGGCATGACGCGCAGCCACCTTGTTGCCCAGAGTACGCATCACTTCGGGAGACGGCCCGACAAAAATGATGCCGTTACGGGCACATGCCTCGGCAAAATCGGGGTTTTCTGACAAAAAGCCGTAGCCGGGGTGAATGGCATCGACCTTGGCCTGTTTGGCAATGCGAATAATGTCGTCAATATCCAGATATGCCTGAATAGGCTTCATGCCCTCACCGACCAGATAACTCTCATCGGCCTTGAAACGATGCAGGGCAAAGCGGTCTTCATTGGCATAAATAGCGACGGTGCGTATGCCCATTTCGGCAGCAGCGCGCATGACGCGTATGGCGATTTCACTACGATTGGCAACCAGCAAACTGGTGATTTTTTGTGTTTTCATAATGGCAGAACCAGGCAAGGTGGAAAAAGTGCTGCGATGCATCATTGTGCCGTGATTCAGAGTAAAAATCTATCAGGAAAACCCTGCATTTACCGCACAGACATGCCACACACGCATACAAGAGTTAATTTCATTGTCGGAACCGGCAAAACGTCTCTGATTCTTAGCAATCGTGAAAGGATGCGGGAAGCGCCACATTAATGGCGGCCAATTTAGCTTGCTTGATATTTCCACCACACTTACAATGAAAACAGTCTGGTTAGTGTGGACAGGTTTCACTCATGAATAATGAATAAGTGAAAGGGACAAACGATGAACATGAGAGTTGCTCCTAGTGGAGGCTTGTTTGTCGCAAGTTCCCAGCCATTGCCGTCGCCGTCAAATCGGCCTGCCGATGACCCAAAACTTCAAGAGTTCTTAGCCCGCATTAATACTGAGCTGCGAAAATTAAGTCTTCCTGTTATAGATGTCAGCTCACTTCAGCGTGCCGCAACATCCCATCGGCTTCAGCAAAAAACTGTGTATGCTGACGACCTCCAGTACCTGCCTGAGGCCTTGTTCACCCTGATGGCTATTTATGACAGAGTGGGCGGCATAGGTGATGTAAGAATTCGAACCTTCCTCGGTGAAATCGAAGGTAAGATAAAGACACTGCGCCAGCAGGGAGCTCAAAATGCATTAATAAGTGAATACCAGCTCACCTCGCATGAAATACCACTGGCCGATGCTGAGCGAATGTTACGCGAACAACGTATTAACGGCTTTTTAAACAATAACTCAAACTTACTCAATGAACTCGCCACCGTTCTGCAAGCAAGGACCCCCACACTCACCGATAAACAGGCTAAAGAAGAGGCGACCGAACGACTACAATCGCACATCAAAGCAAAGGGGTTTCCAGGTCATTATAGTCAGTACGAAGGCTGGCGCATTGATGAAAAAGCAGTGCGGGCTAGCATACAGCACGAGATTACCCGCATAAGCAACGCCGCTGTCACTCGCCGACCGACCGATCAGGGGCTAGTAGATGTTGTATATCCTGACTTCGGGAGTTTATTGAGAGCACTCAAACTTGACGGCTATCAGCACCTTGAAGGAGAGCTCAGCTTCCCCGTCGTGGTACGACAACCAGACGGCACGGAGATTGGTGCCGCCACCCTCATCCTGCGTCCTGAAGCGCAGTCTCGGGCTGGGGTAGTGGTGTCGTTCGAGGGACCAGATCAGGTGATGACTCAAGACGGCCATACCTTCTCCATCCCAGGGCCCGTAGTACTAAATATCATACCGCAAACGGTTCATCTGGAGAATCAAGGAAATCCCGTGAATCTCATAACCGTGGGGTCGATCACATGGGACATAGAAACGGCCGGAGAACAGGGTCGCCAATTTCTACAGGCTTTAAATACACCGGGCGCTATTGTAACCCTCACCGTACCGCGAGGCTTCCTAGATACTCCAAGAGACTTGGGGCCCCAAATGGATTCCTTAGTCACTTATAACTGGGCCAATCCCGATGAGAGTCGGTTAGAGATGGCTAGAACGGCCATGGACTGGGTCAAAAATCAGCCCGGGGGTAACCGTGACTTGCTCAGGATCATCGCGGAAGAAATTTATCAGGGCTACCGCGGCCAAGAAAATGGTCAGGACAACGCTATTCAGGCTGTGCGAAATTTTTTGGCGAGTGTGGCTGAGATCGAGAATTTTGATGATACCACCGAGCGTGACCCGGTGACTGGACGAAGTCGGGTTTTGGATGCGGTTTACCACTCCCTCATTGAAGTGGCACGCACCGATCCAAGATTGTTGGTAGCCTGGCTGGAGCAGATCAGCGGGGTGGATGCGAGGAATGAACAAGGCCAGCACGTGGGCAGGGCGGTGCGGACTGAGCAAGGCGAGGTCGTTGATGGTGGGTACAACCTGCAAGCGGGGATTGATACGATTGCAGCGCTAGCCGAACTTACCAACTATCCCGAGGTATTGGCTGTCCTGAAAAACCAGCTAAGCGGTTTGCTCAAGGCCAATAGGGCGCTTGAACATGAACGGTATATTGACCTGAGCCACGAAGCCCTGGGGAAACTATTGCCTGGACTTGACCTTGAGGGGGTGAATCTCTTTCATGCGAATCTGAACGGGGCGAATCTGAGCGGGGCGAATCTGCAAAACGCGAATCTGCGCGCGGCGGATCTAACCAATGCGAATCTAACCAATGCGAATCTGTGCGCGGCGGATCTAACCAATGCGAATCTGAGCGGGGCGAATCTAACCAATGCGAATCTGACCGAGGCGAATCTGTTCGGGGCGAATCTGAGCAATGCGAATCTGAGCAATGCGAACCTGAGCAATGCGAATCTAGGCAGTGCGTTTCTGGACGGGGCAAATCTGACCGGGGCGAATCTGAGCGGGGTGAATCTGCGCTTCACTAATCTGGCCGTGGCGGATTTGACCGTGGCGGATTTGACCGGGGCGAATCTGGAAAAGGCGAATCTGACCAGGGCAAATCTGACCGGGGCGATTCTGAGCGGGGCGGATATGACCGGGGCGATTCTGAACGGGGCGAATCTGAGC
Organism: Burkholderiales bacterium UBA4657; assembly: GCA_002405475.1. Taxonomy (GTDB): domain Bacteria; phylum Pseudomonadota; class Gammaproteobacteria; order Burkholderiales; family Burkholderiaceae_E; genus UBA4657. Next base: position 61,016 of record DHLX01000012.1, on the reverse strand, counting down.
GGCGCGAATCTGACCGGAGCCATCATGACACGTCAAACTCTGGAAAAGATTAAATCATTGATCAGTGAACACGGATATAAGGTATCGGGGCTGGAAACTGTAATTGTGATCGAACCTAATGCGCAACTAAACGGGTCTGATCTGAGCAGAGCATACCTATACCAGGCGAATCTGCAAAACGCGAATCTGCAAAACGCGAATCTGCGATACGCGAATCTGCAATGGACGAACCTGATCGATGCGGATCTGCGCGGGGCGGATTTGCCCGGGGCGGCTTTGACCGGGGCGGATTTGACCGGGGCGGATTTTACAGGAGCTACAGGCCTAAGCGCTCAGCAGATCGAGTATATTCGAATAAGAGGCGGTATTGTGGATCAGGCTCAACCACCCACAACAGATCCTGATGATCCACAGATTCAGGCTCAAACAACCCCTCAATCTGAATCGCCAACGGTAACAAACGAAACAAACGAACTAAACGGTGGCGTCGTCATTGGTGGCAACACCATTCCTACCCCAGAGGAAAACCTTCAGCTCCTGCGTGATTTAGGCATTGACCCCACAGGCATCCGGCCAGACTTGCTGGACGACCCGACACTGAAGAATCTGCTACGTGAATTTCGACACACCGGTGACAAAGAAAATGCCAGAGCTAAAATTGCCGAGTGGTTGAAACTGAAAGGTGTTGACCTGACTTCATTAGATCTGCCGGCGCACACTGGCGATGACAAGAGGCAACGAGACCCGGAGATTCCCACCAACCCCCCGCCCTTTCCAGATCTGACCAAAGTTCCAGATTCAAGCCTTCCAGTACCCAAAGAACAACCGGCAGACCCGCCACTCACCCAGGCGCTGTCCAACCTTAAGAATAGCGTCGACCCCGCACGGCTCATGCGGGAATGGTCAGAGGCGGGCGACCCGCAGCTGAAAGCCTTGTTAACGTTCGAGGGACTTCAGCAGGTACTTGCCTATGGCTTGGGGGGCGAACTGTTGAAAGGTTTGAGCCAGCACAACCTGTCGCGCTTCTTGAGTGCCTACAACACCGAAAACGTACTAAGCAGAATCATCAAGGATCCTGAGGTAAGTTCGACAGTTAAAGCGTTAGCACAAAAGATGCTATACAGTGTTAAGAATGTTTTAAATGAAGCCCGGCTGGCACCATTCAAGGGCGCCCTGGCAGAACTGGAACGGCGACCGCCTGAAGATCGAACTGCACTGATCCTGGGATGGGCGAAACAGCGTGACCCCAGACTACTACTGTTATTGGGCACCGAGCAGGGGCTACGCCTGGTACTCGATGCTGGCATGGGCGGGAGCTTTCTGACGGCACTGGCTCAAGGCTATTCCGGATGGTTGCGCCACTTAAATACAGCCAATCTTTTACAGAAGTTGGCACAAGAAAACCCTGGCACTCCCTTGGGCACGGCCGCGCAAAATTTGCTGTCCAGGGTGAACAACGTGCTGCGGGCAGCAACGACCCCACCCCAAAGGGCCGCCGAACGGACAGACAATTTGCCATCCAAGGTTGAACAGCCTAACCTGATTAAACCGATTACCCCGTCTGCCTTAGACAGTTCAGTGCAGGCACTAAGGCAAGCTAAAACGCCAGAGCAACGATTAGAAGCGCTGAATGGCGTGAGAACAACTCTACAAGAACTACTAAACCTGATGATGAACCCCAACGAGCAGTTACAAGGCTTGAGTCTGATGCAGCAACAGTTCATGGGGTTAATCATTGAAAAATTGCAAGAAGCACTAAAATGGGTTAACGATCCGCAGCGGGAAAAAGATGCAGCATACATTGCGCAGGGCACCTGGGAGTTCGCAGTGAGTGGCTTATCCGCATTGGCGGCTTCTATTGGGTTCTTTTGGTCACTACGCCCCGGCGGGACAAGCTAAGGATAAAAATGGGGATTGGGTCTAATTTGATCTTGTCACTGGCCTCAACCTAAACCTTGAGATAAATCTCTCTGCCCGCCAGCCAGCGCTCCAGATGGGCCTGGGCAGTGTCGGGGTGGTGCTGCAATAGCCATTGCGCGGCGCTACTGGCCTGCTCCACCAGTCGGCCATCGTTTTGCAGGTCGGCAAAGCGTAATAGCGGCACACCGCTTTGGCGTGCGCCCAAAAACTCGCCTGGGCCGCGTAATTCCAGATCACGGCGTGCAATCTCGAACCCGTCGGTCGTATCGTGCATGATGCGTAATCTGGCCTTGGCCGTTGCCGACAAGGGTTTGGCATACATCAGCACACACACCGACTCCGCCGCCCCGCGCCCGACACGGCCGCGTAGCTGGTGTAGCTGACTCAGGCCAAAACGCTCGGCATGCTCAATAACCATGAGCGAAGCATTGGGCACATCGACCCCGACTTCAATCACCGTGGTGGCTACCAGCACCTGTATTGCTTGAGCTGAAAACTGTTCCATGATTTTTTGTTTTTCTGCTGGCGCCAGACGGCCATGTACCAGCCCGACACTCAGACCCGGCAACTCCTGGGTCAGGTTGGCGTGAGTTTCAACCGCGGTCTGTAACTGCAAGGCTTCACTTTCCTCTATCAGTGGGCAGACCCAATAGACCTGGCGCCCTCCCTGCACTGCTTCGCGTACGCGCTGAATCACCTCATGACGTCGCTGGTCTTCGATCAGTTTGGTTAATACCGGCGTACGTCCCGGCGGCAACTGGTCAATCACGCTGACATCCAGATCGGCAAAATAGGTCATGGCCAAAGTGCGTGGAATGGGGGTAGCACTCATCATTAGCTGATGAGCTTCGTAGCGTTCGGTCTTGTCGCGCAGCGCCAGTCGCTGCCCGACACCAAAACGGTGCTGTTCATCGACCACGACCAAACCAAGACAACTGAATTCGACCTTGTCCTGAAACAGGGCATGCGTGCCCACGACCAGTTGCGCTTCACCACTGGCGATACTAGCCTGTACCTCACGCTTGTCACGCGCCTTGAGCGAACCCGACAGCCAGCCCAGTCTTATTCCCAGCGGCTGCAGCCATTGGGTCATTTTGCGCACGTGCTGCTCGGCCAATATTTCTGTCGGCGCCATGATGGCAGCCTGATAACCAGACTCAACGGCCTGCAACGCGGCGATGGCAGCGACGATGGTTTTGCCTGCCCCGACATCACCCTGCAACAATCGCGTCATGGGAAACCCGGCTTGCAGATCATGGCTGATTTCATCTATGACGCGTTGCTGGGCTGAAGTCAGGGCAAAGGGCAAACGGTTCAGCAACTGGCGCGACAATGTCGAAGGCACAAGTACCGGGGCGTGTTTCGATCGACGTATACTTTGCGCCTGCTTCAAAGACAGTTGCTGCGCCAATAGCTCCTCAAACTTGATGCGCTGCCAGGCTGGATGTGATTTATCCATCAGCGCAGAACGTTCCGATAACACCGGGTAATGCAGCTTCATGACCGCATCGGCCAGTGGCATGAGTCGCAATGGCACCAGAAGCGCTGCAGGCAACACTTCAGACAGGCTCACCTGCTGCAATGCGGTCTGAATACGCGGGCGCAAAACATTCTGGCTGATACCGGCGCTACTGGGATAGATCGGGGTCAAAGTCTGGGGTAATGGCGTATCGACTGTTACAAGCTTGACTTTGGGGTGAATCATTTCGAGCAAACCCTGGCCACGAAACACTTCGCGCAATTCGCCTCGTGCACGCAACCATAAGGCCTCGCGTTCGGCACGCTGGAACTGCTGTAGCTGACTGGCGTAAAAATTCAGAAAACGGAATTGCAATTCGCCACTCTCATCTTCGACCCGTAATACCAGCGTTCTCTTGGGACGAAACTGCACTTCACAGTGCAATACCCGTACCTGCACCTGAACAAACTGACCGGCATGGGCAGTAACGATGGGTGTTATGCAAGTTTCATCTTCATAGCGCAGCGGTAAATGCAGAGCAAAATCAAGCGCACGTTTCAGACCCAGACGTGCCAGCTTTTGCGACAGTGAGTCGGGTTGGCTGGCGCGGGAAGAAGTGGAAGGTCGGGTCGGCACAAACGAGATTGTCGCAAACGCGGTGCAATTTGAGCTAGAAAGGCGTAATATTATGCCCTCGCTGCAATGCAACATCATCAGGGGGAGTCTTGCAAGCGTCCAACTTACGCCGCTGGCTATTGGGTAAGCCGCTCGATCCGAACAACCAGAAAACACGCCAGTCGATTGCACTGGTCGCGTTCCTGGCCTGGGTCGGTCTGGGCGCTGATGGCCTGTCGTCCTCGGCTTATGGCCCGGAAGAAGCCTTCAAAGCGCTGGGCAGTCATACGCATTTTGGCCTGTATCTGGCTATTGCTACTGCGTTGACGGTTTTCATTATTTCTCTGGCTTATAACCAGATTATTGAGCTGTTCCCAACGGGGGGTGGTGGTTATCGCGTTGCCAGCAATCTGTTGGGTCCGCGTTCCGGGCTGGTGGCAGGCTCGGCGCTGATTGTTGACTATATTTTGACCATCACTATTTCTGTCGTTGCCGGCGTCAATTCCTTATTCTCATTGCTGCCCGTATCGTGGCAAGAATACAAACTCAGTGTCGAAGCTGTTGTGATTGGATTACTCATTGTCATGAATTTACGCGGTATGAAAGAATCGATTCTGATTCTGCTGCCGATTTTTTTGGGCTTCGTTGTATCGCATATTGTATTGATTGTGTACGGCATCGTGGCGCACGCCGAAGGGCTGCCCGGCTTGATACCCGATACGCTGAGTGATACGCAAGGACTGGCAGTAGAAACGTCTTGGCTATTTGTTATCGCCCTGTTTCTCAAGGCTTATTCTCTGGGCGGTGGTACCTATACTGGTATTGAGGCAGTATCGAACAATGTCCAGCATCTGGCCGAACCTCGTGTTAAAACCGGCAAAGCCACCATGCTCATGATGTCAGTCTCGTTGGCTTTTACTGCGGCCGGTATTATCCTGCTTTACCTGTTATGGCAGGCTGAGCCCGTTGAAGGGCAAACGCTCAATGCTGTAGTGTTCAGGCAAGTGCTGAACGATATGGGGTTAGACGGCTCGTCTCTGGTGGCGGTTCTGACCCTGGTACTCATGTTTGAGGCTGGACTATTATTGGTCGCAGCCAACACCGGCTTCCTGGGCGGTCCGGCCGTTTTATCCAATATGGCGGCAGACTCCTGGGTGCCGCATCAGTTCCGCTATTTGTCGCAGCGACTCGTGACACAAAACGGTATTCTGCTCATGGGCGCTGCCGCCCTGCTCATTTTGTTTGCAACCGGTGGCGCGGTGGAATTGCTGGTGGTTCTTTATTCCATCAATGTCTTTATCACGTTCACACTATCACTGGCTGGGCTATGCGTTTATTGGTTAAAAAACCGGCAGAGCCGCAAGTGGAAGCGGCGCTTTGCTCTATCGGCTATCGGCCTACTGATTACCAGCGGTATTTTGATGGGAACCGTGGTGAGCAAATTTTTTGAGGGTGGCTGGGTCACACTCATTGTCACCGGCATCGTCGTTGCTGCTTGCCTGCTGGTACAGTCACACTATAAGGCCACCAAACAAAAGATACGCGCCGTCGATGAAATTTTTGCAGCACAGCCGTTTGGCTCGGAAACCGAATATCCGGCCATCGATAAAAATGCGCCGACCGCCGCCTTTATAGTCGGCAGTTCGCGTGGCGGTGGCCTGCATGCCCTGTTGTGGGTACAGCGCATGTTTCCTGGCACCTTCAAAAATTTTCTTTTTCTGAATGCGCGCACTGTCGATGCTCAGGCCTATGGCGGGGAGCAGACAATGGAAAGTCTGAAGACCGATGCCAAGGTTTCGCTCAATTTTTTCGTCAATTTTTGCCATAGCTACGGCATGCCTGCCAGTAGCTATTTATCGTTTGGCACCGATGCGGTCGAAGAAGTGACTCAATTGTGCCAGCAAGCGGCCAAGCAATATCCCAATATCGTTTTCTTTACCAGCAAGCTAGTCTTCAAGAAAGACAACTGGTTCACCCGACTCCTGCATAACCAGGCCGCGACGGCCATTCAGGACCGCTTGCATCTGGACGGTTTGCAAATGGTCATCTTGCCCATGAAGGTTTGAGCATGTCACGCTGGCAGTTATACCTGAAGCTCATTCGTTTTGATAAACCTGTCGGCACTCTGTTGTTGCTCTGGCCCACCCTCACTGCATTATGGATAGCCTCCGGGGGCTTGCCATCATGGCAAATACTGCTTATTTTTTGCGCAGGCACTTTTTTAATGCGCTCGGCCGGTTGTGCCATGAACGATGTTGCTGATCGTGACTATGACCGTCATGTAGCGCGTACGCGTGACCGGGTTGTCACCTCGGGTCAGGTGAGCGTTCAGGAAGCTCTACTGGTAGCAGTGATACTCGTCATGATGGCAGGGGTGTTGATACTGGCCCTGCCGAAATCGGTGTGGATACTGGCTGTGGTGGCCGTCGTACTGGCTGCTACCTACCCCTTTTTCAAACGCTTTTTCAGTCTGCCCCAGGCGTATTTGGGCGTGGCCTTTTCCTTTGGCATTCCCATGGCATTCGCTGCGGTACAGGGCAGCGTACCCTGGCAAGCCTGGGGTCTGATGCTGGCTAACAGTTTCTGGGTACTGGCTTATGACACCGAATATGCCCTGGTGGACAAAGCTGATGATCTCAAAATTGGCATTAAAACCTCGGCCATTACTTTAGGTACCTGGGTCGTACCCGCCATTCTGCTGTTTTATGCCCTATTCCTGGCGGGCACCTCACTCATGGGGTCATGGCTTGGCTTAGGCTGGCCTTTTCTTGTCGGTATTGCAGTCGCGTCGGCATTGGCTGGCTGGCACTACGGCCTGATCAAAGGTCAACAACCCGAGTCATGCTTTCGTGCCTTCCGTAGTAATCACTGGCTAGGTGCGGCGATTTTTGTCGGTACCGTGCTTGACTATCTGCCCCACCTTAGCGCTGCAGTATGAACCGGCGCGTCCCAGAGTTTTAATAGCTTATCGTCAACGGCAGTCAAAGTAATTGAACATCCGGCCATTTCCAAAGACGTGACGTAGGAACCAACAAGATAACGCGCTATCCTGATGCCCCTGGCCTTGAGAATTTTAGTCGCCGAATTCGCCATCAGATAGAGTTCTAATAGAGGAGTTCCACCAAAACCATTCACCAGCATGATGACTTGTTGATCAGTTTTTAGCGACAAATCATTGACTATGGCTGCCGTCAGTTCAGACGCAATTTCGTCAGCGCTGGTAAGCTCAACTCTGCGCCTGCCTGGCTCACCATGAATCCCGACACCCATTTCCATTTCTTTCGGGCCTATTTCGAACGTGGGCTTACCGGCTGCTGGAACTATGCATGAAGTTAATGCCACCCCCATTGAGGCTGTTGCATTATTGGTGGAGTCACCCAACATTTTCAGTTCAGCCAGACTTTCTCCCTGCTCTGAAGCAGCGCCCAATATTTTCTCTACGATGAGCGTCCCTCCAACCCCTCGCCGTCCAGTCGTGTGGGTAGAATTTTCAACAGCCACATCATCGTTGATTGTGACAGTAGCATTTTCAATATCAAGCATATCGGCTGCCATTTGGAAATTCATCATGTCGCCTGAATAATTCTTGACGATAAATAAAACTCCATTGCCTGAATGGGTAGATTCTGCAGCAGCTAACATCTGATTGGGTGTGGGAGATGTAAAGACCTGGCCCGGGCAAGCAGCATCGAGCATGCCATGGCCGACAAAACCTGTATGCAAAGGTTCGTGTCCTGATCCGCCACCTGAAATCAGAGCCACCTTGCCTGGAGTCAGTTCTCGCCGGCATACATATTGATATTCGCTATCGAGCTTCACGATGTCGCCGTGAGCTGAAGCAAAACCGTCCAGTGCCTCGGTCAGTATTGAATCAACATCATTCATCAGTTTTTTCATATTAAAGCACTCCTGCAATTTATAAGTGATCACAAATAGTGGTAATCAGGATCGCCATAGAACGTGATCCGGGATCAACTTTACCTAATGCGCGATCACCTAGAAAGGAGGCTCTACCCTTGATTGCCGGAATATTGGCAGTCGCTTCTGCACTTTCATTGGCGCAAACACGAACACGCGATACGACGTCGTCGCCCTGCTTCTGCAATTCTTTCTGGACTGGAACCAAAACATCGAGTAAGGTTTTTTGTCCAACATCTACCTTCCCCAATTTTTTCAAGGCTTCAACACCTGCTTCCAGAGCGCGCGACCAATCTTCTGGTTTAGGCGATTCCGGCAGGTTTTTTGACAAGGTGATGAGCAAGGTACCAAACACGGGACCAGAGGAGCCACCCACTGTAGCCATGCAAATGGTACCCATTTTGGCTAGTGCCTGATTCAGGGTTGCCTCCTCAAAGTCGGCAAGTTTTGCCTGAATAGCAAGAGATCCTCTTTTCATATTCAGCCCATGATCGCCATCGCCAATAGCGGCGTCTAACGCAGTCAATTCTTCAACACGGTCAATTAGCGCCTGGGTACAGGCTTTTATCATTTCGGTATGTGCCATTTGAGTCTCAAAAAAATTAATCAGAAAATTCGATTACCGGAGGCATCAAAATAGAATGGGTCAATAAAATCCATTTTGACTTCAATGCCACTGTCACACTGCAGGTTGTCTGGATAGACGGCTATAAATTCAATGTCAGAATTGCTGATAGCAAGATGTGCCAAATGTAAATCACTCAGCAGCTCGGTACGCTTTATATGAGCCGTAATTTTTCCATTCGGCACGAACTGAACTTTTTCGGCTCTGATTCCAAGCGTAGTAGCACCCGGTGGAGCACCCAGCTCGGGGAAAAATTTCACTGGCATCAAATTGATTCTGGGCATACCAAGGCGGGTAGCCACCGCGGTGCTGTACGGATTTTCATAAATCTCTTTTGGCGTGCCGGTTTGAATCAGAACTCCCTGATCCAGTACGCCGATACGGTTGGCAAGAGTCATTGCCTCAATCTGGTCATGAGTCACGTACAGCATGGTAGCCATACTGTCTTGCTGAATTCTCTTTAACTCCAGACGCAGTTCATCACGCAACTTTGCATCCAGCGACGACAACGGCTCGTCCATGAGGTAAGCAGAAGGCTGACGTACCAGGGCACGACCAATCGCGACGCGCTGCATTTGCCCACCCGATAGCTTGGTAGCAGGGTTATCAAGCTTGTCTTCAATATGTAAAATGCGCGCAATTTTCTCCACACGCTGTTTTATGGAAACTTCGTCCATTTTCCGAAGAGGTGAGCGCAGCGGAAAGGCCAGATTCTCAAATACATTAAGGTGCGGATAGAGCGAGTATTGCTGAAATACAAAAGCCACGTCGCGGAGTGCCGGTGATACTTCATTTACATTTCTGTCATTTATCAATACACGGCCGGTGTCGGGCTTTTCCAGCCCGGCGATCATTCTAAGTGTAGTGGTTTTCCCCGCGCCGCTCGGCCCCAGTAAAACAAAAAATTCACCACTCTTAATTTCGACATTGATATTGCTAATCGCTTTAACCTTGCCAAAATTTTTACTTACACCCGCAAGAGTCAGATTAGTCATGGTAACCAAGCCTCCTGACAGGAAGCGCATGACCCGTGCTATGTGAAAATAGACTTGCCCTGGCCACATTAAATGTAAGACCCAAATGCTCGCCGCGCTTAAGGGCGGCATTAGAGGGCGCATTAATCCTTAAAATCTTGCCGGACACGGTTTTACAGGTGACTATTTGTTTGATGCCCAAATACTCGGCTCCTAGTACTTCAACACGAAAATTTGAATCAGGGCTAATCCGTATATGCTCAGGCCTGACTCCCAACACCAGAGTCTGCTCTGGAACACTTTCAATGACGGACGGTATGTCAGTCAGAACATTTTCGACCATAGCCTGATTGTCTCCTGGGTTTAACCCGGCCTCAAACGTCAGAAAATTCATAGGAGGTGAGCCTATAAAGTCAGCCACAAATAGTGTGGCAGGGTTGTCGTAGATATCTTGCGGAGTGCCTAGCTGCTCTACGACCCCCTTGTTCATAACTGCCATCTTGTCCGCCATAGACATGGCTTCCAGTTGATCATGCGTCACATACACGGTTGTCGCGCCTAGTCTGTCGTGAAGTGCACGCAGCTCCTGACACATGGATTCCCTGAATTCACTATCAAGCGCACCCAGCGGCTCATCCATCATAAATGCCGAAGGCTGTCTGACAATCGCACGCCCCAGAGCAACGCGTTGTCGATCGCCACTTGAGAGGCCAGAAACAGATTGCCTTAATAGATGTTCTATTTTCAGTATCGATGCAGCCTCATGAATTTTTTTCTGTATTTCAGATTTTTTATATCCTTGTGCAACTAATGGAAATGCAATATTGTTATACACATTCATGTGCGGGTACAAAGCAAACAGCTGAAAAACAAATGCAATATCTCTTTGGGAAGCCCGCTTGAATGTCACATCCTCTTTATCAAGGAAGATCTGTCCTGCTGTCGGCAATTCAAGTCCGGCTATCATGCGTAGAGTAGTTGTCTTACCGCAACCAGAAGGTCCTAAAAGGCAAAAAAATTCGCCGTTATTGACAGTGAAGTTTGATTCCCTCACTGCAACAAAATCAGAGAACTCTTTTCTCAGATTCAATATTTTTATTTCTGCCATAGAAGTTACTCTGGAAATTTCGAAACCACTGTAAACATCAGCGTACCAATAAGCATGGTTATGAAGGAATAGGTGTATAAAACCATGAAAAAGGGCTGGAGCATCATCAAGAATCCGATGAAAATAATGACGCATGATGCAAATTCCATCGGCCCCTTGCGAAGCCAGGTAGGCCACATTTCTTTATCTTCAGTTTTTTTATGGTTCATTTTCTTATCGCTCCAAAAGTAATGCCGCGAAGTAAATGTTTTCTCAGTAACACGGTGAATATCAATATGGGCAAAAGGAATAAGGTGGTTCCTGCGGCAACCGCCGGCCAATCTTGCCCGCCCTCGCCTATGATGATGGGGATGAAGGGAGGAGCCGTCTGCGCCTCACCACTAGTTAGCAGCACCGCAAAAGCATATTCATTCCAGGCAAATATCAGACAGAAAATGGCTGTTGCGACAATTCCTGTTGTTGCCTGGGGTAAAACCACTTTTCTGAACGCCTGAAAGCGAGTGTAACCATCAATCAGGGCTGCCTCTTCATATTCGCGTGGTATCTCATCGATAAAACCCTTCAGTAACCAGACGGCGAGCGAAACATTGACGGCACTATAGAGTAGTATCATGCCCAATTTTGTGTCAGATAACCCAAGTTCCCGATACATCAGGTAAATTGGGATCGCCACTGCAATGGGGGGCATCATCCTGGTGGAGAGAATAAAAAATAGCAAGTCGTCCTTACCGGGAATTTTGAATCTCGAAAACGCATACGCCGCTGTAACACCCAATATCACCGATAAAATGGTTGATCCCACTGCGATGATCAATGAGTTAAAAAACCTGGGGACATAGTTGGACGCGCCCACTACCACCATATTCTTTTCACGTGCCATGCTTTCGCACCTGTCATTGGCGGGATCAAGCGACTGTATGTATTCCTCGGTTTGCCTTGATCTGGTGGTAAACAGATTGCAATAGCCCTCGATAGTTGGCTCAAAAAGCACTTTGGGTGGATAGCTGATTGAGTCAGTAGCGCTCTTTATACTAGTCATTCCAATCCAGACCAGAGGAATGATCGCGATCAGGCTATACAGAACCACGACAAAACCTGCCAGTGACTTGCATAGTGCTGAAGGCTCAACTACCGAGTGCGCGGAGCTTATTCCTTTCTTCATGTCAATCACCTGTTTTTAACCGCATTTAATGCTTTGATATAAATATTAGCCAGACCGAACACAGCCACAAACAAAATAATTGCAAAAGCTGACGAGTAGCCTGTTCTCCATTTTTCAAAGGCCTCTCGCTTGAGCGCTATTGACGCTAATTCTGTAGTCGAGCCGGGCCCTCCCGCTGTCAGCAGATTGACCATATCGAACATCTTGAAATTTTCTATGCCACGAAACAACACTGCCAACATGATGAACGGCAGTACCATGGGCAGTGTTATCTTCCAAAACTGCTGCCAGGCACTGGCCCGGTCAACCTCTGCTGCCTCATAGATATAAACCGGTATCGAACGGAGCCCGGCCAGACATATGAGCATGACGTAAGGTGTCCACATCCAGGTATCGACAATGATGATGGCCCAGGGCGCCAGCTGTACCGAGCCAATCATCGTGAAGCTTGAAGGCGAAAGCCCAAGAAAGAATGACGCTATGTAATTCCAAAGACCAATTTGGGGCTGATAGATAAACGCCCAAAAATTCCCCACAACGGCGGGGGATAGCATCATAGGAATCAGAATGATGGTGGCCCAAAAGTCATGCCCACGAAAACGCTTATCAATCAGATAGGCTAACGCAAACCCAATGACTGTCTGTAATAGTATTGTCCAGAACAGGAAATGGGCTGTTGCCTGCATCGATGCCCATATCTCAGGATTCGTCAATATGGAGATGTAGTGATTGACCCCGACACTTTCGAGTTCAGCACCCGGCCGATTAGCCCGATAGTTCGTGAACGACAGGCGTATAGTCCAGATCAGCGGAAAGATATTAATCGCCAACAGCAGAAGTATCGTAGGTGTTACGAATATCCATGCAAGTGATCGGTCTGACAGACCCCTCATTCTCTTGGCGAGAACCTCTGGAGTTGAGTTCGCGAACCTTCCGGCTAACTTGTTTAGCATTTCCAAAACCCTGTTTGATAAAAACAGACAGGAACCGACCTGCCTGGCCGGTTCCCCTACCTAGTCACTTTTATTTGATTTTGCCGTCTTCTTTGAAGACTTTTTTCCAGTCTTCAACAAGCAGGTCAAGAGCTTGCTTGGCCGTACCCTTATCAGCGACGACAAAGTCGTGGACACGACGCTGCATCGCTAACATTAACTGCGCATAGGACGGCTCAGCCCAGAAGTCCTGAACCATGGCCATTGAATCCAGGAATTCTTTGGCAAATGGCGCGCTTTTTACAAAGCCAGGGTCTTTCAGCACTGCGTTGTGGCAGGAGTAGCCCCCCAGAGCCCACCATTTTTTCTGAACGTCAGGCGATGCAAACCATTTAATATACTGGAGCGCCTCATTTCTGTTTGCAGAGTATGAAACCACCGAGATGCCTTGACCACCGAGTTGCACACCTTTGGTTTTTGCAGAAGGGTTGGCGAAGAAGCCAATTTTGTCACCGCCCACATTCGGGTCTTTATGTAATCCAGGGAAGAACGCGAACCAGTTCATCATCATCGCAACCTGACCCGACTTGAATGCATCAAGACCTTCACTCATGTACGCATTGGTCTGACCAGGCGCAGTGCAGCATTTGTACAAGGATTTATAAAACTCCAGACCTTGTACTGCATCGGCAGAATTAACAATGCCATCCATTTGATAGGGCTTCTTCGGATCCTGATACTGGAACCCAAAAGGATACAGAACGTTATTCACGCCCATGGTGATTCCTTCAGAACCTCTCTCGGTGAAAATATAGGCACCATAAACAGTTTTGCCATCAATTTTTCTGCCCTGGAAGAATTCAGCGACTTGCCTAAACTCAGCCCAGGTTTTGGGTGGTGCCAAGTCTCTGTTGTATTTCTTCCTGAATTCAGCACGAATCTCTGGACGGCCGAACCAGTCTTTACGATAAGTCCAGCCCACTGAGTCACCCATTGCCGGTAGCGCATAGTAGTTAGGGGTATTTTTGGGCCACTCGGCATAACCTGTTACAGTTGCTGGCGCAAAGTCGCTAATTTTAATGCCTTCTTTAGCGAAGAAATCATTCAGCTTGACATAGTGACCACTTTCTGCGGCACCACCAATCCACTGACTGTCCCCAATCATCAGGTCACACAGCTTACCCTTTGAATTCAACTCGTTCAGCATGCGATCTGCAAAATTAGGCCAAGGCACAAATTCGAACTTCATTTGCACGCCAGTCTTGGCGGTAAAGTCTTTAGACAATTCGACCAAGGCGTTCGCCGGGTCCCATGCCGCCCAACAGAGCGTAATTGTTTTGTTTTGCGCATAAAGACTGGTCGATGCCAGGCTGATGGCGCAGCCAGCTGCAACCATGCTTGCAGCCCGCGTAAATCTAGATAATGCACTTTTCATCTGCGATCTCCTTGTTGGTTAACTACGCTTACTGGACATTTAATCCAGATTTTCTACTGTGATAATTTCTGTTCTTGGCCTGGTGAAATTCAGCGCACCTCTGACGTGTTCGCATATTTCCCTCAGAACTCGAGCTGATAGAGTGATGCCGTAGTAACTGTCCTGGTTCAATACATAATTCAGTTCACCAGATATGAGTAACGACCTATGCGCCAGACTAAGGTCATGAGCAATGCAGGTCACCGCACCAGTCAGCTTCATTCTATGTAGAGCACTCACAATCGACTCTGCGGACAGGCCGGCACTGTAAATCCCTGCCAGCCTTCTTTTCAGGCTGTGTCGTTCTATAAATTCAATAATCGCCTCTTCTATATCCTCGCCTTTGCCCGTCAGATCAGAGAGCGTGGTTGCACTTAGTTTGTTAAATTTTTCTTCAACTATTTGCGTGAACCCAGCACACCTCTCTGATTGAGCCGTTAGGCGTGAAGATTGTGCCAGGCAGAGTAGCTGATCACGCCCTTGGGAAAATTGCATTCTTCCCATTAATAGCCCGGCCGTTCTACCAGCCGCCCGATTATCAGCGCCACAATAAGCATGCCGCATGGAACCGGGCATATCTGAAAATAAAGTCACGACCGGAATTCCCTGTCGCACCAGTTGATTGATTTCAGCCTTGATGATCGGACTATCGGGCGCCATCACGACCAGACCGTGACAGTCCTTGAGTTCTGCCAGACCTTTGGCAAACTTTGCCGGCTCTGAGGCAGGCAAACGATAGGTGACCTCGGTAATATGCTGATGGCGAAAATCTGAGGCAGCCTGGGCAATTTGTCTGGCCACCATTTCAACAAATTCAGTTTTTTCTTCAGGCAGGACATACGCAAAACGTAAGTTGCCCTGCTTCCTGGGGCGTCCACGCTGAACAGTAGAGCCCAGTTCTGCTATGACACGCTTGACCCTGGCCGCGGTCTCAGGATTAACTCCCGGGCGCTGGTTCAGGACACGATCGACAGTCGCCGTACCTACTCCGGCTTCGCGTGCAATATCTGCAATGGTAAATGGTGTGTTCGACATTTCTTTTCCTAGGACGCTAGTTTAAGCATATAAATAAATAAATCAATCAAAAGATGTGCTGCATGGCAGCATTGATGTTTTGCTGATGCATTCCTTCCACACTAGCATTTTTCCGTACCCCGTCTCTTTAGTCATCAAATAATCCAGTGGCTCCGTTTCTTTCCTAACCTCGCTTATGCCAGTGCAACAGGTAATCCGTGTATTAGGGCGTATTTAGCTATTTAATTGATTGCTCATCAATAAAATAGCTTGGATACCATCAATTTTGATTGATTTATTTATAGAGGAAAAAATGAAAATTGCTAATTTGAGACTCAGCACTCAACTCTCTCTTTTGATCGGGCTGGTCTCGTTATTAGGAGTAAGTATTTCACTAGCATCGATGGCAAAAATGCAAAACCTGTCTCAGGAAATATCCGATATGGCTGGCGGGCCGATGCAAAAAGTAGAGCTGCTCACAAGACTAAATGATAATTACAATATCATCGGTCTCTACACAAGAAACTATGTATTGAGCTGGGATGCTAACGTCCGGCAGGAATCGAGCAAAAAAATTCTTGCAGCCGAAGCTGACAATATGACGACAGTGCAAGCGCTTACGAAAAACATGAAAAGCGAGGAGGAGCTAAAGTTACTGACAGCGCTAAACGAACAACAGGATTTATACAAAAAAAAGATTAAAGTTGCTCTGGATATGGCGACTGAGGGCAGGATACAGGGAGCAGCTGCATTACTTGTTACCGAGATCGAAACTATTCGCTTAGCTATCGCCAAATTGCTGGACGATGGCAGAAATTTGCAAAGAAATAATGTCTCTTCCAGCTCAACCAGAGCTGAGCAGGGATCTAATCAGGCTGGCATATTTTTTATCGTCATATCATGCTTGATGATCGCTATTGGACTCGTGACTTCATGGTATGCCTCACGTAAATTGTCCTATATTCTTGATTCAATCATCACCTTATCCAAAAAGATCGCTCTAGGTGACTTGCGACAGTCTGTCGCTACTTCCCAGGGCGGCGAAATTGGAATTCTTTTGGGTTCTCTTGATGAGATGCGCCATAGCCTGATAGATTTAACCAGAGGGATTCGCTCAAGCGCCGATGAACTGGCTGTGGGCGTTGAAGAAATTGCCAAGGGTAATAGTGATCTATCCATGCGCACCGAACAGGCCGCCAGTAGCCTGGAAGAAACTGCAGCATCTATGGAACAATTTACTACGAGTATCAATACTAATGCAGAATCAGCCAAAAGCTCAAACGTGCTGGCTGAAAATGCCTACAAGACAGCCGAGCGTGGCGGTGTAGTGGTAGGACAGGTAGTCAGCACAATGAGAGAAATTGAGGAGTCAAGCAAGAAAATTAATGACATTATTGGAGTGATAGATGGCATTGCCTTTCAGACCAACATACTTGCATTGAATGCTGCTGTAGAGGCAGCTCGTGCTGGCGAACAGGGACGCGGGTTTGCGGTCGTAGCTAGTGAGGTACGCAGTCTTGCACAAAATAGTGCGAGTGCGGCAAAAGAAATAAAGGATTTGATACAGGCCTCCGTCAGCAAGGTTGAGCAGGGGACTCGTTTGGTAGATGAGGCAAGCACTACCATGGGCGATATAGTCGTCAGCGCCAAAGAATTGACGGTTAATATGGCACTTATACGAAATGCATGCTTGGAGCAAAGTTCCGGGGTAGCACAAATCTCACAGGCGGTTTCCCACCTTGACCAGATGACTCAGAAAAATGCCGCCCTCGTAGAACAGTCAGCTGCAGCTGCAGGTGGTATGCATGAAGAGGCCAGGCATTTACGTGAAATGGTAAAGAAATTTCAACTCAGCGACAGCACCGATTAAATTAAAAAAAACCGCACGTGAACCGTGCGGTGAATACCCACACTGTCATATAGCAGATATTGGGCAGGGGGAAGGAATAAGGGGTTACTTCACAATATATCTGGCCAAATTCAGCATATTGCAGGTATAACCGTACTCATTGTCGTACCAGGCTATTAGCTTGATGAATGTTTCGTCCAACGCGATGCCGGCCTCGGCGTCAAAAATTGAAGGTAGTGAACAACCACGAAAATCCGTAGAAACGACTTTCTCTTCAGTATAGCCAAGCACACCCCTGAGTTCTCCATCGGATGCAGATTTCATGGCTCTGCAGATATCGGCATAAGCAACAGCCTTATCCAGCTCCACTGTCAGATCAATCACCGATACATCAGAACTCGCCACACGAAACGCCATTCCAGTCAGTTTCTTGTTCAGCGCTGGAATCACCTTACCCACAGCCTTTGCGGCACCAGTTGAGGACGGGATAATGTTTTCCAGAATACCGCGCCCACCACGCCAGTCTTTGCTAGAAGGGCCATCAACAGTTTTCTGGGTAGCAGTCGCCGCATGCACTGTACTCATTAGTCCGCGCTTGATACCCCAGTTTTCATGTAACACTTTGACGATGGGTGCCAGGCAATTGGTTGTGCATGACGCCGCTGAAACAATACGCTCACCTGCATATTGGAGATGATTCACACCATACACAAACATCGGTGTATCGTCCTTCGAAGGGGCGGACTGGAGTACTTTGGCAGCTCCCGCCGCCAGATGCCTGTTACAGCTTTCCGTGGTTAGAAACAACCCCGTCGACTCAATCACCAGATCGGCACCTACTTCGTCCCATTTGAGCTCGGCGGGGTCCTTTAACGCAGTGAGTCTTATCTTTTTTCCATTGACAACAAGATTGCTGCCATCGATTGACACATGGCCCTTGAATCTGCCGTGAACCGAATCGAATTTCAGCATATAGGCAAGATAATCGGGCTCCAACAGGTCATTGATGCCGACAATCTCCATTTCTGAAAACTGCGGTTCCTGTGACACCGCACGCAACACCATGCGACCGATGCGCCCAAAACCGTTAATGCCGACCTTGATACTCATTGCCAATCTCCACTTATAACTCTGGTTGTAATGACGTACTAACCGATCACATCAGTGCAACAATTTTCCTTGTGCGTTGATAATTGTGAGATCGATATAGGTACCACCGTTGTGATTGGTAGGTGAAAATCGCAGATTCAAACCATCCATATCGTAATTACCCAAATTCTCCAGAGCCTCAACCAGTTTCTCACGTGTTGGATTGGGTCCGACACGCTTGAGACCCTCACCAAGAATGCGGGCTGCAATATAGCCTTCCATACTCGCATAGGATGGGCTACCGCCCTTGGTACGTAGCAGACTAAGATATTCGCGCACCAGTGGTAGTGTGGCTCGTGCCGGATGGGGCACAACCTGGGAAATTACTAGGCCATGTGCATCTGCCCCTAGTTCACGTATGAGTGTCGCGCTATCCACTTGCGATGTATTATAAAACTGGGCGGTACTGCCTTGCCTTCGCATTTCGCGGATGAAGGCGACTGCATGCCGCGCACCACAGAACAGTATCACTGCATCTGGTCTGGCGCGATTGATCAGATAAACAGCACCGCCAGCGTCGGTTGAATTGGGATTGATTGAGCCGCGTGCGACAATCTTCAGGCCGCGCTTTTCAAGAGCATCAGAGATTGCCTCCAATCCACCCAGACCGTGAGCATCGCTTTGATAAAAAACCGCTATTTTCGTAATACCTGTCGATGACATTTGCTCGACAATACTTGCAGCCTCCTCAAGAAAACCGGCGCGCGTATTAAATACGTAGCGGTTGAAAGGCACGCGCAATAGGTCGGAACCGCTAGCCGCACCGATAAACGGAATTCCGTAGTACGAAAAGATCGGCATGGCGGCCAGGCTGGTGTCGGTACCCACGTAGCCGAGCAGAGCGAATACATTGTCGTTGGTAATAAAGTTCAGGGTGTTTTCACGCGCCCTTGACGTCTGGCCGGCATCATCCCTCGTAATTAATCTCAACGGTCGTCCGTAAATGCCGCCACGTGAATTAGCACTGTCAAAGTACAACCGTATACCAAGCTCTTTCTGTAACCCCAGATCTCTTAGTGGGCCAGAACGATCCGCCGATTGCCCAATCAAAATTGGACTTTGCGTTGACTGAGTTGCCTGACTGAACGAGGCTATTGGCAACGCGGCCATAACCAGAAAAAAAGAGACAACAATCGAATTCAGCGATTTCACAAACGACTCACCCTATTGAGCAGACTCATGACACACCTGATCATGAAGCCTATGTCTGACAATCCCGCGCAAGAATAAAAGAGATAAAAAAATAAATCAATCAATTGATGTAGTGCAAAGCAACATATGGGCGCTATCTTCCTACCCAATACGCTTTATGTCGCAATGCAGCTATATTCTCATAGGCTGATGTAATGGCTTTGGGCTGTTACGAGCAGCCAGCATATGTTCGGAGATTGCGAAATGAGGCAGTATTACCCGTCTTAAGGTCTGGTTTCGGGGGTGCCGTGACGAATGACCTGGCGTAGGCGTCTGATACCCCACCACACCCCAGCCAGTAAGACAGGGATGAGTAACCCGGTACTCAATTCAACATTGAGACCAACACCGGCGGCTTTCAAACCTTTCAGCGCGTAATTCGCGAGGCCAATCAAATAGTAGGAAATAGCAGCAACCGACAAGCCTTCCACCGCTTGCTGCAAGCGTAGCTGCAGTTCGGCACGCCGGTTCATGGACTCCAGAATGGCGCGATTCTGCTGTTCCTGGGTAATACCAATGCGCGTTCTGAGCAAGTCGTTGGTTCTACCTATACGTTGCGCCAGTGTCTCCATGCGCTGGCGTACCGAACGACATGTGTCCATGGCAGGCAGCAGGCGGCGCTGCATGAATTCACCGATAGTCGGCACCCCTTCAATTCGCATCTCGCGTAATTCGCTGATACGGGTCTGAATAATCTTGTCGTAAGCCTCGGTGGCACTAAAGCGAAAATTGTTAGCGACGGCTAAAGCCTCCAGGCGGGAGGAAAGCTCCAATAACTGCCGTAACAAGTCTTGCTCCTTTTTCTCATCGCCTGCGATCAGGGCCTGGGTAAGCTGTGCCAGCTCGGTTTCAATATCACGCAAGGCACTACTCAATTCCCAGGCTCTGGGAAAAGCCAGCATCGCCATCATGCGATAGGTATCAATTTCCAGCACGCGTTGTATCAGCCGACCAGCCTGCTTTTCACGCAAATCAACATCAAAAATCAAAAACCGGCTGAACCCATCGGGCTGAATCTGAAAATCTGTCCAGACCTCACCACCGTTGGTCACCCGGCTGCCTACAATCACACTTCCAGCAAAATACTGAGCCACTTGCTGGGGTGCGCTTGCATGCCCCCAGTCTTTTGACAAAGACACGTGTGCCGCAGCCATCACAAAGCTATTCAGGCCGGCTAGCCAGGCATCGGGAACAAATCTGAGCGGCGTGAGTGTAAAAGGTTCTGCAACTGCTTCAGCCGCTATAAAGTAATAACTGGAAAATTCCGAGTGATTTTCCCAGCGCAAACGAAAAGAACCAAAATCATGAGAAAAGTGTTTGGCCTGCGACTCGGGGGCAGCAACGCCAAAATGTCGGCACAGCTCAGCCAACAAATGGGCATGCAGTTCCAGTTGTTCATCACAAAAAACCGCGATATGGCTGACCTGGGTTGGAGCATCAATGACCATGAAAGGACGGGCATGAGCTTCGCTGGCTAGAGCTACTCGCTGCGGGTGATTGTCAAATTTAAGACTCATTGCTTTCCTAACTCCTCACCCAGTTCAGTACTGCGGGTAGCAGCGGCATGTATGCCCTGGACAATACCCTGGGCTACATTGGCCTGATTCATACGGGTAATGGCAGCAAAGGTCGTGCCATTGGGTGAGGTCACTTTTTCTCTGAGTGTTTTGGCTGAATCTGTCGAGCTGGCGGCGAGTTTGGCCGCGCCATAAAAAGTGGCGGTACTAAGGCGCCGTGCTTCTTCTTCACTAAACCCCAGTTCGCGCGCTGCGGTTTGCATCGCTTCCATGGCATAAAACACATAGGCAGGGCCGCTGCCCGAGACGGCCGTCACCGCGTCGAGTTGAGATTCCTGCGCTACCCACAAAGTATCGCCCACGGCTTGTAGTAACTGTTGCGCCAGCGCTCGGTCGTCGGCATTCGCCCCCGGTAACGCCGCCAGCCCGGTCATGCCAGCACCCACCAGGGCAGGGGTATTAGGCATAGTACGTACAACGCGCTGCGTTCCCAGCCAGCGTGCCAGGTCAACCGCACGAATACCTGCCGCCACACTGACGATGAGAGCATCTTCCAGATAAGGACGAAGCTGGGAACACACTTCATGCATGATCTGCGGTTTCACCGCAAGGATGACGACACTGGCCTGTTTCAGCTTGTCGCTGACCGTAGGCTCGGCCCGAACGTGAAATGCTTGTAACAGTTTTTGCTGTACCGCCTCAGCAGGTTCGATCACCAGTAACTGATCGGGCGACAAATGGGCGCGTTCGAGTAATCCGCCGATCAAAGCCTGGGCCAGATTGCCCCCGCCTATGAAAGCGATTTTTCCTTGTCTCAATAAAGTATCCATCCCTCTAGTTTATCTTGGTCGAATGACAAACCACTGCATTCAAACGAAATGAGCCAGTAAATGGTCATTTTTAGAGACTGTAGAACCGTAGTATCCACGTACACTGGATAGGAGGAGGTGAAGTCTATGCAAGCCAGAAAAATCATGATTCTGGGCACCGGCCATATCGGCCAAACCATTGCCGAATTGTTGTCTTCTACTGGCGATTATGTCGTTACCGTGGCCGATCAAAACGAAACTTCACTCCGTACCCTGTCGCAGCTTCCGCTACGAACCGTAGCGTTGCAAGCCAGTCGGTTTGATGAGCTTGTTTCAAGTCTGAAATCACAAGATATTGTGATCAATGCGCTACCTTACTTTCTGGCAGCCCAAACGGCACAGGCCGCTGCGCGTGCCGGTTGTCATTATTTCGACCTGACCGAGGACGTACATGCAACGCGCGAAATCCAAGCTATTGCGCAGGGAGCGAAGCAAGCTTTTATGCCACAGTGTGGGCTGGCACCCGGCTTCATCAGCATTGTCGCGCAACACCTGGCTAGTCAGTTTGATGACTTGCATGAGCTGCATATGCGTGTGGGCGCATTGCCGGCATTCCCGACCAATTCCTTGAAATACAACCTGACCTGGAGTGTCGATGGTTTAATCAATGAATATTGCCGTCCTTGCGAGGCGATCCGGGATCGCCAGATAGTAGAGTTGCTACCGCTTGAAGGTCTGGAACATTTCTCTCTCGATGGCGTCGAGTACGAGGCTTTTAACACCTCGGGTGGATTGGGCACCTTGTGTGACTCGCTGGCAGGTCGGGTTAAGCATCTGGACTATAAATCGGTACGCTACCCAGGACACCGTCATTTGATGAAGATATTGCTGGAAGAATTGCAATTGCAATCTGACCAGGATGCGCTCAAGCGCATGATGCGCAAGGCGATACCGACGACCATGCAGGATGTGGTACTGGTCTTTGTCACTGCCAGTGGCCATAAAAACGGAGTGTTTGTGCAGGAGGTTTTTGCACGCAAAATTTTCGCCGACCGTGATGCTCACGCACCCAAAAGTGCGATTCAGATTACAACGGCAGCCGGGGTCTGCGCTGTAGTCGATTTATTCTGCAGTGGTGCCCTGCCGCAGCAAGGTTTTTTGCGTCAGGAACAGGTATCGCTGCCTGATTTTCTGGCGAATCGCTTCGGTCAGGTGTATCAACAATGGCGTCAGATAGAATCCATCAGCTGATACCGTCTATTCTGACAAGGGAACTCTATGCGTGAATTGTCTGCCGTAATGTCGCGACTGGGGCTTGCACCAGAAACTTATAGCCAGGGTGATTTATCCAGTGAGTCACCGATCGATGGGAGCCGGCTTGGACTGATTGCCACTACTAATGTTAGCAATATGGACGCTCTATTAGGCCGGGCGCAGCAGGCTTTCTTGGATTGGCGCTTGGTACCTGCGCCGCAGCGTGGCGAGTTGGTGCGATTACTGGCTGAACAATTACGTCTGCATAAAAATCCACTGGCACAGTTGGTCAGCCTGGAAGTCGGAAAAATACTTTCAGAGGCGCAGGGTGAAGTGCAGGAAATGATTGACATTTGTGACTTCGCTGTTGGACTGTCACGTCAATTGCATGGCCTGACCATAGCGTCGGAGCGACCGCAGCATCGCATGATGGAATGCTGGCACCCGCTGGGAGTGGTAGGTGTCATTACGGCTTTCAATTTTCCTGTCGCGGTCTGGGCCTGGAATGCAGCTTTAGCCCTGGTATGCGGCAATGCCGTCATCTGGAAGCCTTCGGAAAAATCACCTTTGTGCGCGCTGGCGGTGGATGCCATTTTTCAGCAGGCACTGGCGCGCTTTCGGGCAGCAGGCTACAGTGTGCCGGCGCATTTGGCGCAGGTGGCGCAGGGCGGCAGAGATCAGGGTGATTTTCTGGCGCGGGACTCACGTATCGCCTTGCTGTCGGCCACCGGCAGTAGCGCCATGGGGCGTGCAATTGCCCCGGTCGTGGCACAAAGGTTTGGCCGTTGTCTGCTCGAATTAGGCGGCAATAATGCCATCATCGTCGCTCCCAGCGCGCCGATAGACCTGGCTCTGCGCGCCGTCACCTTCTCGGCCGTGGGCACCAGTGGGCAACGCTGCACGACGGCTCGACGCCTGATCATTCAGCGCGATCGGTATGACGAGTTTATTGAAAAATTGCGTACTATCTACGGCTCTTTGGCGGCACAAGGACGTATCGGCTCGCCACTGGAGCCTTCCACACTGCTCGGGCCGCTGATTGATGGCGCAGCATTTGAACAGATGCAGGCGGCCATAGCGCGGGCAAGGTCTGAGGGTGCCCAAGTATTCGGTGGGCAACGTGTCCTGCAGGAACATTTTCCTCAAGCCTGGTATGTCACTCCGGCTCTGGTCGAACTTGAGCAGCAGGCCGACTTTGTTCATCATGAAGTCTTTGCGCCCCTGCTCTATGTCATGCCTTATGACGAGCTTGAACAAGCGATTGCCATGAATAATGCCGTGCCCCAGGGTTTGTCGTCGTCGCTGTTCACCCGCGACCTGCAGGAAGCTGAATGGTTTTTATCAGCGCACGGCTCGGACTGCGGCATTGCCAATATTAATATCGGCACCTCGGGCGCAGAAATTGGTGGTGCCTTTGGTGGCGAAAAAGAGACCGGGGGTGGGCGCGAGTCGGGCTCGGATGCCTGGAAAAATTATATGCGGCGCAGTACCAACACCATCAATTATTCAAGCGAATTGCCCTTGGCACAAGGAGTCAGTTTCGATGTCTGAGTTGCGACAACTGATCGAACAAGCCAGCAGTCCGGCACGGACAGAGACACTGTTTCGACAACTGGAAGTCGAGCCGCAGTTATGCACTGCGAACCAGGGGAAAGTTTCACGTGCACTGCTAGCCCAGGCCTTGAACATGCTGCTGTTTGAAGATTTGATACGACGAGTTCCCATCGCTCAAACGTATGTAGCGCGCTGCCTGGCGCGTGGACGAAAAATTATGCTCGACCATGGCGCACTCAGAACAGTGCTTTGGCGCAGCGGCACCTTACCAGCGGGCGAAAGCGCCATTACCCGTGTACTCAAACCTCTGGGCTATGAGTTGGCTGATATCTATCCGCTGCCAAAATTAAAAATGACCGGGCGCGCCTATCGGCATATCGATTATCCGCAAAGCATGGCTCAATTTTTTGTCTCGGAATTGCACCCGGAACAATTTTCAAGTGCATTTCAGGACACCGTGACGCGCGTGTTGGCCAGCTCACGTGACCCGTTACAGAGCCAGCAAGTGCTACTGTTACAGCGCCTGGAACAGCAGGGTTGCTTATCTTTGCCTGAAGCCGTCAAGTTATTGCCGGCATTACTAGCCTGCTTTGCGCGTCAGCATGGTGATTTTTCCTGGTCTGATTATCAAACTCTGTTAAGCGAATCGGCTGAAATGGCCTGGATTGCCACCGAAGGCAATGTGTTCAACCATGCGACCGACAGAGTGCCCGACCTGGCAGCTTTGGTGTCGGAACTGAAAGCAGACCATTACCCCATGAAAGCGACGATAGAAGTGTCAGCCAATAACCGGGTACGGCAAACCGCCGTGCTGGCCGTCAAAGTTTCACGCACGTTTCTGGGTGAGGCTGAACAGGAAACCCAGCACCATGAAGTGCCGGGCTCTTTTTTTGAATTTATTCAGCGTGAGCTGTTGCCAGACACATCAGATCAACTCGATCTAAGTTTCGACACCGGCAATGCTACCGGTATATTTCAAGTAACCCGGCAATAAAAAAGCGCGGTCGGTCAATACCGCCGCGCTTAAGGTCATCGTCGCTATCAGTTCAAGGCGACTTTCTTGCCATCCTTGTATGTAAACAGGGTAACGGCAGCATTTTTCAGTTCACCGTTCGATTCAAACTGAACCCGGCCAGTCACACCTTTCATGTCCAGCTTGGCGAGCTCAGCCAGGTATTTCTTCGGATCGGTGGAATTGGCTTTTTGCATGGCGGTTGCCAACGCCATGACTGCGTCATAGGCATAAGGGGCATAGACCTGGATGTCCATTTTGTAGGCTTCCTTGAAGCGCTTCTGGAAGTCAGGGCCGCCAGGCATTTTGGCCAGATCGGAACCACCGACCGCGCAAATGACGTTGGAACCGACGTTTTCAGCACCGCCCAGTTTGACCAGCTCTTCGGTACAAATACCATCGCCACCCATCATTTTGGCGTTGATGCCCAGCTGTTTCATCTGGCGCAGCATAGGGCCGGCTTGTGAGTCCATACCACCATAAAACACCACATCGGGCTTGGCTGCTTTAATCGCAGTCAAAATGGCCTGGAAGTCAGTCGCTTTGTCATTGGTAAATTGGCGTCCGATGACTTGCATGCCCTGGGCCTTGGCAGTTCTTTCAAAGATATCGGCAAGACCTTGGCCATAGGCGGTGCGGTCATCAATAACCGCCACTTTCTTGGCTTTCAGTGTTTTGGCGGCATATATGGCGGTAGCTGCACCCAAAGCATTGTCGTTAGCGATAATGCGAAACGCTGACTTGAAACCTTGTTGCGCATATTTCGGGTTGGTGGCCGACGGGGTAATCTGCGGAATGCCGGCATCATGATAGATGCGCGAGGCTGGAATCGTGGTGCCCGAGTTCAGGTGACCGACGACACCATTGACCTTGGCATCGACCAGTTTCTGCGCAGCCTGGGTGCCTTGCTTGGGGTCGGCAGCATCATCTTCCGGAACCAGTTCAAATTTGACCGGCTTGCCGCCAATGGTGATTTTCCTGGCGTTCAAATCATTGATGGCGAGACGCGCACCATTCTCATTATCTTTACCGTAATGGGACTGGGCTCCGGAAATAGGCGCGACATGACCGATTTTGACGACCACTTCCTGGGCATAGGCACTGGCAGCAAAGGCCAGGGTCATGCTGGTGGCTACAACAGACAGCGACAGCTTTTTCATTGTTGGGCTCCTTCCACGTTGAGAGCAAAAAATTATGCGCAGGAACGGGCGCACTCCGTTTTGAAACTTTACACAAAAAATCAGCTTAAGCGACCTCTTCGCCCAAATAGGCCGCACGTACTTTGGGATCATGCAACAGCTGGTTGGCTTCGCCCTGCATGGTGACTTCTCCCGAATCAAGCACATAGGCGCGATTCGCGGCCTGTAGCGCCAGTCGGGCATTTTGTTCCACCAGTAAAATCGGCGTACCCTGGGCATGAACATCGCGCACCACTTGAAAAATCTTTTCCACCATGATGGGCGATAGCCCCATGGAAGGCTCGTCGAGCAGCAGTAGTTTAGGCCGACTCATCAGGGCACGTGCCATCGCCAGCATTTGCTGTTCCCCGCCCGACAGAGTCCCGGCCAGTTGTGTCGCCCGTTCTTTCAGGCGCGGGAACAGGGCAAACATGCGCTCGATGTCGTTCCGTACTTCAGCCTCATCATTTCGGGTATATGCCCCCATGAGCAGATTTTCTGTAATGCTCATGAGCTTGAACACCCCGCGCCCCTCGGGCACCATGACCAAACCCTGGCGCAATAATTCAAAGCTCTGTTGACCCGAACAGCTTTGGCCTAGAAATTGAATCTCGCCGGCCCAGCTCAACAGGCCGGTGATGGCCTTCAGAGTCGTGGTTTTACCGGCTCCATTGGCACCAATCAGGGTGACCAGCTCATTGGCACGTACTTCCAGGTCGATGCCCTTGACAGCCTGTATCCCGCCATAAGCCACCTTAAGTCCGGAAATTTTAAGAATGGGTGTCGTCGTCATGCGTGTGCCCCTCCCAAATAAGCTTCAATCACTGCAGCATTTTTCTGTACCTCTGCGGGTACGCCCTCCGCAATCACCTTGCCATAGTCCAGTACTGTCACTCGGTCACATAAACCCATGACCAGCTTGACATCGTGCTCGATCAATAAAATGGTTTTGCCCTCGTGCCGTATTTTTTCCAGCAAGCCTCGCAGTTGCACTTTCTCGGTAGCATTCATGCCAGCCGCGGGTTCATCCAGTGCCAACAGCTTGGGCTCGGTCGCCAGCGCACGGGCAATTTCGAGGCGGCGCTGATCGCCATAGGACAGAGTACGCGCCTGAAAATTGGCATATTGCGGAATGCCGACGTATTCGAGCAGTTCCAGCGCGCGCTCACGGATGGCCATTTCTTCGGCACGCTCGCCACGGGTTTTGAGCACCGCGCCCAGTACCCCGGAATGAGTGCGAACGTGGCGCCCGACCATGACGTTTTCCAGCGCTGTCATGTCAGGAAACAGGCGTATGTTCTGGAAGGTGCGGGCAATACCGGCTTTGGCGACCTGATGCACTGCCGTGGGTTGATAGGGTTCATGGTCGAGTTCAAAACTGCCGCTGTCGGGGGTATATAAGCCGGTGATAACGTTGAAAAACGTCGTTTTGCCTGCGCCATTGGGCCCAATCAGGCCATAAATCTGACCGCGATGAATTTCAATACCCACCGCAGACAGCGCCTGCAAACCACCAAAACGTTTATTGACTCCGCTGACTTTTAATAACAGGTCGCTCATACCCGCGCCCCCGCATCAGCACTTTTACCCACCGGATTAACGCCGTGTTCAGGCGCTGGCCACAAGCCTTTCGGACGGTAGAGCATGACCAGCACCATGGCCAGACCATAGACCAGCATACGCAAGATTTCCGGGGCAATGAGTTCTTTACCAAACAAAAAGTCTTGTACCGGGCCCGCAGTATGGCGCAAAAACTCGGGAAAACCGGCCAGCAATATTGCCCCCAGCACTACTCCAGGAATATGACCCATGCCACCCAGAACCACCATGGCCAGTACGATGATGGACTCGTGCAAGGAAAAAGATTCGGGCGAGATAAAGCCCTGGAACGCGGCGAACATGGCACCGGCCACACCACCAAAAGTCGCGCCCATGGCAAACGCCAGCAGCTTGATGTTGCGCGTGTTGATGCCCATGGCCTTGGCGGCAATTTCATCTTCGCGCAATGCCATCCAGGCACGACCTATGCGCGAATTCTGCAAGCGTATGCAAAAGAGAATGCTAAGAATGACCAGCCCTAAAAAGAGGTAGTAATACCAATACAGGGAAGGAATGACAATACCGAAAATTTCATGTGACCGCCCAAGATCGAAACCGAGAATCTTGACCGAATCGATCATGTTAATACCCTGGGGGCCATTAGTAATATTGACCGGGGCATTCAGATTCAACATGAAGATACGGATGATTTCACCGAAGCCCAAAGTGACAATTGCAAGATAGTCGCCACGTAAGCGTAAAACTGGAAAGCCCAGCAGTACCCCGGCCAGTGCCGCCAAACCAGCGCCCAGCGGTATGACCAGCCAGATAGAACTATGGAAACCGTCGGGAAAGAGTTGTGCCAGCGCTGGAAAATTATCGGTCAGATGCGATGAAGCCAGCAGGGCGTACATATAGGCACCCACCGCATAGAAAGCGATGTAGCCCAGATCGAGCAGACCGGCAAAGCCGATGACAATATTAAGCCCCAGAGCCAGCAGGATGTAGAGCAGGGCAAAGTCGATAATACGTACCCAGGCATTGCCTGCCGCGCCCGCGACAAAAGGCAGAATCGCCAAAGTAATCGCCAGTAAGACCGTGGCGATCAGTGCTGCCCTGGGGCTGTCTTTGAATTGCGGAAAGAATAATTGGATCATAGTGACAATTTCCTGGATCAGGCCCGGTCGGCGACGCGCTCACCCATAATGCCCTGAGGCCGGAAGATGAGCACCACAATCAATACAACGAAAGCAAAGATATCCTGGTAATGACTACCGAGCACGCCGCCAGTCAGGTCGCCAATGTAGCCCGCCCCCAGCGCTTCAATGAGCCCGAGCAGCATGCCACCCACCATGGCGCCGTAGATATTGCCGATGCCACCGAGTACCGCTGCGGTAAACGCCTTCAATCCCGGCATAAAACCCATGTAGAAATGAGCAATCGAATAATTGGCGGCGATCATGACACCGGCCAGAGCCGCCAGCGCAGCACCAATGGCAAAAGTGGCCACAATGACTTTGTTGGCATCCACTCCCATGAGTCCGGCCACTTTGGGGTTTTCTGCGGTAGCACGCATGGCACGCCCCAGCTTGCTGCGGTTAATGAGCAGCACCAGAGCCAGCATCACCACAATGGAAGTCACAATAATGATGAGTTGCGTCGGTGTGATGATGGCGT
This sequence comes from Burkholderiales bacterium UBA4657, assembly GCA_002405475.1. Taxonomy (GTDB): domain Bacteria; phylum Pseudomonadota; class Gammaproteobacteria; order Burkholderiales; family Burkholderiaceae_E; genus UBA4657. The sequence goes on along the minus strand of DHLX01000012.1, from coordinate 31,086 downwards.
TGCCAATCTCAATCGGTTCGGTCGGCAGTAGTGGCGGAAATACCTTGTAGCTACGACCCCAGATAATCATGGCCAGGGTTTGTAAGATTATCGAGACGCCGATCGCGGTAATCAAGGGCGCAAGACGCGGCGCGTTGCGTAATGGCCGGTACGCGACACGCTCAATGGCCACATTGAGCAGCATGCAGACCGGCATGGCAACAATCAGGCCAATAACCAATTTCACCGGGCCATATAAATCGGGCGCCACATGATTCAGCAGAGTCACTACGGTATAGGCGGTCAGCGCCCCGACCATCAAAACATCGCCATGAGCAAAATTGATGAGCTGCAAAATACCATACACCATGGTATAGCCCAGTGCGATCAGGGCATAAATACTACCCAGCACGACCCCATTCAAAATCTGTTGCAGCAATACGTCCATGATGCTCCTGTTTTAGTTATTCACTTCAGAACCCGGGTCGTCATCCGGTTGAGTACCCGCTAGTAGAGCCGCATTGCCGCCTGCAGCTGCCGTATTCACCGTCAGGGTTTGTTCAGCAGCAAAGCGTAGCAGATAATGAGGTCCACCGGCCTTCGGCCCCGTCCCTGATAAGCCCTCACCGCCAAAAGGTTGTACGCCTACGACAGCGCCAACCATGTTTCGATTCACATAAATATTGCCAACGCGGGCGCGCGCCGCGATGTAACGGGCACGGCTGTCGATGCGGGTCTGAATACCCAGGGTCAGCCCATAACCCAGGCGGTTGATGTCATCCATCAGCTGGTCGAGTTGCGAAGCCTGCCAGCGCACGACTTGCAGTACCGGCCCGAACACTTCTTCATAACAGTCCGAGACCTGGGCAATTTCATAGCAGACCGGGGCGACGCACAAAGCGGGGGCAGCATCTGGTAGCGGGGTGCGCGCCACCAGGCGCGCCGACTGCGCCAAAACCTGAATCTGTTGCTGCAATTTTTTTTGAGCTTCAGCATCAATAACCGGGCCAACATCGGTCGCATAATCGGCGGGGTCTCCTACCACCAGCTCCTGCATGGCGCCCGCCAGCATGGTCAGGACGCTATCGGCAATATCTTCCTGTAAACACAATAAGCGCAACGCTGAACAGCGTTGCCCGGCCGAGCGGAAGCTGCTGGCAATGACTGCATCGACCACCTGTTCCGGCAGTGCGGTCGAGTCCACGATCATGGCATTGATACCGCCGGTTTCGGCAATCAAGGGCACGATGGGCCCAGGTTTGGTGGCCAGGGCTCGGCCAATGTGTTTCGCCACCTCGGTCGAGCCAGTAAAAGCCACGCCGGCGCAGTCAGGGTGAGCCACCAGGGCCGCGCCTATGGTTTCTCCGGGGCCGTGTAAAAGCTGCAATGCGTTGTCGGGCATACCGCATTCACGCAAAAGGTGTACCAGTTCTTGCGCCAGCGCCGGGGTTTGTTCTGCCGGCTTGGCCGCCACGGTATTACCCATGACCAGTGCCGCAGCAATCTGGCCACAAAAAATGGCCAGGGGAAAATTCCACGGACTGATGCAGACCCAGACGCCGCGCCCGTGCAGAGACAAAGTGTTCGATTCACCGGTTGGGCCGGGCAGAGTGTGGGGCTGCGCGATACGCTCGGCTTCGTCGGCATAGTAACGACAGAAGTCTACTGCTTCGCGCACTTCGGCAACAGCATCGCCCCAGGTCTTCCCGGCCTCTTTGACCAGCAAGGCACAAAATTGGGGCAGGCGTTGTTCGAGTGCGTCAGCCGCTTTGCGTAATACTTGTGCGCGCTGCTGAACCGGGGTGGTGTTCCAGCGCGTAAAACCCTGACGCAAGTGCTGCATGGCCTGTGCCACGGTGTCCAGGGTCGCCTCGGGTACTGGGGGCAATCGGCCTGCCCCCCAGGCCTGTTGCAGAGTGTCGCGCTCGGTTGCCACTGTTAAATCCATGCCGCTGGAGTTTTTTCGGGTCGCACCGTATAAATCTGTGGGGGCGGGCAAGGCTGGCTGCGGGCTGACGTGTAAGGGCGAGCGCAACAGCGCCTCCATGCCTATAGTTTCATCAGCCAGTTGATGCACGAAAGATGAGTTGGCACCATTCTCGAGCAGGCGCCGCACCAGATACGCCAGCAAATCGCGATGTTCGCCGACGGGAGCATAGACCCGGCAACGAATCGTTTTATCTTTCAATACCTCGCGGTATACCCCCTCGCCCATACCATGCAGGCGCTGCATCTCAAATTCTGTACCCGCAGCACGCGCCATTTGCAGGACCGCCGCAATGGTACCGGCGTTATGCGTGGCAAATTGCGGATAGACGTGCGGGGCAGCATCGAGCAAACGTGCGGCACAAGCCAGATAGGAAATATCGGTATGGTGCTTGTGGGTATAGACCGGATAACCGGGCAAGCCCATTTCCTGGGCGCGCTTGATTTCGGCATCCCAATAAGCGCCCTTGACCAGACGTACCATGAGACGGCGCTGATGCTGTCGCGCCAGGTCTGAGACCACGCCTACGACCTCGGCGGCGCGGTATTGATAAGCCTGTACCGCCAGACCGAAGCCTTTCCAGCCGGCGGGTAGCAGCGACAACCAGTGATCAAACAAGGACAGGGACAGTTCCAGACGCTCACTTTCTTCGGCGTCGATGGTCAGATTCAGGTTGTGGTGTGCCGCCAGTTGCATGAGGCTCTGTACACGCGGCGTCAGTATCTTGAACACACGCTCTCGCTGTGCCTCTTCATAGCGTGAGAATAGCGCCGATAACTTGATCGATATGCCATTACTGCGCTCGGGTTCGCCGGCTGGCTGCGTTTGCCCCAGGTATTCAATGGCATGACGATAAGCGGTCAGATAGCGTTCAGCGTCTAGCTCGGTGCGTGCGCCCTCGCCCAGCATGTCGTAGGAAAAGACCAGTGATGCGCGCTGGCTGCGCTGATCATTGGCGTGCGCCATGGCTTCTTCAATGTCGCGTCCCAATACAAACTGCTGACCTAGCAGTCGTATGGCACGAATGGTTGCGGCCACCACGGTTTTGGCACCGAAACGCTGTATCAGCGAGGCTCGATCCCAGACCGGTGCCATTTCAGTCGTTTCAGAGGTGTCGGGCAAAAATTTCTTTGATAAAGCAATCGCACCTGCCGAAACACTGGCAAGCAGACCATCGCTTGCTTCAAAGTCGGCGCGACCCAGTTGATCTGATGTCAGGGCGATAGCAGTGTCAGTGTCAGGTACCCGCAACAAAGCCTCGGCCAGGCGCATCAAGGCCAGTCCCTCGGCACTGGAAATAGGGTATTCCTTGAGCAAGGATTCCAGTGCCCAGAACGGGGCTGGATGGCTACGCACCTGCTCTACCCATTGCCGCGCCAACGCCTGTGCCTCGGGCCAGTCCAGGCGTGCCTTCAGTTCGGTCAGTCTATGGCTGGCGCACTCGGACTCTGATGAAATAGGATGGGAGCAGTAAGCCAATCCAGTACCTGACATGTTATCTATGAATAAATGAATGATTGTTATGAATGGATTGCAAAGATATAGTGATTTACCCAATTAAAATCACTATATTAGAAGCTTTTTTTAGAGTATTTCACTAACACGGATGATTCTATGCGAACAGAGATTGACCGGCTGGATCGGCGTATTCTGCATATCTTGCAGTCTGATGGCCGTATTTCCAATTTGAAATTGGCCGAAGCCGTTCACTTATCACCCACCGCTGTGATGGAACGGGTCAAAAGGCTGACCCGGGACGGATATATCGAGGGCTACCATGCGCAGCTCAATCCTCACTTGCTTGACGCCGGCATGCTGGTCTTCGTCGAAGTAACCCTGAACCGTATCAAACCCGACGTGTTTGAAGCTTTCAAGGCGGCCGTCAAGGATCGCCCGGAAATTATGGAATGTCACCTGGTGGCAGGGGGATTCGATTATCTGATCAAAACCCGTGTTGCCAACATGCAGTCATATCGTGATTTTCTGGGTTCGGTTTTGCTGCAATTACCCGGCGTGAACGAGACACGCACCTATGCCGTCATGGAAGAAGTGAAAAATTCATCAGAGATTCATTTTTAGCCGGTACGCCGCCCAAAAATGGCGGTTCCGACCCTGACTATCGTCGCGCCTTCAGCAATCGCGGCCTCCAGATCGGCGCTCATGCCCATCGACAAGGTGTCCAGCGGCAAGCCTGCTTGCTGGCATTCTTGCCATAAATGTCGCGTAGCAGCAAAAGCGGTGCGCTGACGAACAAAATCGGGCTCCGGCTCGGGTATGGCCATCAAACCGCGCAACTGGAGTCTTGGCAAGGCTACTACTTGTTGCGCCAGTGTCACGGTCTGCTCAGGCAAGGCTCCGCTTTTAGTGGCCTCGCCGCTGATGTTGACCTGCAAACAAACTTGCAAGGCTGGCAGATGCGCAGGGCGCTGACTGGATAAACGTTCAGCGATTTTCAGCCGATCAACCGTGTGTACCCAATCGAAATACTCCGCCACCAGGCGCGTCTTGTTACTTTGTAATGGGCCGATGAAATGCCATTCCACGCCGGGAAAACGTGCCTGCCCCTGTTCACGCCAGGCGTCTATCTTGGCAATTGCTTCCTGAACGTAATTCTCACCGAAAGCCGTCGCTCCGGCTGCTGCCGCCTCCATCAGCGCTGGCAAAGTAAAAGTTTTGCTCACTGCAAGTACCTTGACCGAATCCGGCGCTCGACCTGCATTTTGGGCGGCGAGCCGAACCCGTGAAAGAGTCGCTTGCCAGTTATCAGAGATCGAAGACATAATCAGACGTTTCTTTAATTCTTGTGATTCTATCTCTATGGACATTTCCGAACTGCTGACCTTCGCCGTCAAAAACAAGGCTTCCGACCTGCATTTATCCTCCGGCCTGCCGCCCATGATACGGGTACACGGCGATGTTCGTCGCATTAATCTGCCGCCCATGGAGCACAAAGATGTTCATGGAATGATTTATGACATCATGAATGACTCGCAACGCAAGGCCTACGAAGAAAATCTGGAGTGCGATTTTTCTTTTGCAATACCGGGCCTGTCACGCTTTCGTGTCAATGCTTTCATTCAGGAACGCGGTGCCGCTGCCGTACTGCGTACCATTCCCAGCAAGGTATTATCACTGGAAGAATTAAACGCTCCCAAGGTCTTCACTGAGCTGGCAATGCAGCCGCGCGGCATTGTACTGGTGACCGGGCCAACCGGTTCCGGCAAATCGACCACCCTGGCGGCCATGATGAACCATATCAATGAAAACCAGTATTCGCACATTTTGACCGTGGAAGACCCGATTGAATTTGTCCATGACCCAAAAAAATGTCTGATTAACCAGCGCGAGCTGGGTCCCCATACCCTGAGTTTCAATAATGCCCTGCGCTCGGCACTGCGCGAAGACCCGGACGTCATTCTGGTCGGTGAATTGCGCGACCTGGAAACCATACGCCTGGCTCTGACGGCCGCTGAAACCGGCCACCTAGTCTTTGGCACCTTGCATACCTCGGGTGCGGCCAAAACCATTGACCGTATCGTTGACGTCTTCCCTGCCGCAGAAAAAGACATGGTACGGACCATGCTATCTGAGTCCTTGCGGGCGGTCATTTCGCAATCTTTGCTCAAAACCAAAGATGGAGCCGGTCGCGTCGCCGCCCATGAAATCATGGTGGGTACTCCGGCCATACGTAACCTGATACGGGAAAACAAGGTGGCACAGATGTATTCAGCCATACAGACCGGACAGAATATGGGTATGCAGACACTCGATCAATGTCTGCTCGATCTGGTCCGGCGCAATGTGGTGTCGGGTGGTGAGGCGCGCAATTATGCGCAAAACAAGGAAAATTTCCCCGGATAGCAGGAGTCTAGCCTTATGGAACGCGCACAAGCTGTCGATTTTGTACATAACCTGCTCAAATTGCTGGTCAGCAAAAATGGTTCCGATCTTTTTTTGACGTCGGACTTTCCGCCTGCTTTCAAAATCGATGGGCGCATGCAGCCGGTGTCGAATCAGGCGTTGACACCGCAGCACACCATAGAGCTGGCACGAGCCATCATGAACGACAAGCAGGCCTCGCAATTCGAAGCCAGCAAGGAATGTAATTTTGCGATTGCACCTACTGGTATAGGGCGCTTCCGTGTCAATGCCTTCATACAGCAAGGTAAAGTCGGGTTGGTGCTGCGCACCATCAATACCCGCATTCCCATTATAGAAGAACTGCAACTGCCGCCTGTGCTGAAAGATGTCGCCATGAGCAAGCGCGGGCTGGTCATTATGGTGGGCGCCACCGGCTCGGGTAAAAGTTCTTCGCTGGCCGCCATGGTCGGGTGGCGTAATGAAAACAGTCATGGCCATATCATTACCATCGAAGATCCGATTGAATATGTACATGAACACCGTAATTGCATCATCACCCAGCGCGAAGTCGGCATAGATACCGAAAGCTGGGAAGCTGCACTGAAAAATACTCTGCGTCAGGCACCCGACGTGATCCAGATTGGTGAGATACGTGACCGCGAAACCATGGAGCAGGCAGTCACGTTCGCCGAAACGGGCCACTTGTGCATGGCAACCCTGCATTCGAATAGTGCCAATCAGGCGCTAGATCGGATTGTCAATTTCTTTCCAGAAGAACGGCGGCAACAGTTGTTGATAGATTTGTCACTCAATCTGAGAGCCATCATTTCGCAACGACTGATCGCCCTCAAAACCACACGCGGCCGCGTCCCGGCGGTGGAAATCCTGCTCAACTCGCCGCTGATTTCGGATCTGATTTTCAAAGGCGCGGTATCCGAAATCAAGGAAGTGATGAAACGTAGCCGCGAAATAGGCATGCAGACGTTTGACCAGGCACTGTTTGATCTGTATGAAGAAGGGCTGATCAGTTATGAAGATGCGCTGCGCAATGCCGATTCGGTCAATGACTTGCGCCTGAATATCAAGCTCAATTCAAAAACGGCCCAGAATGCTGCCGACATGACCCAGCGCATCAACCAATTGAATGTGATCTAGCCATGACATCTGCCTACGATTTTCATATTCATACCCTGCTAGGCCAAGCCGTTGATTTGAAAGACTATGCAGGACAGGTGACGCTGGTCGTGAATGTCGCCAGCCAGTGTGGATTCACACCGCAATACGCTGGGTTACAGGCTTTGCACGACCAGTTTCACGCTCGCGGTTTTTCGGTATTGGCTTTCCCCTGTAACCAGTTCGGTGCCCAGGAGCCGGGCAATGCCGAAGAAATTGCCCAGTTTTGTGAACGTCAGTACGGGGTGACATTTCCGGTGTTTGAAAAGATTGACGTCAACGGTGCTAAGGCACATCCGCTATATCAATTCCTGGTCAAACAAAAACGCGGCGTACTCGGAACCGAAGCGATCAAATGGAATTTCACCAAATTTCTGATAGACCGTCATGGCCAGGTACTCAAGCGCTATGCCCCCACCACGAAGCCGGAAGCTATTGCGAAAGATGTCGCCAGCACTCTGGACTCAGCAGCCCCGCAACTCTAAGGCTGATTTAGCCGGTACGTTTACGCCAGGCGCCCACCACGAAATCTACCACCAGCGGCAGAAACGAAATCAGAATCACGCCTACAATCACCAGGGGCAGATTTTCCTTGACCAATGGTATCTGGCCAAAAAAGTAGCCCGCCAAAACAAACACCAGAACCCATAGCCCACCTCCGGCTATTGAGTAACACTGAAATTTGCCATGTGGCATGGCGCCGACTCCGGCCACAAAAGGGGCGAAAGTCCGTATCAGAGGCAAGAAGCGCGAAACCGTAATGACCAAGGCACCATGTTTTTCGTAGAAAGCATGGGTTTTCAGCAAGGTCTCACGTGAAAAAAAACGTGAACCTTCATAGTGAAAAGCGCGTGGCCCTATGGCGCGGCCAATCCAGTAATTACTGGTATTGCCCAGCACGGCCGCCAGCCACAACAAAAACAACAGAACACCCAGATGCGGCCCATCAGCCGCGGCCAGGGCTCCGAGTACAAAAAGCAGGGAATCGCCCGGTAACCACGGCATAATAACCAACCCGGTCTCGGAAAAGACGATGACGAACACCAGAATATAAAGCCAGAATCCGTATTGCATCCAGAACGCTGCCACATATTGGTCCAGGTGCAAAACGAAATCGAGCAGAGTCAGCAAAACATCCATGGATCACATCGTACCGCATCTACCGTGCCACATTTCATCGTACTCCGTCTAGCTTCTATAATGTCGGTATGTCTGCCGAACCACGCCGCATTCAGGCCCTGCCCGATGTCTTGATCTCACAAATCGCCGCAGGTGAAGTGGTAGAGCGTCCAGCTTCAGTCGTCAAGGAATTGCTGGAAAATGCGCTCGATGCCGGTGCGACCCAGTTACTGATCCGGCTGGAGCAAGGCGGCGTCAAACGCATTAGCATCAGCGATGACGGCCACGGTATTGACGCTGACGACTTACCGCTAGCACTGACACGTCACGCCACCTCAAAAATACATTCGCTGCAAGAACTGGAAAGTGTGGCGTCACTAGGCTTTCGCGGCGAAGCCCTGGCATCCATTGCTTCAGTCGCCAATCTGGCGCTGACAACACGCCGAAGTAAAAGTGGACAAGCGACTCAGATTCATAACCATCACGGCAGTCTGTCGCTACTACCGGCAGCACATGCCGGGCTGGCCGACACCGGTACCCTGGTCGAGGTTGCCGATTTGTATTTTTCCACGCCAGCGCGACGAAAATTTCTTAAAACCGAAACCACAGAATGGGGACACTGCTTTGACGTCATCAAGCGTCTGGCGCTGGGTCATCCGGAGGTGAGTTTTCAGGTCTGGCATAACGGCAAGGCTTTGGCGCAATGGCCAGCATCTGATTTTTCGCGTCGGATTGTCGCAGTACTAGGTGAAGAGTTTGCCGAGTCATCACTAGCACTGGAAGTACAGGCTGGTGAAGTACAACTAAGCGGCCTGGTAACACATCCCACCGCCGCACGGGCGCGGGCTGACGCACAGTTCTTTTATGTCAATGGCCGTTATGTACGCGACAAGCTGCTGGCACACGCGGTGCGTGCCGCCTATGCCGACGTATTGCATGGTGAACGTCAGCCGGCCTATGTCCTGGCTTTACGTCTTGACCCAGGCGCAGTAGATGTCAATGTGCATCCGGCAAAAACCGAAGTCCGGTTTCGTGATTCGCGTAGTATCCATCAGTTTGTTTTTCATGCAGTACAGCGAGCGCTGGCAGGTACTGCCGGGCAGTACGAAAAAACCACGCCCAGCGACAACAGCGTCAGCTGGTTGCAGACAGCACCGACACTACAACAGTCGCGTCTGCTCTGGAGTCAGGAAACCAATACGCCCCGATCTTTCGCCGCTTCCGAGGCTGGTCTGGAACAGGCACCACCGGCTTATCTGGCCTGGGCGGCTAGCGCGCCAGCTTCAGCCCGCAATACTTCGATACCCGCGCCCGCCACCCGCACTGAACATCCACTCGGTTATGCTCTGGGACAATTACATGGTGTCTATGTTCTGGCACAGAATACACAAGGTCTGGTGCTGGTTGACATGCATGCAGCGCATGAACGTATTGTCTATGAACAACTCAAGCAAGGTCTGGTACGCCATATTGAAAGCCAGCCCCTATTGATTCCTGTCGTGTTCAATGCCAGTGAGGTAGAAATCGGTACGGCACTGGAAGAAAAACAGGCGCTGACACAACTGGGCTTTGAAATCAGCCAGGCCGCGCCCACCTCTTTGGCAGTGAGGGCTGTCCCACTACTGCTAAAGGATGCTGACAGCGCAGCATTGGCACGAGACGTCTTGCGTGAAATTCACGAAGTGGGCGGCACCCAGGTACTGCAACAGCGCGCACATGACCTGTTGGCGACTATGGCGTGCCATAGCGCCGTACGTGCCAATCGTCGTCTGACCCTGGAAGAAATGAACGCACTATTGCGCCAGATGGAAGCCACCGAGCGGGCTGATGAATGTAACCACGGCCGTCCTACCTGGGTACAGTTGGCGCTTTCGGACCTGGATAAACTGTTTTTACGTGGCAGATAAAAAAAGGCCGCAAACAAAGTGCGGCCAAATTGGGGAAAAAACCATGAATCAAATACGGTTTCGAGTGTGTCGTCACAGAAGTGTTCCAGTCCAGCCATTTTTTGTATCGTGAATTTTTCAATAGGCCATTTGGCTATACATCTCATGGGCCCGACAGCATCGGGCAAAAGTGCCCTGGCTATGGCGTTATCGCAACGACTACCAATCGAAATAGTGTCTGTCGATTCAGCCCTGGTTTATCGCGGCATGGATATAGGCAGCGCCAAACCCACTGTACTGGAACGACAACAGGTACCGCATCATCTTATTGACATCCGCGATCCGGCTCAGGCCTACTCTGCCGCAGAATTTGTACGCGATGCCACAACACTTATTCCCGACATTAACCAGCGCAATCGCTTGCCAATGCTGGTAGGCGGCACCATGCTCTATTTCAAGGCGCTGAATGAAGGGCTGAACGATATGCCCGGTGCCAACGCCGAAATACGCGCACAATTGGAGGCCGAAGCGGCGCAAACCGGCTGGCCTGCGCTACATCAACGCTTGCAGCAGGTTGATCCGCTCAGCGCCTCGCGTTTAAAACCCGGCGACGCGCAGCGCATACAACGGGCGCTGGAAGTATATCTGCTGACCGGCAAACCTTTATCCCACTTTCATGGCGAGAACAAAGCGCCAGCCCTCCATTTCAATACGCTGAAAATTGCCCTGCTACCGGATGATCGTTCGGCTTTGCACACGCGTATTGCGCAACGCTTCGAACAGATGCTGGCAGCCGGCTTTCTGGATGAGGTAGCGCAACTGCACGCACGTGGTGATCTGCACGCTGACCTGCCAGCGATGCGCGCTGTCGGCTACCGCCAGGCCTGGGACTATCTGGATGGAAAAATTTCCAGCCTGGAAGAATTATGTGAACGTGCTATCGCGGCGACACGGCAACTGGCGAAACGACAGATGACCTGGCTACGATCATGGCCTGCCGACATATGGATCCGTACCTTGCCCGATGACGCGCAGAGCGCTCGAGCACTGGAACTTGAAGTATGGGACGCGATTCAACGCAAAATGAGCAGTAGTGCAACCAGCCAGACGTAGGTGTACGGCTCATCAACCCGGCCGCTGCCGCGCTATGCTTTTTATGAACCCGGCTTGGGTGCGACCGGAGAATTGGCAGGGTCAGCCGGCAGCGACAGCGGGGTAATAAAGTGCTGGCGCTGTACATAGCGTAGCTGCTCACGCAAACTCACGTTCACAAGCAAGGTTTCTATAGCTCTTGACTTGGTATTAGCGGTAAAGCGCCGGGTAATCGAACCAAGTAGGGGGTTGGCGCTTGAGGCCACCTGCACCAGATCGCCCGCTGACAAAGCGGCTCCCTGCTCATCGGAAATACTCAGGCTGCCCATATCAGAAATACTCAGTTCCAGACAACGTTCGCCGCATTGCACCGCCACACTGCCGCCTTTAGCCAAATAGCTGGTCGCCGTCAGCTCAGCCACGGCACGCTCGGAGGCGCTGGCATTCAAAGGCATTTGAAGCACCAGGGGCGCAGATTTGGCTGCTTCGACCGTCACCCAGCGTTTCTTGATGTCATCGGCAATCCGGTCGGCCGCCCGCGTCATGCTATCGAGCTGGCTGGCCGCCGTTTGCGCCTCGTTGCCCGAGCGGGTACTGGCACAGCCGACCAGACCTAGCGCTGCCAGCATCATTATCGCCACGAAACGCATACCTCACCCCCTTTTTTACCCTACTGCACCAGCGTAGCAGGCTGCGTATCCTGGCGTGTCTGTATCTGACCAATCTGACTCACCTGCTCACCAGCGGCAGACAAAAGCCCGATCACGGCCTGAACTTGGTCGGGCGCCACAACCAGCACCATGCCTATACCGCAGTTAAAGGTACGATGCATTTCCGCTTCGGCTACCCCACCTTCCTGCTGTAACCACTGAAATACGGCAGGTCGCGCCCAAGCTTTAGCCTCTATCACCGCCATCACCGATTCCGGCAGTACCCGCGGTACATTTTCAGTCAGACCGCCGCCGGTAATGTGTGCCATCCCCTTGATGGCCCCAGGCAAGGCCTGCAAAGCCGCCAACAGGGGTTTGACATAAATGCGTGTCGGCTCGAGCAAAACATGACCGAACGGCCTGCCCTGATAGTCCGCCCCCAGTACAGTGCCAGCATCCGCCTGCAAATTCACGCCAGAGCGCTCCACAATCTTGCGTACCAGCGAATAGCCATTCGAATGCGGGCCGGAACTGGCCAGACCGAGTACGATATCTCCCGGGCGAATGCTCTGTCCGGTCAGGATTTGTGACTTTTCGACCGCCCCCACCGCGAAACCGGCCAAATCATATTCCCCTGCCGGGTACATGCCGGGCATTTCCGCAGTTTCACCGCCAATCAAGGCACAGCCCGATAACTCGCAACCCCGGGCTATTCCCCCCACCACGGCGGCAGCGGTTTCTACGTCCAGCCGACCGCAGGCGAAATAATCGAGAAAAAACAAAGGCTCAGCACCTTGTACCAGGATGTCATTCACCGACATCGCGACCAGATCCTGACCCACAGTGTCGTGTTTATTGACTTCAAAAGCCAGTTTCAGCTTAGTGCCTACGCCGTCGGTACCCGATACCAGTACCGGCTCCCTGTAGCGCTTGGGCACCTCAAACAAGGCGCCAAAACCGCCTATACCCGCCAATACCCCCTCGCGCAGGGTTTTTTTTGCCATGGGCTTAATGCGCTCAACCAGCGCGTCCCCGGCGTCGATGTCAACGCCCGCATCCTTGTAAGATAGTCCTGTTTTCATTTCATCGCTCTTGGTTACAATCACAAACTTTGCATGGTAACAAATGACAGCTCAACAAAAACAAACACTGCTATGGATCGGGGTCGGCCTGGGGCTGATTCTGCTGCTTTACCTGCTCGGCCCGGTGCTGGTGCCATTTGCTCTGGCTGCTGTCCTGGCCTATATGCTCGACCCGGCGGTTGAGTGGCTGGTACGGCACAAATTACCGCGCAACATCGCTGTCGGCAGCGTTATTGTCGCTTTGATACTGGCCATGGTCTTGCTGGTGCTGATTCTGGTGCCGGTGCTGCAACGTGAGGCCAGCCTGCTGCAACAAAAACTGCCATTACTGATCGAAAAGCTCAACCATCAGATGTTACCCGCTATCAATGCCCGACTTGGTACCGATTTCCAGCTCGACAGTACCAGCTTGCGGGCCATGATCAGCGAGAAGTTGATCAATGCCGACCAAAGCCTGGCTAACTCGATTCTGAATTCGATCAAGGTAGGTACCAATGCCATATTGGGTTTGCTCGGCACTGCCTTGCTGGTACCGGTAGTACTGTTTTATTTACTGACCGACTGGTCGCAACTCCTGACCCGCACACGGTCATTTCTGCCTCGCGCCTGGGAACCGAAGGTGCTGCAATTATCACGCGAAATTGACGAGGTATTAGCGCAATTTTTACGTGGTCAAATTTCGGTCATGCTGGTACTGGCGGTGTACTATAGCGCGGCGCTGGCACTGGCAGGCTTCCATTCCGCGTTACCGATAGGGCTGCTCACCGGCCTGCTGATTTTCATACCTTATGTTGGTTTTGCGCTTGGCCTGTTGCTGGCCCTGATGTCTGCAGCGCTCGAATTCGGCAACTGGTATGGCTTCATCGCGGTGGCAGTCATTTATGGCCTCGGGCAAGTGGTAGAAAGTTTTATTCTGACCCCGCGCCTGGTGGGTGAACGCATAGGATTGCACCCGCTGGCCGTCATTTTTGCACTGATGGCCTTTGGACAATTATTCGGCTTTGTCGGCGTGCTGGTCGCCTTACCCGCCTCAGCCGCGCTGCTGGTAGCTTTGCGTCATATACGAGATCGCTATTTCGCCAGTGATTTCTATCAAAAATGATGCTGGCGCAACAAATACCCTTTGATTTTGGCGTGCCTGCGCCCAGCCTTGAAAATTTTGTCGTCGGTAAAAATGCCGAGCTGGTGCAGCGCTTGCGTGATCGCGACTTTCCTACCATCCTCTATCTCTGGGGTGCACCCGGTACCGGAAAAACTCATCTATTGAACGCAGTACCGGAACTGCTATGCTTCGATGACGCACAAAAACTCAGTGCAGTCGCGCAAGAGCAGTTATTTGATGCCTACAACCAGGCCAAGCTCGATGGCGCACAACTGGTTGTGACCGGTGATCGTGCGCCACGCCTGTTACCGCTACGCGAAGACTTGCGTACCCGTCTTGGCGCCGGCCTGGTATACGAATTACAGCCCTTGAGCGATGAAGAAAAACGCCAGGCCCTATTAGCTGCGGCTCAGGCGCGTAGCATGCCACTGAATAAGGAAGTGCTGGACTATGTTTTGACCCATCGGTCACGCGATATGCGCTCGCTGATGGCCTTGCTGAATGCGCTAGACCATTATTCGCTGGTCAATAAACGACTGGTAACCTTACCCTTATTGAAAGAAATTCTGGCACCATGAATCTGGCTTTGTTTGATCTTGACCATACCTTATTGCCAATCGACTCAGATTACGAATGGGGACAATACCTGGTACGCCTGGGCAAGGTCGATGGTACGCAATACCAACTGAAGAATGAGGCCTTTTTCGAGCAATACAACCAGGGCACGCTCGACATTCACGAATATCTCAATTTTGCGCTGGGGCCTTTGACGGGCAACACGCGCACCGTACTGGATGAATGGCATACCGGCTTCATGCGCGACGTCATCACCCCGCACATCAGCGCACAGGCACGCGCTCTGGTCAACCAGCACTTGCACGCCGGTGATTTATGCGCCCTGGTCACGGCCACCAATGCCTTCGTCACGCGCCCGATTGCCACGGCCTTTGGCTTGGAACATCTGATTGCCAGTGAACCCGAAGAAATAGAGGGTCGGTTTACCGGCCGGGTAGCCGGAGTGCCTTCATTCAAGGCCGGCAAGGTCATACGTACCGAGGCCTGGCTGGCACAGCAAGGACTCAACTGGAACAGTTTTGAGCAAAGTATTTTTTATAGCGACTCGGCCAATGACTTGCCCTTGCTGGAAAAAGTCAGTACCCCTATCGCTGTCAACCCTGGTAACGCCTTGCGCCAGATCGCGCTGGAGCGTGGCTGGCCGGTATTGGATCTGTTTGCATGATTAAAAAATTCATTGAAAAATTACTGGGAAGAAAAAAAAGCGCTTCAGCCAAGGCTGGTAAAACCCGCGCGAACCCGGCACCCAAAACCTATACCGCCTCGGCCCTGGGCATCAATGGTCGTGCCATTCCCGCTTATGCGGTCAAAGTCACACGCGGCTTGCAGGAGGCGGGCTACGAGGCTTTTATTGTCGGCGGCGCAGTCCGTGATTTACTGCTGGGGCAGACGCCGAAAGACTTTGACGTCGCCACCAATGCCACTCCAGAACAGGTACAAGCCGTATTTCGACGCGCCCGCATTATTGGGCGGCGCTTTCAGATCGTTCATGTCGGCTTTGGCCGTGAGATCGTCGAAGTCTCGACCTTCCGGGCGCTCAGCACAGCCACTACTGACGAGCCGAATGAAACTGAACAGCAGGCCGAGCAGCACGAGCGCAGCCCAGCGAAACTGTCACGCCAGGAACGGCGCGGCCAGCCCGTAGCGCAGACGCGCGCGGTAGATGAAACCGGACGCCTGGTGCGTGACAATGTATTTGGCACTCAACATGAAGACGCGGCACGGCGTGACTTCACGATTAACGCCCTGTTTTATAACCCGGCGAACCAAACCGTATGGGACTATCATGATGGCGTTGCCGATATCCAGGCACGACGCCTGCGCATCATTGGTGACCCATTGACGCGCTACCGCGAAGACCCGGTGCGCATGCTGCGCGCCGCACGCTTTGCCGGAAAACTGGGCTTTACGCTGGACGCCGCGACACGCGCACCGATTGCCGAATGCGCCGACCTGATTGCCAATGTGCCAAACGCGCGCCTGTTTGACGAAGTACTCAAAATATTTTTTTGTGGCAATGCTATGGGTGTCATCAAACAATTGCGCGCCGAAGGTCTGCATCATGGTCTGCTGCCCTTGCTGGACACCGTACTCGATTCACCCGAAGGTGAGCGTTTCATCAGTTTGGCCTTGGAAAATACCGATGCCCGCGTTAAAGCCGACAAACCGACTTCACCCGGTTTTTTATTTGCAGCTCTACTCTGGCCGCAATTCAAACGCTTGTGGGACCAGCGCATCAGCCAGGGCGCGCATCTTATGCCGGCCCTGTTTAGCGCCGCCGATGAAGTGTTGCTGACACAAACCGAAAACCTGGCGATACAAAAGCGCTTTGTTGCCGACATGAAAGAAATCTGGGCGCTGCAACCGCGCTTTGAAAAACGTCAGGGACGCATGCCCTTCCGGCTACTGGAACAACCACGCTACCGCGCCGGTTATGACTTCATGCTGCTGCGCGCCCAGGCCGGTGAACTGCCACAAAGTCTGGCCGACTGGTGGACGACCTTTGCCGAGGTGGATGGACAGGAACGCGACCAGATGGTGGCTGAACTGGCCAAAACCCTCGGGCCTGCCAGCGCTATGGGTAAAAAACGAAGACGGCGCAAACCCAAGCCCGCTAGCTCTGGCGAAGCATGACCGCCCCAAACACTCCGCTACAAGCTGCCATCGGCTTGGGTGCCAATCTGGGGCAAGCGTCTACCACACTGCAAACTGCAACACGCACCATTATCAGCAATCAGGGCGCGTTTGCCGGTTGTGAGCTGGTTGCGGCCTCGCACTTATACCGTAGCGCTCCGTATGAGGCCAACGGGCCCGATTTCCTCAATGCCGTACTCATGATTCGCACCAGCCAGAGTGCCGAGCAATTATTGCAGGCCTTGTTGCAACTGGAACAGCAATATGGACGCGAACGCCCCGCCCGAAATGCACCACGTACTCTTGACCTGGATTTGCTGACTTATGGCCAAGTAACGATCCAGCGACCCGGCTTGACCGTGCCGCACCCACGTCTGACTCAACGGCGCTTTGTGCTCGAGCCATTGGCAGAAATTGCTCCTGGTTTGAGTGTGCCAGGTCTGGAGGGCAGTATCGACAAATGGCTAGGCCAGGTTAGCGCTCAGGCGGTCCAGCGCACCGAACTAAGCCTGATATAAAACCCGGCGCTGGCCTTAGCCGCGAGGGCCGAATTTATAGTCTTTTTTTGGGGGCGGCTCAGGGGGTTGTGTCGGGTTTTGGTCCGGTTTGGCTGGTGTTTGTCCCGACGCCGGAGCCTGTTGATTCAGGTACAGACCATACTCGAGTGTCAAGGTCAAAAGTTCTTCACTGGCTTGGCCGGAACTTTGCACCAAGGCCAGGCATTGACGCGCATATTCGGCATTGCTGGCAAACAGTATTGAATCGACCTTGATACCGAGGTTGCCGTGCACCAAAAAGCACAAGCGCGCTATCTTTCTTAAGGGAAAACCAGCTTGTTCAGTCATGACTGGCCTTTATTCATTCAGGAAGTTATAGGCGGTTTCATCATGATCTACTGAGTCAAGGCCGGCAGCTTCCTCGTCGTCACTTAAACGCAGATTGGTCAGGATATCGGCACAAAACAGGGCAAAAAAGGTGGCAAGCGCCGAAACAACCATAGCAACAAGGGTAGACAAGGCCTGCACTCCCACCTGACCCAGCAAGGCCTGAGTCAAACCCAGGTCAGGTGGCAGGCTTTGATTGCCACCCAATGCAGTAAAAGCAAAAACACCTACCAGTAGTGAGCCTACCAGCCCCGAAACCCCATGAATAGCAAAAACGTCAAGTGCGTCGTCTATACCCCAACGGCGCTTGACCATACCAATCGCATAAAAACTGAAGAATGCTGCCAGTCCACCCATGACCAATGCGGCCCATGGCGCCACGTAACCCGCTGCCGGGGTGATACCCACCAGTCCGGCAAGCGCTCCCGAGGCTGCTCCCAAGGCAGTGCTCTTTCCATACCGCAATTTATCCACCATGACCCAGACCAGACAACCAGCAGACGAGGCAACAAAGGTATTCATAAAAGCCAGTGCAGCCAAAGAATTGGCCCCGAGCGCCGAGCCTGCATTGAATCCGGTCCAGCCAATCCATAAAAGGGCGGTGCCAGTCAAAACGGTACTTAATGAATGTGGGGCCAGGGGGCTGCGACCAAAACCGGCACGCTTGTCTATCATGTAGGCCGCACACAAACCAGCCACCCCGGCGTTAACGTGCACCACCAGCCCTCCCGCATAGTCGAGTACCTTCCAGCCCGCGAGCAAACCATCCTGTCCGGCCGAATGGTGCCAAACCATGTGCGCAATCGGTACGTAGGAAAAAAACAACCAGATCAGAATAAAGACCATGACGCCAGCAAAACGTGCGCGCTCGGCCATAGCACCGAGCACAATGGCGCAGGTAATCGCAGCGAAAGCGCCCTGAAACAGAACATGCAGATAGGTTGGTATGGCACGCCCCTCACCCACTGGGAAAAGCGTATCGACTGGCACGCCCAGCATCAAAAGTTTGCTGCCAATTTCAGAAAAATTCAGAAAATCAGAGAAAGTCAGCGCATAGCCGGCAACCACCCATGCTAAAAGTACTAGAGCAAAGCAAACCAGCACCTGCATCTGCATGGCAATCGCATTTTTGAGACGCACCAGTCCGGTATAAAACAGGGCCAGACCCGGAATGCACATCAGGAAAACCAATACTGTCGCGATCAACATCCAGGCGATATCGGCAGCGTCCACGGTCAGTGTCGACGCAGCGGCATCAGCACTGGCATTAACTAGCCCGGGCATGAGCAGGGCAGGCAAAATAACCGGTTTAAAGTTAGGCATTGGGTGTCCTTCCAGGGCATAGGGCTAAAAATTTTTTCCGGTCTTCCGGATTGGTGATGTGTAAGGCCAGGCGTGTATAAAGATCAATCACATTGATAGGTTTCTGCTGCATTTTTTTTACGCAATCACGACCGGGTTCTCCGATAAAGTCCATCAGACGCCGCTCGGCAATCGAAAGAGTCAGCCTGGGTAAAGTATCCACCGCATCATTCAATGCTGCGCTTGTATTTACACCAGCTTCGGGCAGCGCCAGACTAGACTCAAGTGCGCTAAACTGGCTCAAAAATTGCTCACGCTTTTGTTGATTGGGTAAAGCATTAGCCAAAAGCAGGGGCAACTCTTCCGGAGAACTGGCGCGTCGCTCTGCTTGGGTCAGCACCCACGGCGCAGTTGCACCAAAGTACTGCGCCAGAAGACTTAGAATATGGTCTCTTCCCCGGTTGTCTCGATTGTCCATTATGCTTTAAGGGTGTATCCGTCCGAGTTTCTAGGAGAATAATTCATTTCCTTCAAGATGTGAACAAATATTGCCGAATGATCTCTTTTTTTCCAACAGCCACTATTGGTTTTATCGTCCTGTTAATTTTGTCGAATATTTTCATGACATTTGCCTGGTATGCGCATTTGAAAGAATTGAGCAGCAAACCCTGGTGGATTGCAGCACTGGTCAGCTGGGGCATAGCCTTTTTTGAATACATGCTGCAAGTCCCTGCCAACCGTATGGGTTATTCTGTATTTTCTCTGGCGCAGTTGAAGATTACCCAAGAGGTCATCACATTAGCGGTGTTCATTCCGTTCGCCGTTTTTTATATGCATCAGCCCTTGAAGTGGGACTATTTGTGGGCGGCTCTGTGCTTGCTGGGGGCTGTTTACTTCATTTTTCGGACTTGATTCATGGAACTGGCCAAACTACGCCACATGGTTGTTGAAGGCCCGATAGGCGTCGGAAAAACCACGCTGGCACGACGACTTTCTGAAAAACTGAGGGCAGATTTATTGCTCGAAGCGCCGGAACAAAACCCGTTTCTGGAAAAGTTCTATCGCGACTCCCGGCGCTACGCCCTGCAAACCCAATTGTTTTTTTTGTTTCAACGGATCGAGCAATTGCGCGATCTGGCACAAGCAGACCTGTTTGCCAGACCAGTGGTAAGCGATTTTTTACTTGAAAAAGATCCGCTGTTTGCACAATTAACCTTGAACGATGATGAACTTGGCCTGTACCAAAAAATTTATTCCAGCCTGAGTCCGCAGGCAGCCACCCCGGATCTGGTGATCTTTCTGATGGCAAGCCCTGATATTCTGATAGAGCGTGTGGCGCGGCGAGGGATTGCCAGTGAAGCGGCTATCTCTGAGGATTACCTGCGCGCGTTATGTCATAGTTATACCGAATTGATCCATGATTATGACGACGCGCCGCAGCTGGTCATCAATACAGAACACCTGAACCCGATTGATTCTGAAGATGATTTCACTTTGCTGCTGCAACGCATTGAAACCATGCGCGGCAAGCGCGAGTATTTCAATCGGGCCGAATAAGGAAAACCATGAGCGCACACCCTGACGACCCACGCCCCAGCGCACGTAAACCCGTCCATCTTCCACGGCTGATGGAACTGCATCGTAACCACGAACCGATTACAGTCTTGACTTGCTACGATGCCAGTTTTTCTGCCTTGCTCGATAGCGCAGGTGTCGAAGTACTGCTAGTCGGTGATTCTCTCGGCATGGTATTACAAGGTCATGCTTCAACCCTGCCGGTTCAACTCGATGAAATGGCCTACCATACCGGCTGCGTTGCGCGCGGGAATAAAACTGCCTGGATCATTGCCGACATGCCATTTGGCACTTATCAGGGCAGTAGTGACGCCGCCTATACCAATGCCGCCAAACTCATGCAGGCAGGCGCCCACATGGTCAAACTGGAAGGCGGAGCCTGGCTCGCGCCGGTTATTCACCAGATGACAGAACGCGGCATACCGGTGTGTGCCCACCTGGGTTTGACGCCGCAATCGGTGAACACCATAGGCGGTTACCGGGTTCAGGGTAAAACACCCGAAGAAGTAACAAAACTCAAAACCGACGCCCTGGCTTTACAGCAGGCCGGTGCCAGCATGCTGGTACTGGAAATGGTACCCGCCCCCGTAGCAGCCGAAATGACGCAAGCGCTCACTATCCCGACTATCGGTATCGGTGCTGGCAACCAGTGTTCCGGGCAAGTCTTGGTGTTACACGACATGTTAAATGTATTCCCAGGCATGAAGCCCCGCTTCGTCAAAAACTTCCTCGCTGAGTCCGGGGGTAACATTCAAACGGCCATCGAAACTTATTGCGCCGCAGTAAAATCACGAACTTTCCCCGGCCCAGAACACAGCTTTTAATGAAAATCGTCCACACCATTGAAGACCTGCGCGCCCAGCTCTCGGGCCAGACACGCGCCGCCTTTGTGCCCACCATGGGTAATCTGCATGAAGGGCATCTCAGCTTAATGCGTCTGGCGCGTCAGCACGGCGACCCGGTGGTAGCCAGTATTTTTGTCAACCGGCTGCAATTCGGCCCGAACGAAGATTTCGACAAGTACCCACGCACCTTGCAAAGCGACTGCGAAAAGCTGGAACGCGAAGGCGTTTATGTCTGCTTTGCTCCTGATGAAAAGGCCATGTACCCGGAACCGCAGGAATACCGGGTGGCACCGCCGCACGACCTGGCCGATATTCTCGAAGGCGAGTTCAGACCCGGCTTTTTTGTGGGTGTCAGTACCGTCGTTCTCAAATTATTTGCCTGCGTCCAGCCGCGCGCTGCTGTTTTTGGCAAAAAAGATTATCAGCAACTCATGATCGTGCGTCGTATGGCACGGCAATTTGCCCTGCCGGTCGAGATCATTGCTGCCGAAACGGTGCGTGCAGAGGACGGCCTGGCCTTATCCTCGCGTAATGGCTATTTGTCCGGCGCCGAACGCGCAGAAGCCCCGCGTCTGTACCGACTGCTCAACAGCATCAAAGAGCGGATCCATCAAGGGGAAAAAAATGTCTTGCCCATTGAAAAAGACGCGCTCAACCAGTTGCAACAGGCTGGCTGGAAGCCAGACTATATCGCTATACGACGTCGCTCGGACCTCAAGGCCGTCACTGCCGAGCAAATGGCGGCGGGGGAACCTCTGGTGGTGCTGGCGGCAGCAAAGTTGGGCGCCACCCGACTCATTGATAACCTGGAAATTTAAGGAGTGCTTATGTTGCGCCAATTGCTCACCGGAAAAATTCATCGCGCCACTGTGACGCAATGCGAGCTGCACTACGAAGGTTCATGCGCCATTGATGACAACCTGCTCGAGGCGGCGGGCATTTGCGAATTCGAGCGCGTCGATATCTGGAACATTAACAATGGCGAACGCTTCAGCACCTATGCCATTCGCGCCGAGCGCGGCAGCGGCACCATTTCACTCAACGGCAGCGCGGCGCGTCGTGCTAGCGTGGGTGATCTTGTCATCATCGCCGCTTTTGGGCAGTTTAATGAAGTCGAAGTGGAACAACATCAACCCAAACTGGTGTTCGTAGATGAACATAACCGCATGACCCATACCCGCGGTCATGTGCCGGTGCAGAAAGTGGCTTGAAACACTTTTAAAGCTTGCGGCCGGTTGATGCTGGTACTAGTGCCCGCTTTTTTGCGGACGCTTTGTTCTTTTTCGAAACTTCAGCGCCCTCTATTTCTAGGTCAAAAATATCCGTCAAGAGAGAATGATCAAGTACTTTGGCACGTACAGGCTTCTTAGATCTGGTTGCAGAAAATTCAGTAGCCTGGGTCACCAGATCACTGGCCTTAACCTGGCGCAGAGTAAACAACAGCTCTGGCTCTTGATCCAGCCTTGTGCCAACACCGTAAAGCACAGCCGCTACGTGCTTGCACATGACAGCCCAATCAGGACAGGAACAATTCAGATGAATATCTTTGGGTGCTGGAAATAATCCACTTTCAGGTTGGCACATACTTTCCATGACTGTTTTTGAGAATTTTCCTTGCAACAAGTCCACCAGTGAAGCAATGGAACCGGTACATTGCTTCACGAGCGATTTCCAGCGAGTGGCCCGTACTGGAGCAATTCCGATTTCGACTTGATAAAGACTGGAGCCCATCACTAAGGCAAGCACCTTCCCCGATTCTATTTTTAGATCGATGACCGAGCCATTGCGCAAATAAGATCGCCCCCTGGGCAGGCGATTGCTGAAATCGCTGTAGGCCTCAAGATTTTTACACCAAGATTTACCCCAGAATGTACTGGCTATGGTTCTTCCAGCCACTCGAACCGGTTGTATGTCTCGGCAAGCCTTGGTGGCTTTGGCAATAGCTTTTTCAGACTTTAGCCGTATTTCAGAGACAGGGGTATAGCGTTTCCAGTAGCCGTAAGTCATGCATCATTCCGTCATGGAGTGTATATCGAGTCGAACCAAGTCTAGCAATTCCTTGTCGCTCAATTCGGTCAAATTCATTTCAGAATCATCTTCCAGCATATCATTCGCCAGTTGTTGCTTGGTACGAAGCATCTGCTCAATGCGCTCTTCAACAGTACCCCGACAAACAAATTTATGCGCCAGTACATTACGGTGCTGACCAATTCGCCAGGCGCGGTCAGTCGCCTGATTTTCAACCGCCGGATTCCACCAGCGGTCAAAATGAACAACATGTGAGGCTGCCGTTAAATTTAGTCCGGTGCCACCGGCTTTCAGTGACAAAACAAAAAAAGGACATTCCTTGTCTTCCTGAAAGCGCTGCACCAGCTCGCGCCGCTTGCTGACCGCTGTGCTGCCATGCAAGATGAGACCTTCTCGCCCGAAAATTTTGCCGAGAAACGCCGCCAATGGTGCCGTCGTCTCTTTGAACTGTGTGAATACCAGCATTTTTTCCTGTTTGGCGGCAATGACTTCAGAAATCTCTGTCAATCGTGAAAATTTACCGCTATGCTCCGGGTTCCATGCGCCATCGCCAAGCCATTGTGATGGATGATTGCAGATCTGCTTGAAGCGCATCAGGAACGAAAGTACCAATCCTTTACGCTCGATACCATCGACTTTTTCTAGTTTGCTTGCCAGATCCTCTACAGCTTGTTGATATAGAACTGTTTGTGTTGAGCTCAAGCTTACCCAAGCTGTCAGTTCGGTTTTATCAGGTAAATCGCTAATGATGCGTTTGTCGCTCTTCATGCGGCGCAGAATATAAGGCTTAATCAGCGTGCGCAGCGAGCCGCAGTGCGCCATATCTTTGGTGCGTTGACTAAAGACCTTATATGAACCCAACAGGCCAGGATGAGTGAAATCAAAAATCGACCATAAATCGGAAAGACGGTTTTCAACTGGCGTACCCGTGAGTGCAATTCGTGCATCTGCCTGAATCTGCTTGACCGCCTTGGTCTGTTTTGCCAGCGGATTTTTCAGAGCCTGGGCCTCATCCGCGATGACCAGATGCCAGCGCAGGGCTTGCAAATCAGGCAAACTCATCAATGTACCGTAGCTGGTGATGACCAGATCCACTCCTGACAGTCTCTGATCGTCAAGCGCTTGTAATTCCTCTTGGCTCATGGCAGAAGGATGCGCAATCAGGCAGCGCAGGCTAGGGGTAAAGCGTGCTGCCTCTTGCTGCCAATTCGCCAAGAGCGAGGCTGGTGCTACCAGCAGACTAGGACGGGTTCGATTCAGCGTTAGCAGCAAAGCCAACACTTGCAAGGTTTTACCTAGGCCCATGTCATCGGCTAGGCAGGCACCCAAGTTCAAGCGCGCCAGTAAATGCAGCCAGCGCACCCCTGCTTGCTGGTATGGCCGCAATTCAGCCTTCAACTCTGAACCCGGATCTACGGCAGCCAGACCCTCTGGTGAGCGCAAGCCCTGCAATAATTCGGCCAGCCAAGTACCGGCAACAACCTCCGACCATAGCGGATCTGCAGGTGTGATGCCATCCAGAGTGGCGCCGGAAAGCAGACGCATCGCTTGTCCCAGCGATACCCCCTCGTCTTTTGTTTCAACATCCTTAAAACGATTCATCAGGTTAGAGAGTCGCTCACGATCCACCTCCACCCATTGGCCACGTATCCATTGCAAACTTGAGCTTGCTGACAGTAAAGACTGAATCTCGGCAGCAGAAAGTGGTTCCCCATCCAAGGTTATGGCCATGCGGAAGTCAAGTAATGCATCCATGCCAAGCAGGGAGGGATTTTTACTACCCAGGGTGGCAGTCACCTTGGGGCGCAGAGGTCGGTCAGAACCCCAGGTTTTAGGCATTCGAACCACGATGCCTGCACTTTGCAGACTAGGGACATCTTTCAGAAATCGAACCACCTCATCGACGCCCCAACGCAAAGGGTGATAAAGATCACCTTCCTGCACCATCTCGGCCAGCCACTTGCAATCTTTGGCTGCCTCATGCACGGGCAGAAGAAGGGATAGAAGCCGGGATTTTTTTTTGTCACTAGAAAATTCAGCCAGAGCCTGTGATAACGGCAAATGTTGCGCTACCCCATGTGCTGATAGTCGTGATGTGTAAGTTGCCAGAAATGCAAATGGGAACTCTGTATCCTTGCGATTTTCTGCTAGGTTAAAGTGTACGCGACCCACCACGTTCCAGCCAGGATGCTGCGCTTTGAGAAATGCCGATAGAGAGTCGCTATAGGTGGACAGCTCGGTTTTGACTGCGATCTCCATCTCGACCCAGAGCGAAAGAAAAATTTCTGCCGACAGGTACTCAATTCCCGTCATGGGAGGCGCATCTAGGCACCAGGTCTCGAGTGTTGATGCATCGGGTGGCGCCACGGCAATTTCTGCACCGGGCTGTGTTGCAGTTAGCGTTGTAACAAAATTCGTAGCAAAATCACGCCAGAAAGCCCACTGCGCTGGCAGTGCTGTGCTTACTTCGGCTGCGCCCAAATACAATAAGCCAACGCCACTACCCCGGGAAAAAGCGCTTTCCAGTCGTTGCGCGACAGATTCTGCCAAAGCTGGTGCGTCTGGGTCAGTGCTGCACTGAAGCTGCCCAGCGGGGGTGAGTTGCAAAACATGGCTCATACATCGTATTCTGCTAGACTGAGATCGGCTTGCGTAGCAATGCGCCGTGCGAGTTGCAAAAAATCGGTATAGCAAGTCCGCACAGCTTCGATATGGGAACCAATCGCGCCATCTGCTGACCTGAGCGAGAACATCGGTTTACGCGCGTCCATCGCCATCGGCATCAAACTACGATAGTGCTTCAACATGGCAAGAGCGTGCGGGTCGTTTTCGGGTTCAGGTACACAGTCGGCATGTTCACCCAGCACCGATGTCCGATAGACAAACGGAACTCTTGCCACCCATCGCTGATACGATTTGACTGTACGTGTTTCCCGAATGCCATGTTGGCTCACAACATAACCCATAGGTGCCATCAATCCTTTTGGCATCGCCAAGTCGCTCGGCCCTTTGGGCAGAAGCTCTTGCCAAATTGATCGCCATTCACGCATTGTTGGCCCCAAGTTTTTCAAGCCTTGCAAGGAAAACAGGTCAGCTCCAAGAGGAACAACCACCTGGTCGGAGGCGATCAGGGCCGCGCGGTTGATCGCGCCCAAATTCGGCCCGACGTCAATCAGCGCCACATCGGCTCCCCACTGGCCACCTTGCAGCGCCAGCCGGTGAAATGCGGTCATAGTGCGAAAGGCAGCTTCGTCATAGTTATGGCATCGAGGCCAAGAGTCAGACAGCTTGTCCTCAAACCTCGACAAGCCTAGGTCGCCCGGAATCAACCCCAAATTGGGTGATAACTTTTCGACGTGCGGCTGGCTGATGTCGCCCAGGCCACGAAGGATGGGGCGGATAGCACCGAAGACAGTGAGTGGGTGGTCATCGTCGTCGGACCAGAGCTGTTCCAGGCGATCTTCATCAAGGAACATTGCGGTCAGATTAGCTTGAGGATCGAGGTCCATAGCCAATACATTGAGTCCGCACTCAGCAAACATCCATGCCAGGTGATATACCAGCGAGGTTTTGCCGACACCACCTTTGTTGTTGAAGAAGGCGATTGTTTTCATGCGGGTCTCCGTCGAATGGTGACCAGAAAAACCTTATCATCGATTTCAAACTCGGCGGGTGGGTTCCCGTTCGCTTGCAACATCGCCTGAGCTCGCTGTATGCCATAGCCGTAGCGGTTGACATAATCCATCGAGCGCAGCGCCTCGGCGAGTACGGGATTACGGTAACTATTGCGCCGGTCAAGAGTCTCTCTTGTCACCTCGCCATAAAGCCCGCCGGGACTTTGTATTTCGATACGATCTGAAAACCAGTAAAAGCGAATCGGCGTATGGGACTGATAGTCGCGGTGCATTACTGCGTTGTGAAACAGCTCGCGCAAGGCCCACTCTGGATAATCGGCAGTGGATTTGTCCCGAAAGCCCTCTCCCTTCAGCACGGTCGTGTGATTATGAGCAATAATCTTTTGGCGCACCGTTTCCAGTACGGTGCGCAAGTCTCCACATACCTGTAGCTCGTCATCAGGGCGTTCAGTCATGTTGACACCGGGAAACCTGATAAATTGGACGTATGCCCCAGGTAGATAGAACTGAGGATCAGTGCCAAATAAAAGAATGCCGGCAACGGTGGGCGCCTTGGAACGCAAATCAAAGCACCTTAATGATGCCAGCTTCTCTTCAATGGTTCGATGGTTCTCGGCGATCACTTCGGCATCAATCGCCTGCATTCGATATTCTTCAAATAGTCGCAGCGTCAGATCGGCGATTGTGGATTCACGCACGGGGTAGACATCATAGCTCGTGATCAAACTTGCTCGCCGTTCCGACAGAACCCGCTCCTCTTGTTCATTGGCTACTCCTTTACGCGGCCCGACTCGGATGTAAACTTTGCCCTTGTATCGAACCGGCGGGATACTGGATGGCTGAACCTCCACTACGGCAACCTCCCCACTTGGCAACACCCTTTTGCCGACCGACATGGCGGGTGGTGGCAAGATATTTCCATCCGACCGAATGCCTGCAAGATCTTTCAATAATTGGTCGGTCACCGATAAGCTGGCCAACGAACCGTCATCATTCGCTCCGATGATTAGATAGCCAGGTTGACGATGGTTCGGATAGTCGTTGGCAAATGCGCAAATGGCTTGGGCAAATTTGTCGGTATCACGAGTTGATATTGTTCGCTCAATACGATCTGATTCCAAGTCGGATAGCAGCGATTGCAGTTGCTCAACAGTCAGCATAAACTTGCTTTCAAACGAAATGCACTTTTCAGCTTGAAAAGATTGCACGTCAGATCATAACATCGGGGGCATCCGGCGCGATGCTCTGTAGATGCTTGGCTTTCTGCATTCCAAATCGTACCCGAGCCCACAGTGTCAGATAGGATCCGACGATAACAGCGGGCATGGGGAAAGTAGAACGCAAAGTGATGGTGCCCGGAGCCGGAATCGAACCGGCATGGTGTTACCACCGGCAGATTTTGAATCTGCTGCGTCTACCTATTTCGCCACCCGGGCACGGGCGCTGAGCGCGCTATTATGTCAGATTGTTTTGCCAAGCCCAAATACGCTTAAGCTGACTGCTTTTCACCCATGATGACACCCCAAACCTACACCCTGGCCGACTTTGATTTTGAACTGCCTGAAGCGCTGATCGCCCAGTACCCGGCACCTGAACGCCAGCAAAGCCGGCTGCTGCACGTCCAGGGACAGAAACGCACCGATCTGCAGTTTCCCGACGTGCTGAACCTGCTCGAACCCGGCGATGTGTTGGTCTTTAATAACACCAAGGTCATGAAAGCACGCCTGTTTGCGGCCAAGCCCACCGGCGGACGGGTCGAAATTCTGGTTGAGCGTGTCCATAGCGACTATCGTGCCACCGCCATGCTCAAAGCCAGTCACGCGCCCAAACCCGGGCTACGGCTGGAAATAGCCCCCGGTATTGAGGTTCAGGTCATGGCGCGCGACGAGCGTTTTTATGAACTGGAATTCAGCCACAATCTTTGGCAGGTGCTGGACGAGTATGGCACCCTGCCACTGCCGCCCTATATTGAGCGTGAAGCCACCGCAGAAGACGAGCAGCGTTACCAGACCGTCTATGCCCAGACCCCGGGTGCTGTCGCCGCCCCGACTGCCGGGCTGCATTTCACTGAACCCCTGCTGCAACAACTACAGCAGCGCGGTATCCAGCTGCAATTTCTCACCCTGCATGTCGGTGCGGGTACTTTTTTACCGGTACAAACCGACAATATTTCCGAACATAAAATGCACAGCGAGTGGTATAGCATCAGCCCGGAAACGGTGGCCGCCGTTGAACAGGCCAAAGCAGCACAAGGGCGCGTCGTTGCGGTGGGCACCACGTCCCTGCGCGCACTGGAAGCAGCATCTCTTGGCGGTCGTTTACAGGCGGGCAGTGGCGAAACCGACATCTTCATTACCCCAGGCTTCCAGTTTCAAACGGTCGATCGCTTGATCACCAACTTTCATTTACCCAAAAGTACCCTGATGATGCTGGTCAGCGCATTTGCCGGCTATGACAACATCATGCAGGCCTATCAACAGGCGATCCGACAGGGCTATCGGTTTTTCAGTTATGGCGATGCCATGCTGCTGGAGCGACAAGCGTGAATACCCCTTTGCATTTTGAATTGCTGGCGACCGATGGCACCGCGCGGCGCGGACGCGTTACCCTGAATCATGGCATTGTCGAAACCCCGATCTTTATGCCGGTAGGGACTTATGGCAGCGTGAAAGCCATAGACCCCGACGAACTGCGCCAGAATGACGCGCAGATTATTTTGGGCAATACCTTTCATTTATGGCTGCGCCCAGGGCTAGACGTGATACAGGCGCACGGTGGACTGCACCGCTTCATGGGCTGGCAGCAGCCCATTTTGACTGACTCAGGCGGATTTCAGGTCTGGAGCCTGGGGGCTTTACGCAAGATTAGCGAGCAGGGCGTAAAATTTTCTTCGCCGGTCAATGGCGACAAATTATTCATGGGACCGGAAGAGTCGATGCAAATACAAAAAGTGCTCAACTCTGACATTGCCATGATATTTGATGAATGCACACCCTACCCCGCGACTGAAACGCAGGCGGCCGAATCGATGCGCCTCAGTTTACGCTGGGCGTGTCGTTCCAAGGACGAGTTTGAGCGGCTGCAAAACCCCAACGCCCTGTTTGCCATCGTACAAGGGGGCATGTATGAGGCTCTGCGTGATGAATCGCTGGCGGGTTTGCAAGAGATAGGTTTTCACGGCTATGCCGTAGGCGGCCTGAGTGTCGGCGAGCCCAAGGAAGACATGCGCCGTATTCTGAACCATATTGCGCCGCGTCTGCCAGTAGCACAACCGCGTTACCTGATGGGGGTCGGCACGCCAGAAGATCTGGTCGCCAGTGTCAAAGCCGGCATGGATATGTTCGACTGCGTGATGCCGACG
>DHLX01000012.1:0-661 GCA_002405475.1 Burkholderiales bacterium UBA4657 | reverse complement strand
CCGTAACGGGCATTTGTTCACGCGCTTTGGTGACTTGCGCTTGCGTAATGCCAAATACAAAAATGACCTGCGCCCCATAGATGAGACTTGCGCGTGCTACACCTGCCGCCACTTTACCCGCGCTTATTTGCACCACCTCGACCGCGCCAATGAAATTCTGGGAGCGCGACTGAATACCATTCACAACCTGCATTATTACCTCAACCTGATGGGCGAGATGCGCGCGGCGATTGAACAAAAAGGTTTCCATGATTTTGAACAACAGTTTCATCAAGATCGCAGTCGCGGGGTTGATTGATCCAGTTCAACCTGTACTCACCCTGCTGCTGGCATAGTAGTGTCGGTTATTGATGAACCCACTATGAAGGCGAATTGCCATGTCATTGCCCGACGATATGATTGAAAACTTCACCTATGACGAACTGAAGATTGGTCAGTCGGCGCAAATCGTTCGCACCCTGACGCAGCAGGACATTGCCGCGTTTGCGGCAGTCTCAGGTGATACCAACCCGGCACACCTCGACCCACACTACGCCAGTCATACCCAGTTTCACGGCGTCAATGGTCATGGCATGTGGTGTGGCGCGCTCATTTCTACCGTACTCGGCACCGAGTTTCCGGGGCCGGGTACCATATTTATAGAAAAAACCATGCAGATCCG
>DHLX01000020.1:11740-12096 GCA_002405475.1 Burkholderiales bacterium UBA4657 | reverse complement strand
TACGTCGTGACACGGCATCGAAAACCATAACCACTGCGACGACAACCAGAAGGACTGCCCCGAGGCGACTCCACTGAAACAGCCAGACGGCCTCCGAGATCAATAAGCCCAGTCCACCTGCTCCGATTAAACCAAGGATTGTCGAATCGCGAATATTGAACTCCCAAACATAGAGATGGTTGCTCACGAATTGCGGCAGCACCGAGGGCCATACTGCGCTGAAAAAGACTTGTGACGGTGATGCTCCGGTGGCTCGCACCGCCTCCACGGCTCCCATATCCAGCGTTTCAATACTTTCGGCATAGAGTTTGCCGTAAGTACCCATGGAGTGCAGCGCAATGGCCAGAATACCCGCT
>DHLX01000020.1:10947-11593 GCA_002405475.1 Burkholderiales bacterium UBA4657 | reverse complement strand
AGCGCAATGGCCAGAATACCCGCTGTAGGACCCAAGCCGACAATACCTACCAGCACCAGACCAAATACCAAGGTATGGATGGCACGACAGACATCAAGAACTGAAGAGGCCGAGCGGGCAGCCCACCAGGGAGCTCGCAGGNNTACGCGCCGCAAGCAGTCCCAGCGGCAGAGCCAGTACCGCAGCCAGCAACGAACCCAGTGTGGCAATCTGGAACGTGGTCCAGGTAGCACGCCCAAGAGCAGCAATAAAATTAGCCTCGACCTCGCGCCGGTTTTCTACCCGCAACAAGGTGCCGTCTTCACTGCGGTACTCAAGTCGTTCAGCCCCCCACCACAAATCAAGGAAGCTGGGGTGAGCCAATTCAGCCAGCGATTTTTGCAGATTTTCCCACGGGTTGCGTCCCAAAGAAAGATCACCAGCGGCGGCCAGGCTCCAGAAACAGGCCAGAACCAGTCCAGCATAGACCAGCACTAGTGTAAAGAAGCCCTGACGACCGCGAAAAAATCTGGAGCCTGAGATCGAAATGCATAGGGTACGCATGTAGCCTCACTACTTCGGTGGCAGCAGTCCGGTAGCCAGACCGGCATCGCGGATTGGTTTATAAAAGGCATTGTCCGTTGCCACGAAGCCGGTGTAGTTGGCG
>DHLX01000020.1:0-10835 GCA_002405475.1 Burkholderiales bacterium UBA4657 | reverse complement strand
GCCACGAAGCCGGTGTAGTTGGCGGGCAATAACTGCGGCTGGCTCTTGAGTAGCGGGCCGATCTCGGACAGGGCAAGCTGCAAGCGCCTGACAAATATCTTGTCATTAAACAGGCGGGCGCTCACTGCAAATGCGTCGTTCGGCAATGGCGCCGATTGCCAGATTATCTTGCTGCGTTCAGCCTTGATAAGGCCCTGCTCAATCATGGCGGTACGGTTGCGATTAAAGTCTGCGCCTGCGTCCAGCTGACCGGCACTGACCTGGGTCTGAATAGCCTGATGTTTGGTATAGACCACACGTGAGAAATGCTTTTCGGGATCGACACCCTGCTGCATAAAAAAGTGGCGCGGTATCAGATAACCCGAGGTCGAGCCCTTATCACCGAAAGCGAATGTCCGGCCTTTACCCTTGGCACCAATCAGATCGGCAATTGATTCCAGCCCAGAGTCAGGATGGGTCACAATTAAAGCAAAGTATTCTGGCTTGCCCTGGTACAGTATTGTCGATACCACCTGCGCCTCTGCAAAATGGTTAGCCAACACATACCCCCAAGGTCCCATTAAAGCAATGTCGGTCTCACCATTCACCAGGCTTTTGGCCAGACCTTCCCAGCTGTCCACCGTGCGTAGTTGCACCGGGCGGCCCAGACGGGTGGCCAGGTATTGCGCCAGTGGCCGGTAAGTCGCATCATTTTTCTCGCGATCGGGTTGGAACATGCCGACGCCGAGCTTCAATGCCGTATCCTGCGCCTGTACCGGAGCCAGGCACAAAGATACCAACAGAGCGGCCAGGGCGCTGCCCATAAAATATCGTCGAAGGATAGTCATAGTCATGTCCTTAAGTTAGTCTTGGAAATAAATCCGCCTCACTGAAACGCCGGATAAAGCGGCGGTCGATATCATTCTTCAGGTACCAGGCCCAGCGACCCGACCAAGTCCAGCATCCGCGCGAGGCTATAGCCCGGCCATCAGCGGTTGCCAGCAGTGACAGGAACCGTCGTTGCGGCTGGTAATTTCGTAAAGAAGAGCCATTGAGTGCAGCGTGCAGGTTGTAGCTAAGCACCGGCCCCATGCGTACCGCATAGACACCAGCCTTGGGCAGTGCTGGCGTCCACTGCGCACAATCACCAACGGCAAATATATTGGGGTGCGACACTGAACGCAGTTGCGCATCAATTAGCACATAACCCTCGGCACTCACTGCCAGCGCGCCACGTCGTGCCGGGTCACGTTGCCACGCATGTGACTGGGCTCCTGTCGCCCACAGAATCCAGTCGCCACCCTGGTCGCGCGAGTCGTGCCAGACGGTATTCACCTGTACATCGACACCAGCATCGTACAGAGTACGCAGCGCCACGCGTTGCACTCTCGCAGGATAGTCCGGCAGAACCCGGGAACCGCTCGTCATTAGCAAACCCTGTACGACCCGGTCAGGGCGCTCTTGACGAAGACGGCGCAGTACTGCCAGAAGCGATTCAAACCCCGCAGCACCGCCTCCCACCGCTACTACGCGCAAAGGCTGGTCATCCGCTTCACTACGCCAGTGTGCAAGTAATGTCTCGTAACGCTGATACAGATCTGCCAGTGGACGCATGG
Source organism: Burkholderiales bacterium UBA4657 (assembly GCA_002405475.1). GTDB lineage: Bacteria > Pseudomonadota > Gammaproteobacteria > Burkholderiales > Burkholderiaceae_E > UBA4657. The sequence continues at coordinate 9,240 of DHLX01000020.1, read as the reverse complement.
GCAACATTTGCGCACATGGCGCGTCTGTTGGCGGCAGCAATGTCGAACCCACATTGAGTGACAGCCAGTCATAACCCAGGTTCTGTCCATTGCTTAGGCTAATACTCTGGCGATCCGGATCCATACTGTCGATCTCGGCGCAGATCCAACGCGCACCAGCCCGGGCAGCAAGCTGCACAAAATCAATCACGATTTCATCGTAACGATAGACCCCACTCAACCACCCAGGAACCATACCAGAATAAGGTGCCAGTGCATGAGGCGAAACCAGCACCAGTTCCACGTCGGAACGCGGCGCACTGGCCCATGCTTTAAGCACCTGGGCATGGGCATGACCAGCACCAACAAGAATAAGCCGTCGCATCATAGCCAGCCCTTAGGCAGATGAATCAGATCAGCAGGCTCGTCAATATCATGAACAGGTGCCAGCTCAAGCCAGGTCAGTCGCGCCTGCTTCAGGCGCTGGCGGGTATCCGCCATCACCTGCGGGGTACTCCAGGTCATGGCCTGGAAAAGCAAGGGTACTGGTCGGGTCAAACCTACCAGAGCATAGCCTCCGTCCATGGCTGGAACAAAAACCGTTTCGTAGTCGTCCAGGGCAACTTGAGCCAGGCGCAGCATATCGGCACCCAATGCCGGGGCGTCAGTACCAATGAGCAAAGCCTTGTCATGAACCTGTAGCACGCGCTCGAACACACGCTGCATACGCTGACCCAGATCACCCTCGCCCTGCAAGGTCAACTTCAGCTCGCCTCCGGCTTTGGCACAAGCCAGCTCAAAAACCGGATGTCGGGTATCGGGTGATACACACAATTCCCGATAATCGGCATTCAGATCTAAAGTCTGATCAAGCGTGTGCAATAGCAGGCGCTGGGCCAGGCCTGCCGCTGCTTCAGCGCCCAAGGCTGGAATCAGTCGGGTTTTGGCCAAACCCGCTACCGGCGCCTTGGCCATCACCACCAGTGCCGTCGTCATCGATAAGCCTCAGCCAGACGCTCGGCAGATTCTCCGCGCCAGTAGCGCCAGCGCAAACACCACATCAGGACAATAGTGCGCCAGACCCCGCGTGTCTCCCAGCGCCGACCCGAGGTGGATACTCGTTCGGAAAGACATACCGGTCGGGCCAGTGCCCGCAGCCGACGGCATATCTCAACATCCTCCATTAACGGCTGATCCGGGAAACCGCCTACCCGGTCAAACACCTCGCGCCACATGAAAAGAGCCTGGTCGCCTGTCGCGATACCGGTCAGCCGCGAACGCCAGTTCATTAACCTCGCCACAACCCGCAGCATCGGGTGGCGACCGGCAATATGAACATCGAAACGACCCCACAGTCCACGACTGCCCAGCGCCTGCTCGACAAGCACATCGGCATTGGGTGGAAGCGAGGTATCTGCGTGCAGGAACAACAACATTCTGCCGTGTGCTACAGCGACCCCCGCATTCATTTGTCGGGCTCGACCACGGGGCGCTTCTATAATGACATCGGCAAGCCCGGATGCGCGACGCACGGTATCGTCATCACTACCGCCATCGGCCAGTACCAGCTCGATACCACGTTGGCGCAGCGGCGCCAAGCTGCTCAGCGTGGCCTCAATATGTTGTGCCTCGTTAAGCACAGGCAAAACAATCGATATCACAGGCTGCGTCATGTAGCCGCCCCCACATAGTCTGCATAGCCCTCGGCTTCAACAATTACCACGTACGCTCCCAGGCGTGGTAGCGCCCCACCCACTGCAGCAGCTTGTGTGGCGCATGGGCACGCTTCCACTCACCGGCTGCGTACTTGTTAGCCTCAGACAAGGTTGGATACGTATGGATAGTGCCCAGGATTTTGTTCAGACCCAGCCCGTACTTCATAGCCAGGACATATTCGGCCAGCAGATCACCAGCGTGTTCGCCGACGATGGTCACGCCCAGGATTTTGTCCTTGCCCGGCACGGTCAGCACCTTGACGAAACCATGCGCGGTACCATCGGCAATGGCACGATCAAGATCGTCAATGCCGTACCTCGTTAGCTCGTAAGCAATGCCCTGTTCCCTGGCTTCGGTCTCGCTTAAACCAACACGTGCCACCTCGGGGTCGGTAAAAGTAGCCCAGGGAATGACGCGGTAATCGGCTTTGAACCTGCGAAAGCGGCCGAACAGCGCGTTGACAACGGCGTACCAGGCCTGATGTGCGGCGGTATGAGTCAACTGAAATGGGCCCGCCACATCACCCACGGCATAAATGTTCGGATACCGGGTCTGCAAAAAGGCGTTGGTCTCGATAGTCTTGCGCGGCGTCAGTGGGATGCCCAGCTCCTCCAGACCATAACCGGTAACGCGTGGGCTGCGGCCGACAGCACACAGCAATTCGTCGAAGGGAATCACCACCTCCGTATCACCTGACTTGGCAATGAGCCGCTTCTCGCCGCCGACCACCTCCACCCGCACCGCCTGGTGCCCGGTAAGCAGGTTCACCCCATCAGCGCGCAGCGAGGCGGCCACCAGTTCGGAGACCTCCGGGTCTTCTCGTCCCATAATGCGCGACGCTATCTCCACCTGCGTGACTGCGCTGCCCAGGCGTGCAAAGCTTTGCGCCAGTTCACTGCCGATCGGGCCGCCACCCAGCACTACCAGTCGCTTCGGTAGCTCGGTCAGACCCCACACCGTGTCACTGGTCAGAAAGCCGGCTTCCTTCAGCCCCGGAATCGGCGGCACGAACGGGCTGGCACCGGCGGCGATGACGATGTTCTTCGTCGTCAGCGTCTGCGTCATGCCGTCGGCCCGCTTCACCTCGACCGTCCACGGGCTGGTGATGCGGGCATGACCCTGCAGCACTTCCACGCCCAGGCCGGTGTAGCGCTCGACCGAGTCGTGCGGCTCGATGTCGGTGATGACACCGTGCACGCGCTTCATCACAGCGCCAAAGTCCACCTGCCCGGCGGCGTCGGTTACACCGTATTCATGCGCCTGCTTCAGCTGCCGCGCCATCTTGGCCGAGCGGATCAGCGCCTTGCTCGGCACACAGCCGAAGTTCAGACAGTCGCCGCCCATCTTGTGGCCTTCGATCAGCGTGACCTTGGCCTTCACGGCCGCGGCGATATAGGCGGAGACCAGCCCCCCGGCACCGGCACCGATGACAACGAGGTTGCGGTCGAAAGAGCGAGGCCTCGTCCACTTCGCATAAACCTTGCGCCGCTCGAGCCAGGCAACACCCGCCTTGGCCAGCAACGGAAACAGACCCAGCAGAATGAAACTGCCAAGTAGCGCAGGCGACAGAATATCGCCAGCAGACCGTATAGCGATCAATTGCGTACCTGCATTTACATACACCGCCGTACCAGCCAGCATACCGAGCTGGCTGACGACATAAAAGCGGGCCGCGCTCATCGGCGTCAGTCCCATCAGCAAATTGATCAGCCAAAACGGAAATACCGGCACCAGTCGCAAAGTCAGCAAATAGAAGGTACCGTCCTTCTTCACGCCGTCGTTAATGGGCGCCAGTGCCTGGCCGAAACGGGTCTGAATAAGGTCACGCAACAGGTAGCGCGCTGCCAGAAAGGCCAGCAATGCCCCCAGACTGGAAGCAAAGCTCACCAGCAGCAGCCCCCAGCCCAGGCCGAATATCGCGCCGGCGGCCAGCGTCAGGATCACCGCGCCTGGAATGGATAACGCCGTGGCGGCCACATAAACCGCAAAAAAGAGGAATGCCATGCCCAACGGCTGCGCCTGCACCTGCGCCTGCAGCGTGTCACGGCTGGCCTTGAGGTTGTCCAGTGTCAGCAGCGCGCCCAGACCGAAGTACTGCCAAGCCCACACGGCCACCAACGCCACGGCGGCCGCGCCGGCCCACAGCAGGGCTTTCGAGGGGCGGGCCATCAGCGCACACCCTCGGGCATGGGAACAACCGCCACGCCTGCGGCCACAGGCGCAGTAGTCTCTAGCGCCCCGCCACAACTGCTACCTTGACCGGCGGTGCAACCATAGCAATGGTCTGCTACCCGAATTGGCGTGCCCAGTGCCTCGGTGCTCAACAGATCGCGCAAATGCGGTCTGGTCGCAGATCCGAGCGTGGCCGGCATACCCAGCATTTGATTGAAATCGCAGTCATACAGATACCCCTGCCAATCAACACTCAGTAGCGTGCGGCACATGACAGTTTGCAGATTTTCAGGGCGGTAGGCATCTTTCAGCAGGCGCATATAAGCGTCGAAGCTGCCCTTGCTCAGCAAAGTGCTGCCGAAACGCTGCACGGGCATGTTCGTAATGGCAAACAAATGATTGAAACAAATGCCAAAGTGCTGCCACAGCTCGCGTTTGTAGTCAGCTTCCAGCGGCCCCTGGGGCGGCGGTAAAACCGGACCTTGCGGGTTATAGACCAGGTTCAGAACCAGCCCGCTACCCTGCTGCCCGTAACCAAGCGCATTCAGTGTGCGCAAGCCGGCAATACTACGCTCGAACACACCATCACCGCGCTGGCGATCCACATTCGCCGGCGAGTAACATGGCAACGAGGCTGTTATTTCCACCCCCTGCTCGGCAAGAAATTGTGCCAAACCCTCCTGCCCAGGCTCTGACAGAATAGTCAGGTTGCAGCGATCAATAACGCGCACACCACCACTACGTGCTTGTGCCACCAAAGATCGAAAATGCACATTGAGTTCGGGCGCTCCCCCTGTCAGATCCAGCACCTTGAACTGGCGTGCCCGAAGTACGTCCAGGACCAGCTGTACTGTATCTTGCTGCATCATCTCGGTGCGATTCGGTCCGGCATTAACATGGCAGTGCACACAGGTCTGATTGCACTTATAGCCCAGGTTAACCTGAAGCGTCTCCAACGCATTGCGCCTTAACGCGGGAAAGTCGGTCTTTACAAGCAGAGGCAGAGTAGGTCGCATAGCGCTTTCATTCAGTGAGTAAGATCATTCATCATTCGTCATTCGGGGCCAAGGTTACAGCAGAATGCTCAGGGTTCACACATTTACTGCTCGTCACAAGCCCTATCGGCAGCCACAAAATGAAAATCGGCAAAACCCGACTGCGCTGATGACTGGGTATTATCAGTATCAGCCGCAATCGCCAACTGCACCGCTTCAGCGCCAGCGCCAAACAGCCGTGTCACATCACGGCGTATATCCACACGCTCCCACACCCAGCGGCCAGCATTACTGTCACCACTTTGCAGAACCACCATCTGGGTGCGGTCGGTATAGGCATTCGGCAGTACGGTACCTACCGGTTGGCGGTTATCCCAAACATAATTAACCGCCGCATCGGGCACGTCCTGGCCCCAGATGGCGCGTGCCAGAGAAAGCTGCGTGCGTAAACCAAAGCTGAGTGCAGCCGGTGGAAGCCGGAAACTGACGTATACCCTTGCAGCATAGTCATCACCACTACGCAGACGCATATCAGCCTGGCTCAGAGTACGGCCAATACGCCAGCGCCAGCACAGTACCGGGGTCTGACTCAAGTCCACACTAATCGGGCGCGCCAACAACGACATGCTGGCCTCAGAACTTACCTCAACCGCCTTCACTCCCTCCCACTCCACAAACCTGAACGTATTATGGCGCGGCACCGACTGCAGCCGTACTTCACGCCAGGGTGCCAGGCTGGGGTCGAACCGACCTACCCACTGCACCCGCGACACCTCAGACCGCGGTACCGAAGACGACCCTTGCGAGGCAGCAGCCGGTAGCAGGGTACACAGGAAAATCGACAGCATCAGGCCAGGCAGCCCGAGTACCCTCGATATGGCGAGGCCGCGCCGCATGCGGGATGAATCGGGGAGCGAACAGGAAGGCATAAAGGTGAGTGGCATCATTAGTGGCATCCCGACGCGCTATTTGCTGGCTTCCATCGGACTTTCAGTCCTGGAATCAGCCAGTTATCCAGGGAATAGTGTCCAGCACCGGAGATCAGTAGAGCCGCAATTAACATGGCCCAATACCCATGTAGTTCCAGCGCCACACCTGTCATTGGATAAGAAATGACGGCGATGGCATTGACTATGAATAGACCGAGCGCGGCCAGCCGTGTGCCCAGTCCCAGCACCAGTAAAACAGGTAAAACCAGTTCCCCCGCTGTTCCCATGAAGGCGGCAAGCGCAGGCGGCAGCAGGGGCACATGATATTCCTCGGTAAACAAAAGCAGGGTAACTTCCCAATCACGAATTTTGGTCAATCCGGCCAAAAAGAAAATTTTTGCGATCCACAAACGAGCAAACAACAGCCATAACGATTGAAGATGATCTTTCATATACCCACTCCTGCGGCAAGATGTTCTGACAAAGCCAGGGCTTCTTCATAAGCCATAGGCACTACCTTCACTGTCCAGGTTTCACGGAATACCAGAGCTCCCTCAGCTTGCCATGACAGATTATTCCAGTCGGGAGCCTCGGGTTCCTGGTGCATATTCCAGACGCTGGCCACAGGCCATAGCGAAGACAGTACTGCGGTACCGGGGAGATGGAGCAGACTTTGTCCTGTTTTCAGGCTTTCGGCGTTAGGAGCACGGCCCGCTTGATGAACCAGCCATTCGAGTTGCGCCAGGTCGGGAGCCATGGGGAATTCACGAGCAGGCTCGAAATCCCGTAGGAAGAGCGGTAACTGTGCGCCAAAACAGGCCAGGTCGCCATGCCGAGAAGGAAAAGCCCGACCATAGGCACGTGCCAGAGCAGCAAAAAATTCCTCACCCCAAAATTTTTCTAACACCGGGTAATGGGCGGCTAAAGTTTGTGTCCAGTGCGCCACCATATTGCCACGGTATAAGGCCAGACGACGTTCAACTATAGCGCTGTCGCCACGCAAATGGGGAATGACGTCTGCTGCCGCTTCCATTTTGAGCAGAGCCTGTCCAAAACTGGTTTGGACTTGCGCCAGATCAGGCATGACTGGGCTCCAAAAAACCATGGGCTGTCACTGCCTCCTGCAACAATACTTCCAGCGCGGGAATTTGTGTATCCCACTCAATCAGGGTGGGGGCAGGCCCTACCATGGCTAGGGTCTGCTGGTAAAGTTGCCATACCGGTTCGCTGACGCGTGAGCCGTGATCATCTATTAGCAAGCCTTCCCCGGTATTCAAGTGTCCCGCCAGATGAATTTCGCCGATGGTTCCGCCTGGAAGTGACGTCAGAGTCCCAAGGGCAGACGATAGCGATGTACCCAGATTTTTGGCGTTGACATAGAGATTGTTCACATCGAGCAAAATGCCGCAGCCGGTGCGTTTTACGGCCTCGGCAATAAAAGTGAATTCGTCATATTCATCATCAGCAAATTGCAGGTAGGCGCTGGCGTTTTCAATCAGAATGCGGCACTGTAAAAAGTCCTGGGTCTGATCAATATGTGCGCACAAATGCAACAATGACTCTTGTGTATAAGGCAGAGGCAGCAGATCATTAAAGGTGGCTTCGGCAGTGGCATTCCAGCACACATGCTCCGAGACTAGGGCCGGCTTGTAGCGCTGTACCAGGTTTTTGATCGCCTGCAAATGCCCGGTGTCGAGAGCGACGGCATTGCCCAGCCCCAGACCCACACCGTGCAGGCTCAACTCGTTCTGCTGCCGCACCTGTTCCAGTACCTTCAGCGCGGCGCCACCGCAGCCAAAAAAATTTTCGCTATGCACTTCCACAAACGATACAGGCTGCAAGCTGTCACGTTCGGCCTGAACGACCTGGCGATAATGCGGCTGGCGCAAACCAATACCAACAGCGTAAGTGGAAAGTGTCATAGCAACGGAAGGACTTATTTTTTCATCATGGCTTTGACATCGGCCTGCATTTGTTCGCAGGTGCCTTTGGCGACATATTTCCACTCGCCAGGATCAAAGTCGACAGTAGCCTTACCAGCGCATGAGTGTGTGCCCGCCTTGTTCGCGCAGTCATTTTGACCAGCCTTGGCGACGCCAAAACATTTTTCCTTGGCGCTCTGGGCCAAGGCGGGTTGTACGGCAACGCTGGCAGCGGTGAGCGCCAAAACTGAAGCAAAAGCAGATTTTAGAGCGGTACGTTTGTCCATGAAATTTTCCTCTAGAAATGGAAATAAAAAAGTCGGTCGTTGTGGCAAATACCAACTCCAGCCACTCATCCTATTCGCGCAACTTCAAGCAAAGGTTACAATCCGGCGCAATAATAGAAAAAATCACCGGTTAATGTACTACGCCTGCAAACCCTTGTAACCAAACGAGCCGCGCCGACGAAATGAAAAATGACGCCCCAGCCACTGACTTCGAGTCCGGCCTGAAGCCACTCTGGTTGCGCGCCCAGTCTGGAGACGAGCAGGCCTACCGCCAGGCGCTTCTATCGATTGCCGGGCGATTGCGGGCTTATTTTCGTCGCCGTCTGATTAACCTGCCGGACGAAGTCGAGGATCTTGTGCAAGAAACTTTGCTGGCACTGCATTTGCACCGCGACAGCTATGACCCGGCTCAGGGCGTCAGTGCCTGGGTGTTCGGTATTGCGCACCACAAACTCATGGACCTGCATCGCCGCCGTGGCCGGCGTGAAACCCTGCATGAGCCAATGGATGGGCTGGAAGAATACCTGATGGCAGAGGAATCAGGCGAGACATTGGCCAACGTCGACCTGTACAAGCTGCTTGAAAAATTGCCGCAGGCACAGCGTATGGCAATCGAGTTGACCAAACTGGAAGGGCTCAGTGTGGCACAAGCCTCTGCCCGCAGCGGAATTTCCGAGTCCGCCATCAAAGTCCAGGTTCATCGCGGGCTAAAACGTCTGGCGACACTTGTTCGGAGCGAATTGACATGAAGACCGATACACTCATCGACATGCTGGCCACGCAGGCCGGGCCAGCGCCCTCTTTCCCGGCACGACGTCGTCTGGCGGCAACGGCCGGGTTTGGACTTCTGGCCAGCAGCGTTCTGGCCTTGCTCATTAACGGGCCGTTGCCGACTGCTGTCTTTTATACACCAATCCCATGGATCAAACTCATCTATGCGGCACTGCTACTGGTCGGAGCTGCAAGCCTGGCAGTACGACTGTCACGCCCTGTTTCCGCCACGAAGACAGCTCAAATCATCGTCACCGTTGTCGTGATGCTCATGTTACTGGCTGGTGCAATCTTCTGGCTCCTGACACCTGAACACAAACGCTGGTCGGCACTGTTGGGACAATCCTGGTGGCTTTGCCCATGGACACTGATGCTGGTTTCGCTTCCGGCCTTGGCTGCCATTTTGGTCGCCATGCGCACCCTGGCACCGACACGACTGCGACAGGCAGGCTTCGCGGCGGGACTATTG
>DHLX01000010.1:27055-29065 GCA_002405475.1 Burkholderiales bacterium UBA4657 | reverse complement strand
ACGCTCAAACTTGCCTTTTGCCATAGTAGCCTCGTATAAAAATCGATAATCAACAATAAGTTATTTGGTGCGCGCCGAAATGACCGCTTCGGCGACGTTTTTCGGTGCTTCGGCGTACTGCTTGAATTCCATGGTGTAAGTCGCACGGCCTTGTGTCGCCGAGCGCAACGACGTGGAATAGCCAAACATTTCCGACAGCGGCACTTCAGCCTTGATGATCTTGCCGCCGCCCACCATGTCATCCATACCTTGCACCATGCCGCGACGTGACGACAGATCGCCCATCACGGTACCGGCATAGTCTTCTGGTGTTTCCACTTCCACCGCCATCATGGGCTCAAGCAAGACCGGGCTGGCTTTACGCATGCCGTCCTTGAACGCCATCGAAGCCGCCATACGGAAGGCATTTTCGTTCGAGTCAACATCGTGGTACGAACCAAAATGCAGCGTGACTTTGACATCGACCACGGGATAACCGGCCAATACACCTGCGGTCAGGGTTTCCTGTACGCCTTTATCGACCGCCGGAATATATTCACGCGGCACGACACCACCCTTGATGGCGTCAACAAATTCGTAGCCCTTGCCACCGGGTTCCAGGGGTTCGACATTAATGACCACATGGCCATACTGACCGCGACCACCCGACTGCTTGACGAATTTGCCTTCGATGTCGTTGGCTGCCTTGCGTATGGTTTCGCGGTAGGCGACTTGCGGCTTGCCGACATTGGCCTCCACACCAAACTCGCGCTTCATGCGGTCAACAATAATTTCCAGGTGCAATTCACCCATACCGGCAATAATGGTCTGACCCGATTCTTCGTCGGTGCGAACACGGAACGAAGGGTCTTCAGACGCCAGACGTTGCAGGGCAATGCCCATTTTTTCCTGGTCGGCCTTGGATTTGGGTTCGACCGCCTGCGAAATGACCGGCTCGGGGAATACCATGCGCTCGAGCGTGATGATGGCGTTCGGGTCACACAGGGTCTCGCCCGTGGTCACTTCTTTCAGACCAACGCAGGCAGCAATATCGCCCGCGCGAATTTCTTCGATTTCTTCGCGGTTATTGGCGTGCATTTGCACGATACGACCAATACGTTCTTTTTTGCCCTTGACCGGGTTGTACACGGTGTCACCCTTGGACAAAACCCCGGAATAGACACGCACGAAAGTCAATTGACCCACAAACGGATCGGTCATCAGCTTGAACGCGAGCGCAGAAAATTTTTCTGCGTCATCGGCCTTGCGTGAGGCCGGCTGCTCATCGTCGTCCGTCCCGGTCACTGGCGGAATATCGAGCGGCGAGGGCAGGAACTGCACCACGGCGTCGAGCATGCGCTGCACACCCTTGTTCTTGAACGCGGTACCACACAGCATTGGCTGAATTTCACCGGCAATGGTGCGATTACGGATTGCCGTCATCACTTCCTGCTCGGTCAGCTCCTCGCCCTCGAGGTATTTGTTCATCAATTCTTCTGAAGACTCGGCAGCCGCTTCGATCATTTTTTCGCGCCACTCTTTGGCCGACTCGACCAAATCAGCCGGGATCTCCTTGTACTCAAACTTCATGCCTTGGCTGGCTTCATCCCAGTAAATGGCTTTCATCTTGATCAGATCAATGACGCCCTTGAAATTTTCTTCCACACCAATGGGAATAACCACCGGCACCGGGTTGGCTTTCAGACGGGTGCGCATCTGGTCATAGACCTTGAAGAAATTGGCGCCGGTACGGTCCATTTTATTAACGAAGGCCAGACGCGGCACCTTGTATTTGTTGGCCTGACGCCATACGGTTTCCGACTGCGGCTGTACGCCACCGACGGCGCAATACACCATACAGGCACCGTCCAGCACGCGCATGGAACGCTCAACCTCGATGGTGAAGTCAACGTGGCCCGGGGTGTCGATAATGTTGATGCGGTGCTCGGGGAAAGACAAGTCCATGCCCTTCCAGAAACAGGTGGTCGCGGCTGAAGTAATGGTAATACCACGCTCCTGCTCCTGCTCCAT
>DHLX01000010.1:14895-26885 GCA_002405475.1 Burkholderiales bacterium UBA4657 | reverse complement strand
TGCTCCATCCAGTCCATGGTGGCAGCACCATCATGCACCTCACCGATCTTATGGTTGACGCCGGTGTAATACAGAATGCGTTCGGTCGTCGTGGTCTTGCCGGCGTCAATATGCGCCGAAATACCGATATTGCGGTAACGTTCAATGGGAGTTTTGCGTGCCATGGTAACTGTCCTGGAAAATGGCTTGAATCTTTAAAAACGGAAATGGGCAAAGGCTTTGTTGGCTTCGGCCATGCGATGCACCTCATCGCGCTTCTTCATGGCACCACCCTTGCCTTCGGAGGCATCGAGCAACTCACCGGCCAGACGCAGGGCGGCTGACTTCTCGCCACGCTTGCCGGCGGCTTCACGCAACCAGCGCATGGACAGCGCCAGACGACGGCTGGGACGCACTTCGACCGGCACCTGATAGTTGGCACCACCGACACGGCGGCTCTTGACCTCGACCATGGGTTTGGCGTTATTCAGCGCCAGCTGGAAAATTTCCAGCGGGTCCTTACCCGTCTTGGTTTCAATGCTAGTCAGGGCACCATAAATGATGCGCTCAGCGACGGCCTTTTTGCCGCTACGCATGATGACGTTGGCAAACTTGGCGACCTCAATGTTGCCGAATTTGGGATCGGGCAGAATCTCACGTTTCGGAACTTCGCGACGACGGGGCATGATGAACTCCTTTAGCTTCAGTTGAGAGAGCGCTTTTCGCTCGCTCCCGACCCGGCAGAGTGCCGGATCACTTACTCAGTCAGCACATAGGCGCATGACTGGACAATAAAACGAACCGAGCGCTGGGCTGTAACCCCCGGCTCTCAATCCGGACGAAAAAATCAGGCTTTCTTGGGACGCTTGGCACCGTACTTCGAACGTGCCTGCTTGCGGTCTTTAACGCCTTGCAAGTCGAGCGAACCACGCACGATGTGATAACGCACACCGGGCAAGTCCTTGACACGACCGCCGCGAATCAGGACCACCGAGTGCTCTTGCAGGTTGTGGCCTTCACCGCCGATGTATGAAATGACTTCATAACCGTTGGTCAGACGCACTTTCGCCACCTTACGCAAAGCCGAGTTGGGCTTCTTCGGGGTCGTCGTATAGACGCGAGTGCAAACGCCGCGACGCTGCGGACAGTTCTCGAGCGCGGGGCTCTTGCTTTTGGCGCGCACCTGTACACGAGGCTTGCGCACCAGTTGACTGATGGTAGGCATAATCGATCCAGTCGTTAGGCTGACGGGCACTTGCGCGCCTTGTCAGCATTGAAATACGGTCAAATTCGAACCGGGAGTTGCGCCGAGCGACGCCAGAGGATCGTGTGAAACACGACAAACCAAAGAGCGCCGGGCGGGGAATACACCCGTTCAGGGAACCGCGATTATAGTCATAACCGGCACGCGGGGTCAAATGGCATTGTGCTCCATGACAACGGGCGGCACTTGCCCACTACGCGGGCGCACCCGCCCGTTCATTCATTTAATCTATTGATTTACATTTATTCATAGCCTTAGCTGCAATAAACAGATACAAACTCCATTAGCACTCGATACCACCGAGTGCTAAGATTCCGTTCATTCGCTAATCCAACGTGGCGCTACTCAAAGGAGTGATCTATGACCACCGCCCTGACGGCACTGACTCATGGCAATGCTCTGGCTGTTTCAGCCAGTTCCTGGGCCAAGTTCGACTTGCCCGTTCCCGTGGGCAATCTGGAGGCCTATATTTCTGCCGTGCACCGCATCCCCCTGCTGAGTCAGGACGAGGAGCTGGCACTGGCGCGGCGACTGCAGCAGGAGGGCGATCTGGACGCCGCACGGCATCTGATCTTGTCCCACCTGCGCCTGGTGGTTTCGGTGGCACGTCAATATCTGGGTTATGGTCTGCCACATGCCGACCTGATTCAGGAGGGCAATATCGGTCTGATGAAGGCGGTCAAGCGCTTCGACCCGGAACGCGGAGTGCGCCTAGTCAGCTTTGCCTTGCACTGGATTAAAGCTGAAATTCACGAGTACATCGTCAAAAACTGGCGTCTGGTCAAAATTGCCACCACCAAGGCGCAGCGTAAGCTTTTTTTCAATTTGCGCAGCATGAAGCAAGGCCTGGGCAGTCTGGGTCAGGATGAAATCGACGCTATTGCCAATGAGTTGAACGTCAAGCGCGAAGAAGTCATTGAGATGGAAACGCGTCTCGGTGGCGGTGATGTGGCGCTTGAGGGTCAGATTGAGGATGGCGAAGAAAGCTATGCGCCCATTGCCTATTTGCGCGACGAACAGAATGAACCCGGCTATCAGCTTGAGGCACGCGAACGCGACGCCTTGTCGAGTGACGGTTTAAACACCGCGCTGGCAGCGCTGGATGCGCGTAGTCGCCGTATTGTGGAAAGTCGCTGGCTGGCTGAGCCGGGTGAGGAAAAAACCTTGCATGATCTGGCCGATGAGTTTGGTGTTTCGGCCGAACGCATTCGCCAGATTGAAACCGCGGCCTTGAAAAAAATGAAGGGCAGTCTGGCTGAATTTCAGGCAGCATGATGCAACTGGCCTTTACCAAAATGCATGGCGCGGGCAATGACTTTATTGTCGTTAATGCCATGAGCCAGACCGTAGAACTCAGCCCGGCGCAATGGCGTGCGCTGGCTGACCGGCATTTTGGTATTGGTGCCGACCAGATTCTGATTGTCGGGTGCCCTAAAGATACGGCGAATGATTTTTCTTATCGCATTATCAATGCCGATGGTGATGAGGTTGAGCATTGCGGTAATGGCGCGCGCGCCTTCATGCGCTACGTGGTCGAGAAGGGTCTGACGGACAAGCAGCGCGTCAAAGTCGAAATTCAGCGCGGCGTTATTGAACTGTCGTTACGTGACGACGGTCAGGTGCTGGTCGCCATGGGGGTGCCGGAATTCCACCCTGAGCAACTACCATTTCTTACCNNGCGCGCCGAGTGGCGCGCGCGCCTGCATGCGCTACGTGGTCGAGAAGGGTCTGACGGACAAGCAGCGCGTCAAAGTCGAAATTCAGCGCGGCGTTATTGAACTGTCGTTACGTGACGACGGTCAGGTGCTGGTCGCCATGGGGGTGCCGGAATTCCAACCTGAGCAACTACCATTTCTTACCCAGAACTTGTCTGCCAAAACCGAAGGTGGCCTGTCATTGTGGCCGCTGCATATAGCGGGTCAGGCCGTGGAGCTGGCGCTGGTGTCCATGGGGAATCCGCACGCGGTACAAGTGGTGGCTGACGTCGAGCAAGCGCCGGTCACCACGCTCGGGCCATTAATTGAGCAGCACGAGCGTTTTCCGGCGCGGGTCAATGCCGGTTTCATGCAAATCGTCGACCCGCATCATATCCGGCTTCGGGTCTGGGAACGCGGCTCGGGCGAAACCCTGGCCTGCGGTACCGGTGCATGTGCGGCGGTGGTCACGGGTATCGAGCGCGGGCTTTTGCAGTCCCCGGTCACAGTGCAGGCACGGGGGGGTCTGCTCGAAATCAGCTGGGCCGGACGCGGCGCGCCGGTCATGCTGGCCGGCCCGGCAGTAACTGTATTTGAAGGTGAAATCACAATCCAGCCTGCCCAGGCTTGAATGTCGATTTCAGCTTGCGGCCGCGCTACAATGCTTGCCTTCACTGCCTCAGCCTGTTTAATGGAGCCCTATGAGCCTGAATCCGCTCGACGTAGCCAGCTTTCTTGAAGCGCACCCGGAATTTTTCCAGGAGCATGCCGAAGTCCTTAATCGTATCAGCCTGATTTCCCCTCATGGCAACCGGGCCGTATCGCTACAAGAGCGGCAAATGGAAATGCTGCGCGAAAAGATTAAAAGTCTGGAATTGCGTACCGCCGAACTGATACGTTTTGGTCAGGAAAATGATGCCATTACTGAAAAAACCATCAAGCTGGCACGCAAGCTTTTCCTCGAACGGAATGCCATGATGCTGCCGGATGCGCTGGTGGTGGCGCTCAAGGAAATTTATAACCTGCCTGCGGCTGCGGTTCGAGTCTGGGGTGCCACTTTGGGTACTGACCAACCGTATGCCAAGACGGTATCACCCGATACCCGGCTGTTTGCCAATAGTTTGATGACGCCGTATGTGGGGCCTAATTCAGGCTTTGAGGCTGGGTTGTGGCTATCGGAAGGCGAACGGATAACGTCCGTCGCGATGCTACCGCTGCGGGTTGGCGCAGCACCGGAAGCCTATGGCCTAGTCATCTTGGGCTCGCCCGACCCGAAGCGCTTCACCCCCGACATGGGCACGACCTACCTGGCACGGATTGGTGAAATTGCCAGTGCTGCGCTAGCGCGTCTGGTGCAATAAAAATGCCACTCCTGGCACACGAGCGGCCAGGTCTGCCCGAGTCAGCACGGGGTTTTCTGCAAATGCTGGCGCACGAGCGGCATTTAAGCGCGCGCACTTTGGCCATGTATGCACTGGCACTGAAGGAATTACTGCAAGCGCTACAACCTTTGGCGCTGGAACAGCTTAACTCTGGCCATATACGTCGTGGCGTCGCGCATTTGCAGCGCAAGCAACAATCACCGCGCAGTATTGCGATTGCGCTCGCGGCGTGGCGTGGCTATTACCGTTGGCTGGCGCGTCAGGGCGTGGTTCAGACCAACCCGGCGCAAGGGCTGCGGGCACCACGTGCCGCCAAACTGTTACCCAAAGCACTGGCACCAGATACGGCTTCGCAACTGGTCGAGTTTGCCGCGGAAACGCCGGCGCAGAAACGCGACCGTGCCATGTTCGAACTGCTCTACTCATCTGGTTTACGTCTGAGCGAGCTGATCCATCTCGACTGGCACCCTGGTGCATCAGCACTGGGCTGGTTGTCAGAGGATTTGCGTGAGGCCGTGGTGACCGGCAAGGGTCAAAAACGCCGTGTGGTACCGGTGGGAACCCGGGCCAGCCAGGCCATACAAGAGTGGCTGTCAGTGCGCAGCGAGCTGGCACAAGCAGATGAGCCCGCCTTGTTTGTCGGTGCGCGCGGGCAGCGCATTAGTGCCGGCGTAGTGCAGCGCCTGCTGAAGCAACGCGCAGCACAGCAGGGGCTAGCCACGGGCGTACACCCGCACATGCTGCGTCACAGTTTTGCCAGCCATGTGTTGCAAAGTTCGGGCGACTTACGCGCGGTGCAGGAAATGCTGGGGCACGCCAGCATTGCAACGACGCAGGTCTATACCAAACTCGATTTTCAGCATCTGGCCAAGGTGTACGATGCCGCACACCCGCGTGCCAGAAAGAAATAGATCAGGTTTCGTAATGATGCTTGGGTGGTGATTTGATCGCTTGCGGCAGCAACGAGCCTGCCACCATGCCGACAATAGCGCCAATCAATCCGGCGAATTGTTGCGGAAATTGCTCACCCAACGGCGTCAGCATAAACGTCAGCCAGGCGGCGAGGCCAAGTGTAATGGAATAAATAGCGCCCTGAGTCGTCGCTTTCTTCCAGTACAGACCGCATACCAGCGGGATGAATGCTCCCACCAGCGGAAACTGATAGGCACCACTGACCAGCTCATAAATGGGGGTACCTTCCATCACGATCGCATAGGTTAAAACACAGGCAGTAAAGACAAACAGCGAAATACGCATCGTCAATAACGCTTTTTTGTCGTCCTGCTTGCCAATGATGTTTTTCAGAATATTTTCCACAAACGTGGTTGACGGAGCCAGCAAGGTCGCTGATGCTGTTGACATGATGGCCGAAATCAGTGCGCCAAAAAAGAAAATCTGCGCAATCACCGGCATATGGTTCATGATGAGCGTAGGCAATACTTTTTGCGGATCGTCTGCCAAGAGAGCCTTGGCTTCGTCAGGCATGATGAGCAGTGAGCTGGCCACAATAAACATGGGGACAAAGGCAAACAACAGATACAAACCACCTCCAATAATCGGACCACGGCTGGCGGTCTTGGCATCTTTGGCTGACATGACACGCTGAAACACATCCTGTTGCGGTATCGAGCCCAGCATCATGGTAATACCGGCGGCGATAAAAAACATCCAGGCATTGATATCACCGGCTTCAGGGAAAAAATTGAACCAGCCATTACTGTCGGCCAGAGCAATCACCTTGTCGGCACCACCGGCCATATTGCCCGCCATAATGGCAATCGCAGTCAAACCAATGATGATGATGACCATTTGCAGGAAATCAGTCCAGGCCACCGAAAACATGCCGCCAAACAAAGTGTAAAACAGCACAATAGCGGTACCCAGCACCATACCCATGGTGGGGCTGATAGCACCCTGGCTTAACAGATTGAATACCAGACCAAGAGCAGTAATCTGTGCGGCGACCCAACCCAGATAACTGATGATGATGACAACCGAGCAAAAGATTTCCACGCCCTTGCCATAACGCTGGCGATAATAATCGCCTATGGTCATCAGGGTCATGTTGTACAGCTTGTAGGCAAAAAACAAACCGACCAGAATCAGGCACAGCGAAGCACCAAACGGATCCTCAACTACGTTGCCCATACCCCCCTGAACAAATTTGGCACTGACTCCCAGGACTGTTTCCGAGCCAAACCAGGTGGCAAAAGTCATCATGATAATCATGACCAGGGGCAGGCTACGCCCGGCCAGGGCGTAGTCGGTTGCGGTCTTGACACGGGTGGCCGCGACCAGGCCTACCGCCACGGTGATCAACAGGTATAACGCTATGAAAGCCATCAGCATGCTGTGTTTCCTCTCACTATGTTGTTGAAGTTATGACTCATTACCACCAAACCAGAACTGCAGTAATACCCAATATCATGCCGACACTGAAAGCAATCAGCATGCCGAGCATATGATTGGTGCGTCTTTGTTCGTGTAACAACTGACGCAGCAATTTTTCCCGCCTGTGCTGTTGTTCACCCCATTCGGCACGCTGCGACAACACCGTATGTACCAGTCGGGGCATTTGCGGCACCAGTTTAGCCCATCGCGGTGCTTCTTTGCGCAAACGATCATGCAAACCCTGCCAGCCAACCTGTCGATCCATCCATTTTTCCAGAATCGGTTTGGCGGTCTTCCACAAATCCAATTCGGGATCGAGCTGCCGGCCCAGTCCTTCGATATTCAGCAGAGTCTTTTGCAGCAACACCAGTTGCGGCTGGATTTCAACGTTAAAGCGGCGTGAAGTCTGAAACAAACGCAACAATACATGACCAAACGAAATGTCTTTGAGCGGCTTGTCGAAAATTGGTTCACAGGTCGAGCGTATGGCAGCCTCTAGCTCATCGACCCGTGTGGCTTTGGGTACCCAGCCCGACTCAATATGCGCTTCTGCCACGCGCTTGTAATCGCGCTGGAAAAAAGCCAGAAAATTTTGTGCCAGATAGTCTTTATCAAAATCGGACAAGGTCCCGACTATGCCGAAGTCAAGAGCAATATACTGACCCAATGTGGCAGGATCGTCACTGACATAGATATTGCCCGGGTGCATATCGGCATGAAAGAATCCGTCACGAAACACCTGGGTGAAAAAAATTTCCACACCGTCGCGTGATAATTTTTTCAGGTCAATAGCGGCCTGGCGCATGCGTTCTATCTGCGAGATGGGAATGCCACGCATGCGTTCCATGACAATCACGTTTTCGCGGCAATAATCCCAGTGCATTTCAGGAATACGTAGTAGCGGACTACGGGAAAAATTGCGTCTGAGTTGCGAGGCATTGGCGGCCTCTCGCATCAGGTCCAGCTCGTCATGCAGGTATTTATCAAATTCGTTAATCACTTCCAACGGCTTGAGGCGCTTGCCATCGGCCCAGAGGCGCTCGACCCAGACCGCGGCAGTGCGCATTAAGGCCAGGTCTTCGTCAATGACCTTGGCCATGCCAGGACGCAATACCTTGATGGCGACCTGACGCCCGTCTTTAAGCTCAGCAAAATGCACTTGGGCAATTGAGGCCGAAGCCACCGGCTTGCGTTCAAAGTGGCTGAAAATCTGTTCCGGGCTGGCACCCAGAGCGCGGGTAATTTCCCTGACGGCCAGGTCACTATCAAAAGGTGGCACCTGGTCTTGCAACTTGGCCAATTCGTCGGCAATATCGGGCGGCATCAAGTCACGTCGCGTACTCAAGACCTGACCAAACTTGACAAATATCGGCCCCAGGGTTTCAAGCGCCAGGCGCAGGCGCTCGCCGCGTGGCTGTTGCAAGCGCCGCCCCAGGGTAATGAACCGCACCAACCATTTCACCCCGCGATACTTGAAACTCGACAGCAGCAGCTGATCCAGCCCGTAGCGCCAGACCACCAGCACAATTTTTGTCAGACGAAAAAATTTCAGCATCACCGCCCGCGCCTCAAGATCGGCGATTGTTCCAGACGTTTTTCAAAACGCTCGACCGCATCACGCACGGAGCGCAACTCCGCCGTCCATAGCTCCATATCCTGACGTGCGACCAGGGTAGGATTTTCCTCGATCCAGTAATCGGTAAACTGCGCTACCAACCGTTTCCCGGTATCTTGTAGCTGCTGCGCCGCAGAACGTACCGTGCTCACAGCACGGTATGCCGCAATGTCGCCTACGTACTGGCTCAGATCTTCCTCGATGTCCCAGCGCACTTTCTGCATCAGGTCGGCAATAACAGCCGCAAATTCGGCATCACCCTCGATGCGAATGTGCTTGAGCAGTGCCTGTGTGGTCTCCTGTCCCATGGCCGCTAAAACTGCTGCCGGCATGACCGACCAGGCCAGTGCCAGTGTGACGTCGGGTGCGGTTTCAGCCGCACCCGAGCGGGTCTGAATCGCGCCTGCATCGGTGACTTGCAGAATCAAGCTTACGGGTTCGGCACGAAAACAGACCTGTTTGCCTGCATGCGGCAGCAGTTTTTCGCGCGCCCAGGGTTCAGCGCGCAATAAATGATTGAGCGCACGCTCCAGACCGGTCAAAAGTCCGTTACGAATAGCAGCTTGCGCTTGCGAGATAAAAACAGTCGATGTCATGATAAAAAGCCCCGCCGAAGCATACACCGCGGCGGGGCTATCATGAAATACGACCTTGAAACAGTATCGGGAACAGCGCCCAACACCCTGAAAAAAACTAGTGTGCCAGACCAATCTGCTGAATACCAGCCAGCACCCAGCCGGTATTACCCGCTACCGGTTTAGTCAGATTCCAGACCTCGTCAAACGACTCGGCTGGAGCCCCAATCTGTTCACGAATCATGCCGTAAAAACGTACGCTGGCCAGATGTTCAACCGCACCCGTCTCGACCCCCAGCAGTTCGGCATTGAGTGTTACCACATCGGTCTGGTTCGGCGCTGGCCCACGTTCCTGTACCTGTAAACTGATTTCGGCGAACATTTCCGGGCTGGTAAATTCCCGGATATCGTTCAGGTTGCCGGCATCCCAGGCGGCTTGCAGACGCACGAAATAAACTTTGGCATTACGCAAGAAAGCTTCGGAATCAAAATCACGCGGAACAGCGTTTTGAGCTGCGACCGGCTCGGGGGCAGAAGCTGCGACCGGGGTCGAAACATCAAACTTGACCGGTGCCGAAGGCAGCGGATTGGCGCTACCCTCATTGCCCAAGCCATTGACCGTGTTAGGTCCCATCATGCGACCCGCATAGGCAGGCTGCGGCGTGTTGGCCGATGCAGACTTGGCACCACGCAACATTCTCCACAGGAACAAGCCAGCCATCACCAACAGTGCGATCATCAGGAACGAGCCAAGGAAGGACGCCAGTTCATCACCGAAGCCCATAGCACTGAACAAAGCCGCCAGACCCAAACCGGCTGCAATGCCAGCCACCGGACCCAACCACTTGGAACGGCTGGAGGCTGCGGCTGCGGTACCAGCGGCGCCAGCAGCGGCGGGGGCTGCTGCCGGGGTTGCAGGCTGCGCCGGAGCGCTCTTTTGTTGCGCCGGGGGCGTCGCCTGACGATTCGTCGCTGAGGACTGTTTGCCAAAATTGCCACCGCCACCGAGGCGCTTGGCTTCAGCAACGTTGGCGGCACTGGTCACAACAGCCACCAAAACGACCAAGGCACTAGCAAACATTTTTTTCATGATCCTAGTATCTCCAAAAAAATATATATAACGATAAACGTACTTTAGACGAAAAACACGCCGGCAAAACCCTACGGGCTGTAGGTGTGTATCAGTATTTGTAGCCCTGATGCAAAGCCACAACACCCGCCGTCAGGTTATAAATCTGCACCTGGTCAAATCCCGCATCGATCATCATCTGTTTCAGGGTTTCCTGGTCAGGATGCATACGTATGGATTCCGCCAGATACCGATAGCTCTCGGCGTCGCCTGCCACTTTTTGGCCTAACCAGGGTAATAATTTAAAACTATACAGATCGTAGACCGACTCCAGCGGTCTGGCGATTTTGCTGAATTCCAGCACCAGTAACTTCCCCCCCGGTTTCAATACACGATACATCTCGGCCAGTGCCTGCTCTTTGTGCGTCATGTTACGCAAGCCAAAAGCTACCGTCACCACATCAAAAGAGTTTTCTGCGAAAGGTAATTTTTCAGCATCACATTGCGCCGCCGGTTGCGCCAGGCCAGCATCCAGCAGACGGTCTCGCCCTAAAGACAGCATGGCACCGTTGATATCGGTGAGCCAGATTTGTGCGCCGCGCTTGGCAAAAGCCAGTGCCAGATCGGCGGTTCCACCTGCAACGTCGAGTACCCGCATGCCTGGGCGAATAGCGGCCTGACCTACGGTAAAGGCTTTCCAGACCCGGTGTAGACCAAGCGACATCAGATCATTCATGACATCGTAGCGCGAGGCAACCGAATCAAATACCTGGCGTACTTTCGAGGCCTTTTCCTGTTCATCGACGGTTGCATAACCGAAATGCGTGGTTTTTTCAGTCACGACTGGCTCCTGCTTGTTGCAACTGTTCAAGATAGTGGTTCCAGCGCTGTTCCTGGGTTTGGCCGAGTTCGTATAAATAATCCCAGGTATATATGCCACTGCTGTGTCCATCGCTGAATTGCGGCTGAATCGCATAATGTCCGACCGACTCGAGCGACACGACGCCGACCTGACGCTTCCCGGTCTGCAATATTTCCTGCCCCGGACCATGCCCGCGCACTTCCGCCGACGGGCTGAAAACACGCAAAAACTCAAACGGCAAACGAAATCGTTGCCCATCATCAAAGGCGATCTCCACTACCCGTGACTGGGTATGGACTGTAATATCGGTTGGATAGCGCCGTGCTGTCATGTCCGACATCTTACCCTGCGAGTTCACCAGCCACTGCGAAACCCCTGCTGGCGCCAGGCCTCATAGACCGTAATAGCGACGGCGTTCGACAAATTCAGGCTGCGGTTACCGGGGCACATGGGTAGAGATAAGTGTTGCTGCGCCGAAAATTGCGCCAGGAATGACGTGGACAAACCGCGCGTCTCGCAGCCGAATACCAGGGCGTCACCGGGCTTAAAATGCGCCTCATACACACTCTGCTGCGCACCCGTCTCGATCAGATAGATCTGCCCGGTTTGCAGTGGTGTTGTGTGCAGAAAAGCGTCCCAGTTCTTGTGTAGCTGTATGCTGGCAAATTCGCGGTAATCCAGACCCGCGCGTCGCATTTTGGCATGATCAATAGCGAAGCCCAGCGGCTCGATCAGGTGCAACTGCGCGCCGGTATTGGCACATAGCCGGATGACATTACCTGTATTGGGCGGTATTTCCGGTTCAACCAGAACGACATGAAACATGATCAACTTTCCCTCGGTGTGCGTAACGCCGCCAGCAATACCACTTGACGTGCACCCGCAGCCAGCGCCGCCGCCGTCGCGGCTTGCAGCGTTGCTCCGGTCGTCATGACATCGTCGATCAGCCCAACGCGCATTCCAGCCAAAGTCCGACGCGCCACAAAAGCGCCTTGAACGGTGCTTGCACGCTCCCGGGCGCCGAGTAAATGCACCGGGGGCAGCTCTCGCACCTGTTCTAACGCCAGCGCATCGAAATTCCAGCCGCGCTGCCGCGCCAGACTGGCGCCGATCAGGGCTGGAGCATTGAAGCCGCGTTGTGCCAGCTTCGCTGGCCACG
>DHLX01000010.1:0-14765 GCA_002405475.1 Burkholderiales bacterium UBA4657 | reverse complement strand
CCCCCCCCCACGCCGGTATCGGTAGCAGCAAGTCAAGCTTGAGTCCAGCCGGAATTGCAGTTTGCAATAAGGTCACCAATGCTGGCACCCGATCCATCTGTCCGGAAAATTTCAGCGCCCTCAGCACTTCGTCCCATGGTGCGGCATAGCTGGCACCCGAATAGGCGGCCAGATGAGAGTGGGGTCGGGACAGACAGTCGGGACATAATCTTGTTTGACCCTGCCCTGTCTGAAGGGTGATCGGTAAAGCGCAGAGGCGACAACGCAGCCGCCCCGATTCCTGGTCACGTACTTCACGCCAGTGCGCCTTGCACCAGCCTTTCGGTGCCGGGCTGGTATTGCAAACCGCGCAACCGTGACCCAGGACCCAGTCCAAGCTTGATTCGAATAGGGATTGGCTAGGCAGGATCATGACTTTCTCTCAAATATGGCAGCATATTGCCATGATCCATCTGATTCATTTACAGCGTCAGTCTGACCGCCGCGCTGACGCCTACCCCCGGCATGATGTTGTCATTCGCGAAGTTGCCCGGCGTATGGCCGAACGCTTGGACCTGATACGCTGTCAGCCCGAACTGGTATTGGATGTGGGCTGCGGCCCCGGACGCGATCTGGCCGATCTGCAAGGGCGCTATCCGCAGGCACGGCTGCTGGCACTCGATCTGTCGGAAAAAAATTTACGTCAGTTTCATGCCCCTGTAACTACGCTTAGGCGTTGGTTTCAGAGCATCACGGCCAGTCAACGGCCAGTGCCAGCGGCAATTCAAGCCGACCTGGCGCACCTGCCGATCAAAAACTCCAGTGTCGATTTTCTGTACTCCAACCTGAGCCTGCAATATACCCCCCAGCCGCACTCGGTATTCCCGGAATGGGCACGGGTAGTAAAGCCGGGAGGGCTATTGATGTTTAGCACCCTGGGACCGGACAGTCTGCAGGAATTACGCAGCACCGGCCTGGCCGGCTCGATTTTGCCATTGGTGGATATGCATGATTTGGGCGATATGCTGGTCGAAGCCGGCTTCACCACGCCCGTGATGGATATGGAAAAGTTAACGCTCACATACAAATCAAGCGAGGATTTACTGGGTGAATTACATGCTTTGGGAGGCAATTGCCTGGCTTCCAGAAGGCAGGGCTTGCAGACCCCGCGGGACTGGCGACGCCGGACAGAGCCATTACAACATCAGGCTCATGCCGACGGCCGCATCCCCTTGACGCTGGAAGTCATCTATGGTCATGCCTGGCGTGCTGGCGTATCACCAGCCCGGCAACGCAACGAGGACGGTCGCACCTGGGTCGGCGTACCATTGACACAATTGGGCGGCAGAAAGAAAAAATAGTGAGCACACACAAACAACCTGATGCGTGTTGTTTTTCTCTTTGTTGCCCTCCAAGTTTGGAATCCCCCCGCGTCGGCTGATATCATAGTGGGCTGGCATTACATGACCATTAGGCAGACCGGATGTCTTGCCAGTGGAAATCGTGCCGTTTTCCCCGTCGCAACAGATGGCGTTATGCCCGGCGCGTGAACTGACGCTGAGCGGCACGGTATGCAGGTTTGAATATTTTAAGGTTAGACACAACGCATGAAACATCGTATGAATCTCGCCAAGGCTCTCCCCTCCTTCATTTCTGCCTTGCTACTGGCCCCGGTCAGCGCCCTGGCCATTGAAAGCAAATACAACCTTGCCCCCCCGGTCACCAGCGTCGCGGAGAACATTTACAGCCTGCATACCGGCGTATTCTGGGTGTGCGTGGTCATAGCCGTTCTGGTGTTCGGCGCCATGTTCTGGTCAATTGCCTTTCACCGCAAGTCCAAAGGTGTTACGCCAGCCAATTTTCATGAAAGCACCACGGTTGAAATTGTCTGGACCGTGATTCCGTTCATTATCGTCATTTTGATGGCGCTACCCGCAACCAAAGTGGTGGTCGAAATGAAAGACACGACCAACTCCGAGTTGACGGTCAAAGTAACCGGTTATCAGTGGAAATGGGGCTATGACTATTTGAAGGGGCAAGGCGAAGGTATAGGTTTCGTGTCTACCCTGACTACGCCACGTGACCAGATTGATGGCGGTAACCACGCTGCACGTCTCGCCAATCCGACTTATCTGATCGAAGTGGATAACCCTCTGGTCGTGCCGGTCGATACCAAGGTACGGATTATCACGACCGCCAATGACGTCATTCATGCGTGGATGGTACCGGCCTTTGGCGTTAAACAGGACGCCATTCCGGGTTTTGTGCGAGACACCTGGTTCCGCGCAGAAAAAGTGGGTACCTACCGCGGTCAATGTGCTGAATTATGCGGCAAGGATCATGCCTTCATGCCGATTGTGGTCGAAGTGAAATCGAAAGAAGACTACGCCAAGTGGGTAGCAGAAAAGAAAAAAGAGCTAGGGCTCGACAAACCGGTACAAACCGCAGCGGCGGCTCCCGCAGGGCCGGCAGCCGTGTCTGAAGCCGACATGAACAAAACCTGGTCGCTGGACGAACTCAAGGCGCGTGGTGAAAAAATCTACGCTACTAACTGCGTGGCTTGCCACCAAGCCACTGGCAAAGGATTGCCCAATATGTTCCCGGCACTCGATGGATCGAAAGTGGTGCAAGGACCGAAATCCGGCCAGATTGACATTTTGCTGAACGGCAAAAACCAGATGCCAGCATGGAAGAACCAGCTGAACGATCTGGACATTGCCGCCGTCATTACTTACACCAAAAATTCCTGGGGTAACAATCTGGGCACGACTGTACAGCCCAAAGAAGTTGCCGCCGGACGTAAAAGCTAACCCTGACAGGAATCGGAGAATACGATGAGCGCAGTTTTACCTGGTCACCCCGCCGCTGACGGACATCACGGCGATCATGCCCATGATCATCACCATGACCATCCTACGGGCTGGCGGCGCTGGTTGTTTGCGACCAACCACAAAGACATAGGCACGATGTACCTGATTTTCTCGTTCATCATGCTGCTGCAAGGCGGGTTACTGGCACTTTGGTTACGCGCCGAACTGTTCCAGCCCGGTCTGCAATTTACCAACCCCGAATTTTTCAATCAATTGACCACCATGCACGGCATCATCATGGTGTTTGGTGCCATCATGCCTGCCTTCGTCGGCTTCGCCAACTGGATGATTCCGTTGCAGATTGGCGCCTCTGACATGGCATTTGCGCGCATGAACAACTTCAGCTTCTGGCTGATGGTACCTGCGGCTCTGCTTCTGACGGCCTCATTCTTTGTGCCCGGTGGCGCTACCGCGGCAGGCTGGACGCTATACGCGCCATTGTCCACGCAAATGGGTATCGGTATGGATATGGCCATTTTTGCGATGCACATTCTGGGCGCCTCGTCCATCATGGGTTCGATCAACATCATTACCACTATTTTGAACATGCGCGCCCCCGGCATGACGCTGATGAAAATGCCCATGTTCTGCTGGACCTGGCTGATTACGGCCTACCTGCTGATTGCGGTCATGCCGGTGCTGGCTGGCGCCATCACCATGCTGCTGACCGACCGCCACTTCGGCACTTCGTTCTTCAATGCTGCCGGCGGTGGCGACCCGGTCATGTACCAGCATATTTTCTGGTTCTTCGGCCACCCCGAGGTTTACATCATGATTCTGCCGGCGTTCGGCATTGTCTCGCACATTATTCCGACGTTCTCACGCAAACCGCTGTTCGGTTATAGCTCAATGGTCTATGCCACCGCCTCGATTGCGATTCTGTCGTTCATTGTCTGGGCGCACCACATGTTTACCACTGGTATGCCGGTAACGGGTCAGTTGTTCTTCATGTACGCCACCATGCTGATTGCCGTGCCCACGGGCGTGAAAATTTTTAACTGGATCGCCACCATGTGGAAAGGCGCGCTGACATTTGAAACCCCGATGTTGTTCGCGCTGGGCTTCATCTTCGTTTTCACCCTCGGTGGCCTGACTGGCATTATCCTGTCGATTGCTCCGATTGATATTCAATTGCAGGACACCTATTACGTGGTGGCGCATTTCCACTACGTACTGGTAGCTGGTTCGCTGTTTGCCTTGTTTGCCGGTGCTTATTTCTGGGTACCGAAATGGACGGGTGTCATGTACAGCGAAGCTCTGGGTAAATTCCACTTCTGGGCGTCACTGATTACTTTCAACATCACTTTCTTCCCCATGCACTTCCTGGGTCTGGCCGGCATGCCGCGTCGTTATGCCGACTATGCCACCCAGTTCACCGATTTCCATGCCATTGCCACCATTGGCGCCTTTGGTTTTGGCTTTTCGCAACTGGTATTCTTGTACGCCATGATCCGCTGCTGGCAGGGCAAAGGGGAAAAAGCAACCCAAGAAGTCTGGGAAGGATCAGAGGGCCTGGAATTCAGCGTTCCATCACCGGCACCGTTCCACACGTTTGAAACACCGCCGGTAGTGAAATAAGTAACGACTACACGCCATGCCTGCAAACGACACGATTTCAGACCTGAAAGCCTCGCAGCGTAAAAATGCGCTGCGAACCGGCTGGATTTTGCTGTCGATTGCGGCATTTTTCTTCGCCGCGGTAATGATCAAATTCGCTTTCTTCATGCGCTGAACCGTCATGTCAGAACCCAACCATAACAGCCCAGAACAATTCCGGCAGGAAGCGCAAGAAAACTCGCGCATGATGCTTAAAAAACTACTGGTCATGGCCGTGGTCATGTTTGGTTTCGGCTTTGCGCTGGTACCGTTTTACGAGAAAATTTGTGAAATCACTGGTATCAATTTTCTGACGCGCAAAGATAAAGATGCCGAAGCACTGATAAAAAATTCACAAGTAGATAGCAGCCGAAGCATTACCGTCGAATTTGACGCCAATAGTCGTGGTCCTTGGACCTTCAAACCGGAAATCAATGCCATGAAAGTGCATCCGGGCGAACTGGTGACCGTGGTGTACGACATTACCAATAATCAGACTCGAGATATGGCGGGTCAATCAATTCCTAGTTACGCGCCGACCAATGCGGCCGCCCATTTCAAAAAACTTGAATGCTTTTGTTTCAAGCAACAGGCTTTACCGGCCAAGGAGACACGGCGCTTTCCGGTGGTATTTGTAGTCGATCCGGCGCTGCCTGAAGATGTTAAAACCATTACTTTGTCGTATACGTTTTTTGAAGTACCGGTTGCCCCGTCTGCCTCGGCAGCTATGGCAACAAGCCTGAATTAGGTGTTGTAATGTGGCGCACGATGCGGGCGGTTTTGTGGTCGTTTTTCGGAGTGCGCAAACGGCAGGATCACGAGTCAGATCTGGAAACGCTGAATCCGGTTCATGTGATCATTGCGGGTATTATCGCCGCCGCAATATTTGTAGTCAGTTTGATTTTAATTGTTCGGCTCGTTGTAGCCGCTTGACAGGAGATGTGAATGAGTGCCACGGCTCATAGCGATAAAGCACCCCATTACTTTGTACCGCAGCCGTCACAATGGCCGGCACTGGCCTCGCTGGCGATGCTGTTTTTTGTGGCGGGAGCCTCAATGACGGTCAATTTCATCAGCATTGGCTATTGGGTATTGCTGGCTGGCTTACTCGTACTGTTCTATGTGCTGTATGGCTGGTTTGGTCAAACAATCAGTGAGTCTGAAGCCGGTCTGTACAGTAAAAACGTCGATACTTCGTTTCGCTGGAGCATGGGCTGGTTCATTTTTTCTGAGGTCATGTTCTTTGCCGCCTTCTTCGGTGCGCTGTACTACGCACGCAGCTTCGCCATGCCCTGGCTGGGTGACCTGGACAACCGTACCGTGCTATGGCCGGACTTTACTGCCACCTGGCCGCATACGGGTCCCGCGGGTGTTGTCGACTCATTCCAGACCATTGGCCCGTTCCCGATTCCTACTATCAACACCCTGTTGCTGTTAACGTCGGGCGTGACCTTGACCTGGGCGCACCACGCCCTGATTGCCAACAATCGCAAACACGCCATCTGGGGCATGATTCTGACCATCGCTCTCGGGGTCATCTTTCTGGGCTTCCAGGCTTACGAGTACATCCACGCTTATCGTGACCTGAACCTGACCCTGGCCTCAGGTATTTTCGGTTCGACCTTCTTCATGCTGACCGGCTTTCACGGCTTTCATGTCACGCTGGGTGCCATCATGCTGGCTGTCATCCTGTACCGCCTGATCAAAGGCCACTTCAAACCGGAAAGCCATTTCGGCTTCGAAGCCGTGGCCTGGTACTGGCATTTTGTTGATGTAGTATGGCTTGGCCTGTACGTTGTGGTGTACTGGATGTAATGCGCCACCGTAGTTTGAAAAAAGCCGCGGCACTCGCGGCTTTTTTTATCTCAAACCCGTGGTTTGAATCAAGCCGAAATAGTGCGCGACCAGAATGGCGATGAAAAGTAAGACCGAAACGCTGATACGTACCGTTAACGCCCGTGCCATGTGCCTCGGGTCGCCCTTGTGACGCATCATGAAGTAGAGTGCCGAAGCCAAGCTGGCCAGAATGATGATGAATGCAAACCCGATGATGATTTTCATAAACCGATGCTAGCACGACTGCACTGGATTTCGCGCCTGTTGCCGACCGTGGCGGCATTGCTTGTCATCTGGACAACCTTTTCCCTCGGGCAATGGCAAACCGGGCGCGCACAATACAAGGAGCGCCTGCACGCAGCCGCCGTGAGTGCCAATGCCCAGGCACCCTGGACACTCGATGCGCGCCTCTTGAACCCCGACGAAGTGGCGCATCGGCGCGTATGGGTGCATGGGGAATTTTTAGCCAATACTACCGTCTATCTGGATAACCGCTCGTATCGGCAACAGCCCGGGGTTCATGTGTTAACAGCGTTCCGGCCTTCCGAACCCGGCGCACCGGTGGTTGTGGTGAATCGTGGCTGGATGCCGCTGTCACCGCAACAGCGCCAGCGCTTGACCGCGCCTGCCATGCCCGATGGTGTGCAGACGCTGGAGGGTCTGGCGCAGGCTCAAGTGCCCAGTTATTGGAATCTGGGCGCCCCCGCCGCTGGCAAACTGGGGGGCTTGTGGCCGAACTTCGGCTTTGATGCTTATGCCCAACTGACTGGCCTGAAGCTGCAGCCGTTTGTCGTATTGCAAACCAGTGCCAGCAACGATTCGCTGGTGCGCGACTGGCCGGTGGCCGGTTCAGGGTCGGAAAAACATCGTGGCTATGCTTTTCAATGGTACAGCCTATGCCTGCTAACACTAGGATGGTGGTTATGGTTCACATTCAGACCGAACAAAAAAAATCCAGCCGATTGACGCTCTGGCTGATATTGGCGATTTGTGCCGCCCCCATCGTGGCGGCTTTGGTGGCCTATTTTTTCTGGCAACCGCAAAGTCGCAATAACTATGGCAGCCTGATCGCGCCGCAACGGCCGTTACCGGCGCTGGCAACCACTACGCTAGATGGTCAGGCCTTTGATCTGCGCAGCTTGCGTGGCAAATGGATCATGCTCAGCGCCGATACCGGCGCGTGTGATGCCAATTGCCAGCAAAAACTGTATGCCTTGCGTCAGGTACGCGCCTCGACCGGCGACAAACAAACACGCATCGAGCGCGTGTGGCTGGTGCTCGACGACCAGACCGTCGCGCCCGAAGTACTGGCCGAACATCCTGGCTTGCGCGTGATACGCGTTGCTGCGGCTCAGGCCCAGGCCTTTTTGCCAGCGCCGGCATCAGGTTCGATCCAGGGTCCCATGTATTTGATTGATCCGCTGGGTAATTTGATGCTGCAATGGCCGGCGCAAGCCGACATGAAGCGTATGCGTAAAGACCTGGGGCGACTGCTATGGGCGTCACGTATCGGCTAGTTCCGCGCGGTCTTGATTGAGGAACCGGATTTTAAGGAATAAGTATGGAACGTTTTAGCTCAATAGAGTCTTTGATTACGCTGGCTATTGCCCTGGCAGTCGTGGTGCTGGGTGCGGTCTGGGTCGGTCGGCAGCAGACGCGCTATGCCAGACTGGCGGCCTGGACCGTAGCCCTGACGTTTGTCGTAGTCGTCGTCGGTGCCTTCGTGCGCCTGACCGATGCCGGCTTAGGCTGTCCCGACTGGCCGGGCTGTTATGGTGACCTGACACCGGCCACGGCCAAAAGCGAAATACTGGCGGCCGAGTCGGCCAACCCGTTCGGGCCGGTGACCATGGCCAAGGCCTGGAAAGAAATGGGGCATCGTTACCTGGCCGCTATACTCGGCTCGTTAATTATCGCCCTGGCCATTGCCGCCTGGCGTGGGCGCCGTACCTGGCCAGCCTCGCCCTGGCTGGCCACTACCATAGTCGGAGTAGTGATCCTGCAAGGAGCCTTTGGCGCCTGGACCGTGACCTTGTTACTGAAACCGGCGATTGTCACGATTCATTTGATCGGCGGTATGCTGACCTTGTCTTTGTTGATGTGGCTGGCCTTGCTGGCACGTCCTGCCGTTGTCCTGCCTGCACCTGACGTGGCAAAACGTCTAATAACTTTTGCCTGGTTCACCCTGTTCATTATTGCGTCACAAATTGTTCTGGGTGGCTGGGTCAGCACCAATTATGCCGCTCTGGCCTGTACCGATTTTCCGACCTGTCAGGGGGTATGGGTACCACCCATGAATTTTGATCATGCCTTTGACATTATTCGCAAGCTGGGCATGACCAAGGATGGAGCACCGATTCCGTTCGAGGCTTTGACCGCTATTCATTTTACGCATCGGGTTTTTGCGCTGGTGGTGGTGGTAGTTGTCATCGCTTTTGCACTACGTTTATGGAAAACCGCTGGATTTGAAAAACTCGGACTATGGCTATTGCTGCTGCTGGTACTGCAAGTCGCCCTGGGCATTTCCAATGTAGTGTTCGGCCTGCCACTCGCAGTGGCGGTCGCGCACAATGGTGGCGCTGCCTTGTTGTTGCTGACCCTGGTCACGGTACTCACACGCCTGCAGCGCCGCGCCTGAACTGGCAGGCCAATCACGGCATAATGTCGCTATGTCTGCACCGTCCGCCCCGTCCTCGCCCACTGCCCTGGTACCCATGCCGAAATGGCGCCAGTACTGGCTGCTGACCAAGCCACGGGTGACCCAACTGGCGGTGTTTTGCGCCGTGATAGGCATGTTTCTGGCTACCGAAGGCGGTTTGCCGGCCTGGCAGGTGGTATTGCCCGCCACGGCTGGCATCTGGTTGCTGGCCGGAGCTGCGTTTGCCGTCAACTGCCTGATTGAAAGTGAAATTGATGCGCGCATGCGCCGGACCCAGGGGCGCGCCACGGCTCGTGGTGATCTGTCAAGGCGCCAGGTACTGACTTTTGCCGCACTGGTGGGTGCCACCGGTATGGTGCTGCTCTATTTCTGGGTCAACCCACTGACTATGTGGCTGACTTTGGCCACTTTTATTGGCTATGCGCTGATTTATACCGTCCTGCTCAAACCCAATACACCGCAAAACATCGTCATTGGCGGGCTGTCCGGAGCCATGCCGCCGGCGCTAGGCTGGGCTGCAGTAGCCAATGCCGTTCCAGCGCAAGCCTGGGTTCTGGTGCTCATCATCTTCATGTGGACACCGCCACATTTTTGGGCG
This sequence comes from Burkholderiales bacterium UBA4657, assembly GCA_002405475.1. Taxonomy (GTDB): domain Bacteria; phylum Pseudomonadota; class Gammaproteobacteria; order Burkholderiales; family Burkholderiaceae_E; genus UBA4657. The sequence goes on along the minus strand of DHLX01000010.1, from coordinate 5,227 downwards.
CTGGCCTTATACAAGACCGATGACTTCCGTGAATCGGGGCTGCCGATGCTGCCCATTACCCACGGCGCCGAGTTCACCCGCCTGCAAGTTTTTTTGTACACCATCGCTCTGGTCGCCACCACGTTGCTGCCATTTGCCATACGCATGAGTGGCTGGCTCTATCTGCTGGCGGCACTGGTGCTGGGTGCCTGGTTTTTATGGCACGCCTGGCGCATCTGGAAACATTATAGCGACGCACTGGCACGCAAGACCTTCCGCTTTTCAATCATCTATCTGGCAGCACTCTTTGCCGCCTTGCTGCTCGACCATTACCTGTAAAACCTCACTATGTTACGTCGTCAGGCTCTGCTCAAAATTTCCGCCGTCTGCGCCGCACTGGCACTGTCGGGCTGCACGCCCTCGACCCCGACATTTCAGAACACCGATATCACCGGTGCCGACTTTGGTAAAAACTTTACTTTGACAGACCACACCGGCAAGACGCGCAGCCTGAGTGACTATCAAGGCAAGGTGGTGTTAATTTTTTTTGGCTTCACCCAGTGCCCCGATGTCTGTCCGACCACGCTGGCCGAATTGAGTGAGGTCATGAAAAAACTCGGCAGCGGCGCTGACCGGGTGCAGGTGTTATTTATTACCGTTGACCCCGAGCGTGATACACAGACGGTGCTGGGTCAATATGTACCCGCCTTCGACCCGCGCTTTGTCGGCTTGACCGGCAGTGTCGAACAAATAGCGGCCGTGGCCAAGGACTTCAAGGCGTTTTATCAGAAAGTACCGACGCCAAACGGCTCCTACACCGTCGATCATTTCTCGGGGATGTATGCCTTTGATGCTACTGGCCGTATCCGCCTGTTCATCCGCTACCGCGCCCCGATGGACTCAGTGGTCGCGGATGTCAAAACCCTGCTCAAGGGCTGATTATTTTTTCACCAGCCGACTGGTTTCGTTCAACAGGGCTTCGACCTGCTCCAGCGGGATGGCTCCGGGAATGCGACGGCCATCAGGGAAAAACAGGGTAGGCGTACCGTTGATGCGCAATTGCCGTCCCAGCGTCATGATACGGTCGATTGGGTGTGCGCAATTGCCTTCACCGGTCGGCGCTTTATCGCGCAGCATCCAATCATCCCAGGCCACTTGTTTGTCAGCGGCACACCAGATCTGGCGCGACTTCAAATGCGAATCTTCCGACAAGATGGGGATAAAAAAGGTATAGATCGTGACATCGGTCAGGCTTTCGATATCTTTTTCAATTTTTTTGCAAAAGCCGCAATTCGGGTCAGCAAACATGGCAAATACGCGCTGGCCATTGCCGCGCACGGTTTTTAGCGCCAACTCAAACGGCAGTTTGGAAAAATCAACTTTATTGATTTCCTGGCTGCGTGCCTCGGTCAGATTTTCACGGGTATTCAGGTCAATGAGGTTACCCTGGAACAGATAACGACCGTTGACATCGGTATACAAAACATCGCCATTAATCGAAAACTCCCATAGCCCGGGCAGGGGGCTACGCCGGATATTGGCTATCGGAGCATCCATGCCAATACGGTTTTTCAAGCCTTGCATAATACTCGCGGGCGGTGCATCCTTGTCCTTTTTTTGCGCCCAGGCGTTGCCTGTCAGGGTTAACAACACGGCAAAGACCACTGCCAATAGTTTCATTTCGTTTACCTTTCCTCAAGACCCACTGGCATATGCCACCAAGGTTTTCTTTACCACGGGCAAGCGGTTAACCGCATTCATGCCCCAGTTACGTAACCGCTTCCACGGTGCCGCCGGCTGGGCAAACAGACGTTGTAGTGTGTCTGTCGTTTTCAGCATGAGGCACAATGACTCGGCACGGCTGCGCTCATAAGCTCTTAGCAGCTGAGTCGAGCCTATATCACGACCCAACGTCTGCGCTGATGACACTATAGCAAGTAATGCGGCCACATCGCCCAAGCCGGCGTTTAAACCTTGACCAGCGAGCGGATGCATCAGATGGGCGGCATCGCCGACAAAAGCCACACGCGGAGCGATCAAACGGTCACTGCTTAAATAGCGCAGGGGAAAAGCCAAAGGTGCATCGGTAGCTTGCAGCGTTCCCAATCGATTTTGACTCAGTCGAGTGACTTGAGCCGACAACTCGCCCGGGTCAGCCGCCATCAAGGTTTGCGCCTCGTCCTCAGCCAGAGAATAGACCATGGACACCAGGTCAGGCTCGGGCATGGGCAGAAGCGCCAGAATACCCTGGGGCAAAAACCACTGAAACGCCGTGCCCTGATGGGGTCGTTGCGTAACGAAATGCGTCACCACGCCGCGCTGGGCATAGTCATGAGTTTTCGCGGTCATGCCGAGGCTAGTGCGCAAGGGCGAGTTGGCGCCATCGGCGGCGATGACCAGACGCGCCTGATACGTCATGCCCTCTTCCGTGGTGAGCCTCACTCGCGACCCGTCATCCTGACAAACGCTGGGTCGCCCCACCACACTATGCAAGCCCGGAAACATCTGGCAGCCAGAGTCCAGCACCTGCTGCAAATGTCGTGCTTCAACTATCGAGGCCAACTGTTCCAGCCCGGCCTCATAAGCCGATAAAGTCAGACGCCCGCCCTGGTCACCGCTAATCTCCATGGCGCGCACCGGCGCGACCCGGTTGGGTTGCAGCAAAGGGCGCACCCGTAAACGCTGCAAAAGCTCCAGCGTAGCAGCAGACAAGGCATAGACCCGGCGATCCCAGGGCGTGGTCTCGACCTCGGCCGAAGCCGGAACGGCTGGTGCAATATTCAACACCCGCAGCCCTTGCTGCGCCAAACCCAGGGCCGCCGCGACGCCGACCAGACCGCGTCCGGCCACGATTACGTCCGCATCATACGATTTCATGCTTGTTATTGTGCCTGAAAAGCCTAAGGTCAGCCGAAGCCACCGGCCAAACGTGTATAATCTTGCGTCTTCCAGAGTGTCTCTCGTGGCTAGGTAGCTCAGTTGGTAGAGCAGCGGACTGAAAATCCGCGTGTCGGCGGTTCGATTCCGTCCCTAGCCACCAAAATTCAGCGCCCAACTGTTCTCAGTTGGGCGTTTTTTCTTATGTGCTCCCGCCAGACCCCGCGAACACGCGCGGAACGCTGAGTAGGTTTGCGGACTTCGACAGTCAGGCCTGCTGCCCACCTCTAGCCACTTGGCGCTCTCTCCGGGCCATTCCTCTCTCTTTTCTGTCCGCCTCAAAACCGCCCGAAGTCCGCAGGCATCACACCTGCGACCTATGTAAATCAATGGCTTGCGCGTTGATTGATCGAGCGGTTGTTTTTTGGCATCGGTAAGCAATCTGTGATTTCGGCCTTGGCCAGCACCGCCATTCACCCATCTGTTGTTTGCAGTTTGTCAGAAGTAGATATACACTTCTGACAAACGGAGTCTGACCATGAGCCATCTTGCTGAAACGATCTTGTCTGCTGCACAAGCCTTGCCCGAAGGCGGCTTGCTGTCGGCCAAAGAGTTCCTGCATCTGGCCTCCAGAGCTGCGGTGGATCAGACCCTTACCCGTTTGACACGCGAAGGCAAGCTGATGCGCGTTGGGCGAGGAGCATACGCCGCACCGGTGATCAGCCGATTTGGTGCGCGCCCCCCCTCGACCGAAGCCGTGGTCAAGGCTATCGAGTCGGCCAGCGGCGAGGTGATCGTTGCCAACGGAGCCACCGAAGCCAACGCACTGGGTTTGACCACCCAGGTGCCGACCCGTGAGGTATTCCTGACCTCAGGGCGCTCACGCAAATTGCAGCTCGGCAACCGAACCGTTGAACTCAAGCATGGCAATCGGTGGCAGCTGGTTCTGGGTGCGCGGCCGGCCGGCATGGCGATCCGTGCCCTTTCCTGGCTAGGGCCGGAGCAAGCATCCTCGGCTCTGAAGATGCTTCACACCAAGCTACCGCCGGCGGAATGGTCAGCGATGCGCTCTGCCCGAGCCGTCCTGCCCAGTTGGATGGCGCGCGCGGTGAGCGAGGTCAGCGAACATGCCTGAATCCTGGTTTGAACTCAGTTCCGCTGACCAGTCCGAAGCCCTTGAGGTGGCCGCAGGTCGGAGTGGCAGGCCAGCACACCTGCTGGAAAAAGACATCTGGGTCGTCTGGGCTTTGTGTGCAATTTACGACTCGCCGCTGGGCGACACACTGACCTTCAAGGGCGGCACATCGCTGTCCAAGGTATACAAGGTCATTGACCGCTTCTCTGAAGACATCGATCTGACTTACGACATCCGCGAACTGGTGCCGGATCTTTTGCGCGATGGCAATCCCATCCCGGCGTCAGCAAGTCAGGAGAAAAAGATCACCAGTGCGGTACGCAGCCGCTTGCCGCAATGGATCGAGCAAACTGTCAAACCCGTCATCGAGCAGGCGTTGGTGGCCAGCGGGCTGGAAGCCGAGCTGAGCCTGGCCGGCAAAGACAGTGACAAGCTCATCATCACTTATCCGGCGACCAGGAAGGGAACAGGTTACGCCGCAGCCACGATCCAGTTGGAGTTTGGTGCGCGAGCCACCGGCGAACCCCATCAGCGACATCACGTGGCCTGCGACATCGCCCCGCTCATTGAAGGGGTGAGATTTCCGACAGCGCAGCCCTTGGTAATGGCGGCAGAGCGTACCTTTTGGGAGAAGGCGACGGCGGCTCACGTGTACTGCCTGCAAGGGCGGCTGCGAGGGGATCGCTATTCACGCCACTGGTATGACCTCGCCGCTTTGGCCAAAACGACGCACTTCGCTTCAGCGGCCAGCGATCACGAGCTGGCACGGCAGGTGGCTGAACACAAGTCCATGTTCTTTGCCGAGAAAGATGTCGACGGCGGCAAGGTCGATTATTTCCAGGCGACCTCGGGGGATCTCCGGTTGATCCCGCATGGGGCGTCACTGGACGCACTGGAGAAGGACTACGCAGCCATGCTGGAAGATGGACTGCTGGCTTTTGAACAGCCCACCTATGAAACAGTCATGGCGAGCTGCGCGGTGATTCAAGACGAGATTAATCGTCTGGCTCGGCGAGACTGACAACACGGCATGAAGTAGCCCCCAAGTGACGTACACTTTTTTGGGTTAAAAAAAGGTTACGTGCAGATCATAACATCCGGGTTATCCAGCGTGCTGGCCTGTGGACAACGGGGCGCGCCTTGAACTGGCGCTGGAGCCCTGTTGTCCACAGGTGCATCGCACACGCTGGGTAACCCGGACAATGCCGCCTCTGCTGAGTAATCGGCTTGTTGCAT
>DHLX01000024.1 GCA_002405475.1 Burkholderiales bacterium UBA4657 | reverse complement strand
CCATTTACCCCCCTCAAACCACTGGGGCGCTGCCTTGACTGAATTGCACTAAATCGTGCAGCTTTTGCCGTGCCGCGCCACTGGCCAGGGCGTGGCGCGCGAGTTCAACGCCGTGCTTGATGGAATCGGCGCGGTTGGCGGCATACAGAGCGGCCCCGGCATTGAGCAGCACAATATCGCGGCTAGGGCTGCTCTGGTTGTTCAGTACTTCCAGTATGCGCGCTTTCGATTCAGCGCTGGAAGCTACCGTTAATTGCCCCAGCTCACAACGTGGCAAGCCGAATTCTTCCGGCACCACGCTATATTCGCTTATTTCCCCGTCTTTCAGCTCGCCGACCCAGGTGGCGCCCGATAATGAAATTTCATCAAGGCCGGTGGACTCTGAACCCTGGCCATGCACCACCAGCACGTGCTGCGCCCCGAGTCGCTGCAACACGCGCACCAGAATGCCGACCAGGTCACGATGAAACACGCCCAGCAATTGATTCGGCGCACCGGCCGGGTTGGTGAGTGGACCGAGAATATTGAACAAGGTACGCACGCCCATTTCCTTGCGCACCGGCGCGGCGTGCTTCATGGCGGCATGATGATTCGGCGCAAACATGAAGCCCAGCCCCAGCGTCTCAATGGCTTGCGCTACCCGGGCGGGCGGCAGGTTGATATTGACACCCAATTGTTCCAGTACGTCGGCACTGCCCGAGGTTGAGCTGACCCCACGCCCGCCGTGCTTGGCGACTTTGGCACCAGCCGCAGCCGCCACAAACATGGCGGTAGTCGAAATGTTGAAGGTATGTGAAGCATCGCCACCCGTACCGACAATATCAACCAGATGTTCGCTGTTTTTGACTTCAACCCGGGTAGCGAATTCACGCATGACCTGCGCCGCCGCGGTAATTTCACCGACCGTTTCTTTTTTGACGCGCAAGCCCATGATCAAGGCGGCTATCATGACCGGCGACATTTCGCCACTCATGATCATGCGCATGAGTTTCAGCATTTCGTCATGAAAAATTTCGCGGTGTTCAATACAACGCAGCAGGGCTTCTTGCGGGGTAATGGACATGGAGGCTCCTGAGCCGGCTAGGCCGACAACAAAAAGTTTTTCAGCAGGGCGTGACCATGCTCGCTCAAAATAGACTCGGGGTGAAATTGCACGCCTTCGACCTTGAACTGCTTATGTCGTACGCCCATGATTTCACCATCTTCAGTCCAGGCTGTGATTTCAAGGCAGTCGGGCAAGGAACTGCGTTCAATGGCCAACGAATGGTAGCGAATGGCGGTAAACGGCGACGGCAAGCCGGCGAATACCCCTTTGCCGGCATGAAACACCGGCGAGGTTTTGCCGTGCATAATGGTTTGAGCGCGTACCACCTTGCCGCCAAAGGCTTCGCCTATGGCCTGATGCCCCAGACATACGCCCAGAATCGGTATCTTGCCGGCATAGTGCTGCAAGGTGGCGACCGAAATGCCCGCTTCTGCCGGGGAACAAGGGCCGGGCGAGATGCAAATAAAGTCGGGTTTCAGCGTCGCAATTTCCTCGACCGCAATTTCATCGTTACGTACCACTTTGACTTCCTGACCGAGCTGGGCAAAGTAGTGCACCAGGTTGTAGGTGAAGCTGTCATAGTTGTCTATCATGAGTACCATGCGCTAATTCCTTATACCTGCTCGTCCAGACCTTGTTGTACCTGCTCGGCGGCACGCAATACGGCTCGTGCCTTGTGCTCGGTCTCGCGCCATTCCATTTCCGGGTCAGAGTCGGCGACGATGCCGGCTGAAGCCTGAACGTAGAGCATACCGTTCTTGATAATCGCGGTGCGAATGGCAATCGCCACATCCATATCGCCGCCAAAACTCAAATAACCACAGGCACCGCCATAGACACCGCGCTTGACCGGTTCCAGTTCTTCAATAATTTCCATGGCGCGTACTTTGGGCGCACCGCTGAGTGTACCGGCCGGGAAAGTGGCCTTGAGCACATCCAGGTTCGACAAACCGGGCTTCAATACGCCCTCGACATTGCTCACTATATGCTGCACATGGCTGTATTTTTCCACCACCATCTGCTCGGTCACTTTGACCGTGCCGGTCTGGGCAATACGTCCAATATCGTTACGTGCCAAATCAATCAACATGACGTGCTCGGCAATTTCTTTCGGGTCGGCCAGCAACTCTTTTGCCAGTTGTTCATCTTTTTCCGGCGACTCGCCACGCGGGCGCGTACCTGCCAGCGGGCGCACCACCACTTTGCTCGAACCATCGCTCATTTTTTCCTGGCGCACCAAAATTTCGGGCGAGGCACCGACCACATGAAAATCACCGAAATGATAAAAATACATATAGGGCGAAGGGTTGAGCGAGCGCAGGGCACGATACAAGGTCAGCGGTGAATCACGGAACGGTTTGCGTAACACCTGCCCGATGACCACCTGCATGACATCGCCAGCGGCAATGTAGTCTTTGGTTTTGAGCACTGCGGCTTTATAGTCTTCTTTGTCAAAGTCGCGCCGCACCTCGGTCTGCATGGAGGGTTTGCTGTAAGGAATATCGACCGTGCGCCTGAGAAACGAATGCAGCTCACGCAGGCGTTGTCTGGCTTTGGTATAAGCTTCGGGCTGGTTCGGGTCGGCATAGACCAGCAGGTAGGTTTTTCCTGACAGGTTGTCAATAATCGCCAGTTCCTCACACAGCATCAGTTCAATATCTGGCACCCCTTGAGGGTCGGGCTTGCCTTGCGGGTGCTGTTGCTGGCTGAAACGTTCGAGGCGTGGTTCTATGTAACGCACACAGTCGTAAGCAAAATACCCGGCCAGACCGCCGCAAAAACGCGGCAAGCCTGGGCGCACCGCCACCTTGAAGCGCTGTTCATAGGCTGCAATAAAATCAAGCGGATTACCTTGATGCGTCTCGACCACCTTGCCATCGGTAATGACTTCGGTGTGTGAACCACGGGAACGAATCACGGTGCGCGCCGGTAGCCCGACAAACGAATAGCGGCCAAAGCGTTCGCCACCGACCACCGACTCGAGCAAAAAGCTGTAACGCCCGCCGTCTTTGGCGTGCGCCAGTTTCAGATACAACGATAGCGGGGTATCAAGATCGGCGAAGCATTCCAGCATTAAAGGAATGCGGTTGTAACCCTGAGCCGCCACCGCGTCGAATTCTATTTCAGTCATCATCCCTCTTTCTGACTCTGCGCCAGTTCAGCACGCATGGCGTCTATGACCTGGCGGTAATCAGGCTGGCCAAAAATAGCACTGCCCGCGACAAAGGTATCGGCGCCAGCCGCGGCAATCGCGCGAATATTATTGGTTTTAACGCCGCCATCGACTTCGAGCAGAATCGCTTGCCCACCACTGGCGACATGCTGATCAATGCGTGAACGTGCCAGGCCAATTTTTTTCAATGTCGCGGGAATAAAGCTCTGACCGCCAAAACCGGGGTTGACCGACATCAGCAAAATCATGTCGAGTTGCTCCATGACATGATCGAGCACGGCCAAAGGCGTCGCCGGGTTGAATACCAGCCCGGCTTTGCAGCCCAGGCTTTTGATTAATTGCAAGCTGCGATCGACATGACGTGATGCTTCCGGGTGAAAGGTAATGTAATCGGCTCCGGCCTCGGCAAAGGCAGTCGCCAGGGCATCGACCGGCTCGACCATCAAATGCACGTCCAGCGGTACCGAAGTGCCATCAGCACGCTTGGCGTAGGGCTTGATGGCCTGACAAATCATCGGCCCAAAGGTCAAATTGGGAACATAATGATTGTCCATGACGTCAAAATGAATAAAATCGGCACCGGCGTCGATGACTGCCTTGACTTCCTGCCCCAAACGGGCAAAGTCAGCCGATAAAATAGACGGGGCAATACGAAATTGTGCAGTCATTGCAGACGTATCCATAGCGAGATTTTATGTCGAAACCTGAATTTACCGTATCCGTGCAGCCGCAATACCTGGAAGACCAGTCCGACCCGGCACAGCAACGGTTTGCATTTGCCTATACCGTCACTATACGCAATAGTGGCGACATACCGGCGCAGCTCATTTCACGGCACTGGGTCATCACGGACGAAAACCAGGCCACACAGGAAGTACGCGGGCTGGGCGTGGTCGGTCATCAACCGCTGTTACCGCCGGGTCAGGCCTTTGAATACACCAGCGGTACCGTGCTCACCACCCCTACCGGCGTCATGCAAGGCACCTATTTTTGTACCGCTGAAGACGGCACCCAGTTTGAAACGCCAATACCAGCTTTTGTGCTGGCGGTACCACGCACACTGCATTAAGCGTGGCGCGATCAGTCCTTTTTGTCAGCGGGCGGGCGCTTTTTTTTTGGTGGCTTCATGGTCCACCAGACAATAAAAATTAATAGCGATACTGCGATAGCAGCTTCTAACAGGAAAATCCACATGATGTCTTTCGTCAAAATGCCCCAACGCAATGCGAGCGCAATACTGATATTGACCATGAGCATTGTAGTAGGTTGCAGCACGGCACCCAAACCCGAAACGCCTGCCACCACCGCCCTACAGCCGGTGTTGCTGCCGGCGCAGTTTACCGACCTGCCCGGCTGGAATGACGACCCTCTGAGCGAAGTCTGGCCCGCTTTTTTACAAAGCTGCCAGGCGCTGAAGGCGCGCGACAACTGGCGCGTTGCTTGCGACCAGGCACAACAGCTGAAGTCGCCAGACCCCGCCAGCCTGCGTGCCTACTTCGTACAGTTTTTTGAAGTCAAACGGGTGCAAAGCCCGGAAGGTCAAACCAGTGGTCTGGTCACCGGCTATTACGAACCGCTATTACGCGGCCAGCGTCAACGCGCTGGGCGCTTCCAAACGGCATTGCATGCGGTACCTGACGACCTGCTGCCCTTGCAACTGGAACAGCGTTTCCCCGAGCTTAAACACCAGCGCGTACGTGGCCGCCTGAGCAGTAACGCCCAGGGGCGCGCCACGGTCATACCGTATTACACCCGCGCCGAATTACTTAGCGGGGCAGGACAAACCGCCCTGCAAGGTAAAGAGATTGTGTGGGTCGATGACCCGGTCGAAGCTTTTTTCCTGCAAGTACAAGGCTCGGGCCGGGTGCAACTGCCCGATGGCAGCGTACTACGCCTGGCTTATGCCGATACCAATGGCCATATTTATCGCTCCATAGGCCGGGTTCTGGTCGATCGTGGTGTCATGACGCTCGAGCAAGCCTCGATGCAGTCGATTAAGGCCTGGGCGCAGGCCAACCCTGACAAAGTGGATGAGCTGTTAAACAGTAACCCGTCTTATGTATTTTTTCGTGAAGAAGCCTTGCCCGACCCGCGCATTGGGCCCAGAGGCTCGCTGGGCGTGCCCCTGACACCCAGGCGGTCGATCGCCGTCGATCCACGTTTCATTCCGCTGGGCGTTCCGGTCTTTTTATCGACCACCCACCCGTTATCGCAACAGCCCCTGCGGCAACTGGTCATGGCACAAGACACGGGCGGTGCCATTCGCGGGGCGGTACGCGCCGACTTCTTTTGGGGCTTTGGTACTGAAGCAGGTGAACAGGCCGGAAAAATGAAGCAAAGCGGCGAAATGTGGGTGCTGCTGCCGAAGGCTTGATGTACATCAAAGCACCCACCGAAACCGCCATGGATAATGCCTTGTCAATTTTCAAACAGGCTCATCATGCACATCGACAACCATTCTCTGGCACGTGAATTCCCAGAATATCAATCCTTGATTCATACGCTTAAAACCAGCGACACCCATTTTGCCCGCCTGTTCAATGAGTATGAAGCCGCAGACAAGGCCGTTATACGCGCCGAGGAAGGTGTGGAACATTTAGGCGATCTGGCACTGGAAGGACTGAAGAAGCAGCGTCTGGCGCTAAAAGATGCCTTGTATGACTTGCTGAAAAAAGGCGCTGCACCCGGCCTTTGAACTGTTTCAGTCAATCGGGGTAAACTGGCCGCCCATGCAAAAACCCTCTGCGTTCTGGATAAACTGGTTACGGGCTGTCTCGCTCAGTGTTGTCGTTTTTGGTCTGATACTGGTAGTGGCACCTGATTGGACACAACTTGGTTTTTCGGCACTGGCTTTTGGCGACAGCCAGCGCCTGGCCAGCTTTGACCCGGCGGCTGTCAGTTATATCAGGCTGACACATGCGGTGCTGGGTAGCGTCATGGTCGGCTGGGGTGTAGCAATTTTTCTGGTAATTCAAGGGCCTTTCGCCGCCGCGCAGCCCATAGGCTGGCGCATCATTGCCATTTCCGTACTGGCGTGGTTCCTGCCCGATACCACCTATTCTTTATGGTCCGGTTTTTGGCAAAACGCTGTCCTGAATCTGTTTTTCCTCGTGATGTTTGCCATACCCTTGATGGCAACGCGCAGGCTGAACCAGTGAATCGGTATCAGGATCATAAATTCTGCTATTACAAGATCGCAACAAGGCAAATATTGCTGTTCGATAGCCAGATCATTATCATGCAGTCTGTTGGCCAGACTGGGCACAATTTCGCTTCAATCAAACTTGTACAGAACTTCATTACCACATTAACTAAAAGGATTGCCTCATGTACCTATTGTCAATAAAAGATAGCGGCGCGTTTCTGGGTACCATCAACCACTCCGACCTGGAATATTTGGTTGGTCAACTGGAAGAAGAGCACAAGAACGATACTGACTACTATATATGTATGGATACGGTTGATTTACTGGAACAAAACGGTGCCAGTTCAGACTTGATCAGTTTGCTTAAAAACGCTCTGGGTAATTCTGAAGGCATAGATATATGCTGGCGGCCTGCTGCATAACGAGCTTCTGTTTTTCCGTGAGAGCAGACTTGGTTAATGCAGTAACCGCTATCATCACGGCAGATGCTCTGAATACTGTCAGAGCCAGCAGCAGCATATTATGAAGCGCATCACATGAGCCAGGATCAAGACCCGTTTTCCAGCAAATCGCGCGATGTACGTATTACCCCCTGGGCAGGGTGGGTGCTGTTAGTTTCGACGCCAGCGGGTTTGATCGTTGGCTTTCTGGGCGGCACCAAATACGAGGTTGGCGCTGTCGTCCTGCTGCCTGTTGGGTTAGTTATTTTCCTGGAGGACTGGTATCAGAAACGACGTAAGCCGGTCTCTCGGTCTGAGCCTGAGACACCTGAAAACGGCTCCTTACTGAATAGTCTGGCCAGCACCTTTGTTGAAACTGGACTTGGAGCCAAACGATTCATCATCAGCATGAGTGCGGTAGTAGTCTGTACCGCCATCGCGGTGGCTGTTACCTGGTTCAATCTTGCCTGGCTTGCTGTAGTGATAGGTCTGGTGCTGGCTTATCTTTTTCGTCCGCATCGTGGACAATCCGGATTCCGCGCTGCACTAGCCTTTGCAGGAATCCCCTTGGCTTTATATGGTGTCGCGGCCGGGCTGCTTCAGTGGATTGTCCCCTAGCCTGTTGCCGCGCATAGTGCCTGTTACAGCCGTCGGTCAAGCCCCATCAGCCCTGTACAAGACTTAGATGCTGCAAAAATTTATCCGCTTGCATGAAACCGATGACTTTGCTACCCGGCACTTCCTGCCCCTGAGCGTCGAAAAAAATAATGCCCGGAGGGCCGAATAGCGAAAAGCGCCGCAGCAAGGCTTTGTCTTGTTCAGTGTTATGAGTCACGTCCACTTTCAGTAACAGCATATTGTGCATTTTTTCCATGACGAGTGGGTCACTGAAAGTCAGGCGTTCCATCTGAACACAGCTCACGCACCACTGCGCCCAAAAATCAAGCATGACAATTTTCCCTGGGGCTGAAGCCAAAATGCGCTCCAGCTCTTGCACACTGCTGACCTTGTTCCAGTTGAGCGGCCTGTTGTCCTCGCTTGGTCGCGCTGCCGGGCTGGTGCTGACGGACAATTGATCCAGAGGTTGCAGCAGGTTACGTGAACCGCTGGCCACGCCCACCAGTTGCAGGCTGCCTAGCAACACCAGCACCACGCCCAGGCCTTTACCGAGTCGGTGCCAGCCCGAGGCCTGCTCGGTCAACCGGTCAAAGACACGTAAATAAACTCCGCAGACCATCAGCAAAACACCCCAGGACAACATCAATAACCACGTCGGCCACACCGAGTTCAGCATCCATAAGGCCAGCATCAGCAACATGACACCGATTAAATACCGGACAGTATTCATCCAGTCACCGGCTCTGGGTAACAGACTGCCGGCAGAAGCCCCCAGTAATAACAAAGGCACGCTCATGCCGACTGACATGGCGAACAGTGCACTCCCCGCTGTCAGAACATCACGGGTTTGCGACAGATAAACCAGCACACCCGCCAGTGGTGCCGCCATGCACGGCCCTAGCATCAAGGCGCTGAGTGCGCCCATGATAAAGACGCTCATGAATCGTCCACCCGGCTGCCGGTTCGACCAACGGGTCAGGCGTTCCTGCCAGCTATTGGGTAACTGCAGGGTATAGACTCCGAACATGGCCAGGGCAAACAGCACCAGAAGCAGTGCAAACAGACTGAGCAGCCAGGGCTGTTGTAGGGCCGCGCCCAGACCTTCACCCGCCAGGCCGGCCGCAATCCCCAGGGCGGTATAAACCAGGATCATGCCCGTGCAGTAAGACAATGCCAGCAAAAAACCACGGGTGCGGCTGAGTCCATAGGCATGGTGTACGCCTTCACCCCCCTGATGCGGGTTGGTCTGCCCTAATATCAGTGACGACAATATGGGCAACATGGGCAGGACACACGGCGTAAAACTCAGTAACAGCCCTATAGTGATAAACGCTCCGAATACGGCCCATAAAGAGTCAGAGCGCAGAATCTGTTCTGGCTGGCCTGGGCGGTCCCACGAGACTGGCATGGCTTTGGCCAGGTTCAGCGTCACGCTACGCGTTTCGGGTGGATAGCACAGCCCGGCATCGGCACAGCCTTGCATATGAGCTGTCAGTGTGAATCGGCCCTGGCCACTACTGACCGGTATACGCACCAGTACCACGCCTCGATGCGTCTCCATATTTTTCTGAAAGGCTTCGTCGAACTTGATCTGGCCGCGCGGTAGGTCAGCTATACCGAGCACTACGCCATTATTGGCGCTAAAGCGGAATGCTTCGTGGTACAGGTAATACCCCGGTCTGGCTTCAAACCGCGCTTCTATGGTGCGCGCCTCGACCATGCGTGCCGAAAACAGGAATGCCTTTTGTGGGTCGAGAAAAGTCGTTTGCGCCCATGCAGCGACACCGCTGAGTAACAACACCAGCCCCCAAGCCAGTTTCGAATTCCATTTCATATATCAGACCTCGTTGGCGGGCGCGTCATTTCATGCGCCCATTGCACATATTCGGGTAAGGCTTTGACTACTGGCAGAGCAATCAATTCCGGCACCTGATACGGGTGCAAGGTTTTCAGCCGCTGTTGCACTGCCTCATAGCCCGCTTCCGGCACCTTGATGAGCAGTAATACTTCGTCAGACTGCTCGATTTTTCCTTGCCAAAAATAAATTGACTCAACGCCAGGCAGAATATTGACACAGGCTGCCAGTTGCTCGCCGACCAGCTTCTGCGCCAGTTGGCGCGCACTGTCACGATCGGGCAGTGTTGTCATCAGAGTCAGCAGGGGCGTCGTCATTTTTTTATATCAGCAATCGTTTCCGGGTCAAAACCAGGGCAGCATAAAAGCACATCAATAAGGTCAGCAACAAAATGACTATATCCATTCCCGGGTGCTGCGGCCAGGACCCAATCATGAGCGGGCGTACCAGATCTACCGCCGCCGTCAACGGCAGCCACACTGCGATGGCCTGTAACCACGCGGGCATGGCTTCCAGAGGAAAAAATACCCCGGATAAAAACGTCATGGGCGTGACGACCAGAGTGAAATAATAGGTAAAAAAGTCGTAACCGCGCGCTATGGCATTACACACCAGGGCCATGGCGGAAAATACTGCCCCCGCCAAAAACAGCACCGGTATCGCGAGCAAACTGGTGAGCTCACGACTAATACCCAGCACCCACACTACGGCCAGAATACACACCCCGGTAAATGCGGCCTTGCTGGCTGCCCAGATCAGCTCGGCCAGTAGGATGTCTTCGATTTTAAGCGGGGCATTGAGCAGGGCGTCCCAGGTGCGCTGCACTTGCATGCGTGAAAATGCGCCCCAGAGCGACTCGAATTTGGCTGAGTTCATGGTACTCATGCAGATACTGCCACTGGCCAGAAAAAGAATATAGGGCAGTCCTTGTACCTCGGGTAACAGACTGCCCAGGCCATAACCAAACGCCACCAGGGTTATCACCGGGTCGGCAATATTGCCCAATATCCGCTCGCCCAGATATTTTTTCCAGACCAGAAAATTGCGCCGCCAGATAGCGCACCAGCGCCAGCTCAAGCCGGGGGCGGCGTAATAAGACAGCGGGCTATTCGGGGTCGGACTCATCAGGGCTTGCCTTATTCACGCATTTCGCGTCCAGTGAGTTTCAGAAACAGGTCTTCCAGATTGGCCGGTCGGTGCAGATAGCGCAGCTTCATGCTGGCACCCGTCAGCAGAGCCAGCAGGGTTCGGCCTTGCTGGGCATAGGCGAACACAGTTTCACCAACCACTTCATAGCGCACCCCGGGCTGATGCTGGTTCGCTGCATACCAGTCGAGTGCGCCTTCACCATAAATTTCAATGACTTCCGGTTCAATATGTTGTGCAATCAATGCCCGGGGTGCGCCCTGGGCAATCATGCGCCCCTGATCGAGTATTGCCAGACGGTCACACAGGCGCTCGGCCTCATCCATAAAATGCGTGGTGAGCAAGATGGTTTTACCCGCCGACAGCAGTTGCTTCAGGCGCTCCCAGATCAGATGCCGCGCCTGCGGATCCAGTCCGGTCGTGGGTTCATCCAGAAAAATCAGATCGGGGTCATTGACCAGTGCCCGCGCCAGTGTCAGGCGTCGCTTCATGCCGCCGGACAATTCCTGGATTTTGGCGTCTTTTTTCGCCGTCAAGCTGGCAAACTCCAGCAGTTGCGGCAATCGGGTTTCGAGCAGCGCGTCGCGCAGACCAAAATAGCGCCCATACACCTGCAAATTTTCCTGTACCGTGAAGTCGGGGTCGAGATTATCAATTTGCGGTACCACACCGACTCGCCTGCGCGCTTCCCGTGCCTGTCGCGGCACCGATCGGCCCAGCAGGCAGATACTGCCACTATCGGGCGCGGTCAGACCCAGGCACATACGTAATGTCGTGGTTTTGCCAGCGCCATTCGGCCCCAGCAGACCGTAGCACTCACCCCGCTGCAACTCCAGGTCGAGCCCGGCAACCACCTCGCTATCGGCATAACGCTTGCGTAGTCCGGTCAGGCTCAGTACAGATTCAGGCATCAGTTTTCCGCTCGCCAATAAAAAAAGCCGGGCACGGCTGTCGTGTCCCGGCTTTCAGAATAACAAAAAACTTATTCTGCTTTGGCCTCTGCTTCCGCCGCTTCCTCAACTTCGGGGCGATCGAGCAATTCAACATAAGCCATAGGTGCATTGTCACCCACGCGGAAACCCATTTTCAGCACGCGCAAATAACCACCGGGACGGCTGGCATAACGTGGGCCCAGGGTATCAAAAATCTTGGCGACCGAATCACGGTCGCGCAGGCGGTCAAACGCCAGACGGCGATTGGCCAGCGAAGGTGTTTTACCCAGATTAATCAGCGGCTCGATAAATTTGCGCAGGTCTTTGGCCTTGGGCAGCGTGGTTTTGATCGCCTCATGCAAAATCAGCGAATTCGCCATATTGCGAAACATGGCAATACGGTGGCTTGAAGTGCGGTTGAGTTTACGTAATCCGTGTCCGTGACGCATAAGTACTTCCTTTCAGTTTGTTGGCAGGCACCGGGGCGCGTTTTTGCCCTCTGGGTTACCTGCCTGCTTGTCAATCGTTATTTATCCATGCCCACTGGTGGCCAGTTTTCCAGTTTCATGCCCAGTGACAGTCCGCGTGAAGCCAGCACTTCCTTGATTTCATTCAAGGACTTGCGACCCAGATTGGGCGTCTTGAGCAATTCGTTTTCGGTGCGCTGAATCAGATCACCGATGTAATAGATGTTTTCGGCTTTCAGGCAGTTGGCCGAGCGCACGGTCAACTCCAGATCATCGACCGGACGCAGCAGTAGCGGGTCAACGCTGGGGCTACGCGGTGCTTCAATCGACTGCGCCATACCTTCCAGCGCAGCAAAGACCGAGAGTTGATCAACCAGTATGCGAGCCGACTGGCGAATGGCTTCTTCCGGGCTGATGACGCCATTGGTCTCAATGTGCATGACCAGCTTGTCAAGGTCGGTGCGGTTTTCAACACGCGCTGACTCTACCGCATAGCTGACCTTGCGTACTGGAGAGAACGAGGCATCGAGCACGATACGGCCAATCTGTTTATGCTCATCGTGCAGGTGGCGCAGGTTGCCAGGTACGTAACCACGCCCCTTTTCGATCTTGATCTGCATGTCAAGCTTGCCGCCCTGATTCAGATGGGCAATGACGTGTTCCGGGTTGATGATTTCGACGTCATGCGAACCTTCGATGTCGGCGGCGGTGACCGGGCCGGGCTGAGCCTTGCGCAGTGTCAGTACCGCTTCTTCACGATTGTGCAGCTTGAACACGACACCTTTAAGGTTAAGCAACAGATCGACCACGTCTTCCTGCATGCCGTCAATGGTGGAATATTCGTGCACCACGCCGGCAATGGATACTTCGGTCGGTGCATAGCCAATCATGGACGACAACAGAACCCGGCGCAGGGCATTACCCAGCGTGTGGCCATAGCCACGCTCGAACGGCTCCATCGTGACCTTGGCGGTATTGGCGCCCAGACCTTCCACTTCAATATTACGCGGTTTCAAAAATGCGGTTTGCATAGGGGTTCCTGTCGAATACCCTCGGCTCGTTACACCGATAAGGCCCAAGGGCCGCCTGAGTCAGCAGCAAGCGGCACACTGCTTGAAAAATTAGCGTGAATACAATTCCACGACCAGAGATTCGTTGACGTCTTGCGCCACTTCCTGACGGTCAGGCACATTTTTGAACGTGCCTTCGAATTTGTTTTTGTCAACGCTGACCCAGCCTGGCATACCAATTTGTTCGGCCAGAGCCATGGACTCGGCGATACGTGCCTGTTTACGAGCCTTGTCACGAATGCCGATGACATCGCCCGGCTTGACGGTGTAAGAAGCCACATTGAGAATGCCGCCGTTGACCAGAATCGCTTTGTGGCTGACCAGCTGACGCGCTTCGGCACGGGTCGAGCCAAACCCCATGCGATACACCACATTATCCAGACGTGATTCGAGCAGTGCAATCAGGTTCTCGCCGGTATTGCCTCTACGACCTTCGGCCGCAGCAAAAATTTTGCGGAACTGGCGCTCCAGCACCCCGTACATGCGCTTGATTTTCTGTTTTTCGCGTAACTGGTTGCCGAAGTCGGAAGTGCGGCTGCCCGAGGTACGGCCATGCTGGCCGGGTTTGCTGTCGAGCTTGCACTTCGAGTCAAGTGAGCGACGTGCCGACTTCAGAAACAGGTCGGTGCCTTCACGACGTGACAACTTGCATTTGGGGCCGATATAACGTGCCATTTGTTTTCCTTTTCAACTATTCGCGGGTTATTTCACCGCGTCAGCCTGTCCAAAACCGAACAGGCAAATGGTTAAGATATGAATTAAATACGACGACGCTTGGGTGGACGGCAACCGTTATGCGGTACCGGGGTCACGTCGGCAATCTGCAAAATCTTGATGCCCAGTGCGTTCAAGGCACGCACCGCGGACTCACGTCCGGGGCCAGGGCCTTTAATGCGCACTTCCAGGTTTTTGATGCCTTGTTCCTGCGCAGCACGACCTGCCACCTCTGCAGCAACCTGAGCGGCAAACGGGGTCGATTTACGCGAGCCCTTGAAACCCTGCCCACCCGAAGTGGCCCACGACAGAGCATTGCCCTGACGATCGGTGATGGTGATGATGGTGTTGTTGAACGAGGCATGAACATGCGCGATGCCGTCCGAAATATTCTTGCGGACTTTCTTGCGCGCACGTTGTGCATTAGCGGCTTGACCTTTGGTTGCCATGAGCAAATTCCTTCAGCGATTATTTCTTCAACGACATGGGTGCCTTACGCGGGCCTTTGCGCGTACGGGCATTGGTGCGGGTACGTTGGCCGCGCACCGGCAGCCCACGCTTGTGACGAACGCCGCGATAGCACCCCAGATCCATCAGGCGCTTGATCGAGATCGAGATTTCACGACGCAAGTCACCCTCAACGGTGATCTTGCCAATTTCATCACGCAATTTTTCCAATTCCGCATCCGACAGATCCTTGACCTTTTTGTCAGCGGGTACGCCAGTGACTTCGCAAATTTTGCGAGCACGGGTGGTGCCGATGCCATAAATGGCCTGCAGACCGATAACGGTGTGCTGATGATTGGGAATGTTGACGCCAGCAATACGTGCCATGTCAGTGTCCTTTAATGATTAACCTTGGCGCTGTTTATGACGGGGGTCGGTACAAATAACACGAACCACGCCATGGCGCTTGATGATTTTGCAATTACGGCAAAGCTTTCTTACGGATGCGAGCACTTTCATCGCTTTCTCCTGTTACTTCCTTACATTCATTTAGCGCGGAATACTATCCGCGCACGCGACAGATCATACGGAGTCAACTCCACCATGACCTTGTCTCCCGGAGCAATCTTGATGTAGTTCATACGCATCTTGCCCGAAATATGTCCCAATACCACATGACCGTTTTCCAATTTGACCCGGAATGTTGCGTTGGGCAAATTCTCAACAATCTCGCCTTGCATCTGGATGACATCATCTTTAGCCATTGACTGCTGTCATCCTCAACGTAGCGGCAACCCGCCCTTCAGGTTGGCCTTGCGCAGCAAACTCTCGTATTGATGTGACATCAAATACGACTGCAAACCCGACATGAAGTCCATGGTCACTACAACACAAATCAACAGGGAAGTGCCGCCAAAATAAAACGGTACGTTCTTCCACAAAATCAAAAATTCCGGCAGCAGGCAGACCAGGGTAATGTACATCGCACCAGCGAGGGTCAGACGCATCAAGATCTTGTCAATAAACTTGGCTGTCTGGTCGCCGGGGCGAATACCGGGAACAAATGCACCACTTTTTTTCAGGTTGTCTGCGGTCTCACGACTATTGAAAACCAGCGCCGTGTAGAAAAAACAGAAAAATATAATCAGTGCCGCATAGGCAATCACGTAGGGTGGCTGACCCGGCGTCAGGGTAGAGGCCACATCGCGCAGCCAGCGCATGGACTCACCACCGCCCTGGCTAAACCAGCCCAGCAAAGTGGCCGGGAACAGAATGATAGAGGAAGCGAAAATAGGCGGTATGACACCCGACATATTCAGCTTCAACGGCAGGTGCGAACTCTGGGCGCCATAAACCTTGTTGCCGACCTGACGCTTGGCATAGTTCACGGTGATGCGGCGCTGACCTTTTTCCACGAATACTACAAACCAAGTCACGAGAATGACCAGGCTAACAATCAGAATCGCTACCAGTGGGCCGATGGCACCCTTGCTCACCAGCTCAAACGAATTCACCATGGCCACCGGCAAACCAGCGGCAATACCGGCAAAAATAAGCAAGGAAATACCGTTGCCCAGGCCGCGCTCGGTAATCTGCTCACCCAGCCACATCAAAAACATGGTACCGGTCACCAGTGAAACCACCGTGGTGAAGCGGAACATCATGCCCGGCTCAATCACCATGCCGGCCTGCGACTCGAGGGCGACCGCAATACCAATAGCCTGAAACAAGGCCAGGACAAAAGTGCCGTAACGGGTGTACTGGGTAATTTTCCTGCGCCCAGCTTCGCCCTCTTTCTTGATCGCTTCCAAGGTCGGCGAGATGACCGTCATCAATTGCATGATGATCGAGGCCGAAATATACGGCATGATACCCAGCGCGAATACTGAGGCACGCTGCAGGGCACCGCCCGAAAACATATTGAACATGTCGAGTATGCCGCCACCGCCAAACATCTTGCCGAACGAGGCGGGGTCGATACCCGGCACCGGCACATGAGTGCCGATGCGATAGACCACCAGAGCGCCGAGCAAAAAACCCAGGCGCTTCCACAAGTCGCCGAAACGACCTTTTTGAGTGGCTTGTGCAGCAGTGGCCAAGTAGATTCCTTTGTACTATCGACGATGTTTAAGCGAGCGAACCACCAGCAGCTTCAATCGCCGCTTTGGCACCAGCTGTAGCCGCAATACCTTTGAGCTGCAGTTTTTTGCTGATCTCGCCGGTTTTGATCACTTTTACCGACTTGGCCAACTGTCCGACCAGACCCGCTTGTTTCAAGGTCAGCACATCGACCTCGACGGCATCCAGCGCTTGCAAATCCGCCAGAGTCACTTCTGCGTTGAAGGGCTTGCTCAGTGATTTGAAACCACGCTTTGGCAAACGGCGATGCAAGGGCATCTGGCCGCCTTCAAAGCCTACCTTGTGAAATCCGCCCGAGCGTGATTTCTGGCCCTTATGACCACGACCCGCGGTTTTACCCAGACCCGAGCCGATACCGCGACCAACACGGCGACGATCCTTTTTCGAACCTTCTGCAGGTTTAATCGTATTGAGTTCCATTATTAGCCCACCTTGACCAGATACGACACCTTGTTGATCATGCCGCGCACTGCAGGTGTGTCCACCAGCTCACGGCTTTGGCCGGTTCTGGTCAAACCCAAACCAAGCACCGTGGCACGATGCGATCCGCGCGTTCCGATAACACTGCGCACCAAAGTCACTTTTACCGTATTCGCACTCATGGCTTACCCCAAAATTTCTTCAACCGACTTGCCGCGCTTGGCTGCAATTTCAGCCGGCGTACTCATCTTTTTCAAACCGTCCAGCGTTGCGCGTACCATGTTGTAGGGGTTGGTCGAACCAATCGACTTGGCCACCACATTGGTGACACCCATGACTTCAAAAATGGCGCGCATCGGACCACCCGCGATAACGCCAGTACCTTCTTTGGCCGGCGACATCAAAACAGTAGAAGCACCATGTTTACCCACCACGCTATGCTGCAATGTGCCACCCTTGAGCGAAATTTTGGTCATTTTGCGTCGTGCTTCGTCCATGGCTTTCTGCACGGCCACCGGCACTTCACGCGCCTTACCCTTGCCCATGCCAATGCGACCATCACCATCACCCACGACCGTCAGGGCGGCGAAGCCCAGAATACGGCCACCCTTGACCACCTTGGTCACACGGTTGACCGCAATCATCTTTTCACGCAGACCGTCGTCACGTTCTTCCGAGGCCACCGCTTTTGCTTGTACTTTTGCCATTGCTATATCCTCAATGCGCGTTAGAACTTCAGACCGGCTTCACGTGCCGCATCGGCCAGAGCCTTGATACGGCCGTGATAGCGAAAACCGGAACGGTCAAACGCCACCACTGTTACTCCCGCAGCCTGCGCTTTTTCAGCTACGCGTTTGCCCACCAGTGCCGCAGCGCCAGTGTTGCCACCTTTGCCAGTTTTGCCATTCAAATCGGCCACCACGTCTTTTTCCACCGTAGAGGCCGAGGCCAGCACCTTGCCATCCTGCGCCGACACCACGTTGGCATAAATATGCTGATTGGTACGATGCACGGTCAAACGCGCCACTTTCAATTCTGCAATCTTGGCGCGGGTTGCACGCGCACGACGCAGACGGGACTCTTTTTTGTTGATCATCCTCGGCTCCCGTTACTTCTTCTTGGTTTCTTTGATGATTACGCGCTCATCAGCATAGCGCACACCCTTGCCCTTGTAAGGCTCTGGCGGACGGAAGGCGCGCACTTCTGCCGCCACCTGACCAACTACCTGCCTGTCGGCACCCTTGATCAGAATCTCGGTAGGTTGCGGCGTTTCTGCCTTGATACCTGCGGGCAGCGCGTACACCACCGGATGCGAGAAGCCTAGCGCCAGATTGAGCGCATTACCCTGAACCTGAGCCTTATAACCCACGCCTACCAGCGTCAATTTTTTCTCGAAGCCCTTGGTTACACCATTGACCATATTGTTGACAACCGCACGCAAGGTGCCCGACATGGCATTGGCCTCGCGACTGTCATCCTTCACTTCAAAACTGACGACGCCATTGTCGATTTTGACACCGACCTTGTCATGGCGCGCCTGGGTCAGAGTGCCTAACGGCCCCTTGACCACAATGGCTTCGTCATTCAGGGTGACTTCAGCACCCTTGGGAATGGTAATGGGAGCCTTACCGATACGAGACATGGTTTCCTCCTCGCCGATTAAGCTACGTAGCAAAGCACTTCGCCACCAATACCCGAGGCGCGCGCTTTGCGGTCAGTCATAACACCTTTCGGTGTCGAAACAATCGCCACACCCAGACCGTTCATCACGGTGGGAATGTCATTGCGGCCACGATAAATGCGCAGACCGGGCTTGGATACCCGTTCAATGCGCTCGATGACCGGGCGACCTGCGTAATACTTCAGGTTCAGCTTCAAAGTGGTTTTACCTGACTCGTCAGCTACAGAATAATCGTCGATATAACCCTCGTCCTTCAGGACACGGGCGATAGCCACCTTCAACTTCGACGAAGGCATCTCCACACTCACACGCTCGACCTGCTGGCCGTTGCGGATGCGGGTCAGCATATCGGCGATAGGATCGCTCATGCTCATAGCATCTCTCCTTTACCAGCTTGCTTTCACGACGCCCGGGATTTCACCGCGCATTGCGAGTTCACGAATTTTGTTACGACCCAGACCAAACTTGCGGAATACACCGCGCGGACGTCCGGTAATGGCACAGCGGTTACGCTGGCGCGTTGGGTTGGAATTACGCGGAAGCTGCTGCAACTTCAGGCGCGCCGCATAACGCTCGTCTTCCGACTTGGATTGGTCATTGATGATCGCAGTCAAGGCTTCGCGTTTTTTGGCAAATTTTTGCGCCAGCTTTACGCGCTTGACTTCACGATTGATCAGGGAAAGTTTGGCCATGTGATGCCCTTTATCCTGTCTTAATTCTTGAACGGAAATTTGAACGCCGCGAGGAGTGCTTTCGCTTCCTCATCGGATTTCGCCGTGGTGGTGATGCTGATGTTCAGACCGCGCACCGCATCGACTTTTTCATACTCGATTTCCGGGAATATGATCTGCTCTTTGACGCCGATGTTGTAGTTGCCACGACCATCGAAAGCACGACCGGAAATACCACGGAAGTCACGCACACGCGGCAGTGCCACGGTAATGAGACGATCGAGGAATTCATACATTTGCGGGCCACGCAACGTCACCATGCAACCAATGGGGTAGCCCTGGCGAATCTTGAAGCCTGCAATCGCCTTGCGTGCTTTCGTAATAACGGGTTTCTGACCGGCAATCTTGGTCAGATCGCCAACGGCGTTTTCCATGATTTTTTTATCTGCAACAGCCTCACCTACGCCCATGTTCAGGGTGATTTTGGTGATGCGCGGCACTTCCATCACGGACTTATAGCCGAATTTCGCTTTCAACTCAGGCGAAATTTTTTCTCTGTAAACTTGCTGTAACCTTGCCATCATTCGCTCCTCAGGCCTTCACCGCTTCGCCGGTTGCACGCAGGATCCGGACTTTTTTATCGCCCTCGATCTTGAAGCCAGCACGCGAGGCTTTTCCTGTTTTGGGATCGAACAGGGATATGTTCGAGACATGAATCGGCATAGCCTTGTCAATGATGCCACCCTCAACACCCTTCATTGGGTTGGGACGCACATGCTTTTTGACCTGGTTGATACCCTCAACCAGAATTCGGTCATCATCGCGCACCGCGAGAACAACACCACGCTTGCCCTTGTCTTTGCCGGTCAGCACGACCACTTCGTCGCCTTTGCGAATTTTTGCCATCGCGCCTCTCCTTACAAGACTTCCGGTGCCAGTGACACGATCTTCATGAAACGCTCGGTACGCAACTCGCGCGCGACCGGGCCAAAGATACGGGTGCCAATCGGCTCCAGCTTATTGTTCAGTAGCACTGCCGCGTTGCCGTCAAATTTCAGCAACGAACCATCGCCACGGCGCACACCCTTGGCTGTACGCACTACCACGGCGTTATAGACTTCGCCCTTTTTCACGCGACCGCGTGGAGCTGCGTCTTTCACGCTCACCTTAATAATGTCACCGATACCTGCGTAACGGCGTTTCGAGCCACCCAACACCTTGATGCACATCACCATACGTGCACCCGTGTTATCGGCGACCTCGAGGGTCGACTGCATCTGGATCATTGTTTTATCCCAATCTCACCAACTTAATCCGTTGCGCCCACGCGCAATCCGGTCAGTCTTGGCCCCGTACGGCTCCGCTCACGCAAAGTCGCCTGGGTCGAACGAACGCGCCAACATGGAGCGCCCGAAACAGAAAGCCTGCTATTGTAACCGGCCTTCTGAGCCACGTCAAATCAAAAAATCAAATCTCTTGCGCTACCTGAACACGCCTGGTCACCACCCAGGCCTTGGTCTTGGAAATCGGTTTGGATTCCGAGATCTCGACCAGATCACCCAGTTTGCACTCACCGGCCTCATCATGAGCGTGATATTTTTTCGACTTGGTGACGAACTTGCCATACAGGGGGTGCTTGACGCGACGCTCAATCAGTACCGTCACGGTTTTTTGCATCTTGTCGCTCACGACGCGGCCTTCGAGCACGCGACGTAGCGGTTTAGCGGATTCGCTGTTTTGCGCTTGTGTCATTTTTGAACGCCTTTTTCACGAAGTACAGTCTTGACGCGCGCAATATCGCGGCGCACCTTGCCGAGCTGACTATTATTCGCCAGTTGCTGCGTCGCCAATTGCATACGCAGACCAAAGTGGGCTTTTAGCAACTCGGTCAGTTCCTTGTTCAACGCGTCGACATCTTTGGTACGGAGTTCTGCAGGTTTCATCATTTTCTCCTTATACGCCGACATGACGCGTCACAAACACGGTCTGCAACGGCAACTTGGCCGCGGCCAGACGGAACGCCTCGCGTGCCAGCGTTTCATCGACGCCGTCCATTTCATACAGAACCTTGCCGGGCTGAATTTCGGCCACATAGTACTCAGGGTTGCCCTTACCATTACCCATACGGACTTCGGCGGGCTTCTGCGAAATGGGCTTGTCGGGGAATATACGAATCCAGACCCGACCACCCCGTTTGATATGACGGGTCATGGCACGACGAGCGGCCTCGATCTGACGTGCCGTCAATCGGCCACGGCCCACGGCCTTCAGGCCGAAGTCGCCAAACGAAACATTGGTGCCACGGGTGGCAATGCCCTTGTTCCGACCCTTTTGCTCTTTACGATATTTTCTACGCGCTGGCTGCAACATGATTATTCTCCTTGAGCGGGCTCAGCAGGTTTTTCAATCTTTTTGCCACGCTGCAAACGCTTGACAGCAGGCTTGGCTTCCGGCGCGACAGCGGCAGGAGCTTCGCCTTCCGACTTGCGAGCAGGACGAGCACGACCGGCACCCGGCTTGCCGTCTTTAGGTGAACGGCGGGCTTTCTTCGGCTCATCGGCTTCAGGCGCTGCAGTGGTCGCCGTGGGCGCTTCGCCACGAGCCAGCATATCACCCTTATAAACCCAGACCTTGATACCAATCACACCATAGGTGGTACGTGCCTCTTCAAAGCCATAGTCAATGTCGGCACGCAGGGTATGCAAAGGCACGCGGCCTTCGCGGTACCACTCGGTACGCGCAATTTCAATGCCGTTCAAACGACCTGAAGACATGATCTTGATACCCTGGGCACCCAGACGCATGGCATTTTGCATGGCACGCTTCATGGCGCGGCGGAACATGATGCGCTTTTCCAGCTGCTGGGCAATACTGACCGCAATCAGCTGGGCATCGATTTCGGGCTTGCGCACTTCCTCGATGTTGACATGTACTGGCACATCGAGCATACGCTGCAATTCGCTCTTCAGGCTTTCAATGTCTTCGCCTTTTTTGCCAATGACAACACCGGGGCGCGATGAATAAATGGTAATACGCGCGTTTTTGGCTGGACGCTCGATCAGCACACGGCCAACGCTGGCGTTTTTCAGTTTTTTCTTCAGGTATTCACGTACCTGCACATCTGACTTCAGCATATCGGCGAAGTCCTGATTGCCGGCATACCAGCGCGAAGTCCAGTTACGCGTGACCGCGAGGCGGAAACCGGTTGGATGTATCTTCTGTCCCATAGTCTTTCTCGCCTTAATTGCCCACGGTAATGAAAATATGGCAGGTGCGTTTCAGGATGCGGTTACCGCGTCCCTTGGCACGCGCCTCGAAGCGCTTGAGCGGTGTCGCTTGCTCGACGTAAATCGTCTTGACACGCAACTCGTCAATATCGGCGCCATCGTTATGCTCGGCATTCGCAATAGCGGATTCGAGCACTTTCTTGATAATGACCGCGCCTTTTTTCGGGCTGAAATTCAAAATATTGAGCGCTCTGTCCACCTTGAGACCACGAATCTGGTCAGCTACCAGGCGGCCTTTCTGATCGGACAAATGCACATTGCGAAGCAGGGCTTTAGTTTCCATAGTCATTCCTTACTTCTTCGCTTTTTTGTCAGCAGCATGACCCTTGAAAGTCCGGGTCAGCGAAAACTCGCCAAATTTGTGGCCGACCATATTGTCAGACACGTATACCGGTACGTGCTGTTTGCCGTTGTGAACAGCAAAGGTCAGGCCGACAAAATCGGGCAGTATGGTAGAGCGACGCGACCAGGTTTTGATCGGACGCTTGTCGCTCGTGGCGCGCACAGTATCGACCTTCTTGATCAGGTGTGCGTCGACGAACGGGCCTTTTTTGGAAGAACGGCTCATATTCAGTGCTCCTTACTTCTTCTTGCGACGCTGCACGATCATCGTGTCGGTGCGTTTGTTGCGACGGGTTTTGAAGCCCTTGGCCGGAGTACCCCAGGGCGATTGCGGATGATGACGGCCACCGCCACCGTTGCCACGACCACCCATGGGGTGATCGACCGGGTTCATGGCAATACCACGTACCGTGGGGCGGATACCGCGCCAGCGCGTAGCGCCAGCCTTGCCGATGACACGCAGGCTATGCTCCTCGTTACCCACTTCGCCGATGGTGGCGCGGCATTCAATGTGCACACGGCGTACTTCACCTGAACGCAGACGCAACTGGGCGTAGGCCCCTTCGCGCGCCAGCAATTGCACACTGGTACCGGCCGAGCGCGCCAGCTGGGCACCCTTGCCAGGCAACATTTCAACGCAGTGGATGGTCGAGCCGACCGGAATGCTGCGGATAGGCAACGCATT
Organism: Burkholderiales bacterium UBA4657; assembly: GCA_002405475.1. Classification (GTDB taxonomy): domain Bacteria; phylum Pseudomonadota; class Gammaproteobacteria; order Burkholderiales; family Burkholderiaceae_E; genus UBA4657. The sequence continues at coordinate 3,020 of DHLX01000024.1, read as the reverse complement.
GCCGACCTTGATGGGAGCCTCGGGGCCGCTCAAAATTTGCTGGCCCACTTCAATGCCTTTAGGCGCAATGATGTAACGACGCTCACCATCGGCGTAGCACAGCAGGGCAATGTTGGCCGAGCGGTTCGGGTCATACTCCACACGTTCCACTTTGGCAGCGATGCCATCCTTGTTACGACGCCAGTCGATGACACGATAATGCTGGCGGTGTCCGCCGCCCATATGGCGGGTGGTGATATGCCCGTTATTGTTACGGCCCGCGGTCTTCGATTGAGGTTCAAGCAAACCGGCAAAGGGCTTGCCTTTGTGCAGGTTGTTGTTTACCACCTTGACCATGGAACGACGACCTGGGGAGGTCGGTCTTACTTTGACGAGTGCCATGTTACTTCGCCTCCGTCGCTGCGAAATTGATTTCCTGACCTGGCTTCAGACACACATAAGCCCGCTTGGTATGGTCACGACGACCCACAAAGCGGCCAAAGCGTTTTTCCTTGCCCTTTTGATTCGATACCTGCACCGACTGCACTTGCACGTTAAACAGCTTTTCAACAGCGGCGCGAATTTCCGGCTTGGTCGCGTCTTGCATGACCTTGAAAACGACTTGTTCGTTTTTATCAGCCACCATGGTCGATTTCTCGGAAATGACCGGCGCTAACAAAACTTTGTACAGACGCTCTTCATTGACTTTGATGTTATTACTCATGCCAGCAACTCCTCGATTTTGGCGAGCGCGGCCTTGGTCACCAGAATGTTCTTGTAGAACACCAGGGACACCGGATCAGCATAGCGCGGCTCAACCACCAGTACGTTCGGCAGGTTGCGTGAAGCGAGGAACAGGTTTTCATCGAACTGGTCGGTAATGACCAGCACCGACTCGAGACCCAGTGCCTTGAACTTGTCAGCCAGCAACTTGGTCTTGGGGGCAGCAACGCTCAGGTTTTCAACCACCGAGATGCGGCCTTCACGCGCCAGCTGCGAAAAGATGGAACGCAAACCAGCGCGGAACATTTTCTTGTTCACCTTCTGGCTGAAATTTTCTTCCGGCGTATTTGGGAAAATACGACCACCGCCACGCCATAACGGGCTGGATGTCATACCCGCACGAGCGCGACCGGTGCCCTTTTGGCGCCACGGTTTGCGCGTGCTATGGTGAACCTCGCCACGGTCTTTTTGTGCCCGTGTACCCTGACGCGCATTGGCCTGGTAGGCGGTAATGACCTGGTGAATTAATGGCTCGTTATAGTCACGAGCGAAAATGGTATCAGGCGCACTGACCGTGCCAGCCTGACCGTTTTCATTGAGGAGCTTGAGTTCCATAATCAGTCAGGCTCCTTATTGCTTGGCTGCCGGAGATTTCACGGCAGGAGTAACGAAAACCTTGCCACCCTTGGCACCGGGTACCGCGCCCTTGATCAGCAGCAGACCGCGCTCGGTATCGATACGGGCAATTTCCAGATTTTGCGCCGTGCGCGTAACATCACCCAGGTGACCCGTCATGCGTTTACCCGGGAAAACGCGACCCGGATCTTGCGCCATACCAATGGAACCCGGCACATTATGTGAACGCGAGTTGCCGTGAGAAGCGCGGTTCGAGGAAAAGTTGTGACGCTTGATAACACCAGCGTAGCCCTTACCAATCGACGTACCCTGCACGTCAACCTTTTGGCCGACCTTAAATACATCAACCGACACCACGGCGCCAGCTTTCAATTCGGCCAGGGCAGCAGGGGCAACGCGGAATTCTTTCAGTATTTCACCTGCCTCAACACCCGCCTTGGCCAGATGACCAGCCTGGGATTTGTTGACGCGGGAAGCGCGGCGCGCGCCGAAGGTGACTTGCACAGCCGCATAGCCGTCGTTATCGACGGTTTTGACCTGGGTGACCCGGTTGTTGGACACATCGAGCACTGTTACGGGAATGGTATCGCCATCTTCCGTAAAAATGCGCGTCATGCCGACCTTGCGGCCAACCAGACCCAAAGCTTCTTGGGTGCTCATTTTTTTCTCCGATCTGTTCTCGGTAATCCGGCTACGATTGGCCGGGACTTATTTAATCGTTCCAGCCGAAACTGGAAAGCCCTCAATTATGCCATTGAAGGCGGGGGTAATGCAAATACACTTACTGCAGCTTGATCTCGACATCGACACCGGCCGGCAAATCGAGCTTCATCAGCGCATCCACCGTTTTATCGGTAGGATCGACAATATCCATCAGGCGTTGATGGGTACGCATTTCGAGCTGGTCGCGCGACGACTTGTTAACGTGCGGCGAACGCAGAATGTCGAAACGCTGAATCCGTGTCGGTAACGGTACCGGGCCACGAACCACCGCGCCAGTGCGCTTGGCAGTATCCACAATCTCAAGTGCCGACTGGTCAATCAAGCGGTAATCAAACGCCTTGAGGCGGATACGAATTTTCTGGTTTTGCATAAAGTACTCCAAAGAACGAGGGAACGGGTCTGACTACTGTCAAACCCGCCGTACAGGGGTTTACTCCTTGATTTTCGCGACCACGCCGGCGCCGACGGTACGGCCACCTTCGCGGATCGCAAAGCGCAGGCCTTCTTCCATCGCGATCGGGGCAATCAGCTTGACCACGATCTGTACGTTGTCGCCGGGCATGACCATCTCTTTGTCTTGCGGCAGTTCAATCGCACCGGTGACGTCGGTGGTGCGGAAGTAGAACTGCGGACGGTAGTTGTTGAAGAACGGGGTGTGACGGCCACCTTCTTCCTTGCTCAGTACATACACCTCAGCTTCGAAGTGGGTGTGCGGCTTGATTGAGCCCGGCTTGCACAGGACTTGGCCGCGTTCCACTTCTTCGCGCTTGGTACCACGCAGCAAAATGCCGACGTTGTCACCGGCCTGACCTTGATCCAGCAGTTTGCGGAACATTTCAACACCGGTGCAGGTGGTTTTGAGGGTGGGCTTGAGGCCGACGATTTCGATTTCATCACCCACTTTGACGATGCCACGCTCAACACGACCGGTCACGACGGTGCCGCGTCCGGAGATGGAG
>DHLX01000021.1 GCA_002405475.1 Burkholderiales bacterium UBA4657 | reverse complement strand
GGCCAACTACTACGGTCTGGCGAGTTTTAGTTACACCGTAAGCGACGGCCAGGGCGGGGTCAGCACAGCGACGGCCACCGTGAACCTGGCATCGGTCAACGATGCGCCGCAGGTGCAAGACGAGTTGTTCTACGGTAAGCGTAATGTGGCTTATACCTTCCAGGCCGCCGCTTTGTTGGCCAATGATACCGACTTGGAAACCCCCCAGGCCTTGAGTATTGTGCAGGTGCGTAATGCCAGTCATGGTCAAGTCACTTTACTGCCCGATGGATCGGTACGCTTTAGCCCCGAGACCGACTATGCCGGTCGTGGCGCATTTGAGTACCAGGTACAAGATGCGCAGGGCGGAAGTAGTTGGGGACGTATCGAGATCGACCTGGCCGCAGTCAACTTGGTGCCGACTGCGACCGATGACCATTTTGTTGGGTTTGAAGACGTGGCGTTTCAGATCAGTGCGGCGCAATTGCTGGTTAATGATAGCGATGCCGATAATGCCTCCACCAGTTTACGCATTACGGCCGTGCGCAATGCTAGCCACGGCAGTGTGAGTGTCGATGACCAAGGCTCAGTGCGCTTTACGCCCAGTGCTAATTATTTTGGTACGGCGAGTTTCGAGTACCAGGTCAGCGACCCCGACGGTGGCAGTACTTGGGCTAGAGCCACGCTCAATGTGCAGTCGGTCAATGATGCGCCCGAGCTGGTCGATGTTTGGTATGGGCACCCGATATTTGGGTACCAGCTTAACCCCGGCTTCTGGGGGTATGACGAAAATGGCAGTTCGGTTTATTTCCCCGAGTCTCTAGGACAGATACGGGATCACGATCAAGCATTAGGTCTTGCCCGAAATAATCAATTGTTGAACAGTAGTTGGGAAACCATAACGCCCAGTTATTATCCTAGCGGGCATTTGCGTCCAGTAGCTTTCGACACTCTGGACGAATTTTATTACGATGAGAATGGTAGGATAACTCAGTCCTTTGATAATTTATATCTCGAGCATGGTTATGTTTTTGCTTATGATCCTGATGGAGATTCAAGCGCGCTGAGATATCAACTCAGCGCCACTCCCCAGCACGGTCATGCAAGTTTGGCCGAATCTGGTCTGCACGGCACCTCTGCCCCTGTATATTGGTCTTTTGAAAGTCATTTCGGCGACCCTTATACCGGCAACGACCCGTTTAGTGTGGTCATTACTGACGCTCAAGGTGCCGCGACAACGGTGAATGTAGCCGTCACCCACCACGGGACTTCTGCTGGTGGGGGAGGTGGTGGTTGTTGCCCGATTGTATTGGACTTAAACAACAATGGCATTGAGTTATTGCGCCCAGAAGATTCAGCGATGTTTGCGGACTTAAATGACGACGGCTGGCGCGAGCGCATAGGGTGGGCTGCACCAAGCGACGCGGTGTTGGCGTATGACGCAAATAATGACGGGCGTATTAACCGTGCCGAGGAGGTGAGTTTCGTTGATTATTTACCAGGCGCGGTAACGGACCTGGACGGACTAGCAGCGTTCGACACTAACCACGATGGGCGACTGACTCAAGTCGATGCCCTCTGGCAACAGTTCGGCGTGTTTCAGGACGCGAATAATAATGGACAGCAAGATATGGGCGAGTACTGCAGCCTAGACCAAGTGGGTATCAGTGCGATTAGTCTGACGCGACAGGGGCAGGCCGAAGTCAATAACGGCAACCTCATGTTTGGCACCACGACGGTGACTTACAGTGATGGCCATACTACGCAGGCTGGAGATGTGATGTTTGCTACCACCGGCACGAATGACGCCCGCCTGGCGCAGTTGGCATTATTATTTAACCAGATGGTCAATACCGCGACCCAGCCCGAGCCAGCCTTAGGGTTTGTGACAACAGTCCCGGAAAATGCGACACAGGCGGCGACTGAAGTGGTTTTGACAGCAGAACTATTGGAACTGCGGGCATGAAAATTCGTTTGGCGGATATGTCAGATGTCGAGAGAGTGATGCAGGTATCACATGGACTGTATGCTGAGTCACGTTTTCAGCGTTATACGTGGAATGCTGTTAAAGCACAGGCTGCAATTGAGGCGCTAGTGAGTAATCCTCGTGTTTCATGCATTATGCTTGCCGAGCATATCAACGATGGTATTGTCGGCGTATTGGCAGGTTATGTAGCTGATTTATTTTTTGCCGACGGTCGTGTGGCTCAGGATAAGTGGTTCTATGTCCGCCCCGAGTATCGTGGTAGCTCGGCAGCCTTGAAGTTGATGATGGCATTTCGCCGCTGGGCTGAAAATCGTGCAGTTGACGAGTTATGCATCAACATGAGTGTCGATATCGATCAGGAACGGTTTAACCGCTTCATGCATCATTTGAATTTTATCTCATGTGGTACCAATTTCGTTCTTCCGCTAAATAAAGTTAAAGGAAAGTAATGTCAGACTGGGAAGTATTGCAGGTATTCGCACGTCTGCACGGACTGAACCCTGACGCACGGCAGTTGGCGCAGGAGTTCGCACCCGATGAGCAAACCCCAAACGCCGCTACTATGATTCAAGCCTTGCAAGCGTTGGGCTTTGAAGCGCGGTTTGAACGAGGCAGTAGCGCCGTTTTTTTGAAAAGCCATTTGCCCGCTTTGGTGCTGGGGCAAGACGGGCATTGGCGCTTGGTGGGCATGACGCCCGACGGCGCCTCGTTGGTCCTGCAAGGGCCAGGAGCCGAACAACCACAGGTGCTATCGCATGCGGCCTTTGAAGCGCAGTGGGCTGGGCAGTGGTTGACCGCTAAGCGAGTGACCAGTGTCGCGGCACACAACCAGCCGGGGGCGTCACGCTTTGGTGTCGCTTGGTTTTGGCAGTCGTTAAAAAAATATCGCAGCCTCATGGGCGAGGTTTTGCTGGCGTCGTTCTTCGTACAAATTTTTGCTTTATTGACACCGCTTATTTTTCAGGTGGTCATCGACAAAGTGTTGACAAATCGTGCTATGACAACGCTAGATGTCATGGTCATTGCTTTACTTGGCGTGAGTATTTTTGAAGTCACACTCAGCGCCATGCGGCACTACTTGTTTAGTCATACCACTAACCGCATTGATGTTGAGCTAGGGGCTAAGCTGTTTCGTCATTTGCTGCATTTGCCTTTAAGTTATTTTGAAAGTCGGCGCAGCGGCGACACGGTAGCGCGTATGCGCGAGTTAGAAAATGTACGGCATTTTTTAACCGGCCAGGCGCTAACGAGTTGGCTTGATTTATTATTTACCATTGTGTTTTTAGCTGTGATGTTTTATTACAGCCCCATGTTAACTTTAATTGTCATTGCTGCGCTACCGCTTTTGTTTGGTGCGTCGTGGATTATGACCCCGCTGTTACGTAAACGCCTGGAAGACAAATTTGCCCTAGGCGCAGAAAACCAGGCTTTTTTGGTTGAAACCGTGACTTCGATGGAAACTTTGAAAAGTCAGGCAGTTGAACCGCAATGGCAACGCGAGTGGGAACGACGTTTGGCCGACTATGTCGATAGTGCATTTCATTCCGGTCATTTGGCTAACGCGACCAATCAATTCATTAGTTTTTCTAGTAAGGCGCTGACCGTCGTTTTGCTGTATTTCGGTGCGCGCTTGGTCATAGATGGGCAGTTAACCGTCGGCGGCTTGATCGCTTTTAATATGTTGGCCGGACGTGTCAACGCCCCCATTTTGAAACTGGCATCTTTGTGGCAAGACTTTACGCAAATGAAGGTGAGTATTCGTCGTTTGGCCGACATAATGGATGCACAGGCTGAACCCGCCTTCACCCCAGGACGCTCTACGCCACCTGATTTACAGGGTCGAGTGACGTTTTCTCATGTAACGTTTCGCTATGCCCCGGCTTTACCTGAGGTATTGGCCGATTTAAGTTTTGAAGTCGCACCGGGTGAGATTATTGGGGTGGTGGGAGTCTCAGGCGCTGGAAAAACCACTTTAATGCGTTTGATTCAACGTTTATACACCCCAGAAAAAGGCCGAGTGCTGCTCGATGGCATGGATTTAAGTTTGATTGATACTTCGTGGTTGCGCCGGCAGATTGGCGTGGTCGGACAAGATACGGTTTTATACAATCGCTCGGTACGTGACAACATTGCCTTTGGTCACCTAGGTATGAGCATGGAGCAAGTGGTGAACGCCGCTCAGCTGGTCGGGGCACACGAATTTATTCTGGCCTTGCCGCAGGGTTACGATACGGTGGTCGGTGAGCGTGGCAGCAGGTTATCGGGTGGACAGCGTGCGCGTATTGCAATGGCGCGTGCATTGGCGACCAACCCGCGCTTGTTGTTGCTCGACGAAGCGACGGCCTCGCTCGACTATGAAAGTGAACGTGCTATTCATGACAATATGGCGCAAATTTGTGCCGGGCGTACAGTGTTTATTGTGGCACACCGCTTACCCACCTTGCGTTTGGCGCAACGTATTTTGGTGTTAGAACAAGGGCGCCTCGTTGCAACCGGCAGTCATGTCGAGTTAATGAAACGCAGCGGTCGTTATGCCAGTTTGTATCAAGCCCACCAAGTTTTAGAAACACCCCCTGCCGCGTCTAAAATCTCGCGCCCTTCAAGAGAACCTGCACTATGACGACGCTTAATCCTCTTAATCCTTTTAGTACGGAAGCGATTGCTTTGCAAACGCGCCCCCCCCTTAAGGTAGCACGTATGGTATCGCTCGCCATTTGTGTCATGGCGGCGTTGATTTTGTTGTTCGCTATTTTTGCCCATACCGATATTGTCGTCTCAGCCCAAGGACGTGCTATTGCTTCAGGTAAAAGTAAGGTGATTCAGCCTTTGGAGGCGGGTGTTGTCAAGGCTATTTTGGTGCGTGATGGCCAGGTAGTGAAGGCGGGTGCTGTTTTGATTGAATTAGACCCGACAACGACCGGAGCCGACCGCGACCGTTTGCAGCGTGAAAGCTGGGAAGCAGAAGCCGAGGTGTTGCGTTTACAAGCTCTGTTAGCGGGGCAGAAAAAGTTTGCCGCACCTGACGTCATGCCGCGTGAAATTGCTGCGAATCAACAAGCCATGCTTGACAGCCGTGTGCTTGAGCAACGCGCCAAAATGGCCGGTCTGCAAGCCGACCTAGTACGACGTCAGTCCGACCGTGATGCCATTGCTGCCAGTTTGACGCAACTACTTACCAGTTTGCCGCTCGTGAAGAAAAAACACGAGATGCGCGAAGATTTGGCTAAGACGGGGCATATTGCTGAAACTGGTTTAATTGAAACTCGCTTGGAAGTTATTAATCTGGAAAAAGAGGTGGCGGTGCAAACCAACCGCCTGAAAGAAGCTGAGGCTGGTATTAACGCGAGCGCTCAGCAACGCGCCCAGGCCGAGGCCGAGTTTCGCGCCCGTGCCGGTACTGAGTTGGTCGAGGCAATGCGCCGACGCGAAACCGCACGTCAGGAACTCATTAAAGCTAACCAGCGACGTGAATTACAGGTACTTAAAAGTCCTATTGATGGCGTGGTGCAACAACTGGCGGTTACGACGGTAGGCGGTGTGGTCACGCAGGCGCAGCCGCTCATGACGATTGTTCCAGATGACGATACGCCGCTGGAGGTCGAAGCTTTGGTGCAAAACCGTGACATTGGTCATTTGAAAGTCGGGCAACGGGTCATTAACAAAATTGAGACCTATGACTTTACGCGCTACGGTTACATCGAGGGAAATTTATTGTGGGTCGGTGCTGATGCTATGAACGATCCTAAATTAGGTCCGGTATATCCGGTACGCATTCGTCTGGAAAAAACTCGCACCCCTTACGAGGTCAACGGTCGTGTCGGCGTGGTGACGGCGGGCATGAATATTACCGCCGACATTCGTACCGGCGAACGTCGCTTGATTGAATATTTTCTCGCTCCCTTGTTACGTTACAAACAGGAGGCTTTGCGTGAAAGATGAGTTGCCCCTTGTGGTGATGGCGAGGCGTGGGTTAAGTTTGACAGCGAGTTTGAAAACGATTTGGACCCGAGTTTTGTGGCCGGGCTTGTTCCTACTTGGGCTGTCGCCAGTCGTGATGAGCGCCGATTTAATGCAAGTGTATCGACAAGCGCAAGCCCGCGACTCAGTGTATGAGGCCGCGCGCGCTTCTTTTGCGGCCGCTGAGCAAAAATTGCCCCAGGCGCGTGCGGGTTTATTGCCAACTGTAGGCTTGACTGCGGCGAGTGCCAAACAACGCGGCGAAGCGTCGTTTGCCGAAGCCCCCTTTGTCGAGCGCGATGCCCGTACCTGGAACTGGACATTGCAACTGACCCAACCTTTGTGGCGTTGGACGAATTGGATCGCTTACGACCAGGCCAGAGCACAACTGCGTCAAGCCGAACAGCAGCTACGTCAGGCCGAACAAGAGTTAATATTGCGCGTCGCGCAGGCGTATTTTGATGTCCTCAACGCCCAGCAAGCCTTGCGGGTAGCAGAGACCCAAACCGCCGCCGTTGAGCAGCAATGGGGTTTGGCGCGACGCAATTACGAAGTCGGCAGCGCCACCATTACCGACGTTCACGAGGCTCGTTCACGCTTTGACCTGGCGCGCGCCCAGCAAGTGGCGGCACGCAACGAAGTAGAAACGCGTCGTGCCGAGTTAGAGCGTGTTGTGGGCGAACTACCGAATCATTTGGCGCAACTACCGGGCGAGCCCACTTTACCCAAACCTGAGCCTATGGACGTGCAGGCCTGGGTCGATAATGCTCGAACCAACAATGTCCAAGTGCTACAACAACAAGCCACGTTGGAGGTGGCCGAAAAAGAAATTGCTCGCCAGCGGGCGGCACATCAACCTACGCTCGACTTGACGCTGAGCCGAGGCAATACTTTTGCTTCCGGGTCAGTCACTTCTCCGGCAGATATTAAAACTCGAACCCAGTCTTCACAGGTGGGGGTGCAGTTGAACCTACCACTATTTTCTGGTGGCGGCGTCAATGCTCGCGTCAAAGAAGCATTAGCCTTACGCCAACGTAGCCAGGCCGAACTCGAAAGTACCCGACGCTTGGCCGCAACACAAACACGTCAGGCTTTCGTGGCGGTGGTCAACGGTTTGGAGCAGATTGAAGCTTTGCAGTCCGCGGTACAAACCAGCCGTAGCGCCGTAGAGGCTAACAAGGTGGGGTACCGCATAGGGACTCGTATCAATATTGACGTTCTTAACGCCGAGCAACAGCTTTATACCGCACAGCGCGATTTGTTCAAGGCACGTATCGACACTTTGTTGCAAGGTCTACGCTTAAAAGCCGCCACGGGTGTTTTGCAAGAGGCCGATTTACAAACCATCAACTTTTTATTACAAGAGGAAGCTAAACCATGACTGAAGCCACTACCTCGACCAGTTTGAATGCGACTAACCAGGAAGAATTAGCTCGTTTGACACAACTGGCGAAAGAACATGTCAAACAGGTTCATCGCAAAATACCCGCCTTGGGGGCGGTGACTTGGTTGATGTTGCAACAAGGTTTGACCCGGCATACTTTGCTGAGTGAGCTCGAATGGCGCGTCATGCCAGGTTTGGTGCTAGATCAGGCTAAATTGTATTTGAAAGACGAAGCGCCGATCGCGTTTGTCTCGTGGGCAAAATTGTCCGAAGAAGCGGCTCAACGGTATCGTCAAGCGCCGCACCATTTAATGCCTAGCGACTGGAAGTCGGGCGAGCAAGTTTGGCTGGTAGATGTATTTACCCCCTACGGTGGCGCACAAGATCTGCTCAAAGATTTGCGCGAAAAAGTACTGCCAGGCCAAGTGATTCACCAGTTAGTGCCAGCAGGAGCCGGGCAAGAAGCACGAGTGTTGTCTTGGCCTGTACTTGGAGTTGCTGCCACCCCCGCCGCATCAACATAAACCTAATGCTATTTAGAGAATCAGCATGAGTACTCAAGAATTATTGTCCGGCAAGTCGATTGCCGATTTGCGCAAGGATTATGCCCAGGCCGCGCTGGAAGAAAGCAGTGCGCACGCTGACCCGTTCAAACAGTTTGAGCAATGGTTTCATGAGGCGATGATGGCGCAAGTACCTGAGCCGAATGCCATGACGCTGGCCACCATCGGCCTGGATGGCCGACCACGGGCGCGGGTGGTGCTGGTCAAAGGGCTGCACGGTGGCGGTTTTTCCTTTTTCACCAATTATGAGTCGGACAAGGGGCGCGAACTGGCAGCTAACCCGTATGCGGCGCTGCAATTTCACTGGGTCAGCCTGGAACGTCAGGTGCGCATCGAGGGTAAGGTCAATCCACTGACCCCTCAGGAATCGGATGACTATTATCATTCGCGCCCGGTCAATTCACGCCTGGGTGCCTGGGCCAGCCCGCAAAGCCAGGTCATTAGCAGTCGTGCTGTGATTGAACAGCGCGAGGCCGAATTTCGCGCCCACTATGGTGACAACCCGCCGCGCCCGCCACACTGGGGGGGGTACCGTCTGATACCGGATCGCTTTGAATTCTGGCAAGGGCGTCGCTCGCGTCTGCATGACCGTTTGCGTTATAGCTGGCGCACCGAGCAGTGGGTAATGGAAAGGCTGGCGCCTTAGTTATTTCAGAATGGCGCTCGACAGGGCACGCCGGTACTGGCTGACCAGAGGCGCATTGTTTGCGGCCATATCAAACACCTGAATCATGGTTTTGCGCCCAATGTCGTCGTTAAAACTGCGGTCGCGTTCGACAATTTGCAGTAGCTGTTCCAGTGCTGCTTCCCAGGCCTTATGCGCGATATACAGTTGCGCCAGGTCCAGCCGGGCAGCCAGGTCATTCGGGTTGAGTGCCACCCGCTGTTCCAGTTCGGGTGAGGCGGGCAGTTGTACCGACTGTCTGAGTGCCTGCAAGCGTGATTGGATGGCGTCAAGGTGCGGTTTAAGCTGTGGGTCAGCCAGGGTTTTTTTCGACAGCAGGCTCCATTGCGATTCGGCGCTATCGGTCTCTTCGCGGTTGAGCAGCACTTCAATCAAATCCAGGCGCGCGGCATCGTTGGCCAGGTCAAGCGCCATAGCATTTTTCAGCGCCTCAAGCGCGCCCGCTTCATCACCCTGGTCGAACAGGTCTTGTGCTTTCGCATGTTCCAGCTGGCTCGGGTTAGGCACCAGGCGCTGCAGGAATTCACGCAATTGTGCTTCAGGCTGTACGCCCATGAACTGATCCACCGGCTTGCCGCCGGCAAAGGCAACGACATAGGGAATGGACCGAATACGAAAAGCCTGCGACAGTTCGGGGTTGTCGTCAGAGTTGATCTTGACCAGTTTCCAGCGACCCTGAAATTCGGTTTCCAGTTTTTCCAGCATCGGGCCCAGGGTCTGGCATGGGCCGCACCAGGGTGCCCAGAAATCGACCACTACCGGCACTTGCAGCGAGGCTTCAATGACTTCGTGTTGAAAATTTTCCAGACTCACATCCATCATGTTCAAACTCCAGAGAAAAACAGGCTCTCAGGCAGTGGGCATTATAATTTCGTTTTTATCTTCTCTCACCTTATCACCAATCCATGAATTTTGAAAAAGTCCCTAGCGGCAAGGATGTGCCGAACGATTTCAACGTCATCATTGAAATCCCCATGAATGCCGATCCGATCAAATATGAAATTGACAAAGAGTCGGGTGCCATTTTTGTTGATCGCTTCATGATGACTGCCATGCATTATCCGGCCAATTACGGCTACGTGCCTCATACCATTGCTGACGATGGTGATCCGGTCGATGTGCTGGTACACACCCCGTTTCCGCTGTTACCGGGCGTGGTGGTGCGCTGCCGTGCCCTGGGTGTGCTGAAAATGGACGATGAGGCCGGCGGTGATGCCAAACTGCTGGCGGTACCCGTGGACAAAATCTGCCCCTTGTTTATGCACTGGAAATCCATTGCCGACGTGCCCGAGATCCGGCTCAAGCAGATTCAGCATTTTTTCGAGCATTATAAAGATCTGGAACCGGGCAAATGGGTCAAGGTAGTGGGCTGGGATGGCATTGAAGCGGCACACCAGGAGATTCTGACGGGTATCCGGAATTACGATCAGGCCAAAGACAAGCCGAATTATTGACCCGGTTATTTGGCGCCGCTGACCTTGCGGTATACCGGCCCCCACAAGGGGTGACCCACTTCGGTTTTATTCAGATCAAAGCTGGGGTCAGCGCTTTTTGCTGCCACAAATGCACTTTCACATTCTGTCAGGCGGCTGCTGGTACATAAAATGAATGCTAGGTACTTGTGCGCATTGGCCGTATCGCGCGGAGCCTTCAGACCCAGCCGCAGCGCTTCGCGCAAGGATTTTTCTGCAGCCTCATATTGCGCCTCTTCATACGCCCGAATGCCGCTTAGCAAGGCTTGTTCCGCCGGACGTTGTGTCAGATCGGTAATGGCAATGACCGGCGCCGGAGGTGGCGGTTCCAAGGCGGCACACGCGGCCAGCAAGGTACTGGTTGCAACAACCATGACAGTCTGGATGCTAGAACTCAAACGCATAATCACCTCGTTGATGCAGTCGTCGTCAGAAGCGATGTCTGAGTCGAACCGGTTCATCGGCTCTGACTTCAACACTGGCACTAAATTCAGCCTCGCCATTGCGTATTATGACGCGATGCGAGCCAACCGGCAGTGTCAGGGTAGAAAGTGGCGGGGAAATACCGCGTGACACACCATCGACAAACACCTCACCCCAGGGGCTGATAGCCAGGTTGACATTGCCAGTAGCAAGAACTGCGCGGGCTGGTTTCAAGGTGGACTTGGCAGGCGGGTTAGCAGCGCTCTTTTTGGCAGGCTCGCGCGCCGTTTCAGAAATGGGTGCTCTGACCGGCTCGGCAGGGACAGCCGCCAGGTTAGCGGCTGGTGCGGCGGTAGCCGTTGGCCGAGTCTCAGGGGTAATTGCTTCAGGTGTGGCCACGGCAGTAGTGCTGGTCGTAACTTCCGCTACGGGTGCGCTGGCAATAACTGGAACTGGTTGGCTTGTGGTTCGAAATACGACCGGTTTGACTAAACGGTCATACAATAACAATGCCGCTACGGCACTTAGGCAGACAGCCACAATACTGCTACCAATCATCATGCGCCGCGATCGTTCGGCACGTTTTTCATGGGTTTCCAGAGTCGACCCCACCAGATTGCGTACCCGCTCATCCTTGACATAGGCGCGTAAATCATCAGCCAGCTGCTTGGCGGTTTGATAACGGTCTGCCGGTTTTTTCGCCAGTGCTTTACCGACAATTCGTGCGAGTGCAAGACTGACAGCCGGATTGAGCTCATGAGGTGGAACCGGGCTGGTTTCCAGAATGCTATACGCTAACTCTTCGAATTTGTCGCCCTGGAACGGCACCGCCCCGGTCAGGGTTTCGTACATGACCACACCCAGAGAAAAAATATCGGAGCGGCCGTCAAGTGGTTTTCCTTGCAGCAACTCGGGGGACATATAGTTTGGCGTACCCACTATACGCTGCTCGGTTGAGCCGACGCTGACACTGTCAGAGAATGACTTCATGGCCTGAGCAATTCCGAAATCCAGCACTTTAGGATTATTTTTTCCGATCAGAAAAATATTGGCAGGCTTGAGATCGCGGTGAATAATGCCCTGTTTATGCGCATAGTCGATGGCATCAGCGATATGGATGAACAGATCGCAGATTTGTCGTACCGGCATGCGTTTGTCGCGCCCGATGATGTGTTTCAGCTCGACGCCTTGCAGATACTCCATGGCTATGTAAGACATACCATTAACCCGGCCCGCATCATAGACTGTCACGATATGCGGGTGATTCAGTTTTCCTGCGGCGCGGGCTTCGTTCAGGAACGTAGCCTCAAACAGGCGTGCCTCGTCTGCGGGCAGATGCAGATTGAGTGTTTTGATTGCAACCTGCCGGTGAATAACCGGGTCTTCAGCCAGATAAACTGTACCCATGGAACCCGTTCCCAGCAGTCGTTTGATACGAAAGCGGCCGATATGATCGGGTTGATCGGTGGTGGATGTCATGGCGCTAAACTGGCTAGTCTCATTTGTTGTCGGCAAGATGCATGCAGATTATATGAGTGATGCGCGTGCCGGGGATAAAAAAGCCCCACTTTTATGGCTCAAAACGTGCGCTAAAAGCACTATGCTCGCGCATTTCGTCCAGATAACCATCCAGACCCACTGACTCATAACCCAGAAAGCGCTCAACAGCAGCAGCGAAACCCGAATGTGCCAGCCAATGCGCCGAGTACATTTCAGACGGCTCGAAACCTCGAGCCAGCTTATGTTCACCCTGCGCCCCACCTTCAAAAAGCTGCAGATTTCTGGTTATACAAAACTCTATCGGCGCGTAATAACAGAGCTCGAAATGCAGGCAGTCCAGCGCTTGCAGCGCGCCCCAGTAGCGACCAAATAGCGTATGCCCGTCATATAAACACAGGCTGGATGCCACCGGGCTATCACCCTGGTAAGCCATGAACAGTGCAATCTGCTCACCCATGGCCTGGCCGATGCGCTCGAAAAATGCCAGATTCAAATAGGGGCTGGAATGATGTTCGTGGTAGGTTTTTTCGTAGCAACGCACAAAAAATTGCCAGTGCCAGGGTTGTAAATCGGTACCGGTCAGCACTTCCGTACGTAGCCCCTGTTGCGCCACTTTACGCCGTTCGGCCCGTATTTTGCGGCGCTTGGCCGCGCTTAATTGCTGCAGAAAATGCCCGAAATCGGTATAAGCGCGGTTATGCCAGTGAAACTGTACCGAGCGCCGCAAGCTGCAGCCCAGTGCTTCAAACCAGCGCATTTCGTCGGGCGCCAGGAATAGCCCATGCCAGGAAGACAGCGGGCTGGACTGAACCAGGCGCAGCAACTGCTGCACCAGCGCAAGGCGAGCAGTATCATCGCTACCCAGGATCTTGGGCGCCCCCACCGGGCTGAACGGAATCGCACTCAGCCATTTGGGGTAATAATGCTGGCCCTGACGCCGATAGGCCTCGGCCCAGCTCCAGTCGAAGACATATTCACCGTAGGAATGATGCTTGACATACAAGGGAACAGCCGCCAACAGCCGTTGCTGTCGCCATAGCGTCAGATATTGCGGTTCCCAGCCGGTCGCTGGACTGGCGCAGCCGGTAGCGTGCAGTGCATGCAGGAATTCATGCCGTAACAAAGGGTGTAGCCGGCCACATTGACCTTGCACCAGCTCATTCCACGCTACGGCGCTGACCTGCCCCAGATCGGACAGCACCCGCATGTCATAATTATCCTTCTCACTTCCATCCATAGCCCCTATATTGCCATGTTGGTCAAAGTTGCCATAGCTCAAATGAACTGCACGGTGGGCGATCTGAACGGAAACGCCGCCAAAATTTTTGCTGCATGCGAGACTGCCGCCCGTTTGCAGGCCGACATCGTCATTACCCCGGAACTGTCACTGGTGGGCTACCCGCCCGAAGATTTATTGTTGCGCAACGCCCTGTATCTCAGAACGCAACAGGTACTCGATCAACTATGTGCCCGGCTGGCGCAGTTTGAGTACCTTCATGTCGTGGTCGGTTATCCGCTACAAGATGAGCAGGGTCAGCGTTATAACTGCGCCAGCGTACTGCATGCAGGCCGAATACTGGGTACTTATCGTAAACACGATTTGCCGAACTATGACGTGTTCGACGAGGTGCGCTACTTCACACCCGACGACCGCCCTCTGGTCTTTCAGGTCAAGGGCATGCGTTTTGGTTTGAATATATGCGAAGACATCTGGTACCCCCATGCCCCCGGCGCTGCCAAAAAGGCTGGTGCCGAAGTGTTGCTGGTACCCAATGCCTCACCCTATCACATGCGCAAGCAAAAACAACGCCATGACATCGTGAAAGAGCGGGTTGAGCAAACTGGCATGCCAGTGGTTTATGCCAATCTGGTCGGTGGTCAGGATGAGCTGGTCTTTGATGGAGCCAGTTTTGTCATGGATGCGTACGGACAATTGCAGGCGCAACTGCCGGCTTGTGTCGAACACCTGGAAGTTGTTGAGTTTGAACCGGCCGGAGTAGAGCCTGATCGCCATATTTATACGCACCGTGGGCATATAGAACCGGAACAATCGCTAGAGGCGCAGGTTTATGCTGTGCTAGTGCTGGGAGTGCGCGATTACATTACCAAAAATGGTTTTCCCGGTGCCATCATTGGACTGTCAGGCGGTATTGATTCTGCCCTGACCCTGGCGATTGCGGTTGATGCGCTGGGGGCTGACAAGGTACGCACAGTCATGATGCCCTCGCCCTATACCGCCGATATTTCCTGGATGGATGCCCGTGAGATGGCGCAACGCCTGAAGGTGCGCTATGACGAAATTTCCATCAGCCCCATGTTCGAGGCGTTCAAGGCGCAATTGGCTGGGCAATTTGCCGGGCTGGCTGAAGACACTACCGAAGAAAACATACAGGCACGCATACGCGGTACCCTGCTCATGGCGTTGTCGAACAAAACTGGCGCGATTGTTTTGACCACTGGCAATAAAAGCGAAATGGCCACCGGCTATTGCACCCTGTACGGCGACATGGCAGGGGGTTTTGCGGTCATCAAGGACATTTTCAAGACCCTGGTATACCGTCTGTCGCGCTGGCGCAATGAGGTCAGTGAAATTATTCCCGAACGAATCATTACGCGCGCGCCAAGCGCCGAATTAAGACCGAATCAGACTGACCAGGATTCGCTGCCGCCCTACGAGGTGCTGGACGAGATTTTACGTCTGTATATGGAAGAAGATACGCCGGTGGCTGAAATTCTGCGCATCGGCTATGAAGCAGCCACTGTGCAACGCGTAGTCCATCTGGTCAAAGTCAACGAATATAAACGCCGGCAGGCTCCGGTGGGCGTGCGCATTACCCACCGCGGATTCGGGCGCGACTGGCGTTACCCGATTACGAGCAAGTTCAAGGAATGAGTCAGTCTTTTTCCGGAGGAATCGCGATGAACCAGACAAACCCAGGCTCTATGAGTCTGAGAACACTTTTTTTTCTGCTGCTGGTTGTCGGCCTGGCAGGCTGCGAACGCAAACCCCCTGGCATCAATTCGACGATCTCGGGCGAAAGTATCAAACTCAGTCGCAGCAACTCTGAATTTCACTATCATGACCGTGGTGACCTGACGCGCGAATATCGGCTTTTTGGTGTAACAGCCAATCCTTTTGGTGAAAATAATCGCGATGACTATGTTAGTTCATTTGGTGTACCACTGATGACAACGCATTTGCTACGCGCTAACCATCGTGAGGTGAATAAAGCTATTTTTTCCAGGGCGAACTGTGAGCAGGAAAGCGCTGAAAATGGTTTCAATATCGTTGTGATTGCCGCTGATGAGGCAGCGCAGCGTCAGCTGGATGAGTTGGCATCAGCAGTCAGGCAGCAAGGCGGCAGACTGTGTGCCAAACTGGTCGGTAAGGATCTGGAATTTGATGATTGGCTGCTGGATGGCAAGTCGCGGGGTGAGGAAGTCATTGGCAAGATGACCCTGAAAAAGTCAGGATTCAATTTTGGCACCCCATTCTTTGTGACAGATGCTGAAAAGATGGATTGTGAATGAGTCTGTCCCGGGCTTTTTATCTCATCCGTCATAATTGAGGCCTCAGCGGAGAAAAAAATGGCTGCCATGATTCCTTTAGAGCGTATTGAAGTCGATTTTTGTCGTCACGACTCAACCGTGGCGAAAGCCTGGGCCAAAGTGCCGGTTGAGCCGGGTAGTGACGAGCGTGCTGAACTCAAAGCGCGCATTAAACGCCTGCTGAAAGAGAAAAATGCCACCCTCGTGGCGCACTATTACGTTCACCCCGACCTGCAGGACCTGGCTGAAGAAACCGGCGGCTGCGTGGCCGACTCGCTGGAAATGGCACGCTTCGGGCGCGAGCAGACCAGCAGCACCCTCGTCATTGCCGGGGTGCGTTTCATGGGCGAAACCGCGAAAATTTTGAACCCGGAAAAAC
Source organism: Burkholderiales bacterium UBA4657 (assembly GCA_002405475.1). Taxonomy (GTDB): domain Bacteria; phylum Pseudomonadota; class Gammaproteobacteria; order Burkholderiales; family Burkholderiaceae_E; genus UBA4657. The sequence goes on along the minus strand of DHLX01000021.1, from coordinate 26,182 downwards.
GCGTGCTCATGCCCGACCTGGAAGCCACCTGTTCGCTCGATCTGGGTTGTCCCATTGAAGAATTTTCCGCTTTTTGTGACGCTCATCCCGACCGTACCGTGGTGGTCTATGCCAACACCAGTGCGGCAGTCAAAGCCCGTGCCGACTGGATGGTGACTTCTTCCGTCGGCCTCAAGGTAGTTGAATATTTGCATGCCCAGGGCAAGAAAATTTTGTGGGCGCCCGACAAACATTTGGGGCGTTATATACAAGAAAAAACCGGCGCCGACATGTTGCTGTGGCAGGGCGCTTGTGTGGTGCATGATGAATTCAAAGGCTTTGAGTTGCATGAGCTGAAAGAAAAGCACCCGCAGGCCAAAGTGCTGGTACACCCCGAGTCACCTGAATGGGTGGTGGAGCTGGCCGATGTGGTTGGCAGCACGACGCAATTGATTAAAGCCTCGCAAACACTCGACGCCAAAGAATTTATTGTGGCGACTGACAAGGGTATTTTGCACAAGATGCGTACCTTGTCGCCCGACAAACATTTTATTGAAGCCCCCACTTCGGGCAATAGCGCCACGTGTAAAAGCTGCGCCCACTGCCCGTGGATGGCGATGAACGGTCTGTCCAATCTGGCGCACACGCTTGAAACCGGCGCGAATGAAATTCAGGTTGATGCCGAGATCAGCCGTCAGGCTTATCGCGCCATTGACCGCATGCTGCAATTTGCGGCGCAAGTAGGTGTGACTCAACCCACCGGCGATTTGAGCCGCGACGCGCCCGTGTTTCACCAGGGAATGGGGCCGGCGTAATGCACCTGAATGATGAACTGAAAGCAGAAATAGCGCGCAATGTCGCAGCCGCACTAGACGAAGATATGCGCGGTGTGGATTGGACCGCCCAGTTATTGCCGGTTGCACAACGGCGGCAGGCGCGGGTGCTCTGTCGTGAAGAAGCGGTGCTGTGCGGCCGCCCCTGGTTTGATGCCGTGTTGGCACGGCTTGACCCGCAGGCGCAGATTCGCTGGCAGGTTGAAGAAGGGGGGCTGATGACCCCGGGCGCTACCGTGTGCGAGATGGAAGGTCGTACCCGCGCCTTGCTCACTGCCGAACGCAGTGCCTTGAATTTCATTCAGTTGCTGTCGGGCGTTGCCAGCAAAACACGCCAGTATGTACAGTTGGTGCAGGGCACCCGCGCCGCAGTTCTCGACACGCGCAAGACCCTGCCCGGTTTACGTCTGGCGCAAAAATATGCCGTGCGCGTCGGTGGCGGAAAAAACCAGCGTATTGGTTTGTATGACGGCATTTTGATCAAGGAAAATCATATTGCTGGCGCGGGTGGTGTCGCTGAAGCACTGGCTGCGGCGCGCGCTCTTGACGCGCAAGTGTCGCTACAGATTGAAGTCGAAACGCTGGAACAGTTGCACACCGCGCTGGAGCATGGCGCCACACTGATTTTGATCGACAACTTTACGCTGGACCAGGTTCGGGAAGCAGTGCGCCTGGCGGCGGGTCGTGCCGAGCTGGAAGTGTCGGGCGGAGTGAATCTGAATACACTGCGCGCCATTGCCGAGACCGGGGTCGATCGTATTTCGGTCGGTACCCTCACCAAAGACGTGAAGGCGGTCGATTTTTCGATGCGGCTGGTTTAGGCGGCCGGCTCAGGAAGTCCTCGACAGCACCGTATCTTTCGCCTCGTCAAACATGCCCGGGTAGTCGCGTGTGGCATGCAGCCCGCGGCTTTCGTGGCGCGCCAGGGCGCACTGTACGATCAGGTCAGCGACGACCACCAGATTTCTTAATTCGAGCAGGTCGGTGCTGATGCGGTAGCGCGCATAGAACGACTGTATTTCTTCATTCAGCAGTTTGATGCGGCGCTCGGCCTGATGCAGGCGCGTGGTCGAGCGCACGATGCCGACATAGTTCCACATCAGGCGCCGTATTTCGTCCCAGTCGTGGGCAATGGTGACTTCTTCGTCGGCTTGGGTGACGCGGCTTTCGTCCCAGGCGGGTAAACGAGGTACTTCAATACGCGGCTGCTGCAAAATCTGTTGTGCCGCATTGCGACCCAATACAACGCACTCGAGCAGCGAGTTTGACGCGAGACGATTCGCGCCATGCAAGCCGGTACACGCCGTTTCACCGACAGCATAAAGGCCTGGCAGGTCGGTGCGTGCGTTCAGGTCAGTGACAACGCCACCGCAGGTGTAATGCGCAGCAGGTACCACCGGAATGGGCTCGCGTGTCATGTCAATACCGAACTTCAGGCAGTGGGCGTAGATGTTCGGGAAATGTTCCTGTATGAATTCTGCGGGCCGATGACTAATGTCGAGATAAACACAATCGAGGCCGCGCTTCTTCATTTCGGCATCAATGGCGCGCGCCACAATATCGCGCGGTGCCAGTTCTTCGCGCGCGTCGTATTCGGGCATGAAGCGTCGCCCCTGAAACCTGGCATCGTCAGGCAGTTTCAGTTGCCCGCCTTCGCCACGCACGGCTTCTGAAATCAGAAAAGTCTTGGCCTGTGGGTGAAACAGGCAGGTGGGGTGAAACTGGATGAATTCCATATTCGACACGCGGCAGCCCGCGCGCCAGGCCATGGCGATGCCATCGCCGGTGGCGGTGTCGGGGTTACTGGTGTACAAGTACACCTTGCCCGCACCACCGGTAGCCAGCACGGTATGTTGTGCCGCAAAGACCTGTACCGTGGCGCTGGCGTTATCAAATACATAAGCGCCATAAACCCGTGCTTCACTCTGCCCCAGGGTTTTATGGGTAATCAAATCAATGGCACTGTGGCTTTCAAACAATTGAATATTGGGGTGGGCGCGCACCCGCGCTTCGAGCGTGGTTTGCACCGCATGGCCGGTAGCATCGGCGGCATGAATAATGCGTCGATGACTGTGCCCACCCTCGCGCGTTAAATGATAGCCACTGGGGTTGTCACGGTCGGTAGTAAACGGTACCCCTTTGTCGATGAGCCAGTGAATGCTGTCTGGGGCGTGTTCCACAATATGGCGCACCACATCGGGCTTGCATAAACCGGCACCGGCGATGAGCGTGTCTTGTACGTGACTGTCGAAATCATCTTCGTGCCGGTCGAGTACGGCGGCAATGCCGCCTTGCGCCCAGTCGCTGGAACCGTCAATCAGGCGTCTTTTAGTGACGACGGCTACTCGACACTGGTCTGCCAGTGACAAGGCTACGGTCAGACCTGCGAGGCCAGAGCCTAAAATCAATACATCAAAGCGCAACGGTTCAGTCATTTTTATTGGGCATGTTTTTATCTAAATAAGCATTATGCGCTACTGGCTGCATGACGTAAGAAAAGCGTTGTGGCAGTTCAGCTGCTCGTACCATTTCGACCACAAGGGGCTGTGGCAAGTGGGGTGCATGAAAATGCCACTGTAGCGCCGTGGGTGATGAGGTAATGGGTTCGAGCAAATGTTCTACGCGGGGCAAATCACGGTCACACAACAGCCCGAAGCCCAGTGCCGTGTGAAAATAGAGATTTCCCGCTTCATCCATGAAAACCGCCTGAACAGGGTCGGCACGTCGTTCTATATGGTCGTGGCACGCATTCTGGTTCCAGAAATAAATCAGAGGGGTTGCTTCCAGATGCACATAAACCCGTTGCGGGCCATTCTGAAAAAACCATTCGCCGCGTTCGTTGCTGCTGTAATTGCGCGCTATAAATGCTGTCAGGCCAGGGTGTTGCAGTACGACGCCGGGCTGTCGTGCCTGTTGCGCCTGTTCGTCACACATGCGCCAGCGCCCGCGCCGGTCTAGTGCCAGCCAGTCGTAGCAGGCCGGCACTTTGGGCCACTTGGCCATCGCTGTCTGAACAATCTCATCCATGCTCAAAGAAATGCAGCAGTCGTTGTGGCAGCCAGTTCAGCCGGCCAGGGAAAGCGCCGGTGACGAAGCCGACATGGCCGCCTTCATCGGGTTGTTCTAGGCGCACGCAGGGCGCGACCTCATGCGTGTGCGGCAAATGTTGCGCCGGTAAAAACGGGTCGTTTCTGGCGTTCAAAATCAGTGTTGGTACCTGAATTTGCCGCAGTACCGTTTTGGCGGAGGCACGCTGCCAGTAGTCTTCAGTATTCAGATAGCCATGCACGGGGGCGGTATACAGATTATCGAATTCGTATAAATCACGCGCCCGCCGTAGCGCCTGCGCATTGACCAGTCCTGGGTGCTGCCGTGCTTTCAGCAAGGTTTTCTTTTTCAGGGTGTGTAAAAACAGTCGTGTATAGACTGTATGGTTGAAGCCACGTGACAGGGCGTGCCCGCCAGCCATGAGGTCGAGCGGTGCCGATACCGCGGCGGCACGTGTCACGAACTGTGCCTGTCTAGGGCTTTCCCCGAGCCAGCGCAGCAGGGCATTACCCCCCAGTGAAATGCCGGCGACGTAGAGTTTTCGGTTCGGATAGTGTTCCTGAAAACGATGCATGATCCAGTCAATTTCAGCAGCATCGCCGGAATGGTAGGCGCGGCGGGTGCGATTGGCCTCACCCGAGCAACCACGAAAATGCGGAATGGCACCGAACCAGCCATGACGTTGCAGCGTATGCATCAGAGCTTGTGCATAGTGACTGCGTGAACTGCCTTCCAGTCCATGGAACATCACGACTATAGGTGCAGTCGGGCTGGGGCTATCGACAAAATCGACATCAATAAAATCTTCATCAGGCGTAGTCCAGCGTTCGCGTCGATATTTCACCCTGGGGCAGGGCGTCAGTTTGGCGGCCAGTATGGTCTGGGCATGACCGGCACTAACACCAGGCCAGCGTAGCCAGGCGGGGGCGCGGTAGGTCGAATGCATGACTAATGCAGCACCGAGGGTGCGACCGGCTCCTGGGTTTCAGGCGTGCCCTGGTCGGGAACCGGTGAGGCATGGTGCAGGATCATGCGCCAGCCCAGTGGCGTTTTGGCATAAATGTTGGTAGCAAACAGTGCAATCTCGCCTACACTGCCTTCTGCATTTTTGACTTGTACCCATTCGACGACATTGTGTATCGCCATCATCATGAATGACTGGCGGTGCCGTGCCGAGACCCGGAGTTTGACCGCACCATTATCAAAAATCTGTTGCCAGCCGCGCCGTATGGCATCGGTACCCACCAGTCGTGGACCGTTCGGATGTAAACAGACAATATCGTCTTCATCAAGCCAGCATTGCATCATGGTGTCCAGATCGCCACGTTCCATGGCCTCATAAAAGGCCTGCTCCACGGCTTCGGGCGAAGTGAACAGGGCAGTATGAAAATCTTCTTTTTCCATGCTATTTGAAGACGACGGTTTTTTTGTGGTTGAGCAAAATACGGTGTTCTACATGCCATTTGACCGCACGTGCCAGTACCAGATTTTCCACATCACGCCCCAGTGCCGTCAAGGCTTCCGGGTCCAGGGTGTGGTCAGCGCGCGCCACATCCTGCTCAATAATCGGACCCTCATCGAGGTCGCTGGTGACGTAGTGCGCCGTTGCCCCGATGAGTTTAACGCCACGCTCGTGCGCCTGATAGTACGGTCGCGCCCCCTTGAAGCTGGGCAGAAAACTGTGGTGAATGTTGATCGCACGTCCCGCCAGGAATTCACACATCTCGTTTGACAGAATCTGCATATAACGCGCCAGCACGACCAGATCAATACGCTCACGCTGGACGATGTCCTGAACCTGTTTTTCCTGTTGCGCTTTGGTGTCTGCAGAAACGGGTAAGTGATAGAACGGAATGGCATAGCTGGCCGAGAGCAAGGCAAAATCGGCGTGATTCGAGACGATGGCTGGTACCTCAATCGGCAGGGTGCCGCTTTTCATACGGAACAGCAAATCGTTCAGACAATGCCCGGCCTGACTGACCATGAGCAGCACCCGTGCCTTGCGCCGCGCATCGTGAATTTCCCAGCGCATCTGGTAACGCTCGGCGATGGGTGCAAATTCGTCACGAATTCTCTGGTGGGTAAAGTCGGCCGGAACATCAAAGTGAACACGCATGAAAAACAGATGTGTATCATCGTCACCGTATTGAGCCGAGTCCAGAATATTGCATTGACGCTCAAATAAAAAACCCGACACCGCATACACAATGCCGGTGCGGTCGGGACAGAACAAAGTCAAAATAAAATCGTTATGCATGCGGACTGCTACTGAAAGTGATTGGATAACAAGGGTTCGAGCAAAGCATAGACCCGTTCCGGTGCCAAGTCACGCATACAGCGAAAATGGCCGAGCGGACATTCGCGTGCGAAACACGGGCTGCAATCGAGCGCCAGCGTGGCAATGCTTGCCTGCGGCGTGTATGGCGGCGTGTGTTGCGGGTCGGTCGAGCCATACAAGGCGACTAGGGGCACATCGAGTGCTGCCGCAACGTGCATGAGACCGGAATCGTTAGTCACCACCGCCTGCAGGCTTTTCATTAGTGCCATGGCCTGGTCTAATCGGGTCTGGCCGCAGGTATTGAGCATATGCCCGGCACCGAGGTCACTCTGTTGCGCAATGGCCTGGGCGATGTCGGCATCTTTAGGGCCACCCAGGCAAATGATTTTTCCGTGAGGGTACTGGCGGATGAACAGGCGCGCCAGTGCCGCGAATTGCTCGACAGGGTAGCGCTTGGCCGGGCCGTACTCAGCGCCGGGGCAAAAACCAATCAAGGGCGTGGCGTCGCTGTTGCCTAGAAAATGCTGCCGGGCCGCTTGTACTTCTGCCTCAGGAAGTATCAGCCGAGGTCGTTCTGAATTGAAATAATCACCTTGGGCAGGGGTGCCAGCCAGTGCTGCGTAAAACTCGGCCATGGGCGGGCGTGGCTGGTTTTTGTCCGGATTCGGCAGGCGCTGGTTCAACAAACCATAGCGCATTTCGCCCACATAGCCGACGCGAACCGGAATGCCGGCCAGCCACGGCAGCAGTGCTGATTTGAACGAATTGGGCAGGACATAGGCGCGGTCGAAATGTTCTGCCTGCAAATGTTGGCAGACCAGTTGGCGTAATTCTTTCCACTGAAGTTTGCCCTGGGAAAAAGGTGCTACCAGCACCTGTTCAACTTCGGGCATATAGCGGAAAACAGGCGCTACATGCGGGCGCGCCAAGACCGTTAGACGTGCATCAGGACAAGTTGAATGCAAACGGCGCAGCAGGGGCTGCGCCATTAGACCGTCCCCAATCCAGTTTGGGGCGACAACCAGCAGCTTCACAAAAATGGCTTAGTGGGCGTGGACCTTTTCGCCCTCTTTCAGTTTATAGCGGGTACCGCAATACGGACACATGGCTTCTCCGGTACTGGTCACATCAAGAAAGACACGCGGGTGATGGCACCAGACCGGCATATTGGGGTTGGGGCAATGCACGGGCAGGTCTTGTGCCCGTACTTCCACCACCGGCAGCTCTGCGGTTTGACTCATGATGATTCCTTAAACTTTGCTTAACCACGCAGCGTATCGGGCATTTTTGCCCGCGACTGCATCGAAGAAGGTCGATTGAATTTTTTCGGTGATCGGGCCACGCTGCCCGGCGCCTATTTGACGTCCATCCAGATCGCGTATTGGTGTGACCTCGGCCGCGGTCCCTGTGAAAAACGCTTCATCGGCACAATACATTTCATCGCGCGTAATGCGTTTTTCTATGACTTCATAGCCCAGGTCTTTGGCAATGATAATGACTGAATCACGGGTGATGCCATCGAGACACGAGGCGACATCGGGGGTGTAAATTTTTCCCTTCTTGACGATGAAAACGTTTTCACCGGCGCCTTCGCTGACATAACCTTCAGTATCGAGTAGTAACGCTTCATCGTAGCCGGCCTCGGTGGCTTCGGCATTCGCCATAATGGAATTGATGTAATGCCCGCTGGCTTTGGAACGCGTCATGGTGACATTGACATGATGCCGGGTGAAGCTTGAGGTTTTGACCTTGATACCTTTGGCCAGACCTTCCTCGCCCAGATAAGCGCCCCAGGGCCAGGCAGCAATCGCCAGATGAATGGTATTGCCCTTGGCGGCAACGCCCAGTTTTTCTGAGCCAATCCACGCGATGGGGCGCAGATAGCACGAAGCCAGCTTGTTCGCGCGTACTACTTCTTTTTGTGCTTCGGCGACCACTTTGGGGTCAAACGGGATTTTCATACCGAAAATTTTTGCGCTATTGAATAAGCGCTCGGTATGTTCCTGCAAACGAAAGATAGCCGTACTCTGATCTTGCAACTGGTAAGCGCGTACTCCCTCGAATACCCCCATGCCATAGTGCAAAGTATGCGTCAGGACATGGATTTTGGCATCACGCCAGTCAATCAGCTTGCCATCCATCCAGATAAAGCCGTCGCGGTCGGCCATAGACATGAGGTTCTCCTTGAATTTCAACAAAAAGCAGACGCAGGATTTTACCGCTCAGAACCCGCAGGCACTGTTAAGTAAATGCTTAAAAGTGCATAATAGCGCTTGGGCTTTATTTCTGCAATTTGCTTATTTTTTGTTCCTGATTTTTTCTCATGCAATGGTGGCCACGCTCCGGTACTGAACGCCAGGCGTTCAAAAATGGTTTCGATGATCTGATGCCAGCCGCACCCGGCATATTCGCCTGGGGTCTGGTGACGGGGGTAGCTATGGTCAAGTCGGGTCTGACCATTCCGCAAGCCCTGGGTATGACCTTCGCCGTCTTTGCCGGCTCGGCACAATTATCGGCGCTGCCTTTAATCGCGGCGGCGGCTCCGGTCTGGGTCATTTTTGTGACGGCGCTGGTCGTGAATTTACGCTTTGTCATTTACAGCGCTGCCATACGACATGAATTTGCCCACTTGTCATGGCGCAGAAAATTACTCATTGGTTACCTCACGGGTGATATCGGTTTCGTCAAATTCATGGAGCGTTTACAACGCGACCCGCTGTTTCCACATAAGGACTGGACCATGCTCGGTTCATCCGTAGGCAACTGGCTGGCCTGGCAGGTCGGTTCCTGCATTGGAATTTTTGCCGCCGCCTTCATACCCCCGCACTGGGGTTTGGGGTTGGCGGGTACTCTGGCCCTGCTAGCCTTGCTGATACCGCAGTGTCTGGGACATAGCGCCTGGAAGCCGACCCTGGTCGGTGCCTGCGTTGCTGGCACTGTCGCCGTGCTGGCTTATGGCCTGCCGATGAAGCTGGGTCTGTTGTTGGGCGTGGTCTGTGGCATTGCGGCGGCTTTGCTGGTTGAACCACGTGAGCCACATGTCCATAGTTCAATGCAGGAGGCGCGCTGATGGCCGATTTCTGGGTCTGGGTGACTTTGGGTCTGCTGACACTGGCTACGCTTATAACGCGTGCCAGTCTGCTGTTATTCGGTGAAAGCGTGCAATTACCAACCGCTGTTGAAAAGGCACTGCGCTACGCGCCCGCCTGTGCCCTGGCTGCCATTGTGGTTCCTGATCTGGTATTCAGTTACGGGCAGCTCGATTTGAGTCTGGACAATTATCGTTTATTGGCAGCAACGGCAGCAGGTATGTTTTTTGTCATCACACGTAATATGCTCTGGACCATTGTCTTTGGCATGGGGGTCTTTACCCTGCTACGCTTGCTGCTGGGCTAGGTTTCCAGTGGTGCATCTTCCGGGTGGGCGGCCGGGGTCTTTCTGACCAGCAACACATGAACCTGGCGCGCATCGGCGCGCAGCACTTCGAACTGCATCGGGCCAATAATCAGACTCTCATTTCTTCTGGGTACCCGACCCAGTTCATTCGTGACCAGCCCACCGATGGTGTCGAATTCTTCGGTCTCATATTCAGTACCGAACTGTTCATTAAACTGTTCAATGTCGGTCAGTGCCTTGACGCGCCAGGTGCCATTGTCAGCCGCCACGATCATGTCCTCGTCATCGTCCCAGTCGTGTTCATCCTCAATGTCACCGACAATCTGTTCCAGAACATCTTCAATCGTCACTAATCCAGCAGCACCGCCGTATTCATCAACGACCAGTGCCATATGATTGCGGTTGCCACGAAAGTCGCGCAGCAATACATTCAGTGGCTTGGAACCGGGAATGAAAACCACCGGGCGCAAGATGTCACGCAGATTGAAGTCCTCTTCATGGTAGTAACGCAGCAGGTCTTTGGCCAACAGAATGCCTATGACATTATCGCGATTGCCGTCAAAGACCGGAAAGCGTGAATGCGCGGTTTGTATGACGTAGGGAATGATGTTGTCCAGCGGCGCATTGGCGTCAATCATGTCCATTTGCGGGCGCGGCACCATAACGTCGCGTGCCGACAGCTCGCCCACCTGTAATACGCCCTCCATCATGGACAAGGCATCGGCATCGACCAGCTCACGCTCGTGCGCCGAGTGCAAAATGCTCAATAACTGTTCGCGGTCTTCGGGCTCTCTTAATAAAAGCTGAGACAGGCGCTCAAACAAGGACGGGGTTTTGTTATGACTATCGTGCAGCGTTTTGAGGCGCTGCGATCGATCAAGGGGATCGTTCATAGCCGCAGGGGCGAGTTATACATTCCGCTATCTTACCCAAATAATGCAAAATTTGCTTACAGGTATGGATTGGCGATGTGAAACCGCTTTAATGTGACAATTTCAATATTTTCCATGACTTCGGCTTCGGCTCGACGCTCGTGATCAAGACCATGGGCATGCAGGGTGGCGTGAACAATCATGTGGGCGCAGTGCGCAATAAAAGTTTTGCCTTGTTGCCGTGCCTGTTTGGCGACAACTGGTACACACACGACCAGGTCGGCCGCTACCGGCACACCGGCGCCAGACGTTTCATTAAGAGGGAATGTCAGGACGTTGGTGGCATAGTCGCGCTGACGAAAATCGCGGTTCAGTTCACGCCCTTCCCGGGCACCACAAAAACGTACCGTTAATTCGCACGGTGCCACCGTATGGGTTCGTGCCAGCACGGTCAGGGTCGATTTGACCCAGCGCCTGACTTGAGCACGTTGTGGCAGCGCTTCAGCACGTAAAATTGGTGCATATTGAACATGCAGGGTCAGCGTACGTGACGATTTCATGTTGGTGCGGCCTCATAAGCATCAATAATGCGTGCCACTAGCGGGTGTCGTACCACATCGGCACTGGTAAACTGCACTGTAGTCACGCCTTTGACCTCACGCAATACCTGCAGCGCATCTGCCAGACCGCTTCTTTGTCCGCGTGGTAAATCGACCTGGGTAGTATCGCCCGTAATGACGGCGCGTGAACCGAAGCCAATGCGTGTCAAAAACATTTTCATTTGTTCCGGCGTGGTGTTTTGTGCTTCGTCCAGAATAACAAAAGCCTTGTTCAAAGTGCGACCCCGCATGAAGGCCAGCGGGGCTATTTCTATCGCCTGGCGCTCCAGCAGTTTTTGCACTTTGTCGAACCCCATCAGATCGTACAGGGCATCGTATAACGGGCGTAAGTACGGGTCCACCTTTTGCGCCAGATCACCAGGTAAAAACCCCAGACGCTCGCCGGCTTCAACCGCAGGCCGGGTCAGAACAATACGCTGCACACTGTCACGTTCCATGGCATCGACCGCGCAGGCTACTGCCAGATAGGTTTTACCCGTACCCGCCGGGCCAACGCCAAAGCTGATGTCATGGCTATGAATGGCTTGCAGATAGCGTCGCTGATTCGGCGTACGCGCTTGCAGATCACCGCGCTTGACACGCAGTTCGGGCAGTTCTTCCGTCATTTCATCACCTGTTGGACGACGATATTTCAGGCTGGCCAATTGCACTGTCTCTGGTGTAACCGGATGCCGTGTCTGGCCAGCGAGTTGCTGCAATAACTCCAGCGCTTGTGACGCCTGGTTGCCGCTACACTGAAATACCTGACCACGACGCATTACACGTACGTCTAGCGCCTGTTCAATCTGGCGCAGGTTTTCATCGAGCGGGCCGCATAAATGCGCCAGCGCCTCAGAACTGTTGTTGCTATCGAAACGCCATTGCAAAGCTTTCATGCACCGCCTCGTTGCAATGAGGCACGCAGGGCTTCTCTGAGGGTGGACTGGCTTTCGCTTAAATGGGCGCGAGCCTCGGCAGACAAGGTAGCGTTAGACAGCGTTTTGGCTTTGGTCAAGCTGGTCAGCAGGCTTTGCGCTTCGACACGCGCCAGGGCACGCGCATCGGCTGGGGTGTTCTGGGTCGGGCGCAGCAGCAAGGCCGCCAGGCGGCGTACGTGCTCACGTTGCAGGTTACGGCGCGGCAGGACAATATCCTGCCCACCGTCCAGCTCAGACCAGATGGCTTTTCTGAGTGTGCTGTACAGGTCGGACAGACCCAGTGCGTTAGGCGCCGGTACCAGCAGGGCAGAGTCAATCAAACGCTGGGCGGTGGCATCAGACAGGGCGCGTTCCAGGGCGCGCCGTTGTACTTCAAATAGCGTATTCGTCAGCCCTGGCAGTTCTGGCGGCGACAGAGTGCGTTCAAAATTGTCTGGTGCCAGACGTGCGATAAAACTTGCAGGCAGGTTGAGGGCCTGGGTCGAAAAGACTTCGTTTTTCAGCAGCAGCAAGGCTTCTTTTTGTTGCGCCAGTGGAATCGGAACAAAATTGGCACGCGCGCTATCGGGGCGGTCGCGGAAGTATTGCACGCCGCCCACATACTTCAGCGCCAGCGTTGCGGCATTGCCGATTTGATTCAAAGCCGAACTCGTGCCACGCCGCAGCCGGGTACTGGTGAGACTGGTGGCAGGTAGTTGCTGCAGACGTGTCAGCAATTCCTGGCCGAGTTGCAAACGTCTTTTGGCATAGGCCAGGCCATCGTTACCCAGATCGAAGCGGTGTACGCTGGGGTCATAGCCGTCGTTGCCGAAACCTCCGGCCTCGTCATCGGTGGCGTAGGCCAGCGCAGGCTCAGTGCTGCGGCGGGCAATTGCTTCCAGTGCACTCTTTTCCTGGTCCGCTGGCAGCGGGCGGTAGGCGTACTCAATGGCCCAGTAATCGTAGGCTCCCAGGGTGGTCATGAAATACTCGCCCTGCGGCAAGCCGCGTGGTGCCAGATTGATCGGGTTATAGTCCATGACCGAGCCCGAGACCCCATGTTCGCGATTGAAAGCCGGGTCACTGATTTGTTCCAGGCTATACACGCTTGAAGCACGAAAATTGTGACGCAGACCCAGCGTATGACCCACCTCGTGCATGACCACATCCTTGAGTGCCATTAGCAGTATCTTTTCTACCTCCGGGCTGTCGGGTAGCAATTCGCCCCGCGCTTCCATCAAATCCAGCGCAAACGCGGTGTCTTCTATGGTCATGGCGGCGTGTTCACACCAGCGTTGATCGTGGTCTGCCTTTAACAGTCGCGGCGCTGCGGGTACCGCCTCGACGCCAACCCGGCGCATGAGTCGGGTCCAGCTTTGCGAAATGGTAATGTCGGCATCAATAATTTCCCCGGTTCTGGGGTCGGCCACGATCGGACCGCGTGCTAGACCACGTTCCTCGGCTTCCAGATACCAGCGTACCGAAGCATGCCTGACATCGGCCAGATCAAATTCAGCTTGTTCAGGTTGTATCTCGACCCGTATCGCCTGTTTGAACCCCACGCGCTCGAATGCTTTGTTCCATTCCAGAATACCGGCTGTGATGGTGGCACGGTATTTTTCTGGAACATTTTTATCGATCCAGAAAATAATGGGCTTTTTCGGTTCCGATGAAGCCGCCTCGGGCTGCTGTTTTTCCAGACGCCAGCGATTGACCCAGTGCTGGCGTGGGTCTATGGCCACATCGTCGCTGTAATTCCAGCGTTGGGTCACAAAATGACCAAGCCGGTCATCAGCAGCACGTGGACGATACTCGGCATCGGGCAAGGTGGCCAGACTGTAGTGAAAACCCAGGAACAGGCTGCGTGGGTCTTCGAGTGTGCGCGGCGGGTTGATGGCAACTGGCGGCGAATTCGGACTGGGTTGCTGTAGCGGCAGGCGTGGGGTATAGAAATGAGCCCGCACCTGAAATGTGGCCATGTCCGGGGTACTGCGTACTTTATCGAGTACCGAATTGCGCGCATCAAAGGCATAAGGAATGCGGAAAGCGGCCTCCAGCCGGGTCGCGGCCTGGGGCATGTCGGCCAAAAACAGTGCCGACGCATCAACCAGAATGGACTGACGTTCCGGGTGTGGCTGGCTTAATACCGGAACCACATTCAACAGACTGGGGCTGAAACTGTTCGCAACGTTTATCGCCATTGCGGTACCGGGCGTGGCGAACAGGCTGACATTGCGTACCTGCATCTGCACGTTGGCACCCACGCGCTCGAACGTCACCAGAGTGTCGTCCCACATGAAATGACTGTAAAAACTACGTTCACCCAAGCCCTGAGACAGCGTAATCGCCAGCAGATAAGGGGTTTTGAAATGCTGTGGCTCCAGTTCCAGTAATACCCGTTCCTCGCGCTGGTATAGGCGAAACAGACCGGGCAGCAGCTTGGCGTCACGAATTAGTTCATTGAAGGGTCGCAGGGCGGTATTAGGTGCTGGGCCTGGGGGTTGCGGTGCGGCGGTTGCAGTCGGTGCTGTGGTCGGTGGCGTAGAACCCGCTGGGGTAGGGGTCGGGGTCGGGTGAAGCGTAGTACAGCCAACCAGACTCACGACCAGGCTTGCGGCTAGCAGCCAATGACCCTTATCAGCGCCGTTCATGCCGCCACTTTTTCCTGGGTCACGACCTCGGCACGCAGGCTGTGCGGCAGGGCCTGGGTTATGCGTACGTCGATGAGTTGCCCCACCAGACGTGGCTGTCCCGGAAAATTGACGATGCGGTTGTTCTCGGTGCGACCCATGAGCTCGGCGGCATTTTTACGTGATGGCCCTTCTACCAGAATGCGCTGTACGCTGCCGACCATATACTGCGAGATACGCTGTGCTTCGGCTTCAATTTCGGCCTGTAGTCGTTGCAGACGCTGCAGCTTCACTGTCTGAGGCGTATCGTCGTGTAAATTAGCGGCCGGGGTACCAGGTCGTGCGCTATAAATGAAGCTGAAACTGTTGTCGAATTTCAGGTCCTGCACCAGTTTCATGGTCTGTTCAAAATCGGCCTCGGTCTCGCCCGGAAAACCGACAATGAAGTCGCTTGATAGCGACACATCAGGCCGTACCGAACGCAGGCGTCGAATAATATTTTTGTATTCCAGAGCGCTATAGCCACGTTTCATTGCCATCAAAATGCGGTCGCTGCCCGACTGCACCGGCAAATGCACATGATTCACCAGTTTAGAAATTTTGCCGTAGGCGTCGATCAGTCGCTGACTGAATTCCTTGGGGTGTGAAGTGGTATAGCGTATGCGCTCAATGCCCGGAATTTCCGCCACATAATCGAGTAACAGGGCGAAGTCGGCCAGTTCGCTGGTGTGTCCCATTTTGCCCAGGTAGGCATTCACGTTTTGTCCGAGCAGGGTAATTTCCTTGACCCCTTTGAGCGCCAATTCGGCCACTTCGGTCAGCACATCGTCAAATGGGCGTGAGACTTCCTCACCGCGGGTGTAAGGTACGACGCAAAAGGAACAATATTTCGAGCAGCCTTCCATGATCGACACAAAGGCCGTTGCACCTTCGACACGAGCGGGCGGCAAATGGTCGAATTTCTCAATTTCAGGAAAGCTGATATCGACTTGCGATTTACCGGTGCTGCGTTTTTGGGCAATCAGTTCGGGCAGGCGGTGCAGGGTCTGCGGGCCGAATACGACATCGACATAAGGGGCACGCTCTACAATGGCCGCACCTTCCTGGCTGGCGACGCAGCCGCCGACGCCAATGACCAGATCGGGCTTGAGTTTTTTCAGTTCACGCACCCGACCCAGGTCGCTAAACACTTTCTCTTGTGCTTTTTCGCGTACCGAGCAGGTATTGAACAAAATGACATCGGCCTCTTCCGGTTTGTCAGTTTTTTCAAGCCCTTCGCTGGCATGGAGGACGTCAACCATTTTGTCCGAGTCGTACTCGTTCATCTGGCAGCCAAAAGTCTTGATATAAAGTTTTTTTGTCATGACAAAAGCCTAGGGCGTTGAGGGGGCTGGAGCCGTGGGTGTCGTCGGGGATGTTTCCGGTAGGGGCATGGGCGCGGGTGCCGCTATGGGCGACCGACCCGGGCGTCGTGCGCTTTCGGGGTTCGGGTCTTTGCGTGCGATTTCTTCCGGGGTCAGAATCCAGACTTCGCGTATCTCGCCCATGTCGTTGTAACGAATACGCGCGACGACATCTTGGGGTACCTTGCCGGGGGTAATGGTGCGGTTCTGGTCGTTATAAATACGAGCGCCGGGAAGCAGACGCACCAACTGATTTTCGACCACTAAAAAAGAGGTGTTGTGGGGTGCAATTTTGGCGCGCCGTGCTTCGACCGGAATGGCGCGTGATTGTGCCAGTACCGAACCGAAAACGATCAGGGCGCTGAGTCCCAGGCTTGATGCGGTGGCAAACCAGCGAAATGAATGTTTCAAGGAAATCTCCGGGTTGAATGGGTGCCTTGAGTCGTCGGCACACAGGAAAGTGGTGGTGAAAGAGGGACTCGAACCCTCGACCTCAGCATTATGAGTGCTGCGCTCTAACCGGCTGAGCTACTTCACCCTGCGTTGTACCGAACCGCGTATTATGCTTTTCAGGCGGTGTTTTGTCAAAAACAGGCGCGGACTGACGCGCAGTCAGAGAGCAACACTACGACGAACTTAGGCCAAACCCGCCATACCGCCCAGTACCGCATGCATGCCCGCATCGACGTAAATGATTTCCCCGGTGACGCCCGACGACAGGTCAGACAGCAGAAATGCCGAGACATTGCCCACCTGCTCGGTGGTGACATTACTGCGCAGTGGGGCATTGGCTTCGTTAAATTTCAGCATCTTGCCGAAGTCGGCAATGCCGGAAGCGGCCAGGGTCTTGATTGGGCCGGCCGAAATACCGTTCGAGCGAATACCCTTCGGCCCCAGTGATTCGGCCAGATAGCGCACACTGGCTTCGAGTGAGGCCTTGGCCAGACCCATGGTGTTGTAGTTCGGCACAATGCGCTCGGAGCCAATATAGGTCAGTGTCAGTACGGCGGGTGAACTGCCTTGCTCGGCTGCTTTTTGCAGTAGCGGTAAAGCGGCTTTGCACATGGCAGGAAAAGAGTAAGCTGAAATATCATGCGCTATACGAAAACCCTCACGTGACAGGCCGTCAAGAAAATCACCGGCAATCGCTTCCCGCGGAGCAAAGCCAATGGCGTGTACCAGACCGTCCAGGCTGGGCCAATGTGTGGCCAGTTGGCTGAAAGTGGCGTTAATCTGCTCATCACTGCCGACATCGCACTCGAATATCAGCGAGCTATTGAACTCTTTGGCAAAACCTTCAATGCGCTCCTTGAAACGCTCGCCCACATAGGTGAACGCCAGCTCGGCGCCTTCACGCTGGCAGGCCTGGGCAATGCCGTAGGCAATCGAACGATTGGAAAGCAAGCCCGTAATTAAAATGCGTTTTCCTGCCAGAAAGCCCATGCTGTACTCCAAAAATAGAACGAAAAAACGTCATTGTAATGCGCCCGACTAGCGCGTGGCTTTGAGCAGGACAATCAAGGCGCCAGCACCACCATCGGCTGGTTTAGCCTGGCAAAAAGCAATGACCTCATCGCGTTGCATCAGCCACTTCGGCACTTTGCCTTTCAAGACGGGTTGCCGGTCGCGTGAGCCGTGGCCTTTGCCGTGCACAATACGAACGCAACGCAAACCACGTTTCAGACAGTCGGACAAAAACCCGCCCACCAGTTCGCGTGCCTCGTCAGTACGGGCACCGTGCAAATCGACCTGATCCTGAATCACCCAATGCCCCTTCCTGAGCTTGCGCGGTACATCGGGGCCCAGTGGCGCACGCTGCCATGACAGTGCCTCGTCGGTTTCTAACAAAGATTCGGGGTCGAATTCATCCGACAAAGACTGCGCCAGAGCCCGCTGTTCGTCTTGCAGTCTTTGTGTTGCCACCGGCGCCGGGGGTGTCGTGTCAAGCCTGGCTTTGCTGGCGGTCTGAACTGGCACCACCGCACCGACAGCAGTGCGAAACAGGTCGCGTTCGCGTTCTGCCTGCTCGGCTGCGGCTTTCTGTTTTTTGTCTTCTTCGGCGCGCTGTTGCGCCTGTTGCTCAAGTTGTTTGCGCAGCGCGCCCAGTTGGTTCAGGCCGCGCATACACTTAGCCCTCTTGTGCTTCCAGGTAGCGCTGGGCGTCGAGCGCCGCCATACAGCCGGTACCAGCTGAAGTAATGGCTTGCCGGTACACATGGTCCTGCACGTCGCCTGCGGCAAATACGCCGGGCACGCTGGTCATGGTCGCCAGCCCATTGGCACCGCCCTGGGTCAGGATATAACCATTTTGCATGTTGACTTGACCGTCAAAAATGCCGGTATTGGGCGAATGGCCAATGGCAATAAACACACCTTGCAGGTTTAGCTCGGTGGTGGTGTTGGTCTGATTATTTTTCAGACGCACTCCGGTGACACCCGTATCGTCACCCAGAACCTCATCGAGTTCGTGAAAATAATGAAACTCCACCTTGCCTTCAGCCGCTTTGGCATTCAGTTTGTCAATCAAAATGGCTTCCGCACGGAACTTGTCACGGCGATGGATGACATGCACCTTGCTGGCGATATTGCTCAAGTACAAAGCCTCTTCCACGGCGGTGTTACCGCCACCGACGACGCAGACTTCCTGGCCACGATAAAAGAAACCATCGCAGGTGGCGCAGGCCGAGACGCCTTTGCCGGCAAACGCCTGTTCCGACGGTAGACCCAGATATTTGGCGCTGGCGCCGGTGGCAATAATCAGGGTGTCGGCCGTATATTCGCCACTGTCCCCCACCAGTTTGATGGGTTTTTCAGTCAATTTCGCAGTGTGAATATGGTCGAAGATGATTTCGGTATGAAAGCGTTCGGCATGCGCCAGAAAGCGCTGCATCAATTCCGGCCCCTGCACCCCCTCGGCGTCAGCCGGCCAATTGTCAACGTCGGTCGTGGTCATGAGCTGCCCGCCCTGGGCCAGCCCGGTGATTAATACTGGCTTCAGGTTGGCGCGCGCGGCATAGACTGCGGCCGTGTAGCCAGCCGGGCCGGAGCCCAAAATCAGGACGCGAGCGTGTTTTGTAGGTGTCATATTGAAAATAATGGCTGAAGTTAGGGTCAAATATAGGCAGTCAAAGCTGAAATGATTATAAACTCTCGACTGGGTAAAAAATATGACACTTTCGAATCAGACTGAGGCCGCCATACATGTCCACCAATGTTGAAATGTTACGCCGGGTACCGATTTTTTTCGGCCTGGACGATAGCCAGCTCGAAAATCTGACGCATTCCCTTGTAAAAAAGGCTTACCCCAAGAACCGTGTGGTCATGAGCGAAGGCCAGGCCGCCGAGTATATGTTCATCATCATTGCGGGGCGGGTCAAGGTACAGGTCACCGACCCTGAAGGCAAGGAAGTCATTCTGGCTGTACTGGGGCCGGGTGAGTTTTTTGGTGAAATGAGCCTGATTGACCAGCATCCCTCTTCGGCCTCGGTCATAACGCTCGAATCATCACATTTCATTGTGGTCAATAAAGAAGATTTTCGTCGTCATCTGGTCAGTAACCCCGACATTGCCACCAACATCATGCGTGGCCTGGTCAAGCGTTTGCGCGTAGCCGACAAGAAAATCGAGACCCTGGCCTTGCTCGACGTCTATGGCCGCGTTGCTCGCGTCCTGCTCGATTTTTCCGAGGTCATAGAAGATAAACGCATTATCAGACACAAATTGCCGCCACGACAGGAAATTGCCAAAATGATCGGCGCCTCACGCGAAATGGTGTCGCGTGTCATGAAAGACCTGGAAAATGACGGCTACTTTACCGAACACGAAGATGGCACTATCGTCATCAACGAGCAGCCGCATACCTGACCCCAACTCTAACCCGTCTGCAGGAAGTCCTATGGCACGATCCGGTTCGCCTCGCCCGACCGCGCGACCCGGCGAAGCGTTCATTCCCCAGCGTCAGTCACCCACCGAAGGCGACGGACGCATCTGGCGCTTGCTGGCAGAGGCACGCTGGCTGGCTTTTGCCGCCCTGGGTTTGTACCTCCTGCTCATCCTGTTCACCCACTCCATGTCCGATCCGGGCTGGAGCCGTACTGGAGATGCCACGGCGCTGCTCAACAAAGGCGGGCGCTTTGGCGCCCTGGTAGCCGACATTCTGTACTACATCTTTGGCTATTCGGTCTGGTGGCTGGTGCTGTTACTGTTCAAACAGATCGTCACGAGCCTACGCCGTTTACAAGTCTGGATGCGGGGTGAAATACCAGACCAGATCACACGTCAGGGTCGGGCTATTTCCACGCTCAGCTTTTTATTCCTGCTCTTGTCCAGTGCCGCGCTGGAGGCCCTGCGTTTCTGGGACAGCGGTGCCGGCTTACCCTACGCGGCCGGTGGTGTGCTGGGTGAAGCGCTGGCTGTCCCAGTACAAAAATGGCTTGGGTACACCGGTGGCACCCTGACCATGCTGGTACTGTTTTTCCTCAGCTTCTCACTCTATTTCCAGCTTAGCTGGTTATCGCTTGCCGAGAAACTCGGAACCCGCATCGAGCAGGGCATAAACTTTATCCGGCACCGGCGCGAAGCGCATGAAGACCGGCTGGCAGGTGAAGTGGCAGCGGCCGAGCGCGAAAAGCTGGTGGAACAGGAACAGGAAGTAGCGCAACAGCACAAGCCGATACACATTGAGCAACCCATGGTCGAAATACCGCAGTCGAAACGGGTGCTGAAAGAAAAACAGAAACCGCTGTTTACAGATCTGCCCGACTCACCCTTGCCGCCGCTCGATCTGCTCGACCCGGCGCCGCTGTCGCAAGAGTTTGTCAGCATCGACACGCTCGAGTTCACCTCGCGCCTGATCGAGAAAAAACTCAAGGACTTTGGAGTCGAGGCCATGGTAGTGGCGGCCTATCCCGGCCCGGTCATAACCCGCTACGAAATAGAGCCGGCGCTGGGCGTCAAAGGCGCACAAATTGTCAATCTGAGCAAAGATCTGGCACGCTCGCTGTCGTTGACCAGCATTCGCGTGGTGGAAACGATTCCGGGTAAAAATTATATGGGGCTGGAATTGCCCAACCCAAAACGCCAGTCAGTACGCTTGTCGGAAATTCTGGGGTCCGAAGTGTATAACGAGGCGGCATCGCTGCTGACCCTGGCGCTGGGCAAAGATATTGCCGGTAAACCCGTAGTGGCAGACCTGGCCAAAATGCCGCATTTGCTGGTGGCGGGCACGACCGGCTCGGGCAAGTCGGTGGGCATTAACGCCATGATTTTGTCGCTACTGTACAAGGCTACGCCAGAACAGGTGCGGCTCATTTTAATAGACCCGAAAATGCTCGAAATGAGTGTCTATGACGGCATACCGCACCTGCTGGCGCCAGTCGTTACCGACATGCGTCAGGCCGGCCATGCGCTGAACTGGGCCGTGGCCGAAATGGAACGGCGCTACAAACTCATGAGCAAACTGGGCGTGCGCAACCTGAACGGCTACAACATGAAAATTGCCGACGCCGAAGATCTGGGCGAGCCATTCCCCAACCCGTTCAGCCTCACCCCCGACCAACCCGAACCCTTGCAAAAATTGCCGATGATTGTCATCGTCATTGACGAGCTGGCCGACCTGATGATGGTAGTGGGCAAAAAAGTGGAAGAATTAATTGCACGCATAGCGCAAAAGGCGCGTGCCGCCGGCATTCACCTGATTCTGGCAACGCAGCGCCCCAGTGTCGACGTCATTACCGGCCTGATCAAAGCCAACGTGCCTACGCGCATCTCGTTTCAGGTCAGCAGCAAGATCGACTCGCGCACCATACTCGATCAACAGGGCGCCGAAGCCCTGCTAGGCATGGGCGACATGCTGTTTATGGCCTCGGGTACCGGCCTGCCGGTACGGGTGCATGGCGCTTATGTGGCTGACGACGAAGTGCATCGCGTGGTTCAATATCTGAAACGTCTGGGTGCGCCCGATTATGTCGAAGGCATACTCGAAGGCGGTGTAGAAAGTGATTTTGCGGTGGACCTGGGCCCCGGCTCGGGCGTCAGCGCCGAGGGCACCGAAGGCGACGACCTGTACGACCAGGCCGTGGCCGTCGTACTGAAAAACCGACGCGCCAGTATTTCACTGGTGCAACGACATTTACGCATTGGTTACAACCGCGCTGCGCGTTTGCTCGAACAAATGGAACAGTCTGGGGTAGTCTCTGCCATGCAATCTAATGGCAACCGCGAAATACTGGTGCCCCTGTCAGGAAATGAATCATGAAAATCTGGTACTCACTACTCTTAACACTCTGTTGCAGCCCGGCGCTGGCACAAACTGCGCTGGAACAATTGAAAACCTTTACCGCCAGCACCAAGTCGGCACGTGGTGAATTTACCCAGCGGGTGGTCAAGGCTGGCGTGCCCGGCAGCCCCGCTACCGGCAATTTCGCCTTTTCCCGTCCGGGTAAATTTCGCTGGGTCTATGTCAAACCGTATGAACAGTCCTTAATTGCCGATGGTGAAAAACTCTGGATCTACGACAAAGACCTGAACCAGGTAACGATCAAGAAGCTTGGCACGGCTCTGGGCGAGTCGCCGGCCGCCATCTTGTTTGGCAGCAATGACCTGGAAAAAAATTTCAACCTGAAAGATGCCGGCAGTCGTGACGGCCTGGTCTGGCTCGAAGCCACGCCCAAAGCGCGCGATGCCACCTTCGAGCGCGTGGCCATTGGTTTTCGTAACGGCGTGCCGGAAGCCATGGAAATGCGCGACGCCTTTGGCCAATTGTCGTTACTGAGCTTTCGCAACATCGTCCGTAACCCAAGCCTGGACGCGAATGAATTCAGCTTCGAGGTACCCAGAGGTGCCGACGTCTTCAATCAATAAAGCGCTGGCATGACCCAGCCTGCCCACGCCCCGTTGGCTGAGCGCCTGCGCCCTGCCAGCATTGATGAAGTCATGGGGCAGTCGCACCTGCTGGGGGCAGGCAAGCCGCTGGCGGTGGCCTTCGCTTCCGGGCGGCCACACTCCATGATCTTGTGGGGGCCGCCCGGTGTCGGCAAGACCACGCTGGCGCGGCTCATGGCGCAGGCGTTCGACTGCGCCTTCATTGCCCTGTCGGCAGTACTGGCGGGGGTTAAAGACATCCGCGAAGCAGTACAGCAGGCCGAACTGACCCAGGCACAATACAAGCGCCAAACCCTGCTGTTCATTGACGAAATTCACCGCTTCAACAAGGCGCAACAAGACGCCCTGCTGCCACATGTGGAAAGCGGTTTGTTTGTTTTTGTCGGCGCCACCACAGAAAACCCCAGCTTTGAAGTCAATAGCGCCTTACTGTCGCGCGCGGCGGTGTATGTCTTGCAGTCATTAACGCAAGACGAGCTAGGCCAACTGCTAGACCGTGCCTGCGAGCGTGAATTGCAGGGCCTGACCTTCGACCCCGAAGCCAGGCAACTACTGGTCAGCAGTGCCGATGGTGATGCGCGCAAATTACTCAACCACCTGGAAATAGTCGCACATGCCGTGACCGGCAAGCGAGTGACTGAAGCCGATTTAGCCCGCGCCCTGAGCGAAAACCTGCGCCGTTTCGACAAAGGCGGCGAAGCGTTTTACGACAGCATTAGCGCCCTGCATAAAAGCGTACGCGGTTCCGACCCCGACGCCGCCCTTTACTGGTTTTGCCGCATGCTCGACGGAGGTACCGACCCGCGCTACCTGGCGCGCCGCCTGCTACGCATGGCCAGCGAAGACATCGGCCTGGCCGACCCGCGCGCACTGCAGTTGTGTCTGAACGCGGCCGATGTGTACGAGCGTTTAGGCTCGCCGGAAGGCGAACTGGCGCTGGCACAGGCACTGGTCTATCTGGCGGTGGCGCCCAAGTCCAACGCCGTTTATACGGCGTATAAACAGGCGCAGCAACTGGTGAAGCAGGCCGGTAGTCGCCCGATACCCTTGCACCTGCGTAATGCGCCCACCACCTTAATGAAAGAGCTGGGCTATGGCAAGCAGTACCGCTACGCCCACGACGAACCGGAAGCCTATGCCGCCGGGGAAAATTATTTTCCTGAAGGGCTGGAAGGCACGCAGGTCTATTTTCCGACCGAACGCGGCCTGGAGGCTAAAATTGCGGCCAAATTGAACCATTTACGTGAACTCGACAAAAAAGCCCGACCATGATTGACCTAGCACAACTTCGTAAAGACGCCGCCAGCGTGGCCGACCGACTGGCGGCCCGTGGATTTGAACTGGACGTGACCCGCTTCAACGCGCTGGAGGCAGAACGCAAACAGGTACAGACCCGTACCGAAGAATTGCAGGCGCGGCGCAATACTCTGGCCAAAGCCATCGGCATGAAAAAAGGCAAGGGCGAAGACGCCAGCGCCGAACTGGCAGAAGCCGGTGCATTACCCGAACAACTGAAACAACTGGAAACCCAGTTGGCCGAGGTGCAAACCCGACTGAATGATTTCTTACTGCACGTACCCAACGTACCGCATGACAGCGTACCTGCGGGAAAAAGCAGTGACGACAATGTTGAAGTACGGCGCTGGGGCGACATACCGGCCATTGCCGAGCCGAAAGATCACGTCGATATTGGTACGCCATTGGGGCTTGACTTTGATGTGGCGGCAAAATTGTCGGGCGCGCGCTTTGCGTTCATGAAAGGCCCTATGGCACGCCTGCACAGAGCTTTGGCGCAGTTCATGCTTGACGTACAAACCGGTGAACACGGTTATACCGAGTGTTATACCCCCTACATCGTCAACAGTGCCACTTTATTAGGCACTGGTCAGCTGCCGAAATTCAAAGACGACATGTTCTGGGTGTCGAAAGGTGGCGCGGAAGAAAAAGAAGATCTGTATTTGATCTCGACCTCAGAAATATCGCTGACCAACACCGTGCGCGACGTCATACTCAGCCCGGAACAACTGCCCATCAAACTGACGGCCCACAGCCCATGTTTTCGTTCCGAAGCGGGCAGTTACGGGCGCGACACGCGCGGCATGATTCGGCAACACCAGTTCGACAAAGTGGAAATGGTACAAATCGTCGAACCCAGCCAATCTTATACTGCTCTGGAAGAAATGACCGGTCATGCTGAACGTATTTTGCAGAAGCTGAAACTGCCGTATCGCGTCATGCTGCTCTGTACCGGCGACATGGGCTTTGGTGCCGCGAAAACGTATGACCTGGAAGTCTGGCTACCTGCACAAAATACTTACCGCGAAATTAGCTCATGCTCCAATTGTGAAGCGTTTCAGGCGCGGCGCATGCAGGCGCGCTACCGCAACGCCCAGGGCAAGCCCGAACTGGTACACACCCTGAACGGTTCCGGCCTGGCAGTAGGCCGCACCCTGGTGGCGGTGCTGGAAAACTACCAGCAGCCTGACGGCAGCGTGGTCGTACCCCAGGTTTTGCGCCCCTATATGGGCGGGCTGGAAGTGCTGCGCCCCGCGGTTTGATATACTTCGCCCCTTCGGAGAGGTGGCAGAGTGGTCGAATGTACCTGACTCGAAATCAGGCGTAGGTGTAAGCCTACCGAGGGTTCGAATCCCTCCCTCTCCGCCAATAAAACAGCCCACGCCGTGGGCTTTTTTATTGGGCGGGAGGGCAGGGTGAGAACCCTCGCCAGGGTTCGGTCAAGACGCGCAGCGTCTTGGACGTTGCGCCGCAGGCGCAACGGGCCGAAGGCCGAGGCTGCGAACAGCGTAGCGTTGTGAGCAGGCGAGCAATCCCTCCCTGGGTGTAACGCCACTGGATACTGACGTTATAGCGCTAGTGCTACTAAAGCTTGCAATTCACGAGCTTAAAACGCTAAAAAGTTTTTTCAGATAATAGTCAGAACCATCTTCCATGAACAACACGTTGCGGCTTTCCAGATCGGCCTTCTTTGTCGGGTCGCCGACGTTGAGCAGGTCGGCGAATTTCGTCGGTGACAGCACGAAGGCATTCAAGACCAGCGGCGCTTCACCGGCCTTGGCCTGCGATGCCAACGTCGTTTCAAGCGTCTTCACTTCCTTGTACTGAAGTAGCCCCCATTTAACGTACACTTTTTGCTGACAGTAGAAAGCGAAAGGAGTCACTGATGGAGAAACGACAAAAGCGGTACACGGAAGAATTTCGGGTGCAGATGATGGAGTTGATCAAAGCGGGGCGGAATCCGAAAGAGCTGGCGGACGAATTTGGATGTCACGTGACCACACTACGTGACTGGATGAAGCAGAACAGCGTTATTCAGGGGGGTTCGGC
>DHLX01000040.1 GCA_002405475.1 Burkholderiales bacterium UBA4657 | reverse complement strand
CTGAAAGAACAGCAACAGTGGAGTAACGCACCTAGAAAAAAACAAGCTGCGCCGTGTACCGACAACAGAAAGAGCAAGCCTTTGAGGTATGAAAGACAAACAAGCCCGGTGCAACGTGGAAAGTGTTTGCGATGGTACGACTTCTAACATTCGGTTGAGCTGCGAACGGGCTTGTCCCGTGAGTCCGCTCGAACCGGTTGTTAGGTGGCGCCAGTCCACATTTTCCATTATTTTCTTCGCAATTGCAAGCAAATGATCGTTTTCCTGCGTATGTATAGGTATGGGAACTTACATTCCCCATCGGGAAGGGATAATCCAGACCATAGTCCGCAATTCTCTAACCCAGTACCAAGCCTACGCAAGTCCATCGCAAACTATCCTTGACCGCCTTGAGCATTTTGCTGAATGTGCCGATTGGACCAAGGGTGTTGTTCGAATACGTTGCCATGATTGTGGACATTCGTACTTCAGGCCATTTTCGTGCAAGGTTTTCCACCTTTGCCCATCCTGTGACCAAAAACGGACCTTGCTCTATGCTGAATACCTGGCCGAGGATTTGCTCCTTGATCTACCGCATCGGCAATTTGTTTTTACGATTCCCAAGATTCTCAGACCATACTTTAAATCGGATAAGCGACTGTTTGGCGAGGTGTCCAGGCTGGTATTCTCCTTGCTTTCTGATTTTTTCTCCCTGGCAGCCGGTCAAGAACTACTATGTGCCTGTGTTGTCAGCTATCAGTCGTTTGGTGAATTCGCTCGATTCCACCCGCACTGGCATGTTCTGGTTCTGGAAGGTGGGTTCACCAAGTACGACCGCTTTGTATATTTACCAATTGGAGCCGACGAAGGGATGCTCAAGGTCTGGCAAGCAGCGATTATGGCTTTGTTTCTGCGAAAGGAACTAATAGATCAAGCCCGAGTGAACATGCTCAGAGACTGGAAGCATTCCGGCTTTAGCATCGAGAGCGAAACCAGACTATTCAACAAGGCCGATCGAGAAGCCCTCGGCCAGTATGTCGTTCGCGGCGCTACCTGTGCAGAAAAAATTCAGTATGATCCAGCTTCCGACACGATAATCTGGACAGCTAGCCCAAAGGGATTCTACAAAGGAAAAACAGAGACCTTCAAAGGCTTTGAATTCGTCGACCAGCTTGTGGCCCATTTACCACCAAGGCGGGTTCAATTGCTTCGTCGCTATGGCGTATATGCGGGCAAAGTCCGCAAGCAGTGGCAAGAGCGCCCCAATATTTATAGCCTGGCCCCAGAAAGTTGGCAAAAAGGTCATCCACGCGAATCCAAAATTGTTCCAGCCATACCTCAGGAGAAACCGGAAACTGTCCAAGTTTCCGATGCCTGGTCCAAGTTGCGCAAACAAAGTTGGGCACGGTTGTTACAGAAAGTCTATGAAGTTGACCCGTTTGTTTGCCCAAAATGCCAGGGAACAATGTCGGTTGTGGCGATAATCGAGGATCCCAAGGAGCTTGCCAAGATTATTAACTGGGCAAAGCAGCAGGAACGGGAGCAGCCAGTGGCCGTCTGTGCTCGTTCACCTCCTGAGCTTGCTTTGGTGTAGGTATAATACCCAAAAACGAAGTTTATGCGGAACAGGATAACACCTCGAAATCGGAGTTTATATGGCTTCGTGGGGGAGTTATGTGTTTGAGCTTTGTCGCATTAACGCGAATCAGGGGTTGACGGCAGAAATAGACTGGAATTACACTTCTTGGAGTCGGCGTTGCCGGAAAATTCTGATTGGATTAGTTGTTCGGGGTGCGAAAACAGTCGTAGTTCGGGGGAAAAACCGAATTTTGACCCGAAACCGCAAAAAACCCGAAATGACAGTTCCTATCAGTTTCTTCGTCCGCATCCCGAAACACTTTCCGTATGCGCTCTTCCGCCAGGCGGCGGATGGCATCGGTTAGCATCTTTTGTTCCTGGTCTAGTTCAAAATCGATCATGTGCAGCTCCTATAAAATGTGTCTAAATTCAGTGTGTTTGTGGTTTGATTCGTAATGCGTAATGCGTAATAAACCTTACGCATTACGTTTTACGCATTTCACTAGTGACTGATAGCACTGAAATCCTTTAACGTCTCACGATTGCATCTGTCATACGGGCGACCCGAACGATTGCTTTGACGTCATGGACGCGCACAACGTCGGCTCCTCGGTCAATGCCAATGGCGACGGTGGCCGCCGTTCCTTCTATGCGCTGGTCTGGCGGCAAATCGAGCGTATAGCCAATAAATGATTTGCGCGACGGACCTATTAAGATGGGAAATCCCATTGTTTTGAACTGATTAATCTGGTCGAGCAGTTGCAAACTTTGCTCGACGGTTTTACCGAAGCCGATGCCGGGATCCAGGATAATTTGGGACTCTTTTACGCCGGCTTTTAAGGCGATGTCGATGCTTTCTTGTAATTCACGTTTAACGTCGGTGATGAGGTCGTCGTATTTTACCCCGATGAAGCGCCCGCCCAGCTTTTTTTCTTGCGCTATGTTCTTTGGTTTGCTGCGGTTGTGCATAAGGACGATGGGGCAGCCGGCTTGTGCTGCCAGGCCGGCCATGTCCGGGTCCATGCGCAGCCCCCAGACGTCGTTGAGCCAGCTGGCGCCTGCCGCCAGGGCCGCTTCGGCCACGGAAGCGCGGTAGCTGTCGATGGAAATAACGACGTCCACAGCCTGGCGTACGGCCTGCACCACCGGCAGCACCCGCGCCAGTTCTTCCTCTGCGCTTATAGGTGAGCTGCCAGGGCGGGTACTCTCGCCGCCAATGTCGATGATGTCTGCGCCGTCGGCTACAAATTGTTTGGCCTGGGCTACCGCTTTGGCGATGACATCTTCTTCAACCATAACGCCATCTCCAGAAAAGCTGTCTGGAGTGACGTTGAGGATGCCCATGATGTAGGTGCGTTCACCCCATTTGAAGCTGGTTAGTGTGGTTGACATCAATAGCAGTTCCTTGAAAATTTTTTTCACCCTCTCCCCAGCCCTCTCCCACCGGGAGAGGGAGATGTTCCCTCCCCATTTTAGGGGGAGGGTTAGGGTGGGGGTTAAGTGCCCATGAAGTTTGGTTGATCCGGTAAACGGTAAACGGCCGTTGTGGCCTCATCTACGGATGAGGATACGTCAGCCAGCATTTGGGCTACAGACTTTTGGGTCTGGGGATGTTCGTAATCGGGCGCAATGTCAGCCAGGGGTGCCAGGACAAAAGCACGTTCATCGACGAAGGGATGAGGAATAGCCAGGATATCGTCGTTCATGATCATGTTGTCATAGAAAAGGATGTCGATGTCGATGAGGCGCGGCCCCCATTTAAAAGTGGGTTTACGCCCAATTTCAAAACTGGAAGAAAAACGCTGTCTTTCTTACAATTTCCACAAATCCGACAAAATCCACTTTTAGTTTTATTATAAATTGATGACATTTTCTCCTCCGCCCGAAGGGTCAAGCTAACGCAAAGTTCAGCGGTGAGCGTAGCGAATCCGCTGGAACGCCGGGTTAGAAAGGATAAAAATATGACTAAGAAAGAGTATAAGTTTTGGCACATGCCCGTATTGTGGTGTGAAGATTTGACTTTGATAATTCCAATTCCTTTTGTGCGTCAGCAACCGATTGAGAATTTGCAATTGCCTGTTCGTAAGAAATGTCAGAATTTTTTGCCGAAGCTGATGCGCAAGCATTACGAAAAGAAACAAATGAAAAAAGGTAATGGTTCGTCTCATTTACAAGTTCTGGAAAATATAATTGAGCAAGAGAAGCGGCTTTCTGAACAGAAATTGGCTGAGAATCGCGCAATAATTGACGGGTGGCTCCTGCGGATATTATCTTTTGATACTCCAAAGTGCTATCAACCAAAAGAAAAGACAATTCCTCGTACTTGGAGCGCAAAAGAATTTTGCGTTCGTGGCCTTCTTTTAGCCAAGAAAGTAACCAGTTTCCCAGTAGGCTTATCACAACACCTGATAAAGCCGCTGTTGCGGCTATTACCGCATTCATATTTTCTGAAGTTATTGACAAAAAACACATGTCATTCTTCTAACGGATAAGTTCAGCGGT
>DHLX01000007.1:6884-14117 GCA_002405475.1 Burkholderiales bacterium UBA4657 | reverse complement strand
TGCATCTGGTGACAACAGGTCTCCTGCGCCAGTGCACGTCGCCCCCCGTCGTCCACTGGCCAGCACGCTTGATAACCCGGATGTTATGATCTGCACGTAACCTTTTTTTAACCCAAATAAGAGTACGTCACTTGGGGGCAAGTCCACGATACGGCATATTGTTATTCCCCCGTTGGCGCGAACGCGCCCGGGCGTGGATCAAGGAATACGGAATCAAGACTCAAGGCACGGATGCGCCCATGCAAAGCCTGTCGGGCGGCAATGTACAACGCGCTGTACTGGCGCGGGAATTATCCGGCAGGGTTCAGGTACTGATCGCGTCCAACCCCGTATTCGGGCTTGACTTTGCTGCGGTTAGTGAAATTCACCAGCGCATCGTACAAGTACGGAATCAGAACGGTGCAGTACTACTGGTCAGCGAGGACCTGGATGAGCTGCTGGAACTGTCCGACCGGATTGTCGTCATGAGCGAAGGCCGGATTGTATTTGAAACGAACGCACAACAGGCTGACCGCCATACTTTAGGCGCCCACATGGGTGGCGGTCATCATTGAAGCAAAGAAGAACCGCATGCCTCTGACCCTGACCGCCAGACCTTATCCATTCTGCTTCGACTTGGGTCGCGCAGCTCTGGTCATTATTGATATGCAGCGTGACTTCATTGAACCGGGTGGTTTTGGTGAATCATTAGGGAATGATGTGCGCCTGCTTTCAGCGATTGTGCCGACATGTCAAAAAGTATTAGCGGCGTGGCGCCAACAGGGTGGACTGGTGATACATACGCGTGAAGCACATCGTCCCGATCTGAGTGACTGTCCAGACTCAAAACGGAATCGTGGCAACACCAGACTGCGCATTGGTGACATCGGACCCATGGGACGCATTTTGGTGGCAGGAGAACCAGGTAACCAGATCATTCCCGAGCTTGCGCCTGCCAGTGGAGAATGGGTCATAGACAAACCCGGAAAGGGTGCTTTTTATGCAACGTCCCTGCATCAACAACTCCAGCACGCGGACATTAGCCACCTGATTTTTATGGGCGTTACCACCGAAGTTTGCGTACAAACCAGTATGCGTGAAGCCAACGACCGTGGTTATGACTGCCTGATTCTGGAAGACTGTACCGAAAGCTATTTTCCGCACTTTAAAGCCGCCACACTGGAAA
This sequence comes from Burkholderiales bacterium UBA4657, assembly GCA_002405475.1. Taxonomy (GTDB): domain Bacteria; phylum Pseudomonadota; class Gammaproteobacteria; order Burkholderiales; family Burkholderiaceae_E; genus UBA4657. The sequence goes on along the minus strand of DHLX01000007.1, from coordinate 12,952 downwards.
TGATTCATGCCCAGGGTGGTATCGTTGGCTGGACATCCAACTCTGCCGAACTGTTAGGGGCTCTCGAATCCAGGGGATAGCAGAATGGCGTAATAAAAAACCCGGCAAGCGCCGGGTTTTTTATTGAGAACATCCAACACGTTGCATTACTGCTCGGCCGTACCCTCTTCTTCCGAAGCCATCAACTCCGCGGCTGCGGGCATGGCCTCGGCCGCTGCCATGGCGGCGGCGTCGAGTGCATCCTGGCTTTCCTTGGCCTTGCGTGCCTGATGGAACGCCAGACCCGTTCCTGCCGGAATCAGACGACCGACAATCACGTTTTCTTTCAGACCACGCAAATCGTCTTTCTTGCCCATAATCGCGGCTTCGGTCAGAACACGCGTGGTTTCCTGGAACGAGGCGGCGGAAATGAACGAGTCGGTCGAGAGCGAGGCTTTGGTAATGCCCAGCAAGACGTTCTCGTACGTGGCCGGACGCCCGCCTTTGGCAATGGCTTCGTCGTTGGCGTCGAGCAATTCACTGCGCTCGACCTGTTCACCGGGGATGAAGCCGGTATCGCCCGGATCGGTGACCTGGACACGACGCAGCATCTGACGCACGATGACTTCAATATGCTTGTCGTTGATCTTCACACCTTGCAGACGATAAACATCCTGCACTTCATCGACCACATAACGCGCCAGCGCCTCAACCCCCAGCAGACGCAAAATGTCTTGCGGATCCGCAGGGCCATCGACAATCAGCTCGCCCTTGTTCACCACCTGGCCGTCATGCACCAGCACACTCTTTTCCTTGGGAATCAGGAATTCATGTGCGTTGCCATCCAGATCGGTAATGATCAGACGCTGTTTGCCTTTGGTTTCCTTGCCGAAGGTCACGGTACCCGTGACTTCCGCCAGCATACCGGCATCTTTGGGTGAACGTGCTTCAAACAGCTCGGCCACACGCGGCAGACCGCCAGTAATATCGCGGGTTTTTTGTGATTCGGTCGGAATACGTGCCAGCACTTCACCCGGGGCAATCGCTTGACCATCTTTCACGGTAATCAGCGCCCCCATGGGGAAGCTGATATTCACCGGATGATCGGTACCGGCAATCTTGACTTCAGTACCAGCCGCGTCAATCAGTTTGATACCAGGACGTGCGGTGACTTTGGCACCACGGCGCTTGGCATCAATGACCACCAGTGTCGACAGGCCGGTCACTTCATCAATCTGCTTGGCTACCGTGACGCCCTCTTCAACGTGCTCGAACTTCACCGTGCCGCCGTATTCGGTAATGATAGGGCGGGTCAGCGGGTCCCAAGTGGCGAGTTGTGTGCCCGCCTTGAGCACTTTGCCATCCATTTGCAGCAAGGTTGCGCCATAAGGAATCTTGTGACGCTCACGCTCACGACCGTTATCATCGGCAATAATCACTTCGCCCGAGCGCGTAATGACCACCTGTTCGCCCTTGGCGTTGGTCACATAACGCATCGTATTGGTAAAGCGCACCGTACCGTTCGATTTGGCTTCAACACTCGAGGCTACGGCAGCACGCGAGGCGGCACCACCAATGTGGAAGGTACGCATGGTCAGCTGGGTGCCGGGCTCGCCAATCGACTGCGCGGCAATAACACCGACCGCTTCACCCGAGTTGACGATAGTGCCACGACCCAGATCACGACCATAGCACTTGGCACAAATGCCATAGCGCGTGTCGCAAGTCAGCGGCGTACGCACTTTGACTTCATCTATGCCCAAGGCTTCCACGGTCTCCACCGCGTCTTCGTCCAGCAGAGTACCAGCCGGGAATACCACGTCCTGGGTTTCAGGGTGCAGCACATCGGTAATGGCCACACGACCCAGAATGCGGTCGCGTAGTGCTTCAATGACTTCACCACCCTCAACCAGAGCGCGCATGACAACACCATTTTCGGTGCCGCAATCGTCTTCGGTCACGACCAGATCTTGCGTCACATCGACCAGACGACGGGTCAGGTAGCCCGAGTTCGCTGTTTTCAACGCGGTATCGGCCAGACCCTTACGTGCGCCGTGGGTCGAAATGAAGTATTGCAGAACGTTCAGGCCTTCACGGAAGTTGGCCGTAATCGGGGTTTCAATGATCGAACCATCGGGCTTGGCCATCAGGCCACGCATACCGGCCAGCTGGCGAATCTGGGCCGCCGAACCGCGCGCCCCCGAGTCGGCCATCATATAAATCGAGTTGAACGATTCCTGGTCAACCTGTTTGCCCTGACGGTCTTGCACTTTTTGTACCGACAGCTGCTTCATCATTTCTTTACCGACCTGATCACCGGCACGACCCCAGATGTCCACCACCTTGTTGTAGCGTTCACCCTGCGTCACCAGGCCAGAGGCGTATTGCTGCTGAATTTCTTTCACTTCTTTTTCAGCGGCGTGAATGATGTGATCCTTTTGCTCGGGAATCAGCATATCATCCATGGCAATCGACAGACCGCCACGTGTGGCCAAACGGAAACCGGACTGCATCAACTGGTCGGCAAATACGACGGTAGCGCGCAAACCGCAACGACGGAACGAGGTATTGATGAGTCGCGATATTTCCTTCTTCTTCAGCGCCTTGTTGATGTTCGGGAACGGCAAGCCTTCAGGCAGAATGTTGGACAACAAGGCACGACCTACCGTAGTCTCGTAGCGGGTAATCTTTTCGCTTTTGGCACCACTCTGCTTGTCGACTTCTACTTCCTTGATACGCACCTTGATACGTGAATTGAGTTCGACTTCACGATTGTCGTAGGCGCGTTCCAGCTCGGTCACATCAGCGAAAATCATGCCTTCGCCTTTGCCATTGATTTTTTCGCGCGTGGCGTAATACAGACCCAGCACAATATCCTGCGAAGGCACAATCGACGGCTCGCCGTTGGCCGGGAACAGGACGTTGTTCGACGCCAGCATCAGGGTACGGGCTTCCATCTGCGCTTCGAGCGACAGAGGTACGTGTACCGCCATCTGGTCACCGTCAAAGTCGGCGTTGAAGGCCGCGCACACCAGCGGATGCAATTGAATGGCTTTACCTTCAATCAGCACTGGCTCGAACGCCTGAATGCCCAGGCGGTGCAGGGTAGGCGCACGGTTGAGCAAGACCGGATGTTCACGAATGACTTCTTCCAGAATGTCCCACACCAGCGGAATTTGCTGCTCGACCAGTTTTTTCGCCGCCTTGATGGTGGTGGCTTCACCCATAGCTTCGAGACGGTTGAAAATAAACGGCTTGAACAATTCCAGTGCCATTAATTTCGGCAGACCGCACTGATGCAGTTTGAGCTGCGGGCCGACCACAATGACGGAACGACCTGAATAGTCAACACGCTTGCCCAGCAGGTTTTGACGGAAACGACCGCCTTTACCCTTGATCATGTCGGCCAGAGATTTCAGCGGACGCTTGTTGGCGCCGGTCATGGCTTTACCGCGGCGACCATTGTCGAGCAAGGAATCGACCGCTTCCTGCAACATGCGCTTTTCGTTGCGCACGATGATTTCTGGCGCCTTGAGTTCCAGCAGGCGCTTCAGACGGTTATTGCGGTTGATCACGCGGCGATACAAGTCGTTCAGATCGGACGTGGCAAAACGGCCACCATCGAGCGGCACCAGCGGCCGCAATTCGGGCGGCAGCACGGGCAGCACTTCCATAATCATCCACTCGGGCTTGATGCCAGACTTCTGGAAACCTTCCAGCACCTTCAGGCGCTTGGCAATTTTCTTGACCTTGGCTTCAGAGCCGGTGCTCGACAAGTCGTTGCGCAATTGCTCAATTTCACGGTCGATGTCGATGGTGCGCAGCAGTTCGCGCACGCCTTCGGCACCCATTTGCGCGGTAAATTCGTCAGGCGCTTTTTCATATTCCACGTCGTACTGTTCGGGCGACAGAATCTGGGCACGCTTGAGCGCGGTCATACCCGGCTCAATCACCACGAACGCCTCGAAATACAGGACGCGCTCGATATCGCGCAGCGTCATGTCGAGCACCATGCCCAGACGTGAAGGCAGCGACTTCAGAAACCAGATGTGCGCCGTAGGCGAGGCCAGCTCAATATGCCCCATGCGCTCGCGCCGCACCTTGGTCAGCGTGACTTCCACACCGCATTTTTCGCAAATGACGCCGCGATGTTTCAGACGCTTGTACTTGCCGCACAAGCATTCGTAGTCCTTGATCGGACCAAAAATCTTGGCGCAGAACAGGCCGTCACGTTCCGGCTTAAACGTACGGTAGTTAATGGTCTCGGGTTTTTTAACTTCCCCATAAGACCAGGAACGAATTTTTTCCGGCGATGCCAGGCCAATGCGAATTGCATCAAACTGTTCATCTTGCTGGACTTGCTTGAATAGATCGAGCAGGGCTTTCATGTGATCTCCTTCAGTCCGAATTAATGACGCTCAAGATCGATATCGATACCGAGCGAACGAATTTCCTTGACCAGCACATTGAACGATTCCGGCATGCCGGCATCAATGACGTGGTCGCCTTTGACGATGTTTTCATAGACCTTGGTGCGTCCTGTCACATCGTCCGACTTAACGGTCAGCATTTCCTGCAAGACATAGGAAGCGCCATAAGCCTCGAGTGCCCATACCTCCATCTCGCCGAAGCGCTGGCCACCGAACTGCGCCTTGCCGCCCAGCGGTTGCTGCGTCACCAGAGAGTACGGTCCGGTCGAGCGTGCATGCATCTTGTCATCAACCAGATGGTGCAGTTTAAGCATGTGCATGTAACCCACGGTCACGGGGCGATCGAATGCTTCGCCGGTACGCCCGTCATACAGTGTGGCCTGGGTTTTGTGCTCGGTCAGGCCGAGGCGCTTGCTCACTTGTTCCGGGTAAGCCAGATCAAGCATTGAGCGAATTTCGTTCTCGGTGGCACCGTCGAAAACCGGAGTCGCAAACGGTACCCCTCGACGCAGATTTTGCGCCAGTTCCAGTACCTGCTCATCGTGCATGGCGTCGATGTCTTCCTGCTTGCCAGAGTGGTTATAGACCTGCTTCAGGAAGTCACGAATCTTCTTCACCTCATGCTCGCGGTGTTGCTCCAGCAGTTCGCCAATACGCTGGCCTATGCCTTTAGCCGCCCAGCCCAAATGCGTTTCCAGAATCTGGCCTACGTTCATCCGTGACGGAACCCCCAGCGGGTTGAGCACAATGTCAGCCGGAGTGCCATCCGCCATATAGGGCATGTCTTCGACTGGTGTAATTTTCGACACGACGCCTTTGTTGCCGTGACGACCTGCCATTTTGTCGCCGGGTTGCAAGCGGCGCTTCACGGCCAGATAAACCTTGACCATTTTCAGCACACCCGGAGGCAGTTCGTCGCCCTGGGTCAGCTTCTTGCGTTTTTCTTCAAACGCCAGATCAAACGAATGCCGTTTTTGTTCCAGCGACGTTTTCACTGCTTCCAGATTGGCCGCGGCTTCTTCGTCATCGAGACGAATATCGAACCAGTGCCAACGTTCCAGATCGCTCAGATAATCTTTACTGAGCTTGCTGCCTTTAGCCAGTTTTTTCGGCCCACCGGTCACGACTTGCCCGACCAGCATGCGCTCCAGACGCTGGAACGCATCATCTTCAACGATACGCAACTGGTCATTCAAATCGAGGCGATAGCGCTTGAGTTCTTCGTCAATAATCGACTGCGCACGCTTGTCACGCTGAATACCTTCGCGGGTAAAGACCTGGACATCAATGACGGTGCCGGTCATGCCAGAATCAACCTTGAGTGAAGTGTCTTTGACGTCGCTGGCTTTTTCGCCAAAAATGGCGCGCAGCAGTTTCTCTTCTGGTGTCAGCTGGGTCTCGCCTTTAGGCGTCACCTTGCCGACCAGCACATCGCCAGGACCCACTTCGGCGCCAATATAAACAATGCCTGAGTCATCCAGACGCCCTAGCTGTTGCTCGGATAAATTGGAAATATCGCGGGTAATTTCTTCCGGCCCCAGCTTGGTATCACGCGCCATGACCGAGAGTTCCTCAATATGAATCGAGGTATAGCGGTCGTCAGCCACGACCTTCTCGGAAATCAAAATCGAGTCTTCGAAGTTGTAGCCGTTCCAGGGC
>DHLX01000007.1:0-6738 GCA_002405475.1 Burkholderiales bacterium UBA4657 | reverse complement strand
CATGAACGCGACCAGCATGTTCTGCCCCAGTGCCAATTCGCCCAGGTCGGTCGATGCGCCATCGGCGACGACATCGCCGCGCGCAATCTTGTCACCCACCTTGACGATGGGACGCTGGTTAATGTTGGTATTCTGGTTCGAGCGCGTGTATTTAATCAGGTTATAAATATCCACGCCGACTTCACCCGCCGGGGTTTCATCATCATTGACCTTGATGACAATCCGGTTGGAATCGACATAATCGACAACACCGCCACGGGTAGCAGTCACCACCGTACCCGAGTCAACGGCGCAAGTGCGCGCGACCCCGGTGCCGACCACCGATTTTTCCGGACGCAGGCAAGGCACGGCCTGGCGCTGCATGTTGGAACCCATCAGGGCGCGGTTGGCATCGTCATGCTCCAGGAACGGAATCAGCGAAGCCGCGACCGAGACAATCTGCGAGGGCGCCACGTCCATGTACTGCACTTTGTCAGGCGCGACCAGCATGAATTCGCCGGCTTCACGGCATGACACCAGCTCATCCACCAGTTGGCCTGTCGCATCCATGGCCGCATTGGCCTGGGCAATGACATATTTGCCTTCTTCAATCGCAGACAGATAGTCAATCTGGTCGGTCACTTTGCCGTCGACCACGCGACGATACGGTGTTTCGAGAAAGCCATATTCGTTCAGGCGTGCATACAAGGCCAGCGAGTTGATCAGACCAATGTTCGGGCCTTCCGGTGTTTCAATCGGGCAGACACGACCATAGTGCGTGGGGTGGACGTCGCGCACCTCAAAGCCGGCACGTTCACGCGTTAAACCACCGGGACCCAGCGCCGAGACGCGGCGTTTATGGGTAATTTCAGACAGCGGGTTGGTCTGATCCATGAACTGACTCAACTGCGACGAACCGAAGAACTCACGAATCGCAGCACTGATCGGTTTACTGTTGATCAGGTCGTGCGGCATCAGGTTTTCAGTTTCAGCCTGACCCAGACGTTCCTTGACAGCGCGCTCGACGCGCACCAGACCCGAACGGAACTGGTTTTCAGCCAGTTCGCCGACGCAACGGACACGGCGGTTGCCCAGGTGATCAATATCGTCTATCTGTCCGCGACCATTGCGCAGATCGACCAGAATCTTGATGGCGTCGAGAATGTCTTCATTCGTCAGCGTCATCGGGCCTTCATCCTTTTCACGACTGACGCGGCGGTTAAACTTCATACGACCGACTCTCGACAGATCGTAAGTTTCTTCGGCAAAGAACAGACGGTTGAACAAGGCTTCTACCGCGTCTTCGGTCGGTGGCTCGCCTGGGCGCATCATGCGATAAATGGCAATACGCGCCGCCATTTGATCGACAGTCTCGTCGGTACGCAGGGTTTGGGAAATATAAGCGCCCTGATCCAGATCGTTGGTATACAGGGTTTTGATCTCCTGAATGCCCGCATCACGCAGGGCTGCCAAAACACCTTCCACCAGTTCGTCATTGGCGTTGGCCACGATTTCCCCGGTTTCAGGATGGATCACGTTATTAGCCAATACACGGCCGATCAGGAAATCTTCCGGTACTGAAATCATTTTAATACCCGCGGCATCAAGCTCACGAATATGTTTGGCGGTAATGCGCTTGTCCTTGGCTACGATGACATTACCTTTTTTGTCGGCAATATCGAATTTGGCCACTTCGCCGCGCAGGCGCTCGGGCACCAGTTGCATCAAGGCGCCTTCGGATTGCAGGGTAAAGTGATCAAAACTGAAAAAGTGCGCCAGAATCTGCTCGGGGTTGAATCCCAATGCCTTGAGTAAAATCGTGACCGGCATTTTACGGCGACGATCAACGCGGAAGAACAAAATATCCTTGGCGTCAAATTCAAAGTCAAGCCAGGAGCCGCGATAAGGAATCACGCGTGCTGAAAACAGCAGCTTGCCGCTAGAATGGGTTTTACCACGGTCATGCTCAAAAAACACGCCGGGGGAACGGTGCAGCTGCGACACAATGACGCGCTCAGTACCGTTAATGACGAACGAGCCGGTATCGGTCATGAGCGGCATTTCGCCCATGTAGACTTCCTGCTCCTTGAGTTCCTTGACCGTCGGCTTGGTCGCTTCCTTGTCCATGATGACCAGACGCACCTTGGCACGCAGGGGCGCGGCGTAGGTCAGACCACGCTGCTGACATTCCTTGACATCAAACACCGGCGTACCAAGCTGATAGCCGCTGAATTCCAGGCGCGCCATTTTGTTATGGCTTTCAATCGGGAATACCGACGTAAAGGCCGCCTGCAAGCCTTCGCTTTTACGCTGGGCATTCGGCGTGTCGGCCTGTAAAAAAGCACGATATGAGGCTAATTGGGTCGCTAGCAGGTAAGGTACTTCCTGCACCGCTTGGCGTTTAGCAAAGCTTTTGCGAATACGCTTCATTTCGGTGAACGAATAAGGCATGTGCGCTCCGTCCAAGAGAACCGCGATACACGCCCCCGGTGGGCGGCTTGCGCGGGGTTTTAAGGGATCAGGTTTAGGTTGTTCTCACACCAACAACACAAACCCGAGACCTCAAAAACAGCAACAACAATGACAAAACCCGGAAGCCGAAACCGGCCTCCGGGCATGTCCGACTCGACTTACTTGAGCTCGACTTTGGCGCCAGCTTCTTCCAGTTTCTTTTTGGCGGCTTCGGCGTCAGCCTTGGCAACACCTTCCTTCACGGGCTTCGGTGCGCCATCTACCAGGTCTTTGGCTTCTTTCAGGCCCAGACCCGTCAGTTCACGCACCGCCTTGATGACGTTCACCTTGTTGGCGCCGGCTTCAGCCAGTACCACGGTGAACTCGGTTTTTTCTTCAGCGGCAGGTGCTGCGCCAGCGCCGCCAGCAGCCGGGGCTGCAACAGCGACGGCAGCGGCAGCAGCCGACACGCCAAATTTTTCTTCCATGTCTTTAATGAGCTCGGACAGCTCGAGAACGGTCATGCCAGCGATGGCGTCGAGGATTTCAGCTTTGCTGAGTGCCATGATAAAAAACTCCTAAATAAAAAAATGAAAAACGGTTCTGGAAAAAATCAAGCGGATTGCTTTTGGTCACGTACTGCCGCGAGGCCACGAGCAAACTTCGTCGGCACTTCGTTGAGGGTACGAACAAACTGAGCAATCGGTGCCTGCATGGTGCCCATCAATCTGGACAGCAGTTCTTCGCGGCTCGGCATGGTCGCCAGCGCTTTAACGCCGTTAGCATCCAACACCGAGTTAGGCATGGCACCGGCTTTTAACACCAGCTTGTCATTGCCCTTGGCAAAGTCATTCAACACCTTGGCAGAGGCCACCGGATCAACAGAAATACCGTAGATCAGCGGGCCTACCATTTTGTCGGCCAACTTTTCAAACGGGGTTCCTGCTACCGCACGACGTGCCAGTGTGTTTTTCAACACCCGCAGATACACACCACTTTCGCGCGCCTTCTTGCGCAAAGCGGTGATATGCCCGACTTCCAGACCACGATACTCGGCCAAGACAATCGCGCTGGCCTTTGCCACTTGGGCAGAGACTTCTTCGATGACTTCAGCCTTTTCAGAACGATTGAGACTCACGGTCTTACTCCATGAAAACCGGTGATCCTGCTTATTGCCCCTGCAATAAACCATCACACCGAACCCAAACACGGCGACCGAGTTTCAGGAGTTTTTAACGACACCTAATCCTCTGGGACCGCCATCTGCGCCGGGTGGTCGATTAAGGTGAAAACCTGACAGCGGTTTCACCCCCGGCGGTCTTTGATAACCTGTTGTCAGCACTAACTGCCTACTGACAACAGCCCAAAGCCCTTACAACAAACAGCAAAAAAACTAACAGCCAGCGTCAGGCTGCCAATGAAGCCTGGTCAACTTTGACGCCCACGCCCATGGTGCTGGACAACGCAATTTTCTTCAGATAAATACCCTTGGAAGCACTCGGTTTGGCCTTGTTCAGTGCTTCAATCAGCGCATCCAGATTGGTCTTGAGCTGATCAACATTGAACGAAGCACGACCAATAGTGGCATGCACAATACCGGCCTTGTCGGTACGATATTGCACCTGACCGGCCTTGGCGTTCTTGACTGCGGTAGCCACATCAGGCGTCACCGTGCCCACTTTGGGGTTAGGCATCAGGCCGCGTGGCCCCAGAACCTGACCCAGGGTACCGACAATACGCATGGTATCGGGCGAGGCGATTACGACATCAAAATTGATATTACCAGCTTTAATGTCAGCAGCCAGGTCGTCCATACCCACAATGTCAGCACCGGCGGCTTTGGCTTCATCAGCCTTGGCACCCTGGGCAAACACCGCAACTCGCACCGACTTGCCGGTACCGGCGGGCAGGACTACGGCGCCACGTACCACCTGGTCCGATTTTTTGGCATCAATACCGAGCTGTACCGCGACATCAATCGACTCATCAAATTTGGCCTTGGCGCATTCCTTGACCAGATTCAGGGCATCAGCCACCGGGTACAGTTTTTGCCGATCGACCTTGGCGCTGATCGCCGCCACACGTTTGGAAACTTTAGCCATTACAGACCCTCCACCGTAATACCGATTGAACGCGCCGATCCGGCAATGGTGCGAATCGCCGCTTCCATATCTGCCGCGGTCAAATCGGGCATTTTGGTTTTGGCTATTTCGGCCGCCTGGGCGCGGGTAATTTTGCCTACCTTGTCGGTATGGGGTTTGCTGGAACCTTTTTGAATACCAGCCGCCTTCTTGATGAGAATGGTCGCCGGTGGCGTTTTCATCACGAAGGTAAAACTTTTATCTGCAAAGGCGGTGATCACCACGGGAATAGGCAGACCTGGCTCTACACCCTGAGTCTGGGCATTGAACGCCTTGCAAAATTCCATGATGTTGAGACCGCGCTGACCGAGCGCGGGACCGATGGGAGGAGAAGGATTGGCCTTCCCCGCCGGCACTTGCAGCTTGATAAAGCCGACAATTTTCTTTGCCATGATGGCTCCTGGTGCTTGAGTTCAAACGTGCGGTCAAACAGCGTAGCTGCTTTACTGACACTCCTCTGAAGCGGAAAATGGCGCCCGCCTCTTACGCCTCTTACCTCTGTTACCTGCTCAGGTTTTTTCCACCTGGGCAAAATCCAGTTCTACTGGCGTGGCACGGCCAAAAATCGTGACCGAGACACGCAGCTTGCTTTTTTCGTAATTCACTTCCTCGACATTGCCGTTGAAGTCGGTAAACGGACCCTCTTTAACACGCACCATTTCACCCACTTCAAACAAGACCTTGGGACGCGGTTTCTCGACGCCCTCTTGCATCTGCGACAAAATCTTTTGTACTTCACGCTCACTGATGGGCGTAGGTTTATTAGCCTTGCCGCCGATAAAGCCAGTGACCTTGGGTGTGTTTTTCACCAGATGCCAGGACTCGTCCGTCATGTCCATTTCGACCAGCACATAGCCGGGGAAAAAGCGGCGCTCTGAAATGGTCTTTTGACCATTCTTGATTTCCACCACCTCTTCGGTGGGCACCAGAATTTTGCCGAACTGCCCCTGCATACCGGCACGCTCAACGCGCTCTTGCAAGGTGCGCGCCACACTTTTTTCCATGCCGGAATAAGCGTGTACCACGTACCAGCGCTTACCCGAAACAACGTTGGTTTCTGTTTCCATCAGCGCTTCCATCCCAATATCAGGTCGTACAAAGTCCACTCGATGGTTTTGTCCACCACGAACAGAAAAATCGCCATGACCACCACAAAGGCAAAGACGGCTGCGGTGGTCTGCAACGATTCCTTGCGTGACGGCCACACTACGCGCCGGGTTTCATGATAAGACTCACGTGAGAAACCGATAAAACGGCGTCCCGGCTCGCTGAACCAGGCAATGGCGACAGCGACCGCGAAACCACCCAGCACTGCCAGCACACGTAATACCAGCGGGGTTTGCTCGCCCAGCCAATAAAACGCGACTACACCAGCGACCGCCGCCAACAAAGCCAAGCCCGCCTTGAGCTTGTCTGCCAGACTGGTTACGGTTTCCACATTCGACATGTTCCACATTCCTCACCCGCTGTTCCGGGTCTTGTTCGCACCGAACGGCACGCTACTGCTTGTCTGTTGGCAGGGGCAGAGGGAATCGAACCCCCAACCTTCGGTTTTGGAGACCGACGCTCTGCCAGTTGAGCTATACCCCTACTGTCCTGGCGGCGGTCACCCACGCGACCGCCCGAGTCAAGGCCTGTTTACTCCTTGATTTTCGCGACCACGCCGGCGCCGACGGTACGGCCACCTTCGCGGATCGCAAAGCGCAGGCCTTCTTCCATCGCGATCGGGGCAATCAGCTTGACCACGATCTGAACGTTGTCGCCGGGCATGACCATCTCTTTGTCTTGCGGCAGTTCAATCGCACCGGTCACGTCGGTGGTACGGAAGTAGAACTGCGGACGGTAGTTGTTGAAGAACGGGGTGTGACGGCCACCTTCTTCCTTGCTCAGTACATACACCTCAGCTTCGAAGTGGGTGTGAGGCTTGATTGAGCCCGGCTTGCACAGGACCTGACCACGTTCCACTTCTTCGCGCTTGGTACCACGCAGCAAAATGCCGACGTTGTCACCGGCCTGACCTTGATCCAGCAGTTTGCGGAACATTTCAACGCCGGTGCAGGTGGTTTTGAGGGTGGGCTTGAGGCCAACGATTTCGATTTCATCACCCACTTTGACGATGCCACGCTCAACACGACCGGTCACAACGGTGCCGCGTCCGGAGATGGAG
>DHLX01000042.1:31673-91903 GCA_002405475.1 Burkholderiales bacterium UBA4657 | reverse complement strand
TACGTCACTTGGGGGCAAGTCCACTCTGAGGCGCTGGCATCGCGCAAGGCAGAGATTTCATCCAATCGAGCCCGCTGCGCTGCATCGATCTTCTTGCTGCGCTCCAGCTCGCGGAGTTGTTGCTCTTCCGTATCGATGGCACGCCATTTGGCCTTTAGGCGTTCAATTTCCGCGACCTCGGCATCCGGCGTGCATTGCCGGACGGAGCGATAAATTTTGTAGCCGGAGTTGTCCTTGGAAGGCTCGTGCATGGTGGCGAAGAAGATCGGGTAGTCGGTCACCTTGGGGCACAACGGGCCGACGACCGGATCGTTGTTCCATTTCTGGATAAACAGCACGCTGGTCTTGGTGCCGGTGTGCGGCTTGAACACATTGCCATGCAGACCGACCACGGCGAGAATGCGGCCATGCTCAGCCAGGTATTCGCGCAGCGCCTTGTCGGAGGCGTTGTTGAAACGCCCTTGCGGCAGCACCACGGCCATTCGCCCACCGGGTTTGAGGAACTGAAGGTTGCGCTCGATAAACAGAATGTCCCGCCCGACGTTGGTCTGGTTCTTGACCTTGACCTTGCGGTAACTACCGTCGCCCATTTGGTAGATGGTTTCATGGCTGGCGTGCAGGGCTTCGGGGAAGCTGGGGTTGCGCCTTGTGGCATCGACGATGTTCTTGTCGTCCGGATCGACCTTGCTGAGTTTGTCGAAGCTGACTGAGCGCGCCAGATCGTAGCGTGAGAGGATGCGGGTTTCCTTGATGTCACCAGCAAAGGGCGGATTGGCCATTAGCACATCAAACTGGAAGTCGCGATTTTCGTTCTTGACGGCGCGCAGTTTGCGCAAACGCTTCCAGCCCTCGCCGTAGACGTCTTTCCATGCCTCATCGCCTGGGTTTTTGTCGTCGCCGGTTTTTTCGAACCAGCGTTCATAGTCCAGTGTGTTGAGGTGCAAGACGTTGGTTTGCCCATCACCAGCGATCAGATTGAGCGTGCGGCCCACGCGCACGGCTTTTTCGTCGAAGTCGATGGCAAAGACCTTGTCGACCACGTACTTTGCGTAGCGGCCTGTTTTCTTTTGCGTGGTGAACAGGTGATCCGCCGGGTCGCCCAAATCGCGCCGGATTTGTTCCCAGACATGGAAAATGCCATGCACCGGAAAGCCGCAACTGCCCGAGGCGGTGTCGATCAGGGTTTCGTGCTCTTGCGGATTCATCATCTTCACGCACATGTCGATGACGTAGCGCGGCGTGAAATATTGGCCTTTCTCGCCCTTGCTGGATTTGTTGATGAGGTATTCGAAAGCCTCGTCCACCACTTCCAGATTGGAATTGAATAGCTTGACCTTTTCAAGCGAGGACACGCAGACCGCCAGGTGGCTAGGGGTGAGTTCGATTTTTGCACCGGCAGGGAACACGCCTTCCCATGTGTCTTGAGCTTTCTCAAAGAGATCCTGAATCTTGGCCTTGAGTTCGCTTTCGGTGTCACCGTAATTCTTGAAGACGAGGTGGCGCTTGCGATCTTGCCCGCTTTCCATCTCGTCGAAGAGCTTGGTGAAAACCAGTTTGAACAGCTCTTCAAACACATCGACACCGGCATTGGCCAGAACCTCGTCCTCCATTTCGAGGATCAGGTCTTTCAGCGATTTACGCTCGTTGACCAGTTTGTCCAACTTAACCAGATCGTCGATGGTCCAACGTTCGGACAGGATGTCAGATAGCTTCTCGTGTGCAGACGGAATCGCCGGAATATCTTCGAAGTAGTTTGGGTCTTTGCGGTGGTAGTAGGAAATCTGCTGGCCGTTGGTCCATACCCCCATCGGTGCGCCGGTGGCGTTGCAATAACTCTTGAGCTGCTCCTTGCCGTCTTTCAGCTTGGGCTTTTTCAGTTCGACAAGGATGTATGGCGTAGTAGTTTTGTCTTTGTCAAAAATGCAGATGTCTGCACGTTTCTTTTCGCGGCCAAAAGTGACTTCGTACTCAAGCTCCATCCGGCTAACGGGGTAGCCCATGTCATCACGCAAGACCAGCAGGTAGAGCTGGCGGACAGCCTCTTCCGGAGTGAGCTTGATGGGTTTGCCGCGAACAATGCAGTTAACGTAGGGCGCAGCTTTCTTGCCAGACTCTTTCAATGAAATCGCTGACTCAAGCATTTCGATCTGTTCGGGTTTAAATTGATCGAGTCGGTACGCGCTGTCTTTCAGAAATTCTGTGAGATGCGTGGTCATGCCTGTTTTCCTGTCAAATTGTTCTGTGTTTCATCCGCGCCCCCGGCGCGCATCCAATCATCCACCGCGGACACTTTGCTTCCATAAGCGCCCCACGCGGTGCGCGGGCAGGTGCTTGCGGTCGATCCAGCGGTAGATCGAATCGCGCGTGACACCCAGATGCTCGGCAATTTGATCCACGGATACCCTGGTTCAGCGGTCATGGCAATGCTCAGGCAACAGCAGTTCGGGTGGCATGAAGTCGGTTTTAGTCGCAAAGGGTGTAATTTATCAGCTTACCGGAAGGCAGGCGAGTGCTGATGCTTTGGGCCCGATGCTCCTCGACAAGATTGAGGTATGGGCAAGAAAAAAATCCAACCGAGAATGGTTGGGGTTTGAATTTTGGTGGAGGCGGCGGGAATCGAACCCGCGTCCGCAAGCCCTCTACAGACAGTTCTACATACTTAGTCGTCTTGTTTGATTTAACTCCACCGTCCCGAAGCGACACGGTGCGTTGGAGCGATTCGCTTGATTGTCGGAATGCGTCGCGCGACGAGGCGCATTCTTAACCCCTGTTCATGACCCCGATGCTGGTTTCCCAGCCCGGCCCAGAGGTCAGCCGGATCGAGGCTCGGCCGGTGTTTAAGCGGCCAGAGCAAACGTTTCGTCGTTTGCAGTTACTTCATTCCAGTGTTTTTACAAGCGAACTGGTGCTTGGTATGCCCTGCGCTGCTTTGCAACCCACGTCGAAACCAGGTCGCCCCCATGACAGATCAGATGAAGCAGTCTATCAGGTAGGGGCATTCATAGCCAGTTCAAGAGCTCGCTGGGGGTGTAAATAATCGTATCTGCCTGCCACGAGGCAGGCTCGGTGCTGGCGCAATAGCCATAAGCCGCCGCTATGGTGCGCATACCCGCAGCACGGCCGGCCACAATGTCACGTTCATCATCGCCCACGTAAACACAATTTTCAGGCGGCAGTTGCAGCGCCCGTGCCGCATGCAACAAGGGTTCGGGGTGGGGCTTGGCGTGCGGTGTGGTGTCACCGCAGACAATGATATGGGCGCGTTCAGACAGCCCCAGCGCGGCAACAATCGGGTGAGTAAAGCGTTCGGCTTTATTAGTGACGATACCCCAGGGCAGATTACGCGCTTCGAGACTACCTAATAACTCTTTGATGCCGGCAAACAGTGCCGGGCGTTGTGTCAGCAGAGTGCCATAAACATCAAGAAATTCATCGCGTAAGGCATTGAATTCCTGATCTGCGGGGGTTATGCCAAAGGACGCCAGGATCAGCCCACGTGCGCCATGCGAAGCCCAGGGGCGTAACTCAATTTCAGGCAGGACAGGCTTGTCACGTCGTTGCAGCAACACATTAGCGGCTGCAGCGAGGTCGGGCGCGGTGTCGGCCAAAGTGCCATCAAAATCAAACAAAACGGCTCGGGTTAGTGTCATACGAGTGCTTTCCGGCATGCCATCAAATAATTCACATCGGTATCAGTCCCCAGCTTATAGACTTGAGTGAACGGGTTATAGCCCATGCCAAGTAGCTGTTCTGATTCCAGCCCGGCCTCGCGTACGTAGCGCGCCAGTTCCGAAGGCTTGATAAATTTTTGATAGTCGTGGGTACCTCTGGGCAACAGTCGCAGTACATATTCGGCACCGATGATGGCGAATAAATAGCTTTTGGGGTTGCGGTTAAGAGTGGAAAAAAATACCCTGCCGCCCGGTTTGACCAGGGTAGCACAGGCTTGCACGGTCGAGGCTGGGTCGGGTACATGTTCCAGCATTTCCATACAGGTCACGACATCGAAACTGGCGGGTGCCATTTGCGCCAGGTCTTCTGCGGCAATGGCCTGGTAATCGACCGAAATCCCGGCATCCAGCGCATGCAGTTGCGCGACTTTGAGCGGTTTGTCCGCCAGGTCAATGCCGGTCACCTCCGCGCCTAGCCGCGCCATGCTTTCAGACAGAATGCCGCCACCACACCCGATGTCAATTACGCGTTTACCAGCAAGTCCTCCACTCAGGCGATCTATCCAGCCCAGCCGCAAGGGGTTGATTTGATGCAAAGGTTTGAACTCGCTGTTCGGATCCCACCAGCGATGCGCCAGTGCACTGAATTTATCCAGTTCTGCACGATCTATGTTCATAGAAAACTCCAAAAAAAAAGCCCTGCAGGGCAGGGCTTTCATGCCTAGCAGAAAGATTACTTTCTGGGGCGTGTACCCACTACTTCCACCTCTACACGACGGTTTTTGGCACGACCTTCGCTGGTTTTGTTATCAGCGACTGGCTGTTTCTCACCCTTGCCTTCAGTGTAAACGCGGTTGGACTCGATGCCTTTGCTCACCAGATAAGCTTTCACCGCTTCGGCACGGCGTACTGACAGGCGCTGGTTGTAGCTGTCACCACCAACGTTGTCGGTATGACCCACGGCAATCACGACTTCAATATTAACGCCTTTGATATCGGCCACCAGTTTATCAAGCTTGGCACGGCCTTCCGGTTTCAGGACTGCCTTATCGAAATCGAAGAAAGCATCGGCAGAAAAACTGACTTTTTCGCTAATAGGACCGGCAGGCGCAGCTGTGGGCGCAGCAGGAGCAGGACGCGGTGCAGGAGCGGGTGCGGGTGCGGGAGTAGCTGGACGTGCCGGAGCCGGGGCTGGAGCAGGCGTAGGAGCAGGTTTTTTAGGAACCAGGTCGGGATCGCACTCAGCTTCGGCCAGAGCCGGGGTCCAATAACCCGTACGCCAGCATAAACCAGTAGCATTTTTAACGACAGACCCATTAGCGCTCTGAACGTAGCCGCGGGCGCTAGTTGGCTGTTGTCCCGTCGTGCCGCAGGCGGCTACGGCAAGTGCTGACGCGAGCAAAGCCGTAATTTTAAAAAATTGTTTCATTTGTATCCTCTCAAAAACATCGTTCATATACCGCAGATCATCATATTTTGTGGAATAAGCGATTTTCCCACTTCTTTAACGCACGCATTATAGTGCCATGAAAACGACTTCCTAGACTTGTTATATGACTTTTCGTGTGAGTTTCGTGTCGGTACTACAACAAATACTCACGACCATAGCCAATCTGTCTGGATGGTAAAATGCCAATGATAATAAAAAACCCGATTTAATTCATGGCGCCCCGGGCTTTTCCTGCGGTCGCTGTTCCGGTAAAGGCCTTACATGAACCAGTTCGCCAAGGAAACCCTGCCCATTTCGCTTGAAGAGGAAATGCGCCGCAGTTACCTCGACTATGCCATGAGTGTCATTGTCGGGCGTGCTTTGCCCGACGTGCGAGACGGTTTGAAACCGGTGCATCGACGCGTCTTGTTCGCTATGCATGAGGCTAACAATGTTCACAATCGCCCCTATGTCAAGTGTGCCCGCGTGGTCGGTGATGTCATGGGTAAATATCACCCGCATGGCGACCAGGCCATTTACGACACCCTGGTGCGCATGGCGCAAGATTTTTCCCTGCGTTACACCCTGGTCGATGGTCAGGGCAACTTTGGCTCGGTCGATGGCGACAATGCCGCCGCCATGCGCTATACCGAGTGCCGTCTGGACAAAATTTCAGCCGAATTGCTGGCTGATATTGAGAAAGAAACGATAGATTTCCAGCCCAACTATGACGGCAAGGAACAGGAACCGACGGTTCTGCCGTCGCGCTTGCCCAACCTGTTGATTAACGGTTCTGCGGGTATTGCCGTGGGCATGGCAACTAACATGCCGCCGCACAACCTGAGCGATGTCATCGACGCCTGTTTATACGCGCTGCGTGCGCCCGATTGCACCGTGGACGAATTGATTGAAATTATCAAGGCCCCCGACTTCCCGACGGCAGGCATTATTTATGGTCTGAGTGGTGTGCGTGAGGGTTATCGCACCGGTCGCGGCCGGGTGGTCATGCGTGCGCGTTGCCACTTCGAGGAAATCGACAAAAACGGTCGTCAGGCCATTATCGTTGATGAAATTCCTTACCAGGTGAACAAAAAAACCTTGCAGGAACGCATTGCAGAGCTGGTCAACGAGAAAAAAATAGAAGGCATTTCCGACATTCGTGACGAGTCCGACAAGTCGGGCATGCGCGTGGTCATAGAACTCAAGCGCAATGAAGTACCCGAAATTGTGCTGAATAATTTGTACAAGCAGACCCAGTTACAAGACACCTTTGGTATGAACCTGGTGGCCCTGGTAGGCGGTCAGCCCAAATTGTGCAACTTGAAAGATCTGGTGCTCGAGTTTTTGTATCACCGGCGCGAAGTGGTCACGCGACGCACGGTGTACGAATTGCGCGAAGCGCGCAAACGGGGGCACGTGCTGGAAGGTCTGGCGGTAGCGCTGGCCAACATCGACGAATTCATTAACATCATCAAAGCCAGCCCGACCCCGCCCATGGCCAAGGCCGAGCTGATGTCACGTACCTGGGATTCATCGCTGGTGCGGGAAATGCTGAGTCGTACCGAAGGCGGCGCCGAGGCCTATCGCCCGGAAACCCTGGCAGCGCACTTTGGCTTGCAGTCAGACGGCCTGTATCGTTTGAGTGAAGAACAGACCGAGCAAATTTTGCAAATGCGCCTGCAACGTTTAACCGGGTTAGAGCAGGACAAAATTGTGGCCGAATACAAAGAGGTCATGGCGCAAATTGCCGACCTGCTCGACATACTCGCTAAGCCCGAACGTATTACCCAGATTATTGCCGATGAACTAGGCGCCATCAAAAAAGAATTTGGTGATGTGCGCAAAAGTGAGATTGTTGTCAATGCTGAAGATTTAAGCGACGAAGATCTGATTACGCCAACTGATATGGTCGTCACCCTGTCGCATTCAGGGTATATCAAGGCGCAGCCTTTGAGTGAATATCGGGCGCAAAAACGTGGCGGCCGTGGCAAGCAGGCGGCCGCGACCAAGGAAGATGACTGGATCGACCAGTTGTTCATTGCCAATACCCACGATACCATTTTGTGTTTCAGCAATCGTGGCCGTCTGTACTGGCTCAAGGTCTATGAGGTGCCGCAAGGCTCGCGTACCTCGCGTGGCAAGCCCATTGTCAATATGTTCCCGTTGGCAGAAGGCGAAAAAATCAACGTGGTGTTGCCAGTGAAGCAATACGACGAACAGCATTTCGTTTTCATGGCAACGGCACAAGGTACGGTGAAAAAAACTGCCCTTACCGACTTCAGCAACCCGCGCAAGGCCGGCATTATTGCGGTCGATCTGGATGACGGTGATTTTCTGATTGGTGCTGCGATTACTGATGGCCAGCACGATGTCATGTTATTCAGCGATGCCGGCAAGGCGGTGCGCTTTGATGAAAACGATGTTCGCCCAATGGGGCGTCAGGCACGCGGCGTGCGCGGTATGCAGCTCGATGACGGGCAGCGCGTTATTGCCCTGCTGGTGGCTGAAGACGAGCAGCAAAGTGTGCTGACGGCCACCGAAAATGGCTATGGCAAACGTACTTCCATTATTGAATACACCCGTCATGGCCGTGGTACCAAGGGCATGATTGCGATACAGACCAGTGAGCGTAATGGCAAGGTGGTGGCGGCCACGCTGGTGCGCCAGAATGACGAGATCATGCTCATTACGACCGCCGGGGTACTGGTGCGCACCCGTGTTGCTGAAATTCGTGAAATGGGTCGTGCCACCCAGGGCGTGACATTGATCAGCGTGGATGATGGCTCCAAGCTGTCGGGCCTGCAACGTATTCTCGAGCGTGATGTTGATCAGGACGAAGGCGAGGGCATAGCGCCAGAGGGTGACGGGCAGGCATGATCGGGCAGGTGGGCTTGGGTCGGCTGGCTTTGTCCTGCTGTCTGCTGACAGGCATCCATTCGGCCAGCGCCCAGGCGGCCCCGGTGTCTACGCCTATAGTGCTGACGACCGAGCTGAGTACCGAACTGAAACAGCTCGGCCTTATGACTGCCGCCGTTCCGGTGGTAGCCTTCAGCTGGGTTATTGAGCAAAAGCGGCCGATGCGAGCGTCGCGCCGCATCAGCGAAGAATTTAGTGCTGCGCCTGATGGAATGAGTCAGGTGCGATCAACGACCCACCTGGCAGATGACACGGTGCAGAATCGTGATTACGTCAGTGCCCGTGGTCTGTTGCGTTTCGATGCCAGTGACAAAAAGGCCGGAGTCCAACTCGAAAATTTTAGCTTGCCACTACAGGCCGGGCAGGTGTTTCGCTTGAGCCTGTCGCGCGATGACATTCCCATGAACCAGTCGTGTCGTGTGGCCGACCGGCAACCGGCGCAGCAGTTGCATGTCGGCATCCGTGGCAGTGTCTGGCGTCTGGAATGCCAGGGCGATAGTCGCTATGCTGGCATGAAAGTGCGGATCCAGTCGGTCTTGTATTTTATTGAAGCCCTGGGTGTTTTTTTTAATGAACAGGACGACCTGTTCTCGCCGCTGGGTCAGTTCACTATGAGTCAGCGTATACTCGATTTCAAATTTTCAAGCACACCATGACGCGCGTCTATAACTTTTCTGCCGGACCAGCCGCTCTGCCGCTGGAGGTTTTGCAGCAAGCTCAAGCTGAAATGCTCGACTGGCGCGGTACCGGCTGTTCGGTGATGGAGGTCTCGCATCGAGGCAAGGAATTTGAAGCCTGCAATGCTGAGGCCGAGCAGGATTTGCGTGATTTGCTGAATATACCGCCCCACTACAAGGTGCTGTTTTTACAGGGCGGGGCGTCGATGCAATGGTCGCAGATCCTGTTCAACCTGTGCCGTGATAATGCCCATGGCGATTTCATACTCACGGGGGAATGGACGCAGCGTGCTGTCGCTGAAGCTAAACGGCTGTTGCCGCTGTGGGGCGGCAGCGTCAACATCGTCGCATCGAGTGAAGATAAAAATTTCAGCTATATACCGCCCGAGTCAAGCTGGAAACGGCGTGAAGACGCAGCCTTCATGCATATATGCACCAATGAAACCATACAGGGGCTGGAATATGGCTTTGTGCCGCAAGCTTTGGGTAACGTGCCTTTGGTCGCTGATATGAGCTCGCATATTTTGAGCCGCCCGGTCGATGTTTCAAGGTACGGTCTGATCTATGCGGGCGCGCAAAAAAATATCGGACCGGCGGGCGTTACCATTGTCATCGTGCGTGAAGACTTGCTGGGCAAGGCGCGGTCAGATTGCCCGCGTATGTTTGACTATCAATTGATGGCCGACAATCATTCCCTGTTGAATACGCCGCCGACTTTCGGCATCTACCTCGCGGGGCTGGTATTCCAATGGCTCAAGCGTCAGGGCGGGCTGGCCGTCATGGAACAACGTAACATCGAGAAGGCCAGGCTGTTATATGACTATCTCGACCAGTCGTCGTTTTATTATTCGCCTGTCAACCGTGCTGACCGCTCGCGCATGAATGTGCCGTTCCGTATTCACGACGAAAGCCTGAATGAAGCATTCCTGAAACAGTCGGCTGCAGCCGGGCTGGTAGCACTTAAAGGCCACAAGGCGGTGGGTGGTATGCGCGCCAGTATTTATAACGCCATGCCACTCGCGGGGGTGCAGGCACTGATTGCTTTCATGAAAGAATTCGAGCAATCTCATGGCTGATATCGACGCTCAACTCAAGCCGCTGCGCGATCAAATTGACGCGCTAGACGAGGAGATTATTCGCCTCTTGAGTCAGCGCGCTGGGCTGGCGCACGAGGTGGGGGTGATCAAGCGCGAGCAGGGCGTGCCAGTGTTTCGCCCCGAGCGTGAAGCTCAAATATTGCGTCATGTCGGGCAGAAAAATTCTGGCCCGATCCGCGATGAAGATTTACGTGCCATTTACCGTGAAATCATTTCAGCCTGTCGCGCCACTGAAAAAGTCATGAGTGTGGCCTTTCTGGGGCCGGTCGGTACGTTTTCTGAAGCTGCCACTTATCAGGCGTTTGGACATGGTATTGAAGCCGTGCCTTGCGTCAGTATTGATGAAGTTTTTCGCGCTACTGAAGCTGGTACCGCCGAATTTGGTGTCGTGCCGGTTGAAAACTCGACCGAGGGCGTGGTGAATCGCACCCTCGACCTGTTTCTCAATTCGCCACTCAAAATTTCGAACGAAATTACCATTCCGGTGCATCACAACCTGATGACGCAGTCGGGCACCATGGAACAAGTCACCCAGGTTTGTGCCCACGCGCAGGCGCTGGCGCAGTGCGCCCACTGGCTAGCGACGCATTACCCCGGTCTTGAGCGCGTGGCCGTAGCCAGCAATGCCGAAGCTGCGCGTCTGGCCGGGTTGGACGGTACCATCGCTGCTATTGCCAGCGAAGCCGCTGCGGCGCATTATCAACTGCCCATAGTGGCGCGTCATATTGAAGATGACCCGCGCAACACCACACGCTTCGCCGTGATTGGTTCACAAGACACCCAGCCTTCGGGTAAAGACCAGACCTCTTTGGTGGTCTCGGTGCCGAACATTGCCGGCTCGGTGTACAAAATGCTCGAGCCTTTGTCACGTCATGGGGTTTCCATGACACGGTTCGAGTCGCGTCCCTCGCGCACTGGCGTCTGGACCTATTATTTTTATGTCGATCTGGAAGGGCATCAGCTTGAAACCCATGTCGCGGCAGCCCTGAATGAATTACGCGCCCATTGTGGTTTCTTCAAAGTATTGGGCTCTTACCCCCTGGCCTGAGTGACTCGCATGAATACCGTAACCGATCTGAACAAAATTCCCGTCCCGGCTTATATCCAGGCCATTGCCCCTTATGTGGGCGGCAAACCCATCAGCGAAGTGGCGCGCGAATATGGCCTGGATGAAAACAATATCGTCAAGCTGGCCAGCAATGAAAACCCGCTCGGCATGCCCGAAAGTGCCAGACAGGCCATGCTGCAAACCTTCGATGAACTGGCACGCTACCCCGATGGCAATGCCTACGACATACGAGCGGCGCTGGCACAAAAATTTCGGGTGCCCATGGACTGGGTGACCCTGGGCAACGGCAGTAACGATATTCTGGTCTTGGCCGGGCATGCCTTTTTACAACCCGGTGCCAGTGCCGTCTATTCACAATACAGTTTTGTGGTCTATGCGCTGGCGACTCAGGAAACCGGTGCGCGTGCCATTGTGGTACCCGCTACCCCGGGTCTGGGGCATGACCTTGAGGCCATGCTTGGCAGCATTGAAGCAGACACGCATCTGGTCTTTATTGCCAACCCGAACAACCCGACCGGAACCTTTTTGCCCTCTGCCGAAATCGAAGCATTTTTACAGCGTGTGCCGGCTCATGTGGTGGTGGTGCTGGACGAGGCCTATAACGAATATCTGGCACCGGAACAGCGTTTTGATTCGGTGGAGTGGGTGCGGCGTTTTCCGAACCTGATTGTATCGCGCACTTTCAGCAAGGCTTATGGTCTGGCCGGTTTGCGCGTCGGCTATGCCATTGCCCAGGCACCACTGACCGACATCATGAACCGCATTCGCCAGCCGTTCAACGTCAATTCATTGGGACAGGCTGCGGCTATTGCCGCCTTGCACGACCATAACTTCCTGCAAAAAAGTTATGAACTCAACCGTGCTGGTTATCAGCAACTGGTACAGGCTTTCGAGCGTCTGCGGCTGAGTTTCATTCCCTCTTATGGCAATTTTGTACTGGTCAAGGTCGGCAATGCCGCTGCTGTTAACCAGGCATTACTCAAGCAGGGTGTCATCGTACGTCCGGTCGCCAATTATGGCTTGCCCGAGTGGCTGCGAATTTCCATCGGCTTGCCGGAAGAAAACCAGGCTTTCATTCTAGCCCTGGAACGGGCACTAGGTATGGCTGCGTAATCCGCATGTTTAATCAAGTCACTATTATTGGCGTAGGTTTAATCGGCGGCAGTTTTGCGCTGGCGCTGGACGCCGCGCAAGCCGTAAAAAAAGTGGTGGGTGTTGGACGTTCGCGTGAAGCCCTGCAGCGCGCCCTGCAACTGGGGGTTATTGATGAAATAGCAGCCAATGAAGCCGAGGCCGTGCGCCATGCCGACCTGGTGCTGCTGGCGGCGCCGGTCGCACAAACCGAAACCATCTTGCGCGTCATTGCACCGCATCTGGGTCTGCGCACCATTGTCACCGATGCGGGTAGTACCAAGGGCGATGTAGTCGCAGCCGCACGCCGTGCTCTGGGCGGGAAGTTTCCGCAATTTGTACCGGCGCACCCGATTGCCGGCAAGGAACAAAGCGGTGTCGATGCTGCCGAAGCCGGGTTGTATCGCCAGCGCCGTTGTATTGTCACGCCGGTATCCGACACGGCGGGTCACGCACTGGAAACCGTGGTTGAAGCCTGGAAATTATGTGGCGCCCTGGTGAGTGAAATGACTCCCGAGCAGCACGACCAGGTGTTTGCAGCGGTCTCGCACTTGCCGCATCTGCTTAGCTTTGCTCTGGTGGCCGCTATAGCCAAAGAACCCGATGCAGCGCAGAAATTTGCCCATGCGGGCGGTGGTTTTCGTGACTTTACGCGCATCGCTGCCAGTTCCCCGGAAATGTGGCGCGATATTTGTTTTGCCAATCGTGCCGCCTTGTTGCATGAGCTGGACGCCTATGAAGCCGAGCTGAAATTATTGCGCGATTATTTGAACCGCAACGAAGTTCTGGCGCTGGAGCAGGAATTCGCGCAAGCGCGGGAAATACGCTCGGCACTCCGATTCTGATCTGACGGAAAATATACAGGAACACAAGCGCGTGGACAGTCTGCAACTACAACAACTCAGCCATGCCCAGGGGGTCGTGACCTTGCCGGGCAGTAAAAGTATTTCTAACCGTACCTTGTTGCTGGCGGCCTTGTCACAAGGTAGTACCCAGGTCGATGAACTGCTGGATGCTGACGATACGCGGGTGATGCTTCAAGCCCTGCAACAACTCGGTGTCAAGATCGCACGGCTGGGGCCGAAGTCGGTCAGGATCGACGGCTGCGGCGGGGTGTTTCCAGTGACCGAAGCCGATTTGTTTCTGGGCAATGCTGGCACGGCCTTTCGTCCCTTGACCGCAGCACTGGTGGCCTCGGCCGCCGTCAATCGGGGGCATTATCAATTGCGCGGTGTTGCGCGCATGCACGAACGCCCGATTGGCGATCTGGTCGATGGACTGAGGCAATTACAGGCCGATATTCGTTATCTGGGTCAGGCAGGCTACCCACCGCTGGAAATTCGTCCGACGGGGTTGAAAACCGGTACGCTGCAAGTGCGTGGCGATACTTCAAGCCAGTTTCTTACCGCCTTGCTGATGATGGCGCCGTTAGTGCTACAGGCTCAAGCTGAGTCCTCGGCACTCGTGATTGAGGTGGTGGGCGAACTGATCAGCAAGCCGTATATTGAAATTACCCTGAATCTGATGCAACGCTTTGGAGTACAGGTGCAACGTCAGGGCTGGGAGCGTTTTACCATCCCTGCCGGGGCACGCTACCAGTCGCCAGGACAAATCACGGTCGAAGGGGATGCGTCCTCGGCGTCTTACTTTCTGGCAGCAGGTGCCATAGCGGGTGGCCCGGTGCGCATACAGGGTGCAGGGGCGCGCAGCATTCAGGGCGATGTCAGGTTTGCCGAGGCACTGGCGCTTATGGGTGCCAAGGTAGTGTGGGGTGATGACTGGATAGAAGCCAGCAACCAGGGCACATTGCAAGCCATTGATCTGGACTGCAACGCAATTCCCGATGCCGCCATGACCCTGGCCATGTGTGCGCTCTATGCCCACGGTACGACGACACTGCGCCATATTGCCTCGTGGCGCGTGAAAGAAACCGACCGCCTCAGTGCCATGGCTACTGAATTGTGCAAACTGGGTGCCAGCGTGGAAGAGGGCGCTGATTATTTGCGCATTACCCCACCCATGCAGTGGCGCAGCGCCAGCATTGCCACTTATGACGACCATCGCATGGCGATGTGCTTTTCTCTGGCCGCTTTTGCCACACCGCTGGAAATCCAGGACCCCGGCTGCGTCGCCAAAACCTTTCCGGATTATTTCGATGTATTCCGTACCATCACGGCGTCAGGGCATGCATGAACCCTGCTTCAGCAACTTTCGTTCCTCTCATTACCATTGATGGGCCGACCGCTTCGGGCAAGGGTACTATTGCCGCGCGGGTGGCTGCATCACTGGGCTTTCATCTGCTCGATTCCGGTGCCCTGTACCGTCTGACCGCGCTTGCTGCCATGCAGCAGGGGGTAAGCTTCGATGATGAATCGGTGCTGGCGCGTGTTGCCAGAGCGCTTGAGGTTCAGTTTACCGATGAGCCGCGCATCAGCTTGCGTGGTGTCGATGTTACCGATGCCTTGCGCGCCGAAGCGGTAGGCAATGCCGCCTCGCGCATTGCCGTGCTGCATGACGTTCGGGCGGCGCTGGTACAGCGTCAGCGCGACTTCTGGCAGCTACCTGGTCTGGTAGCCGATGGCCGCGATATGGGTACCGTCATTTTTCCCGAGGCGCAGCTCAAGGTGTATCTGACTGCCAGCGTTGAGGCACGGGCACAAAGGCGCTATAAGCAATTGATTGAAAAAGGTTTTTCTGCTACAATGGAGAGTCTTTCTGCTGATTTGCGTGACCGCGACGCGCGCGATATGAATCGCCTCGAAGCACCTCTTAGACCAGCACAAGATAGTTACCAGCTAGACAGCTCTGATTTGAGTATTGATGAAGTCGTTACTCAGGTCTTGCGCTGGTGGCAACAGGTGAAGCCTGCGGCGCGAGGCCGTAAGCTTCTTTGATTAACTTACTTTTTTTATCCTCTTTCATGTCAGCCATTCTCGAATCCAGTCACGAATCTTTTGCCCAATTATTTGAAGAAAGCCTGCAGCGCCAGGAAATGCGCGCCGGCGAAGTCATTACCGCCGAAGTCGTGCGTATTGACCAGAACTTTGTTGTCGTCAACGCCGGCTTAAAATCCGAAGCTTTTGTTCCGGCAGAAGAATTTCTTAACGACCAGGGCGAAATGGAAGTCAAAATCGGCGACTTTGTCTCGGTTGCGATTGATTCTCTCGAAAACGGGTATGGCGATACCATTCTCTCGCGCGACAAGGCCAAGCGCCTGGCGTCCTGGCTGTTCCTGGAAAAAGCCTTGTCTTCAGGCGAACTCATTACTGGCACCATCACTGGCAAGGTCAAAGGCGGCCTGACCGTCATGGTCAACAGCATCCGTGCTTTCCTGCCGGGCTCTCTGGTCGATACCCGTCCCATCAAGGACACCACGCCGTACGAAGGCAAGACCATGGAATTCAAGGTCATCAAACTCGACCGCAAACGCAATAACGTCGTCGTATCACGCCGTGCGGTCATTGAAGCCAGCCAGGGTGAAGAGCGCGCCAAACTCATGGAAACCCTGAGCGAAGGTTCCATTGTCAAAGGTCTGGTCAAGAACATTACCGATTACGGCGCATTCGTTGACCTGGGCGGTATCGACGGTCTGTTGCATATTACCGATCTGGCCTGGCGTCGTGTGCGTCATCCGAACGAAGTGGTGCAGGTTGGTCAGGAAGTGACCGCCAAAGTCCTCAAGTTCGACCAGGACAAAAACCGTGTCTCACTCGGCATCAAGCAACTGGGTGAAGACCCGTGGGTCGGCCTGGCACGGCGTTACCCGCAGGGCACCCGTCTGTTCGGCAAGGTAACCAACCTGACCGACTACGGTGCTTTTGTTGAAATTGAAGCCGGCATTGAAGGCCTGGTGCACGTTTCTGAAATGGACTGGACCAACAAGAACGTAGCCCCGAACAAGATTGTGCAGCTGGGTGATGAAGTCGAAGTCATGGTGCTGGAAATCGACGAAGAACGTCGTCGTATCAGCCTCGGCATGAAACAGTGCAAACCCAACCCGTGGGAAGAGTTTTCCACGCACCACAAGAAGGGTGACAAACTCAAAGGTGCTATCAAGTCCATTACCGACTTCGGTGTCTTCATCGGTCTTGATGGTGGTATTGACGGTCTGGTGCATTTGTCTGATTTGTCATGGAACGAGTCGGGCGAAGAAGCTGTGCGTAAATTCAAGAAGGGCGACGAGCTCGAGGCGGTAGTGTTGGCGATTGACGTTGAGCGTGAGCGTATCAGCCTCGGTGTCAAGCAACTGGAAGGCGACCCATTCAACAATTTCGTGGCCGGTCATGACAAGGGCGCGGTTGTTACTGGCGTCGTCAAGAGTGTGGATGCCAAGGGCGCGACCATTGACCTGGGTGATGAGATTGAAGCCTATCTGCGTGCTTCGGAAATCAGCCGTGACAAGGTGGAAGATGCGCGCAATGTGCTGAAAGAAGGTGATAGCGTCAATGCCATCATCCTCAACGTCGATCGCAAGACCCGTTCGATCCAGTTGTCAATCAAGGCTAAAGACAATGCCGATACGGCTGAAGCCATGCAAAAAATGCAGGAAACTGGTGCTGCTTCTGGCACGACCAACCTCGGTGCATTGCTCAAGGCCAAAATGAACGAAAGCAAATAACTTTTTGTTTAGTGGCGGCGTATGACCAAGTCCGAACTCATCGACAAGCTGGCCGAGCGGCATCCGCAGCTCGGCCTCAGAGATACGGACTTGGCTGTCAAAGCCATACTCGACGCCATGTCTGAGGCTCTGGCCACCGGTAAGCGTGTCGAGATACGTGGCTTTGGCAGTTTTTCCCTTAACGAACGATCTTCCCGGGTTGGGCGAAACCCGAAGTCGGGCGAAAAAGTTGAAGTTCCGGCCAAGCGCGTACCGCATTTCAAGGCAGGCAAGGAATTACGCGAGCGCGTTGACCTGTAATTGGCGCCTGCACCAATTTAGACTACACTTCGTGCCATTCCTTTTGCGGTGAGAACTCCATGAAAATCATCGTCTGGCTCGGTCGTATTGCCTTGTTCCTGTTGTTCTTCGTTTTTGCCCTGTTCAACACCGAACCCGCCACGCTCAATTATGTTCTCGGGCACTGGCAAGCCCCGTTAGCCCTGGTATTGCTGATCTTTTTTCTGGCCGGTGCCTTGTTTGGCGTAGCGGTGCTGTTGCCAGTGATTTTCAGGCAGCGCGCCGAAGTCCGTCGGCTCGGTCGTAGTCTGTCTGATGCAAACAAAATAGCCTCGGCTGCAGAAGCGGCAACTATAAGTCTGCCACCAACGCCGCTGAAACTCTGATTCCTTGCATATAATCCGGACTGGTTTGGATACTGAAGTACTGTTCCTGTTGATTGTGCCGTGTGCCTTCCTGGTTTTTGGACTGGGCTGGCTGGCTGCGCGTATAGATATCAAGCACCTGCTTGAGAGTGCCAGAACCTTGCCGCGTTCCTATTTTCGTGGTTTGAATTACCTGCTCAATGAACAGCCAGATCAGGCTTTGGACATATTCATCGAAGCGGTACAGACCGACCCTGATGCACTCGATCTGTACTTTACGCTGGGGGCTTTATTTCGGCGTCGTGGTGAATCCGACCGGGCTATCCGGGTACATGAATCTCTGCTGGTGCGTTCCGATTTGAGCGAGACCGACCGGGCGCGCGCCCGCTATGAGCTCGGGCTCGATTTTCTCAAGGCCGGCATGCTCGACCGAGCCGAACAAAGCTTTGCTTCGCTGCGTGACACGCCACAGGAAAATGCCGCACTTGCTGCTCTGATGGATGTTTATCAAATAGAAAAAGAATGGCAAAAAGCGATACAAATCGCACAGGAGCTGGAACAGAAAAGTGGCCAGGATTTGCGCAAAAAGATCGCCCAGTATTATTGTGAAATTGCCGAGCGCGCTCTGGCCTTGTCTCAGGACGAACAGGCCGAAGCGGCCTTGTTACAGGCATTTACAGCCGAACGAACCCATGTCCGGGCTGCCATCCTGGCGGGTGATCTGAGTCTGAGTCAGGGTGAGGTGGCGCGCGCCCTGAGTTATTGGCTTGGTATTGAAAAACATAGCGACCTGCATCTGGCTTTGGTAGCGCAGCGGGTCATGAAGGCCTATGTGACACAACACCAGGCCGCTGAGGGACTCCGCTTGCTACATAGCTGGTTGCAAAAATCGGCCTCGCTCGATGTGCTGGAAGTAGTTTTTGAACAAACGCTGCAACAACAGGGGCCTGAGGCGGCGCATCAACTATTATTGCTGGAACTCAAACGTACCCCGACCCTGATTGGTCTGGATAAACTGGTGCAATCGCGCCTCAACATGTCCCACGGTCAAGTACGCGAAGAACTGGAAATCGTCAAAACGCTGCTATACCAGTACGCACGGCGCCTGTCGCGCTATACCTGCAGTCATTGCGGCTTCAAGGCACGCCAGTTTTACTGGCAATGCCCCGGTTGCCAGCACTGGAACAGCTACGTGCCGCGACGCGTTGAAGAACTGGAAGTCATGTCATGATGGCAATACAGCAAGGGCGCATACTGGTGGTCGGTGACATCATGCTCGACCGCTACTGGTTTGGTGAGGTAAACCGTATTTCCCCCGAGGCTCCGGTACCAGTGGTACGGGTACAAAGCAGTGATGAACGCCTCGGTGGTGCCGCCAATGTCGCGCGCAATATTGCAGCCCTTGGCGCCCAGGCGGCGCTGATGGGCGTGGTCGGTGGCGACGAACCGGGTAAAAAAGTGGCTCAGTTGCTGCAAGCCGAAGGCATAAAGCCTTTTTTGCAAGCCGACCCCAGTGTGGCTACCACGGTCAAACTGCGGGTCATTGGCCGCACCCAGCAATTATTACGTGTCGATTTCGAACAAATTCCGTCGCAGGATGTACTCCAGACCAAACTTAATGACTTCATTCAATGGGTCAAAGATTTTGATGTCGTTATTTTCTCTGACTATGGCAAGGGCGGCTTGCAGCACATACCCGCCATGATTACAGCGGCACGCGAAGCCGGAAAATGGGTCTTGATCGACCCCAAGGGCAGTGATTGGGAACGCTATCGCGGCGCCCATCTGATTACGCCGAACCGTGGCGAGCTGAAAGAAGTCGTGGGCGGCTGGAACAGCGAAGACCAACTGACTGCCAAGGCGCAGCAGGTTCGCGAACATCTGGGTCTTGAGGCTTTACTGGTGACTCGCTCGGAACAAGGCATGAGTCTGTATCAGCCCGATCAGGTCATGCACGTACCCACCGTGGCGCGTGAAGTGTTCGATGTGTCGGGCGCAGGTGATACAGTTATTGCCACGCTGGCATGCGGGCTGGCGGCGGGGCAAAGCCTGCCAGCCTCGGTACAGCTGGCCAACCGCGCGGCTGGTATAGTCGTTGGCAAGCTGGGCACAGCCACGGTCACATATCAGGAGCTGTTTGCATCATGATCATTGTCACTGGCGCCGCTGGCTTTATCGGCAGTCATCTGGTTCATGCACTGAATGAGCGCCATGAGCGCGACATTCTGGCGGTCGATGATTTACAGCAGGGCGATAAATTCCATCATCTGGCGGATGCCTTGATTGCTGATTACATCGACCTGGAAGATTTTCTTCCGGCGCTGGAAGCGGGTCATTTTGGCAAGATTACGGCGGTGCTGCATCAAGGAGCGTGTTCCGACACCATGAACCATGACGGACGCTACATGATGAATAATAATTACCGTTATTCACTGCGCCTGCTTGACTGGTGCCAGCAACACAAGGTACCTTTCCTGTATGCCTCATCGGCAGCGGTTTATGGTGCGTCGAAACAGTTTATTGAACAACCCGAATACGAACGTCCGCTCAATGTTTATGGCTATTCCAAGCTATTGTTTGACCAGGTGGTGCGGCGGCGACTGAATGACTTGGCCGCACCCGTCGTGGGACTGCGCTATTTCAATGTGTACGGCCCGCACGAACAGCACAAGGGTCGCATGGCCTCGGTAGCATTTCATCATTACCGGCAAATGAACCAGCATGGCTACGTCCAGTTGTTCGAGGGTTCGCATGGCTATGCTTCTGGAGAGCAACGCCGCGACTTTATTGAAGTTGGTGATGTGGTCAAGGTGAATCTGTTTTTTCTTGACAGTGCTTTCAGCCAGCCGCTCTCAGGCGTGTTTAATTGTGGTACTGGTCGGGCGCAGACATTTAACGACATTGCTGTCACCACCATCAACACCCTGCGCCAGCTAAAGGGCGACACCGTGCTGACCTTGCAAGAAATGGTAGAGCAGCAATTGTTACGCTACATACCGTTCCCCCCCGGCCTGAAAGAAAAATATCAGGCCTATACCCAGGCCGACATCCGCCAGCTACGTGAGGTAGGATATAGCGCCAGCTTTGCCACAGTAGAGCAGGGT
Organism: Burkholderiales bacterium UBA4657; assembly: GCA_002405475.1. Taxonomy (GTDB): domain Bacteria; phylum Pseudomonadota; class Gammaproteobacteria; order Burkholderiales; family Burkholderiaceae_E; genus UBA4657. Next base: position 71,547 of record DHLX01000042.1, on the reverse strand, counting down.
GTGGCGCAATATGTCAAGAAACTTTATTCATCCCCCGTTTGAGTTTTCTTAAGGAGAGCAGCATGAAAAAATTTTTCCTGGGTCTGGCCGCAGCACTGCTGACCATCAACCTAGCTTGGGCGACTGACATTAACCAGGCTACGGTCGAGGAATTACAGGCGGCCAAAGGCATCGGCCCGGTCAAGGCCAAAGCCATTGTCGATGAGCGAGCCAAAAATGGCCCGTTCAAATCGTGGGTCGATCTGGACAAGCGTGTCAAAGGTCTGGGCGACAAAACCATGGGCGACATGAAAGAAGCCGGGTTCAAGGTCGGGCGCAGCGCCAACGCCGACAAGAAGAAATGAACTACCTCACTATTGAAGACACCATTGGCAATACCCCCCTGGTGCGTTTGCAGCGCATTCCGGGGGCAGACAACGCCGCACGCGGCAACATTATTTTAGGCAAGCTCGAAGGCAATAATCCGGCGGGTAGCGTCAAAGACCGACCGGCCATGAGCATGATAGCCCGAGCCGAGGCGCGCGGCGAAATACGCCCCGGTGATGTGCTGATTGAAGCCACCAGCGGCAATACCGGCATTGCGCTGGCCATGGCTGCGGCCATACGCGGCTACCGCATGACGCTCATCATGCCGGAAAATTTATCGGTCGAGCGGCGTCAGACCATGCGCGCTTTTGGGGCTGACATTATTCTGACCCCCAAAACCGGCGGCATGGAATACGCGCGTGACCTGGCTGAGCAAATGCAGCGCGAAGGCAAGGGCAAGGTACTCGACCAGTTTGCCAACCCCGACAACCCGCAGGCGCATTATGAAACCACCGGCCCGGAAATCTGGCGCGACACCCAGGGGCAGGTGACGCATTTTGTCTCCAGTATGGGTACCACCGGTACCATCAATGGCGTCAGCCGTTATCTGAAACAGCAAAACCCGCACATTCAAATCGTTGGCTGTCAGCCGACCGAAGGCAGCAGCATTCCCGGCATACGCCAGTGGCCTGAAGCGTATTTGCCCAAAATTCATCAGCCGGCCAATGTCGACCTCATGGAATACGTCAGCCAGACCGACGCTGAAAACATGGCGCGGCGCATGGCTGCGGAAGAGGGCATATTTTGCGGCATATCTGCTGCTGGCGCCCTCTGCATCGCCCTGCGCGTGGCTCAGAACCTGAGCAACGCCACTATCGTCTTTATCGTCTGCGATCGCGGCGACCGCTATTTATCGACCGGCGTTTTTCCGGCTTAACTTTTTTAACAAAGTGCCGTTTATCGGCCAAAGCTGAACGCTGATGCCATTTGTCGCCTGACAAACTGGCACACTTGAAATCATTTTGTTACTTTTAGCGCGTGTGAAGGGGGAGTCCATGTTTAAACAGGTGCGCGGATTTACTTTAGTTGAGCTGATGGTAGTGGTGGCGATTATTGCCATACTCGCAGCGGCGGCGATTCCCCAATTTCAGCAAATGATCGCGTCATCGCGCATCAGCAGCAGTGCCAATCTGTTACTCGCCGGGATTCAGAGAACCCGTTCCGAAGCCATACAAACCACCCGTGCCAACGGCATAGCACAGCCGGGTGATGTATTCATGTGCCGTTCGCTGAACGTCATGGATGCGGTACCGGCCTGTAGCAACGCTGCCGGAAATGGTTTTGCTGAAAATGACTGGGCGGCGGGCTGGATTATGTATGTCAAGCGTACCCTGCCTACTGCACCGGCTTACAACCCGGATTTTCAAGCAGGCGATATATTGATTCAACGCCAGCCAGCGTTGGGAGGAGTGATAAGAATGGTAGCTAGCGTGGGTACACGGGTGGGTTATACCACTACTGGCCTGCGCAGTCCTAACGCTAACCCGGTCACTTTCTCAGTGGACTATACCAATAATTTTAATCCAACCAACCTGACTAATCCCGAGGCGCGCTGCCTTTTTATCAACTGGACCGGGCGTGCTGAAATACGCAGACCCACCGCTGCCACTTGCTAAGGTAACCAACATGAAACATACATTACAGTCAGGAGTTTCACTTATTGAGGTGCTGATCACTATGGTACTGGTAGCGGTCACTTTGCTTGGTCTCATGGGTATACAGGCGCGTTCACTGACTTATCAGCTGGATTCCCTCAATGGTCGCGCCGCATCTGACTTGCTTGCCCAGTTCAAGGAGAGACTGTCTGCCAACCATTTAAGCTACATGAATGGTGCTGCAACCGATTACAGCGTCACTGTCAACCCGGCTGATGACCCGAGTTTAGTGCCCCCTCCCCCCCCCACATGTGATCCGTGTACCGACACCGACGACATAGCCCAGAGGGAAATAGCGCTTTGGTTTGCGGAAGTTCGAAGAAGACTGCCAGCACCAGCCCTGCTTATGCAGCCACTGACCGCTACCTCAGCCACCGAGGGACTGAATATCACCCTGGGCTGGCTCGATTCTGAGGATGTTAGTGGGGGTGGCAATACTGGATGTGGTGCTATTGCAGCGATAGCAGATGATGATCGTTACCGGTGTATTACCGTCACCGTTTTTCCGGGATGAGGTCGAGCATGAAAATTCAAGGTCAACATGGCAGAACCCTGATTGAATTAATGGTGGTCATTACCATTTCACTGATCATTACGGCGACTGTGGCAGTCATTTTTTTAAGTGTCAACCGTACTTCGCGTTATTCTAGTGAGCTGTCCGGTATTGATGATTCTGGTCGTGTGGCCATGTATTTCATTGGAAATGCCATCCGGCAGGCGGGTTACGCTGAAATAATCAGCCGTGATGTCACTATCGGCGCGATTGGACAGAATTCTCGTGCCAATACCTTGCTGGCAAACAGCCTGCACCTGGCAGGGTGTCGCAACCGTAGTTTCGACGCCAGTGAATTGGGTAAAGCGGCGCCAGTCTGCCCTGCGACAGCGGGCACTGACTTTGATGCTCTGATGGTGAGCTATCAAGGTGACAATGTCGTGGCACCTGTTCAGACTGAGCCGACTGACTGTCTGGGCAATAACCCGGTGGCTCGCGATTTGCCCAGCGGACATGTTGGGCGAAATGTCACGCTTAACCGCCCTATGATCCAGAATTTTTATTTTGTTGATACTGCTAATGGTGTCAATACTCTCATGTGTCGTGCTGGTAATGCTGCGGCTCGTGCGTTAATTCCCAATATTGCGCAATTCAGGGTCTACTATGGCTTCGATGATGCGCGTTTTAATGCTGGTGCCAACCCGCCTGTAGCTACAACACCGAGTGGGGATGAGCAATTTACACCCGCCGCGGCCCAAAGCTATGTAGACGCCGATTTTCTTAACAGCCAGACGAACCGAATCGATGCGTGGGATCATGTGGTATCGGTCTATGTCTGTATCGTCATCCGTAGTACGCCAGGAACAGGGGGGCTGACCACTGGCACCAGCACCCAGTTTGCCCGTTGTCCTGATACCGGCGCAGAAGTGACGGGTGCCCTTATCCTTGTCAATAATCCTGATGGTGGCGTGTACCGGACCTATACCCAGATTTTTACCGTCCGCAGTCGTGCTACCCCCAACCCCAGATCTTTCGCGCCGGTGTGATATGAATAAACTGACCTCACAATCCTCTCAATCCCGGCAGCAAGGTATTGTCCTGCCCATAGTATTGATCATGATGGTGATTCTGACCTCGCTGGTCATTACCCAGGTACGTCGTAGTACAGTGGATCAGGCGCTTGCCGTGAATAGCCGTGAGTATGCCTTTGCAGAAGCGGCGGTACAAACGGTGCTGCGCAGATGTGAATCTGAGTTGTTGGCAGTGGGAGAGGCTGCTGCCCCGGCCGTCGGTAATCCGGCGTGGCGTGACCCTGCCGCGTGGGAAACTAAAACCCTTAGACCAGATGCTGATCTCGCGGTGAATTTTCCTGCCGTTAATGCCTACGGCTGCCTATTGGAAAACGCTACAGACGAAATGCCGCCAGCATCAACGCCCGACCGTCTATCGGCTGAGGCCAGAGATGACGGCATGCGTAAGTACCGTGTTACAGCTCGTGTTGTTTTAATTACTGGACAGCAAATTCATTTGCAGTCCGAGATGCGTTTTGACCGAAATTCCTATAACTGAAAGCAGGAGTTCAGGATGAATTCTTCCATACCCAAAGCCCTTGAAACTGCCAAGACTGCGCTCTGGTTACGCGCCACTGCGAGCTTCCTGATTTTTACCTTGTTGTGGCCCAGCTATGCGGCTGCTGCCAGTACTCTGTTGCAGAAGCCGCCGTTCACGCCGATTGACCCGCCGGCCAACGTCATGCTCATGCTTGATGACTCTAACTCCATGAATGGGCACAGTTTGCCCATGCCTGCAGACGTGACTTTGACGACGTCCACCGACCCGCGTTTGTGCAATGTGGCCGTTCCGGGTTATACCACGGTGGAATCGTGCGGGCAGGTCAAATTGCTGACGGACACTAGCAGTCGAATCTGGATTCAGGAGGGTAATGCAAGCCCGGTACCGCTTCTCAATGGTGGCGTTCATGTGACGGTCGGTCTTTATGGGGCTAATTGGATAGCCCGTGCCGCAGAGACTGTGAACGGTCAAAACCGGATACTGTGGCAAAACACTAACGGTACTACAGCGAACATTAGCGATGACTTTTTACTCTTCTGGAATGTCACCGGCACCTGGGCTTGGTCGAGTTCATCGGGAAATTTTGCGCTTAATACGGCAGACTGGAAACAGCAGGAACTTGATTTCTGGTACGACCATAACGGCGATGGAAAATTCGGCGATGCCCCGGTCGAATGGTTTAACCGCGTTGCCATTTCCGGGTATGGCGGTGATGAAGCGGGCAATTGGGCGGTACGCAGTTTTGCGGTGTCGCGCAACGACGACTGGATTTTACGTTCCCCGGCACTCAACCCGCTCTGGTACAACCCGGCAGTCTGGTACAAACCCTGGAACAATAACAACAAGACCGGCACCGATGCATTTCCGAACGCTAACATAGGCGGCTCCGTACTCACTACCCGTTATGGGGCTGTGACTTCTCGACCTGACAACACCCAACTGACGCAAAGAGACATGCGCCGTGTGCCTACTGGTACTACTACCACCTCGCTGAATACTACGGCGGGGATCGCTCTGGTAGGCACTGGGGCGCTCGGTACCTGGAACAACTATCCGGATCCTTCTGGGGCAGCTAATGGTCGCACCGTGACAGGCACGCTGGGTAGTACGGCGGTTCGATATTCTTATGCGGGCATGCCCCTGGAGCACGGCGCTACGAGTATTTCCAACAGCCAGACTACTGCTAGTGACGCCGCACCGCTGGACCTGTTCATGCGGCCTGTACGTACGGTGACCACCTCTGGCGCCGCGTGGCAGCGTCGCACCAGCTGTACCGATGCGACGATTCAGACCTATTCTGAAAACCCCGGCAACCTGAATTGCTTCAGGCGTAGAAATTGTGCCGATACCGCCTGGGTTTACTTCGACACTGACCCCGGCACACTGAACTGTTTTACCCGCCGTACCAGTTGTGCGATTTCGGCCGACCAGACCACCGATACCAACCCAGGTACGCTGAATTGCTTCCAGCGTCAAAATTGCGCTGGAACCAGTACTGCTATTTCTGAGACCAATCCGGGTAGTTTGTCGTGCTGGTCGCGCCGAACCAGTTGTTCAGATAGCACGACGATGTATGGCACGCTGCCTACCGACCCTAACCCGGGCACACTCTCTTGTGCGGCCAGCCGTCGCACCAGTTGTACCAACAGCACGCTCATCAACACCACCGGTACCATTTATTGCCGGCAAAACTGCGCTGGTACCGCGACAGACCAGTTTACTAGCGACCCCGGTAGTCTGACCTGTTACCAGCGTCGTACCAGTTGTGCTAATGAAGCGCTTACGACGCCCACGACAACGACTCTGGACCCTATTTATTGCCGCCAAAACTGCGAGGGTACGGTGACAAACGAGTTTACTAGCGACCCTGGTGCCCTGACCTCCTGCTTTCAGCGCCGCACCAGTTGTACCAATTCGGCCAATGCAGGTTACAGCAGCGACCCGGGTACTATTTTCTGTCGTAATGACTGTAGCGGCACTACCGTAGAAACTACCACCAACCCGGGTTCCTTAAATTGCTGGACACGGCGAACTAGCTGTACCAATTCAGTTGTTAGCACTTATGCTTCAGACCCGGGTGCTATTTATTGCCGCTCCGACTGTAACGGCACTGTCCAGCAGTTCACCACCACTCAAGCCTCTTTGACCTGCTGGAGCCGACGTGCCAGCTGCAGTGATTCTTCGACCCAGTTCTGGACCCAGTCTGACAGTCCCGGTTCTATCAGCTGCTCGGTTGGTCTGGAGTTGCCCGTAGTATATGACCCCACCGGGCCTACCACCAGTTCTACCACGCCCTATCTTTCTGGCGGCAGTCCCAATTCGGTGACGAGTCATTCGTCTTCATCCCTGACGCGTAGTGTTACTACTCATAGTCAAAGCACTGTTACGCGCACGGTGACGACTTATGCCCCAACTTCTGCAGCCACTTATGACGTAACGACGTACTCCAGAGATGCAAGCTCCATCAGCTACTCTGTATCCAGCACCCCCAGAACGTCTTCTACTGAAACATTTAGTGTCACTACTACCACTACTACTGGCACCACCACAACCGGCCCGCATGTAGAGCGGCTGACCCCGGCACGTTATTACTACTGGAACGGCACTACTGCCAATGGCGGTAAAGGCAACCCGGCCAATTATGTTCTGGTGCAAATTGACCGTACCCGCCCCGCGACTGACACCTACCCCATAATTGATGCCACAACCGGGGCGGCTGTTAGCAGTCCGCGTTGCGCTGCGCTGACCTCGTGTACCTGGCAAGAAGAAGCACAAAACTTTGCCAACTGGTATGCCTATTACCGTAATCGTATGTTCTCGGCCATTGCGGTCATGGCCGAGGCCATGTCATCCATGCAGGAAGCCAAGTTTCAAAACCTGCGTATAGGTTATGGCCGTATTAATTATTTTGCTGGAGCCACCAATCCCTGGAACACGGCCAGCACATTTACCACTATTGCTGATATTGATGGCGTCGCCAACCCGGGTGCGTTAATACGTGGGGTCCGGCCTTTCATTGTTAACTCGACAGCCCGACAGCAGTTTTTTGACTGGCTGTTCAGTCTGGCCTGGTCTGGTGCCACGCCGAACCGTGAAGCGGTTGACTCTGCCGGACGCTACTTCACCCGCACTGACAACAAAGGGCCCTGGGGCGAAACTCCGGGTACCGACAGTACCCAGCCACACATTCCGTGCCGCCGCAACTTTACTTTGCTGACGACAGATGGCGAATGGACCAATGTCAGTGCCGGCCAGCCGCTGATCAGCTCGACCGGGCCACTGACTGGCTTCGGAAGCCCGACGGCATCCGACAGTGTTGATGGGCCTACGATGACGAGTGGCATCGATAACTCTGTATTTACCTATAAACCTGCCAATTTCCCGCAATTTACTGGGGGTACTTCACAGGATCGTACTTTGACCGACGCCACCGTGTATTACTGGAACCGCGATCTGAGGCCGGACCTTGCTAATGTAGTCAAGCCGGTGACGGGCGTGGGCAGGACTAATGAGGCATTCTGGCAATCCATGAGCACTTTCATTGTTGGTTATGGCTTATTTGCTTCGATGGATACGTCTGTGACCCGCTCGGCTATCAGTGCCGGAACCAGCGTGACCTGGCCATCGGTTGATGGTGTGAGTACCGATACTTTCAACTCGGCCAATGCCGCCAACCGTGTCAATGACTCGTTCCGTGCTGCTGTAGCCAGCCGCGGCCAGTTCTACACTGCAACGACGGTTCAGACTCTGTCTGACGCTATAAAAAGCACCTTTGATGAACTGGCGGTCGAAACTGGCGCTTCCGGTGGCGTGGCTCTGCCTGCGGCAACTCTTGCGGGTGATAATCTGTTCTACCGTCCTTCTTATTTCCTGGGTAAACATACTTATGGAAAACTCGAGGCCTTCAAGGTGTCCGACATGACGACCTTGGCCACTAACCCTGAAGGAGTCACGCCGCAGTGGAACGCCAGCCTGCCCGCGACCCGGACGATATTGACCAGCAAAGACGCGGTTGGCTCAGGTCAGGCTTTTACTGCGGCCAATGTAACTAACCTGAGCACAACCCAGCAATCACAGCTGGGGGGCGGCAATGCGAGCAATGCCGCGAATGTCATCAAATACCTGTCGGGCGACACCACTTTGGAGCTTGCCAACGGCGGCACTTTCCGTAATCGCATTTCACTGTTGGGTACCTTTGTCAATTCCCAACCTTTATATTCCAAGGCGCCCGATTTTGGTTATGCTGGCCTAGAGACTATTGGTGCTTCCTACAAAACTTTTGTCAACAACAACAAGGCAAGCCCAGGCCGTACTGCTGCCGTCTATATTGGGGGCAATGCCGGCATGTTCCATGCCTTTAAAGCAGCCGATGGCGTTGAACTCTTTTCGTACGTGCCTAGAGGAGTCTACGAAAACCTGTATGCCCTGACTACCCCCGGCATAGACCACCGTTTTTATGTGGATGGCCCCGTAGTACAAGGCGATGCCTATTTGGGTGGTGCCTGGAAAAACATCATTGTGGGTACTACCGGTGCTGGCGGAGCCTCGATCTTTGCCCTGGATGTGACCAACCCAGCCAGTATGGATACAACCAAGGTTCTGTTTGATGTCACCAAGGCCGAAAGTAATTATCTGGGACATGTGCTCGGTACTGGAGTGATAGGACGCATTAAAACTGGTCCTCTTCCTACTGATCCCTATGAGTGGGTCTATATCGTGGGTAATGGCGTAGAAAGTACCAGTAACCAGGCTGCGCTGTTGGTGATCAGCCTGGAAGGAACCAATAAAGGTGTTGTACAAGCCATTCCGGTGGGACCGATTTGGGATAATACCGTGGCTAATCGCAATGGCATGGGGGGTATCAACGTCGTGTATGGTCCACAGCGCAGCATTGTAGCCGTCTATGGCGGCGACAAGCAGGGTAACCTGTGGCGCTTCAATTTTGCTGATGGTAAGCCTGACAATGCTTCCGGCTTTGGTGGCAGCACCGATCCGCTGTTCACTGCCAAAGTCGGTACTACCGCAAGACCTATCACCACAGCGCCGGTTCTCTACCCCTTTTCCAACGATAAGCTGTATATAGTCTTTGGAACAGGAAAAATGTATGATTTTAACGACCCGACTAATGCCGATGCCCAGTCTTTGTACGGTATTTTGTATGACCCGGGTCAAACGACTAAAATTTTGAGTAGTGAACTGAACACGGTAAGCATTGTGGATGACAAATTTAATGCCACCCATGATGGTAAACGCGGCTGGGTGATAGAGTTGGATGCAGCGGAAAGAGTGATCGGTAACCCTACTATCGCTAATTCCCTGATTCGAATTTCTACCTTCAAGCCAATGGCCTCATCCAATGTCTGTCTTGGGGGGGGTAGTTCCAGGCTGTTCAGTATCAATGTCATTAATGCACAGGGGGTTGTGCAGTCGATTGCGGCAACTTCTGCAACACCTAGCCCGCATTTTGAGCCAAGACAGTATGGCCGTACACCTACCTTAACCCCGACCAGAGCACAGATACGGGAAAATTTGCGTGGCCAGTCAAGCGCGCCTCTTAGCCAGTGTAAGGTAACGACTCTTTCTTCTGACAAGAGCATAGGGAGTGCAGGACAAACAGCCTGCCCGCAAACCCCGGTATTGCGTGTCTGGCGACCATTGGCGAGGTAACAATGAAAAAGCAGCAAGGCTTTACTTTGATTGAATTGATGATCGCAGTGGCAATCATCGCCATCCTGGCGGCGATTGCCATACCGAGCTACACCCAATATGTGCAGCAGGGAAGAAGGTCGGATGCCCGGGCGACATTGATGCTGGCGGCGCAGTGGATGGAGCGCTTTCGGTCAGAAAATAATGGTTCCTACGTCGGGGCAGTGTTACCGATGGGTATGACCACCTCGCCAGGCAGTGGTACCCCCCTGTACAACATAACCCTGACAGGTCTTGCAGCGGGTACCTACACGCTCAAGGCAGTGCCAGTGCCGACTGGGGTTATGGCCGGTGATGTATGCGGTACCATGACCATTGACAACACTGGCCTCAGGACGGCGAAGGCTGGATCAACCACCGCAGCCGACCTGCAACAATGCTGGAACCGTTAGCCCTGATGATTTGAACTCCCCGGGGCGAGGTGAGACAATGCGCCATGGCGTCCTTTGTCCACCTCCGTTCCCATAGTGAATTTTCCATTCATAAAAGTCTGTTGCATGTTCCCGACCTGGTGGAACTGGCGCGGCATGACTCCTTACCCGCGCTGGCGCTAACCGACCACAATAACCTGTTCGGTGCGGTTCAGTTTGTCAAATCCTGTCGTCAGCACGGCATCAAGCCCCTGCTGGGGGTGGAAATAGACTGTCGCATGGGCGCTGATAACGACACCTTCAGTCTGTTGTTGCTGGTGCAAAACCATTCGGGTTTCGTCAAGCTGAACCAATACTTGAGCCGCCTCTGGTGCCAGGACCCCGCTACCTTACCCAGTCTGAATCTCGAAACGCTACAAGACACGACAGGCCTCATTGCCCTTAGCGGTACCTTGCTGGCCGACCGCAGTGCCAAGCGCACACGACAACTGGCTTTGTTGAAAGAGTTGTTCCCAGCGCGGCTATATGTTGAGTTACAACGTGCTGGCAGGTCTGACGATGAGGCCATTGTGCAGCACAGCCTGTTACTGGCGGTTGAGCGGCAACTGCCGGTCGTCGCCACCCACCCTATTGTGTTTCCCCTGGCGCAGGATTTTCAGGCGCACGAAGCCCGGGTCTGTATTGCCGACGGCGAAATACTGGCGAACCCGCGACGCCCCAAAAAATTTACCGAACAGCAATACTTCAAAACCCAGGCCGAAATGGCGGCCTTGTTTGCTGACCTGCCTTCGGCTTTGGAAAATACGCTGGAAATTGCCAAACGCTGCAATCTGGAGCTGGAACTGGGGGTAGCACGTCTGCCACTGTTTCCTACACCTGCTGATCTGAGTCTGGAGGACTATTTACGCCAGCAGTCGGAACAGGGTTTGCGCGCTCGTCTGGAATTTTTATTTCCCGATATCAACGAGCGTGAAGCAGTACGCGCCGACTATGAAAAACGCCTGGCTTTTGAGTGCGACACCATTGTTCAAATGGGTTTTGCTGGGTACTTTCTGATTGTGGCCGACTTTATCGACTGGGCGAAAAAGAATGGGGTGCCGGTCGGTCCGGGGCGTGGCTCGGGTGCTGGCTCATTGGTGGCTTTCTGTCTGGGCATTACTGACCTTGACCCGCTGAAATACCATTTGCTGTTCGAGCGTTTTCTGAACCCCGAGCGCGTGTCCATGCCTGACTTTGATATTGATTTTTGTCAGGATGGGCGCGACCGTGTCATTGAATACGTGCGCAACAAATACGGTCACGAGTCGGTATCTCAAATTGCTACTTTTGGCACCATGGCGGCCAAGGCCGCCGTGCGCGACGTCGGGCGAGTGCTTGACCTGCCTTATGGTTTTGTCGATGGTATTGCCAAGCTGATACCGTTTCAGCCCGGTAAAACCGTGACCATACGTCGCCGCACTGATGCGAAGGACGATAAGTTCATTTATGCCCGCGAAGCTGAACCTTTGTTAGAACAGCGCGAAAAGCAGGAAGAAGAAGTGTCAGCCCTGCTGGAACTGGCAGGGCGGCTGGAAGGGCTGGTGCGTAACGTCGGCATGCATGCGGGCGGGGTTCTGATTGCTCCCGGCAAGCTGACCGATTTTTGTCCACTCTATTCGCAAGATGGTGGCAAGACCGTGGTGTCGCAGTTCGATAAAGACGATGTCGAAGCTGTTGGTCTGGTCAAGTTTGACTTTCTCGGACTCACCACCCTGACCATTCTGGACTGGGCCGTGCGTTTCATACGTGAGCGTTATGCAGCACATGAAAATTTTGATCTGTCACGCATTGCACTCGATGATGTCAAGGCGTTCGAGCTGTTGAAGTCGGCCAATACCGTTGCCGTGTTTCAACTGGAAAGTCGCGGCATGCAGGACATGCTGCTCAAAGCCCGCCCCGACCGTTTTGAAGACATTATTGCTCTGGTCGCCTTGTATCGTCCCGGCCCAATGGATCTGATTCCTGATTTTTGCGAACGCAAGCATGGCCGGCAGCGGGTCAGCTACCCGCACCCCGATGCGGAAGAAATTTTGCAGGAAACTTACGGCATCATGGTGTATCAGGAACAGGTGATGCAAATGGCGCAGCGTATAGGTGGCTATACGCTGGGCGGTGCTGACTTGTTGCGCCGGGCCATGGGCAAAAAGAAGCCCGAGGAAATGGCCAAGCACCGCGTTATCTTTTCCGAGGGTGCTGCTCAACGAGGCATTGGTGCCAACAAGGCGAATGAAATTTTTGATTTGATGGAAAAGTTTGCCGGCTACGGGTTCAATAAATCGCACGCCGCCGCTTATGCACTGCTGTCCTATCAAACCGCTTATTTGAAGGCGCATTTCCCGGCCGAATTTTTTGCTGCCAACATGAGTTGCGCGCTGGACGATACCGACAAAATTCGGGTCTTGTGGGAAGATGCCAAGCGCCGTAATCACATCACGCTATTGCCCCCCGACATCAATTTGTCTGACTATCGTTTTCGTCCGGTGGGCGACCCGGGTGAAGTGGCAACCGCAGTACGTTATGGTTTGGGCGGCATCAAGGGTACCGGCGAGTCTGCGGTGATGGCGATTTTGCAAGCGCGTATAGCGCGCCCGTTTACCAGCCTGTTTGATTTCATTTCACGCATTGATCGCAAGACGGTGAATCGGCGTTGCATAGAAGCGCTGGTGCGGGCAGGCGCGTTTGATAGCATTGCACCCGATCGTGGTTCGGTCTTTGCTTCCATCGACAGTGCCATCGAGTGGGCCGAACAGTGTGAGGCCAGTGCCAATCAGGTCAGCCTGTTTGATGACCAGACGCCGGAGCAGCAGCCACCCGTAATGGCGACGGACGCTGGTTGGGACATGGTACAGACCCTGGCTCAAGAAAAAACGGTGTTTGGTTTTTCCCTGTCGGGTCATCTGTTTGATGCCTATCGTCACGAGGTGCGCCATATCGTCAAGACACCCTTGGCACAATTGAAGCCGGCACGTGAGCCGCAACTGATAGGCGGTATTGTGACCGCGGTTCGTAGCGTCATGGGGCGACGCGGAAAAATGGCTATTCTGACTCTGGATGATGACACGGCTCAGATGGAAGTAGTGGTGTTTGGCGAGTTGTTCGATCAGCAGCGCCAGCTACTGACCGAAGACAGTCTGATTATTGTTCAGGGCAGTGTCAGAAACGACGAGTTCAGCGGTGGCCTGCGAATTAGTGCCGAACAGATTCAGACACTGGCGCAGGCGCGTGCGCAGCATGCACGATTCATTCGCATTGTGGTGAATCAGCCCGAGCTTGATCTGCAACATGTACTCAATGCCGCTCAGCCGGGCGGAGTCAAATTATTGCTGGAGTTGCGTCATGAACGCTACCAGGGCGCCTTGACTCTGCCCGAGCATGTCAGTTTACCTGCCGACGAGCGTACATTATCGCAGGTGGCGCAGACGTTAAAAGCGGTCAGTGTGGAGCTGGTGTATTGATATGCTGATCCGTCCTTTACAAACCGCTTCACGCCAGGTGTTTTTGCGTCTGCTGCATTATTTACGTCCTTATAGAACGACATTTGCTTTTGCTGCCCTGTTCATGATCGGCGCAGCCGCCTCTGAGCCCATGTTTTCTGCGTTCATGAAACTGTTGCTCGACCAGGGTTTCAATGGTGAGGCGCGCAATATCTGGCTCGCACCGCTGATCGTCATTGGCATTTTTTTTCTGCGTGGCGTTTGTCTGTTTGGTGCGACTTATTTGCTGTCTTATATTGCCAACCGCATTTTGATGGACTTGCGTGCCGAGATGTTTGGACGCCTGATTCGCCTGCCGGTCAGTTTTTATGATCAGCATCCTTCAGCCATTATCATCAGCAAAATCACTTCCGATGTGAACAATGTAGGCGGCGCTGCCACGCATGTAGTGTCGGTATTGGTCAAAGACACCATGGTGGTGATTGGCCTCGTGGGTTTTATGTTGTACCTGAACTGGCAACTGACGCTGATTACCCTGACGATTTTCCCCCTGATTGCCTGGTTCGCCCGTAGCTTGAGCCGCCGTTTACGTCATGTCAGCAAGGGCTCGCAGCAGGCCATGAGCGATATGCTGCAAGTCTTGCAGGAAGCCACCGAGGGACAGCGGGTATTGAAAGTCTATGGTGGTCAGGCTTATGAATCCTCGCGCTTCGGCCAGACCAATCAAAGGCTCAAAGGTTTCCTGATGCGTCTGGCAGCAGCACAGTCCTTGTCGGCACCTGTAACGCAACTGCTGGCGGCTCTGGCTTTGGGCGCCGTCATTGCGACCGCACTGTATCAAAGCACACTTGGGTTGAGTACCGTAGGTGAGTTCGGCGCGTTCATGACCGCCATGCTGTTGCTACTGCCACCGTTAAAATCGCTGGCTGATATTAACGTACCGTTGCAGCGTGGCATTGTCGCCGCAGAAAGTGTATTTGAACTGATAGATGCAGCACCCGAACAAGATCAGGGAACACGACAATTAGCGCGTGCCCGTGGTGCTATTGAATTCCGTCAGGTATCACTGCGGTATGACGCTGCGGAGCGTCCGTCACTGCAGCAGATTGATTTACATATTCAACCGGGTGAGTCCGTTGCCCTGGTCGGCCCTTCCGGTGGTGGCAAAACCAGTCTGGCGCACTTGTTGCCACGTTTTTATCATCCGACTTCTGGTCAGATACTGCTCGATGGCATACCCTTGCCTGAATGGAGTCTGGAGAGTTTGCGGCAACAGCTTGCCCTGGTGAGTCAGGATGTGGTGTTGTTCAATGACACGGTGGCGGCCAATATTGCCTATGGTGCGCAGCGCAGCGCCAGTCGTGAACAGATAGAGCAGGCTGCCCAGGCGGCGTATTTGCATGATTTCATTTCGTCTTTGCCCCAAGGCTATGACACCATGATAGGCGAGCGTGGCGTGCGCCTGTCGGGCGGGCAGAGGCAGCGTCTGGCTATTGCCCGTGCCTTGCTCAAAAATGCGCCAGTCTTGATTCTGGATGAAGCGACTTCGGCACTGGATTCAGAGTCGGAACGTCAGGTGCAACTGGCGCTCGAGCGCCTGATGCAGAACCGAACCACGCTGGTGATTGCACACCGCCTGTCCACCATTGAAAAGGCCGACCGCATTCTGGTGCTGGAGTCAGGACGTCTGGCCGAGCAGGGCACGCATCAGCAATTACTGGCGCATAACGGGCTGTATGCCCATTTATACCGCCTGCAACAAATGAAACACTGAACCCGTCATTTCCCATGCAAAAAATATCTGCTTATATCATTGCTTATAACGAAGCCGAAAAAATCGCCCAGGCCGTATCCAGCGTGTTATGGGCAGATGAAATCGTACTGGCTGATTCTGGCAGTACCGATGGTACCGCCGAGATTGCCAGCCAGCTTGGCGCACGCGTAGTGCAGATACCGTTTCACGGGTTTGGCGATTTACGTAACCAGGCAGTACAGGCCTGTAGTCATGACTGGATTTTCAGCCTTGATTCGGACGAACGCTGTACTGCTGAAGTCAGAGATGAAATTTTGCAGCTGCTCAAAGGCGAACCCGAATATCAGGCCTACTTTGTGCCGCGCAGAAATTATTTTATGGGGCGCTGGATTAAAGGCTCGGGCTGGTATCCGAATTTTCGTCAGCCACAGCTCTTTAACAGGCAAGCCATGCGCTATTCACCCGACCCAGTGCATGAGCGTTATATACTCAGCCCCGGCGTCACCACCGGGGTGCTGAAACATGCCATCTGGCAGTTGCCGTTTCGTAATTTTGAAGAAGTCATGCGCAAGGCCAACCGCTATTCCAGCCTGGGCGCAGAAAAATTGCAGGGTAAAAACGTAAGCATGAGCAGTGCACTGGGGCATGCGGCGTGGGCTTTTATCAAACACTATATTTTCAAGCGCGGTTTTCTTGACGGCTGGGCCGGTTTTGTCATTGCCCTGGGTAATTTTGAAGGCACTTTTTACCGCTATGCCAAAAGACTCGAGGCCGACAGCAACTGGCGTTTGCCCGAACAAGCGCCCTTGAAACGACCGTGAAGCTGCCATGTTGTCGCTCAGTGTCATTGTCACGACTTATAACCGACCCGATGCCCTGGAGGCCGTGCTACGCGCTTATGCAGCGCAGACTTACCCGGTTTTTGAAATGCTGGTGGCTGATGATGGCTCGACTTCAGACACGCAAGCACTGGTTGAACAGTATGCCCGCTCTGCGCCTTTTCCGGTGCAGCATGTGTGGCAGGAAGACCAGGGCTTTCGTGCTGCGGCCATACGCAACAAGGCTCTGGCCAAAGCCCGAGGCGATTATGTGATTTTCACTGATGGTGACTGTATTCCACGCAACAATTTTCTGGCACAGCATGCGCGACTGGCCGAACCAGGCTGGTTTTTGTCGGGTAACCGTGTATTGTTGTCTGAAAAATTTACCCGGCAGGTACTGGCGCAACAATGGAACTTGCCCGACTGGTCTTATGGGCGTTTATGGGCGGCATGGGTACAGCGCAAGATCAACCGCTTCAGTCCTTTCATCACATTACCAGACGCCGCATTTCGCCACCGCCACGCGAATGAATGGCGGGGTGCCAAAACCTGCAACCTCTCGGCTTGGCGCTCAGACCTGATTAGCGTTAACGGGCTGGACGAAGCCTTTACCGGCTGGGGCTTTGAAGACTCTGACCTGGTCATTCGCTTGTTGCGCGCCGGTGTCAAACATAAAAGTGCACGTTTTGCGACCCCGGTTTTTCATTTATGGCACCAAGAAAACGACCGTTCGCGCATGGAGCAAAATGAGCAGAAATTGCTACAGGCACTGAACTCGGTACATATCAAAGCAGCGCGGGGGCTTGATCAGTACCTGACCGCAGCATAGTGCGGTATAGCGTCAGATGTTCCACCGCCACCTGTTGCCAGGGACGGGAAAATTCAGGTACGGGCGTGTTACGCGTCAATGCCTGTTCCAGCGCCTGCACCCACAACGGCAAGGGCGCTGACAAGGGCAAGACCGACCCGGCCCCGGTTTGCACATGAGCCGCTGCCCCGCACTGGTCAGAAATGACCACGGCCACCCCCGCTGCCATGGCTTCGGCAATGACCATGCCGTAAGGTTCATGACTGGCCGGGTGTAGCAGGACATCAAACTGGTCATACTGCGGCTGGGCGTTCCAGCCTTTCATCTGCCCCGTTTCTTGCAGGCGACTGACCAGGGAGGCAATATCTTTTTTGTCAGGGCCAACAATAATGAATTGCAAATAGGGTCGATTTTTTTTCAGTTCAGACACAATCTCAACCGCAAGAGGCAACCCCTTTCTTTTCCACTCTTTACCAACAAAAGCTACAGTTCCGCCCAGTTTTGGCACGGACGCAAAAGGGCGCACCACACTCGCCCGGACACCGGGCGCAATCGGACTGAAAATTTTCTCAGCCACTTCAGGATAGTAATGAGCCAGCTCCTGGGCAATCAATGTGGAATTTGGAATAATGCAGCGCGCTGTTTGCAGCTCTCTTTTTTCCAGATAAAGCTGCATCTTGACGCGTACCGACCAGCGTTTCCAGAATGGCTTTTTCAGCACGTTGGCAAATGGCGGTGCGTGGAACGTAGTGACGTGGTGAACCGCAGTCCTTTCATGACTATGAATAAGATCAAAGCCAGCCTTGTGATGCTTAAGCCAGGCCTGTACCCTTGCGCCGAAGCGCAGCAGTGCCAGCCAGCGCGGTTTTGGCCGTACCGTACCAAGTGCAACGACCTGAATACCAGCGGTGGGAGTTTCCAGACATTGTTCGCAGATAATGGTGATATGTTGTCCCATGCCGTGCAGCTCGTGACTCAGTTCCCAGACATAACGCTCCATGCCGCCCACCGGACCATAGCGCCGGACGACGTGCAGGATACGAAGGGGAGGAGGGCTGAGTTGCATGTTTGGGATTGGCTTAGGATTACAGCTATGATAACGCGCCTCGGCTGCGGATTATTCGCGAGGGCGGGTGTTGATTCAGGATCAGCATGAGCGACATGTATAACGGGCAAGTATTGATGAAAAAAATCAAACTCTGGATCACTTTGGTGCTACATGTGCTTACCCGCGCTTGCCGGCAACCGGGCTGGATTCGATATTTTTACCAACGGACTCAGGAAAGTTGGCAAAGTGCTGGCTGGCATGGCGTTAAAAACTACTGGCTGGGCGAGTATTTGCCGCGTAATTATTTAGCCAAGACCCGGCTAATTCTGCGCGAACCTTCGCCCTCTATTTATAAAAAACTGCCACCCCTGTTAGGGAAAAACTATTTTTCATCCGTTCAGGCGGGCCCGGGCGGTATGAGTAAAAAACCCCGGCTGTTGGTCATACGGTCTGGTGCCATGGGCGATGTATTGTTATGCACTCCCATTATCCGGCAGATGTATCAGGACCGGCAGGGTTATTGCGAGATTGATGTCGTGACCCGTTATCCGGAGTTGTTCGCTAATAATCCTTATGTCTCTGACGTTTTGAGCTGGGACGATGTGAAGTATGGCGATCGGCACTATGACTGGATACTGAATCTGGATATGTCGCAGGAAAAAAACCGTGCAGCGCATATTACGGATGTTTATGCCTTTCAGGCCTTTGGCCTCAGAGACTTCGACAAACAGCCAGAAATTTTTGCTACCGAGCAAGATATTTTGACTGTGAACCACTATATAGAGTCTGTTGGTCAAACTTACATAGTGGCTCACAACCGCCAGGATGCCAACCAGCCCTACCGTCACGTCGATGCTACATTGTGGCGCGAATTGCTGTCAGAACTGGCGCGCCAATCGGGTTTGCCGATATTGCAAGTGGGTTCACCTGAGCTTGATATGGCACTGGATTTTCCCGGTGCGGTCGATGCCAGAGGTTTGTTCAGTGTGCAACAAACCCGTGAGTTAATTGCCCGATCAAGATTATTTGTGGGTTACGATGCCGGACCCTTGCACATAGCTGCCAGCACTCAGGTACCGATTGTTGCCTTCTTTACGCTGGTACATCATTCGCTGCGCGCACCTTTGCGCAGGAATGGCATATTTGTTCCGGTAGCGGCACAAATCGACTGTTATGGTTGTGCCCAGGAATATCCGTTACCCTGGGGTTTTGTCTGTCGCCGTGGTGACAGCCAATGCGCGAAAAGTTTTTCTGTCGATTCGACCTTGGCAGCCTGTCTCAAAATACTCAAGGAGCCGTGTCCGGCTCAATAATCCAGTCAGCAAATAGCGGGCGATTCTGCTGCAAGTAAATTGGAAAGGAGTCGTCGATTTTTTGTAGACGATAGCGACTGTAAGGTTTAACTATGTCTTTTCCACTGCGTATGGTTTCGATGATGTAATTTTTATCTTTATAACACGGTAGATTGAATTCCTGATGCGCGGTACTTTCGATTTTCTTGATGATGTCCTCAGGAGAAAACATCCAGGTAAAGTGCCAACCACCATCAGCTATTTTTTGAAACACGAGTTCCCTATACCACCAACGCTTGATCGGGCGAGTCCAGCCTGAAGATTTATAGTTTCGCACCTGGGTGGCATTCGACTGAAAAAAATGAACAAAATGTTCATAGGTGGTAATTTTGCTGCCGTACCAGTAGGGGTTTCTTTGTGAATGTGGTGAATTTTCATCGCCGATCCACTGGTTATTCAGATAATAGCTGTAATAGTTTTGAACAAAATCTGCCCGTATCTGTTTTGGGTTGAAGTCTTTAATTTTTTCTGGTCGTGGAATTTCGTCGAGGTCGGAGATGATGATCCAGTCCGAGCTTTGCGCGTCACCCAGCCCCTGCGCCAGATGATTTCTGATGGCGTTTTCGTTACGCCAGAAATCATTTTCTCCGGCCGGTTTTTGTTCCAGCTTAAGATAGCGGATCTTGCTGAGATACTTGGCAAAACGCTCGGGTTTGAAATGCGTCTCCCGCTGGTTTCCGGCATGAGTAAAACAGGCTTCGGAAATGACAAAGACATCGACCACATCCCATAGGGTTTCGAGTCGCAGTTCTAGTAACAGGTCTTCGTTAAAAAAACAGAAGCAATCGTAAATTCTGGGCATATAATTCGGGGCTGGATAAAAAGCAGACTAATGATAAACAAACTTTACGCTCAGCTGGTGCCCGATGCCAGTCAATTGCAGCTGGCTGACAAAATAGCTTTGGCTTTGGTGGCTATAGCGCCACTACTTATGTTGAGCTTGAGGGGCTGGCTCAATGCTTTATTGGCCGCAGCTTTTCTCTTGTCTGTCTGGCATTATGCGAAAAAATGGCGTCAGGGATGCAATGCCCCGGCAAAGCTGGATTTTTGGGACAAAATGCTGCTGCTCTGTCTGTCGGCCCCATTTCTAGCGATTTTTTTCAGCCAAATGTTGCGTGGGCAGTGGAACGATAATCCGTTCGACGGACCGGTGCGCATTTTGGCCAGTTTTGTCATTTTTTTATATTTGCGTCAGATGAAATTTAACGTCGTCAAGGTCTTGGGTCTGGTCTTGCCGCTGTCGCTCTGGATTGTATTGGCATTGGTGCTGCTGAACCCCGAACTGACGGCTCGCTGGGGCGGTCGCTATGCTACCTATTTTGTTGATCCTTTAACGCTGGGACAATATGTGCTGTTACTGGCTTTCATGTGTCTGGCGTTGGTGCATTATCATGAGCGTCCATCTCTGTCTCTCACTTTGTATCAGTTGAGTGGCTTTGTTATCGGGGTGTTTCTGAGCTTTGGTAGCGGCTCGCGCAGTGCCTGGGTGGCGTTACCGGCGCTAGTGCTGATTTATCTTGTTTTTCTGAGGAAAAAACGTAAGGTTTCCTGGGTTTGGTTTGCCGCTGCGGCTGTCATCCTGCCTTTTGTTTTTCTGGGGCATGCTGACTTATTTCTAGTCCGGGTCAGCGCCGCCTGGTCTGAATGGATCCAATATTTTCAACAAGGGCATCAAGATACTTCGGCAGGATTGCGGCTGTCATTCATACGGGCTGCCTGGTATTTGTGGTTACAAAGCCCCTGGGTCGGTTATGGCGATGGCATGACCCCGAATGTCATGCAAATACCGGCTTTGGCGCCTATTGCTACGCCCACCCTCGAGTTCGGCATCCGGCATAACGGCGTGCATAATGAGTTAATGCAAAATTTGCTGCGTTCAGGGGTTTTTGGCTTGCTGGCGTATTTGGCGCAATTACTTATTCCTTTGGTGCTGTTTTACAAGAGCGCACGTAGTACGCATGCCGCAGTTTCGGCTGCGGGAGTTTTGGGCCTAATGTATATCTCAAGTATTTTCTTTTTTGGGCTGTCCACTGAAACGTTCAACCTGAAATTTACCTCGTCGATTTATGGGCTTATGGTGGCGATACTCGCCGCGCAGTGCCTGAGTGCCGACCCAACACCCAGCCCAGGGAAAAACCATGTCTCCTGACGATTACGCACTGACTTTTGCCTGCTACAACCAGGTGGACTATACGCGCCAGTGTGTGGAAAGTCTGGTTAAACACGGTATACCCTTAAGTCGTGTGGTGGCGGTGGACAATGGCTCGACCGACGGCACCGTGTCGTATTTGCAGTCATTGCCTGTGGGCGCGCGCATTTTTAACAAGAAAAATATGAGTTGTGGTGTCGCCTGGAATCAGGGCGCCTGGGCGCTACAGGCCGAGTGGACCATCATCATGAATAATGATGTGATTGTCAGTGCTGGCTGGGTCGAGAATTTGATTGCCGCCGCCCAATCGCTCGACGTTAAAGTCATTTCCCCGGCCCTGATTGAAGGCGCACTGGATTATGATTTTGAGTCGTTTTCGACGCAAACTGCCAGCAGCATGGCCAATGTCCACCGCTTCGGTGCCCGGCATGCGGTTTGTCTGGCGGTGCATGAGTCGGTCTGGTTCGAGGTGGAATATTTCCGCAGTGCGCCCCGACTATTGGGCTATGAAGATACGCTGTTCTTTCACGAGTTGGACAAGGCGGGGGTTCGTTGTGCCATCACGGGGGCTTCCTGGCTGCATCATTTCGGGTCGATTACCCAGACGGCGATGAAACGCGAACGTGGCTTGTCGATGAATGCCAATTTGCCTTATCGCTATAACTACCGGCTATTGCACCAGCCGTGGTGGCAGCGCAAGTGGAACAAGTTTCAGCGCAAGCAACGTGAACGACAGTGGCGCAATGATGAATTGCAGCGTTATGGCATGACGCTGCATGGTGTTCGCAGCGCAGGAGATTTTGAATGGTTATGACACGATGAAACCGACCGCACCCTATCAGCACGGCAGTCTGTCACGTTCGGGCATTTTACTGGTGAATCTGGGTACCCCCGATGCGCCCACACGTTCGGCGGTGAAACGCTATCTTGCACAATTTTTATCTGACCGGCGCGTGGTGGAAATTCCACGTTTTATTTGGTGGCTGTTACTTCACGGCCTCATTCTGCCGCTCCGTAGTGGTAAATCAGCCGCCAAGTACGCCAGCATCTGGACGCCGGAAGGCTCACCGCTCAAGGTCTGGACAGAAAAGCAGGCCAAATTATTGCCAGGTTTTTTAGCCCAGCGTGGCTATGACGTTGAAGTGGTCTATGCCATGCGCTACGGCCAGCCTAGTGTGGAAACGGCATTGCTGGAGCTGGAGCGGCGCGGTTGCGACCGGGTGCTGGTCTTGCCGCTCTACCCGCAATATTCCGCTGCCACTACTGCCAGTGTTTTTGATGCGGTTTTTGATGCGGCCAAGACCATGCGCAATGTGCCCGAGTTGCGTTTCGTCAAGCATTATCACGACCAGTCACGTTATATCGGTGCGCTGGCCAAGTCCTTGTTGGCGCACTGGGAGAAAAACGGTCGTGGTGAAAAACTGGTCATGAGTTTTCATGGCATGCCCAGACGTACGCTGGAACTGGGCGACCCTTACCATTGCGAATGCTATAAAACGGCACGCTTGCTGGCCGAGCGCTTGCGTTTGCCCAAGGAAGAAGTCATTGTCAGTTTTCAGTCGCGCTTCGGTAAGGCCGAGTGGTTGAAGCCCTATACCGCGCCCACCTTGCAACAACTAGCCAAACAGGGGGTAAAACGGGTCGATGTCATTTGCCCGGGGTTTACTTCTGACTGTCTGGAAACCCTGGAAGAAATTGCCATGGAGGCCAAGCAGGACTTTCTTCAGGCCGGTGGTGAAGCGTTTTACTATATTCCTTGCCTGAACGACAGTAGCGACTGGATTGAGTCGCTGGCTGATTCCTGTGAATTGCATGGGGTAGGCTGGTTACGACGCATAGAAGACAAGCCAGGTGCCATTGCCGAGGCGCAGGCCAGTAGAGCGCGCGCGCAGGCGCTGGGCGCCGGTAATCTGGTTTAACGTTGTTCAAACCGGTCTTGTGGTCCCAGGGCACTGGTAGCACGGGTTGCCAGCCACTCTTGTGCAGACGCCATGTCGCGCAAATAGGCATCCCAGAAAGCCAGTGTCAGCATTTGCGTGAGGCGCGTAATGCGGGCATCGTTTGCGATGGCCTGTGACTGACGCCGTCGTTCTGCCAAGCCAGCCCTACCACTGAAAATCGCGTGGTCTCCATTATGGAACAGCACCAGAAACTTATCGCCGCCGGGCATGGCATAAAAAGGTCGTGTTCGCTCTTCCGGTGCGACCACCCGCCCATACCAGTCGCCATCGAGCGTGCCGGTTACGCTCATGAAAGGTAGCCTGACTTCGTTGAACTGGGTTTCAGCATCGATATGGTTACGCACGCTGGGGCTAAAGGCTATTGCAGCCTTGATACGTGGATCGGAATGTCGCGCCGGCCTGGCGCCAGCATTTTGTCCGGCAAGAATTTGCGTGGTGAGTGCGCCAAAGGAATGGCCGCTCATGCCAATACGGCTCAGGTCGGCTTGACGGAATTCGGCGCGGCGTTGTATTTCGTCCAGAACGAACTTGATGTCGGAAACGCGCTCATGCAATTGTTGTCCACTGGCGGCCTGTCGTAGCGCGTGCCGAATATCAGCCGGGCTGAGTTGTGGCTCGATAATGCTTTCATCGCTACCCGGATGCTGGATATGCACCACAATATAGCCGTGCGTTGACCAGAATTCACCCCATTTGCTACCTGCCTCGCGACTGCCGCCCAGGCCGTGAGAAAACAGCACGACCGGAAAACGTTCAGTACTCTGCCGACCTATGGGTAAACGCAGCTTGACCGGTAATTCACGTTGACGCATTTCATCGCGCCAGTTTTGCTCCAGAACACTGACGCTATAGCCGGTTTGTGCCAGCGCATAGGAGCTGCCCAGAGACAGCAGGGCGGTAGCCAGTAGATGCAGCAGCCGCAGGCCAGCTAGACGGGATTCAGGAGCAGTAACCATGCTTGTGATGCTACCTTGAGCGGGTGCGGCATTCGCGCAATGAGGCCACCGTCTTTGTAAGCAAAAATGGCAGCCAGACCCTTGAAAATGTCGTCATCACCCTCATATCACCACCTGACAAATCATAAGTTATTGAATAATATACAAATTTATGAACGAATCCGAATCCCGGCCGGCCAGCTCCGAAGCACCGGCAGAAACAACACCTGACACTACGTCCATTTCGAGTGGGCATTCGCACAACCAGCTACAGATTGAGCTGGATGCGGCGCTTGCTAAAGTGGCGGAATTGCAGGACGCCTATTTGCGCGCCAAGGCCGAGGCGGATAATGTCCGTCGCCGTTCCCAGGACGAAGTGGCCAAGGCGCATAAGTATGGTATTGAAAAATTTGCTGAAAGTCTGGTGCCAGTCATGGATTCATTGCACGCGGCGCTGACCACGCAAAATGCCACGCCCGAGACCATGAAGGAAGGTATGGAGATAACCTTGCGTCAGTTAGTGGCAGCGTTTGAAAAAGGCGGGGTGGTCGAGCTTAACCCGGTGGGCGAAAAATTTGACCCGCGCCGACACCAGGCCATTGCAAGCGTACCCGCCGAGGCTGAACCGAATACCGTGGTGGCCGTGATGCAGCGCGGCTACCTGATTGCAGACCGGGTCCTGCGCCCGGCACTGGTGACGGTGGCGGCAGGACAATAGGCTTTCAAGCGGGTGCTGGTCTTGAATTTATGACGCTCAAGGCCATTTACAGCAAACAGAATCATTGATTGAGCAAAGGAAAAAATTATGGGAAAAATGATAGGGATTGACCTGGGAACGACCAACTCGTGCGTCGCCATTCTTGAGGCCGGCCAGCCCAAGGTCATTGAAAATGCCGAGGGCGCACGTACCACGCCGTCGATTATTGCCTACATGGAAGACGGTGAAATACTTGTGGGTGCGCCCGCCAAGCGTCAGGCCGTGACCAATCCGAAAAATACCTTGTATGCGGTCAAGCGTCTTATTGGCCGTAAGTTTGAAGAAAAAGAAGTCCAGAAAGACATTAACCTGATGCCTTACTCGATTGTCAAAGCTGACAACGGCGATGCCTGGGTGCAGGTGCGCGACAAAAAACTGGCGCCGCCGCAAGTCAGCGCTGAAGTATTGCGCAAGATGAAGAAGACGGCGGAAGATTATCTGGGTGAGGAAGTGACCGAGGCGGTCATTACCGTGCCGGCCTATTTTAACGATAGTCAGCGTCAGGCCACGAAAGACGCGGGCCGTATTGCCGGTCTGGATGTCAAGCGAATTATCAACGAACCGACCGCGGCAGCGCTGGCCTTTGGTCTGGACAAGGTCGGCAAGGGCGACCGCAAAATTGCGGTTTACGATCTCGGCGGTGGTACCTTTGATATTTCGATTATTGAAATTGCCGATGTCGATGGCGAGAAGCAGTTTGAAGTCTTGTCCACCAATGGCGACACCTTCCTCGGCGGCGAAGATTTTGATCAGCGCATCATCGACTATATTGTGACCGAGTTCAAAAAAGAGTCGGGTGCCGATTTGTCGAAAGATGTACTGGCTTTGCAACGTCTGAAAGATGCCGCAGAAAAGGCCAAGATTGAATTGTCTTCGAGCCAGCAGACCGAAATCAACCTACCCTACATTACCGCCGATGCTTCCGGGCCGAAACACCTGAATATGAAGCTGACGCGCGCCAAGCTCGAGTCTTTGGTCGAAGAACTGATTGAACGCAGCATCGAGCCGTGCCGTATCGCGATTAAGGATGCCGGTGTCAAGGTGTCTGACATTCAGGACGTGATTCTGGTCGGTGGCATGACGCGCATGCCCAAGGTGCAGGAAAAGGTCAAGGAATTTTTCGCCCAGGAGCCGCGCAAGGACGTGAACCCGGATGAGGCCGTGGCCGTGGGCGCTGCCATTCAAGGCTCGGTCTTGTCGGGCGATCGCAAAGACGTATTGCTGCTTGACGTTACCCCCTTGTCACTGGGTATTGAAACCCTGGGCGGCGTCATGACCAAGATGATTCAAAAGAACACCACCATCCCGACCAAGTTTTCACAAACCTTCTCGACTGCTGATGACAACCAGCCAGCAGTGACGATCAAGGTGTTTCAGGGTGAGCGTGATATTGCAACGGGCAATAAATTACTGGGTGAATTCAATCTGGAAGGTATTCCCCCGGCAGCGCGTGGCACACCGCAAATTGAAGTCACGTTCGACATTGATGCCAATGGTATTTTGCATGTCAGCGCCAAAGACAAGGCGACCGGCAAGGAAAACAAAATTACCATCAAGGCCAACTCGGGTCTGACCGAAGACGAAATTCAGCGCATGGTGCGTGATGCCGAGGCCAATAAAGCCGAAGACACGAAGCGCCTGGAGTTGACTCAGGCGCGTAATGCTGGCGATGCCGCCGTACACGCCACGAAAAAAGCCTTGACCGAACACGGTGACAAACTGGAAGCCGGTGAAAAGGAAAAAATCGAGGCTGCGGTCAAAGAGCTGGAGGAAGCGCTGAAAGGCGATGACAAGGATGCGATTGAAGCCAAATCGAACGCCTTGATGACCGCCTCACAAAAACTTGGCGAAAAAATGTATGCCGAGTCGCAGGCTGCCGGGTCAACCCAGGCTGCTGGCGCGGAATCTGCTTCTACCGCCAAAGAGGACGATGTGGTGGATGCCGATTTCAAGGAGGTCAAGCGCGATTAAGTTCGTAGCGGTCGATTATGGCGAAACGTGATTATTACGAGGTGCTGGGCGTTGCCAAAAACGCCTCGGACGATGAAATCAAGAAGGCGTACCGTAAGCTCGCCATGAAATACCATCCGGATCGCAATCCGGATAACAAGGAGGCCGAGGACAAATTCAAGGAAGCCAAAGAGGCTTACGAGATGCTGTCCGACGAACAAAAGCGCGCTGCCTATGACCGTTTCGGTCATGCTGGCGTTGACCCGAATGCCGGTGGCGGTTTCCGCCCTGGCGGTGGTGATGGTGCGGGTGGTTTCGAGGATATTTTTGGCGGCATCTTTGGCGATATTTTTGGTGGTGCGCGTAACGGCCAGGGCAATCGCGCCTTTCGTGGTGCAGACCTGCGCTACAACATGGAAATTTCTCTGGAGCAGGCGGCCGAGGGATTTACCACCACGATCAAAGTACCATCCTGGTCGGAATGTGATACCTGCCATGGTAGCGGTGCCAAGCCTGGCACCAAGCCACAAACCTGTAGCACCTGCGGTGGTACTGGCACGGTGCGGGTACAACAGGGCTTTTTCAGCCTGCAACAAACCTGTCCCCGCTGTCACGGTTCGGGTAAGGTCATTCCAGAGCCTTGTACCACGTGTGATGGTGTCGGCAAGGTCAAGAAAACCAAGACCCTGGAAGTCAAGATTCCGGCCGGTATCGACAATGGTATGCGCATACGCTCTTCAGGTAATGGTGAGCCCGGCCTGAACGGCGGTCCTGCGGGTGACTTGTATGTTGAAATTCATGTCAAGGCGCACTCGGTGTTTGAACGCGAGGGTGATGATTTGCATTGTCAGGTTCCCATCAGCTTCACTACTGCAGCGCTCGGCGGTGATATTGAGGTGCCTACCCTGACTGGCTCGGCTTCGATTACGGTTCCCGAAGGTACGCAATCCGGCAAGACTTTCCGTTTGCGTGGCAAGGGTATCAAGGGCGTACGCTCCAGTTATCCGGGTGATTTGTATTGTCATGTAGCACTTGAAACCCCGGTGCGTCTGACTGACAAGCAAAGGCAGTTGTTGCGTGACCTGGAAACCAGCATGAAGGAAGGAGGCGCCAAGCACTCGCCCCAAGCCAAAGGCTGGATGGATCGGATGTCCGAGTTTTTCAAAGGCTAGGCTTGACTTCTGTCCTGACGGACGTGGTGGTTGTCGGCGCGGGCGCCGCCGGCATGATGTGCGCGGCGGTTGCCGGACAGCGGGGCCGGCGTGTGATTTTGGTCGATCATGCCTCGAAGCTGGGCGAAAAAATCCGTATCTCGGGCGGCGGGCGCTGCAACTTTACCAATCTGAATACTGCGCCCGAGCATTTCATTTCCCGCAATCCCCATTTCTGCCGCTCCGCGCTGGCGCGCTACAGCCCGCAAGATTTCATTGCGCTGGTGAAAAGTTACGGCATTGGCTATCACGAAAAACACCGCGGGCAATTGTTTTGTGACCAGTCCTCCGAGCAAATTATTGAACTGCTGCGCCGTGAATGTGAACGCGGCGCGGTGCAGTGGCGTATGCCGTGCAGTGTCAAGGCCATTCGGCGTGAAAACAGTGGCTTTGTCGTGGCAACGGATCAGGGCGAGATATCCACCGGGCGGGTCGTTATTGCCAGCGGCGGGATGTCGATTCCGAAAATTGGAGCCAGTGATTATGGCTTACGGGTCGCACGGCAATTTGGCCTCAAAATTGTCGAGCCCAGACCGGCGCTGGTACCGCTGACCTTTGCTGCCGAAGTTTGGCAGCCGTTTGTGGCTTTGGCCGGGGTATCGCTGCCAGTGCGGGTCAGTAGCGGCGACGGCGACTTCCTGGAGGATCTGTTATTCACCCATCGGGGGCTGTCTGGGCCAGCGATTTTGCAAATATCGAGCTACTGGCATGCTGGACAGGCGCTATGCCTGGATTTAATCCCGACGCTGGAGCTGGAAGCGGTCTTATGCCAGCTTAAGGCACATGGTAGGCAACAACTAGGCCGTGTTCTGCAGTCGTGGCTGCCGCGCCGGCTGGCTGAAGGCTGGCTGCAACAGGCGGCCTGGTCTGACTGGGCTGAGTGTAGACTGGCCGAGGTACCCGACCAGGTGTTAGCTGGCCTGGGAAAGTCATTACAGGGCTGGAAATTGGTTCCATCCGGCTCGGAAGGCTGGCGCAAAGCCGAGGTTATGCGCGGTGGTGTCGATACTGTTGAACTGTCGCAAGCCACGCTGGAAGCCAAAAAGGTGCCCGGCTTGCATTTTGTGGGCGAGGTGGTCGATGTGACCGGCTGGCTCGGCGGCTACAATTTCCAGTGGGCATGGGCCAGCGCCCATGCATGTGGTCAAGCGGTATGATAGAATTATAGGCTTTGTAAGATTCCGTCCTTCTATTTAAGGTGTTGTTGAATGCCCATTATTAAAGTGAAAGAAAACGAGCCGTTTGAAGTGGCTATGCGCCGTTTTAAGCGCACGATTGAAAAAACCGGTTTGCTGACCGAACTGCGCGCCCGTGAGTTTTATGAAAAACCCACGGCCGAGCGCAAGCGTAAACTGGCCGCCGCGGTCAAGCGTCATTACAAGCGCATCCGCAGTCAGCAGTTACCCAAGAAAATGTATTGATCTTTCCAGCCTTGGGCTGGATGAACACAACCCGCGCTGGAACGCCACCGCGGGTTTTATTGCTTTTATCGGAGATTTTATGGGCCTGAAAGAGCGCATTACCGAGGACATGAAAACGGCCATGCGCGCCAAAGACGGCGCACGGCTTGGCACTATTCGTTTGCTCACCGCTGCCATCAAGCAAAAAGAGGTGGACGAGCGCATTGAGCTCAATGACACGCAGGTTCTGGCCATTATTGAAAAAATGCTCAAGCAGCGTAAAGATGCGATCCAGCAATTTATTGCGGGTGCGCGCCAGGATCTGGCCGATAAAGAGCAGGCCGAAATCGAGGTTATCGCGGCTTACATGCCGCAGCAGGCCAATGCAGACGAAATTGCAGCGGTGGTCAGTGCCGCCGTGGCCGAGGCTGCGGCGTCCGGCCCGCAGGACATGGGTAAGGTCATGACCTTGGTCAAAACCCGCCTCGCCGGGCGTGCTGATATGACCGCAGTGTCGGCCCAGGTCAAGCAGGCTTTATCAAAGTAGTTACACTCATGGTGCGAGCGTCACCATGATTCCCCAACACTTCATTACCGATTTGCTTAACCGCGTCGATGTGGTCGATGTGGTGGGGCGCTATGTCACTCTGAAAAAAGGCGGTGCCAATTTCATGGGGCTTTGCCCGTTCCATCATGAAAAATCACCCAGTTTCACGGTCAGTCCGGCCAAGCAGTTTTATCATTGTTTTGGCTGCGGCGCGCACGGTACGGCGATCAGCTTTCTGATGGAATATTCCGGCCTGTCTTTTCCCGATGCAGTGAATGAACTGGCACAATCGTGCGGCATGATCGTGCCGCAGGAACCTTCAGGTTTGAGTCCACAACAGCAGGCACAAAAAAAAGCCGAATCGACCAGTCTGGTCGAAATTCTGGCGCAAGCTGCTGCATTTTATAAACAGGCTTTGCGTGCTACGCCACGAGCCGTGGACTACCTGAAACAACGCGGTGTTTCAGGTGAAGTGGCGCGTGATTACGGTTTAGGCTATGCGCCCGATGCCTGGGATGGATTGCGTGGGGTTTTTGTCGATTATTCCCGGCCGGAATTGCAGGTAGCGGGTTTGGTCATCAATAAAGAACAGGGTGATAAACGCTACGATCGCTTCCGTGATCGCATCATGTTTCCGATACGCAATGTGCGTGGTGAGGTGATTGCGTTTGGCGGTCGGGTGATTGATCAGGGCGAACCGAAATATCTCAATTCCCCGGAAACGCCGGTATTTAGCAAAGGCAGCGAACTGTACGGATTGTTCGAAGCGCGACAGGCGATTCGGCAGGCGGGATATGTGCTGGTGGTAGAGGGCTATATGGATGTCGTCGCACTGGCGCAGTCGGGTTTGCCTAATGCGGTGGCGACGTTGGGCACTGCCTGCAGTGCCGTCCATGTGCAGAAATTGTTGCGACAGACCGACCGTGTGGTCTTCAGTTTTGATGGCGATCAGGCCGGGCGCAAGGCGGCGTGGCGCGCGCTCGAGGCTGCACTGCCGCTGGCAGCCGATGACAAGCTGCTGAGCTTTTTATTCCTGCCACCGGAACATGATCCGGACACTTATGTACGCGAATTTGGAACGGCAGCATTTCAGCAGGAGGTGGAACGTGCCTTGCCTCTGTCACAATTCTTGTTACGCGAACTGACTACCCGCTTTGATTTGAACACTGCCGAAGGCCGCGCACGATTGCAGCTTGAGGCCAAACCATTATTGCAGGCCATGCCGTTCGGCGCGCTGCGAGCCCAGATCATTCGTGAACTGGCGCAGATTGCACAACTGGACGCGCGTGAATTCGCCCAACTGGCAGGCATACGCAGTCGCTGGGACGGTGGTCCGGGTGGCCGCTTTCATGTCCCGGCGGCCGGACGCAAGACCGAAATGCTGGATCTGGAGTTGCGACTGGCACGTGACCTGATTGCCGCGCCTGCGGCATTTTCAGCCTTGTCTGATGAAGACCGGGTATTACTCACGGAAAGTGAGGCACTGCTGGGCGAATTGGCACGCTGGCTGGTAGGCAGGTTGGGTCAGCCTGGCTTGCCCCATCTGGCTGAAATCAGCGCGGTTTTGGGCGAGTCTGACTACGCGCCCGACCTGGAACGCTTGTTACGGCAGATTATGGGGTCAGACAGCCCGACCGGAGCCCCGCTGCTTACCGACGAAACACTGGCGGTAGCCAATTTGCAGGCAGGGGTGATCAAATTGCGGCTGGCACGACTCAGGCTGGAAATGAATGAAATCAGCCACTTAGCCGAGCCAGGGGCGGAAGATCTGGAGCGCTTGCGAAATTTGCAAAAAGTTTTACGCGATTTGGAGGCAAGGCAGCTTGAATTGCGCCGCAATGACGGCAAATAATGGTATGCTCGAAGGTTTTTAAAATCAAAGACTTGGCAGAGCCGGGGTGCGTTGCGCGCCGGCTTGGTGCCAGACGTGTTTCAAGAGGTTCGAGGCAGATGGCAACTTCCAAAGCGGCAAAAAAAGTTTCAGCGAAATCAGTTCCGGCAAAAAAGCCCAAGGTTCAAAGCGTCAAATCGGCCCAGACCAAACCATCGGGCAAGACGAAAACTGCGGTGAAAACTCCGGCTGCGAAGAAAGCGGCGGCCAAGGTGCCAGCCAAAAAGGTCGAAGCGAAAAAAACCACGACCAAGGTTGTGTCTGCAGATAAAAAAACCGTGGCAGCGAAAAAGCCGGCGGCCAAGGTGCCAGCTGCGGTCAAGAAAAGTACCGTCGATAAAAAAATAGCAGCACCGAAGTCAGTCGTAAAAACCACGGCCAAGACGCAATCAGGTGCCAAAGCAGCGACACCGAAAGTTGTTGAGAAAGAATCCAGATTATCCAAGCAGGTGCAGCCCCCTGAGCCTGTCGTCAAGCCAGACCTGGCGCCGGTTGAAGTCCCGAAAGTCAAGGGTAAACCCGGTCGTAAGCCTACCGTGGTTTTGACCGATGACGCCGATGTCGCTATTGCCGAGGCGGCCGAAGCGGCGCCGAAGCGCGGTAAAGCCAGCAAGGCCAAGGAAAACAAGCTCATACGTGAATTTGGCTCGGGTGCCAACATTACCGAACAGGAGCTGGAAGCGCGTCGCAGCAAGCTGAAAGCCCTGATCAAACTCGGCAAGGAACGCGGCTTTCTGACTTACGCCGAAATCAATGATCACTTGCCCGACAATGTTATTGATCCAGAGGCTATCGAGACCATCATCAGCACCTTTGGTGATATGGGTATTGCCGTCTATGAGCAAGCCCCCGATGCCGAAACCTTGTTAATGAATGACAATGTGCCGGCAATTGCCAGCGATGATGATGCTGAAGAAGAGGCCGAGGCGGCGCTATCTACGGTCGATTCCGAGTTTGGCCGCACCACTGACCCGGTGCGCATGTATATGCGCGAAATGGGCACGGTCGAGCTGTTGACACGCGAGGGTGAAATTGAAATCGCCAAGCGCATTGAAGATGGCCTGCGTCACATGGTGCACGCCATTTCTTCCTGCCCGACCACCATCGTTCAGATTCTGGAGCTGGCAGGAAAAATCAATAGCGGCGAGCTGGCGGTTGATGATGTGGTCGATGGTCTGATTGATCCGAACGCCCCCGATGAAGCCGCACTGGCTGCTACGGCGGCTGAGGATGATTTTGACGATGATGAGGACCTGGACGCTGATGAGGAGGATGACGCCGATGCTGCCGCTGGTGTCAGTGCCGCCCAGTTGGAACAGTTGAAAAAAGATACGCTGGAAAAATTCGAGATTGTCTCGAAGTTGTTTGAAAAAATGCGCGCTGCCTTTGACAAGGAAGGCTATGGTGGCAAATCTTATGTCAAGGCGCAGGAAGCTATTTCAGCCGAGCTCATGACAATTCGTTTTTCGGCCAAGATTGTCGAACAGTTGTGCGATTCACTGCGCGCCCAGGTGGATCAGGTCAGGCAGGTAGAGCGCCAGATCATGGATATCTGCGTACGTCGCTGCCATATGCCGCGCAACCACTTCATCAAGGCGTTTCCCGGCAACGAGACCAATCTGAAATGGGCTGAAAAGGAAATTGCTGCGGCTCATCCCTACTCGGCAACAATGGGGCGCAATTTGCCAGCCATTCATGAATTGCAGCAAAAACTGATAGATTTGCAGGCGCGTGTCCTGCTGAACCTGACCGATTTGCGTGAGGTGCATCGTGAAATGGCCATGGGTGAATCCAAGGCGCGTAAAGCCAAGCGCGAAATGACTGAAGCCAACCTGCGACTGGTGATTTCAATTGCCAAAAAATATACCAATCGTGGTCTGCAATTTCTTGACTTGATCCAGGAAGGCAATATTGGCCTGATGAAAGCGGTCGATAAATTTGAATATCGTCGTGGCTATAAATTTTCGACCTACGCTACCTGGTGGATACGGCAGGCCATTACCCGCTCGATTGCCGATCAGGCACGTACTATTCGTATACCGGTGCACATGATTGAAACGATCAATAAAATGAACCGTATCAGTCGTCAGATTTTGCAGGAAACAGGAATAGAGCCTGACGCGGCGACACTGGCAGCACGGATGGAAATGCCGGAAGACAAGATTCGCAAGATCATGAAAATTTCCAAAGAGCCGATCTCGATGGAAACCCCGATTGGCGATGACGATGATTCTCATCTGGGTGACTTTATTGAAGATACTGCCACCCTGTCACCGGTCGATGCGGCGCAGTATGCCAGTTTGTCGGGAGTGACCAAGGAAGTGCTGGATTCGCTGACGCCACGCGAGGCCAAGGTACTGCGCATGCGTTTTGGTATTGAAATGAGTACTGACCACACGCTGGAGGAAGTCGGCAAGCAATTTGATGTGACGCGTGAGCGTATTCGTCAGATCGAAGCCAAGGCGCTGCGAAAACTGCGCCATCCTAGCCGCAGCGATAAACTTAAAAGCTTTCTGGAAGGTGGAAACTGAAGTAACAACGGGCCGTTAGCTCAGTTGGTTAGAGCAGGGGACTCATAATCCCTTGGTCGGGGGTTCAAGTCCCTCACGGCCTACCAACCCTTATTTGTGACGTGAACGATAACAACAACCCCTCCGATACTGACGCACAGGAACAAAAGCTTCCTGAGGCTGGTATCAGCCCGGAGTTGCCTCCGGAGGGTGCCCCCCCCGATCTGGCGGCTGCAGTTACGGCAGCAGTAGCGCCCGCCGCCGCCGGTCGTGATGGACGCAAGCATTTGCGAGCCAATGTCAGCTGGCGTGGTGCGATACGCATCAATAGCCAACCGCAAGCGATCAAGGTGGTCAATGTATCTGAAGGTGGTCTTGGGGTTGTCACTGAAATGGCATTACCCATGGGGCAGTCATTCCAGATGGCCGTGATGGTTCCCCTGAGCGTCGATTTGTTACGTCAGGAACAAGTCATCTTTACCGGCAAGGTGGTGCACTCGGTCATTTCAGGCGGCATGTATCGTATTGGTATGCAATTCGTCACGATCAGTGACTCACACCGCAGTCTGATTCGCGATTGGGTTAC
This sequence comes from Burkholderiales bacterium UBA4657, assembly GCA_002405475.1. Taxonomy (GTDB): domain Bacteria; phylum Pseudomonadota; class Gammaproteobacteria; order Burkholderiales; family Burkholderiaceae_E; genus UBA4657. Next base: position 36,232 of record DHLX01000042.1, on the reverse strand, counting down.
GGCGCACGGAAAATCCGTATGATGGTAATTGCGTCGCGCCAATCGCGACTGGCGATGTGGCAGGCCGAGCATGTTCAAACACTATTGCGGCAATTCTGCCCTGATCAGCCTGTCAGTATTCTGGGCATGACTACCCGTGGCGACCAGATTCTTGATCGCAGTCTGGCCAAGATAGGTGGCAAAGGTTTATTCGTCAAAGAGCTGGAGCAGTCCCTGCTCGAGCGCCGGGCTGATCTGGCGGTACACTCGCTGAAAGATGTGCCGATGTCTTTGCCCGAACCTTTTTGCCTAGCCGCCGTACTGCCACGCGAAATTCCCTGGGATGCGCTGGTATCAAGCCGTTATGCCAGCTTCGCCGCCATGCCGCAAGGCGCGCGCGTGGGCACCTCGAGTCTCAGACGCAGCGCGCAGTTGAAAGCAGCTTATCCGCATTTGCACTTTCTGCCAGTACGCGGCAACCTCGATACACGCTTGTCCAAGCTTGACGCTGGTGAATTCGACGCTCTGGTACTGGCTTGTGCTGGGCTCAAACGCCTGGGTCTGGCCAGTCGAATACGTGCGGTGCTGACAGCAGAGGAATCGCTGCCTGCCGCAGGTCAGGGCGCCATGGCGATTGAAATATTACAGACCGAAGCAGACCGGCTACAGGTTTTGCGGCAACTACATGACGGTGAGACTTTCGCCTGCGTCTCTGCCGAACGTGCCGTGCTCCGGCATCTGGGCGGCAGTTGCGAAACACCAATAGCAGCCTACGCCGAATTACACGACAACACTTTATATTTACGTGCCCTGGTGGCCTCGATTGATGGGCAGCGCATTTTGCGCCATCATGCCCAGGGAACAGTGGCAGATGCCGAAGCTCTAGGTTACCGTGTGGCACAAGCTTTGTTACAGCAAGGTGCGAATGAATTGCTTGCTCCCGTTCCGGGAGTCTGAGGGTGTCAGCCAAACCCCTTGTCGTGGTGACACGGCCTGCCGAACAAGCGGCAGCACTGCAGCAGCAGTTGCAAACCTGGGATTATCCGGTGCTGTTGATGCCACTTTTGACTATCGAGCCAGTACCCTGGTCTGACCAAACCCGAACCCATTTACAGCAGTTGCATCAGTACGATTTCATCCATTTCTCCAGCCCCAATGCCATACGTTATGCGCTTGAACCGCTGGACAGCAAGACCGTACATTGGGGCAAGCACCAGCGTATTGGTCTGATGGGTGATGGTAGCCGTGACATGATGCGCCACTATTACCCTGAGTCCGAACCCTGTTGGATTTGTCCAGAGCAGGATCAGCCGTGGGACAGTGAAGCGCTGATACGGGTCATGCAACAACAGAGCTGGATGAAAGATATTCGTCGTGCTTTGCTGGTGAAGGGACAAGGTGGGCGTGAATTACTGGCCGCATGGCTGCGGGCGCAAGCGATTACAGTTGATCATGCATTGGTTTATTCGCGCCGCTGTTTGCAGTTTACCGCCGAGGTTGAAGCCAGGCTGCAGTCTTTGGCGCACAACGGCCGCCAGGTCTGGCTGTTGAGCAGCAGCGAAGCCACGCTGGCGTTGGGTCAGCTAATACAACAATCAGGCGATGTCGAATTGCAAAGCAGGTGCTGGCAAGCCCCCGTACTGGTAACGCATGAACGTGTTGCTTTGGCTGCACAACAGGCGGGCTTTACACAGGTTATAAAGTGCAGGCCTGGCGAACAAGCACTCAAAGCCGCGCTAGAATCACTACATGTCTGAACTCTCTGAAAATCCTGCCGCTGAAAAGCTCAATACGACCAGACCACAGCTCTGGTGGCGTCGTCCCTGGGCGCTGCGCCTGTTCTGGCTATTGGTGCTAGGGTTGTTAGTCTTTTGGGTTGGACGTAACACCTGGGAAATACAGCGTACCCAGCGTGAATTTTCCCAGCGCATTGCCGATTCGAATCAACGCAGCCAGGAGACTGAGAAAAGAGTCCTGGAGGCAGGCGCAGTGCTGGCTGAAGCGCAAAAGAAGATTTTGTTACTCGAAGTCCGTCTGGCCGAATCGCAGGCACAACAGGCAGCCCTGGAACAGCTGTATACCGAGCTTTCACGGCATAGGGATGATGCACTGGCGGCTGAGCTCGAACAACTGGTTTCGCTGGCAGCACAGCAACTGCAATTGGCGGGGAATGTTCAGGCGGCGTTGATCCTGCTCCAGAACGCCGATAGTCGGTTGGCGCGTGTGGATCGACCTCAATTTCTTGGAGTCCGCCGCGCCTTGGCACGTGATATCGAACGGCTCAAAGCCTTGCCGACAACCGATTTATCTGGACTGGTTGTCAAACTGGATCAGCTGATCCAGACGGTTGAAACCTTACCCCTGTTAGCTGATGCCCAGACCGTACCCAAAGGCCAGTCTCAGCCCCCACCACAATCACCGTCTACAGAATCGGCCGAGACCACCAGCAGATGGTGGGGAGCCGCCTGGCTATCCAGCCTATGGGGCGGGGTCAGGCAGCAGTTCCAAACCTTGTTTCAGGTTCGTAAGCTGAGCGACCCAGAAGTGATGTTACTGGCTCCAGCGCAGTCGTATTTTTTACGCGAAAACCTGAAATTACGCCTCTTGAATGCCAGGCTACAGGTTATAGCGCGTAATGAGTCCGGTTTTCAGCAGGATGTTCAGGCATCAAAACGTCTCCTGAGCCAATATTTTGATCAGCAGCAAAAAAATGTTCAAACCGCGATGCAGTTGCTCGATCAGTTACGACAGTCAGAGGTCAGCGTTGCTTTACCCAATCTGAGTGAAAGCCTGAATGCCGTTCGCAATTTCAAACCGGATCTGGCTGCAGTGCGCCCCACAGGTAAGGAGCGTTAGTCATGCGCGCCTTGTTTTGGTGTGTGGTGCTTCTTGCTGCAGCAGTGGCCTTGGCTTTGCTCGCGCAGTATAACCAGGGTAGTGTGGTAATCGTTATTCCCCCGTGGCGACTTGATGTTTCACTGAACTTTTTTATTGCATCGCTATGTATTTTGTTTCTGTTGCTTTACGGCACGCTACGCGTGGTTGCCATGACGCTCGATTTTCCGGGGAAAGTGCGCCAATATCGAGAACGTCGTGGGCGTGAGGCTTCATTCAATGCGCTGAGACTCGCATTGCAGGCCTATTTGGAAGGTCGATTTGGGCGAGCTGAAAAATTTGCCCAGTCAGTCACGGTCACTGGAGGTTATCAGGCTTTAGCCGCTTTGATTGCTGCCCGCAGTAGCCACCGCCTGCACCTATTTGACCGGCGCGACCAGTGGTTGAGTCGTGCTGCCGCAGACAATACAATCCGCACCGCCCGCCTGATTACTGAGGCTGAGCTGCATCTGGAAGCAGGCGACAGTAGCGCCGCACTAGAGGCGATACGACAACTGCATTCCAGTGGCGCACGCCATGTCCAGGCGCTGCGGTTGGAACTGTTGGCGTGCCAGCAAGCAGGTTTATGGAAAGATGTTATCAGGCTGAGCCGACAACTGGGGAAACGCAAGGCATTACATCCCACCGTATTGACCAAAGCTCGAGCTCTCGCATACGTCGAGCTGCTACGTCAGCGTCAGGGTGATTTGGCGGGTTTACAGCAACTATGGCTTGAAATTGCAAGTACTGATCGCTTTATACCCGCGATTGCCCATGCCGCAGCCAGTGCTTTTGCCCACGCCGGCCAGCATACTTTGGCACTGGAAATAGTTGAACAGGCTCTCAACAACGATTGGGATGGCGATCTGGTTCTGCTCTATGGGCAAATGGGCATGGTTGAGAACGTTTCAACGCAAATACAATCGGCCGAGAACTGGTTACGCCAGTATCCTCAGGATATCCATCTGTTGGTGACTTTGGGTAAATTGTGTATGCGGGCTGAATTGTGGGGTAAAGCCGCCGACTATCTGGAGCGTGGACAGCGGATCGAGATGAGCCATGAAGTTTTACTCGCACTGGCGCAGCTAAAGGAGCGTACTGGCGATCAAAGCCAGGCTGACAGGTTGTATCGACAGTGCGCCCTGTCAAATCGGTCTTAAGCTTGATCAGTTAATACCAGCGCAGTTTTTTGAAGAAATAAAGCAAGCCACCTGCAATCGATAGCATGACGGCCCATAAAGCAAAGTAGAATCCTTGAAAATGTAACTCTGGCATGTCGGGAATGTTCATGCCATAGACACCAACAATAAAAGTAAGAGGCATAAAAATCGAGGTGACAATGGCCAGTCGTTCCATGATTCGGTTCATGTGATTCGACGAGCGCGTCATTTCAAGGCTAAGTGCGGCAGCATAGACTTCATAGGCAGAAGAAGTGTGCTGACGTATTTCTTCGACTTCAAGCAATAAACGACCCAGACGGTTGATGGCTTGGCTGAGTTGGGCACGATTGCCAGCGCTAAGATACGTTTCAGGGCAGGCAATCAAAAGACGGCGCTGATCACGAAACACTTTGTTAAATGAATGACGTAATTGCGTCACCAGTTTTTTGAAACGTAAAATTTCCGACAGCATCTGCCCCGAGGTGTTATTCAGACAATTCTGTTCAAAATGATCAATATCGTTTTGCCAGTCTTCCAGCACCGGTT
>DHLX01000042.1:28836-31513 GCA_002405475.1 Burkholderiales bacterium UBA4657 | reverse complement strand
AGTAATCTTCTATGAGCTCATCGAATAAGAGGGGCAAAATCGCACTCGGTCCTTTGCATAAGACTTCGGCCCCGCGTGCCTCCAGGGCGGCAAAGACATGACCCGCCAGGCGCGACAAGGTCAGTGGACGCAAGGTAATCAGGCAATTAGCCGTCAAAATGCCACAAAGATTTCGGCTTGAGCAGCGCTCGGTTTCGAAGTGATAAAACACGCGTTCGGTGCGAAACAAGACACAATTTTTGAAGTACAGGTGGGGTTTTTCGATACCAGAAAAATGATCGGCAATCAGTTGTGCGGGTAGCTGGAAGTGCTCAGCCAGAAGCGAGAAAACGGCGGGCGATGGATCCTCCAGATCAATCCATCGGCTTTCTTGTGGTGTCAATGGCTGTTGCAATAAAGATTGCAGCGTCGATAGTTTAGGCTCAGACAGACGCTCGCCGTGCTGATAAACCCCCGCAATATAGCTTGATGATTGGATTTTCATATTCTGACTCTCGGCTTTGACATGCTTTATGACGGACTCCAGTACAATTACGGCTGGAATCCCATTTTTCTGAGAGGTCAACCATGGCAGAACGTAGCCGCACCCGTCGTAACACCCTGGAACGTCGTTGTTTGGGCAAGGCCTACAAACGTTTGTTTGTGAATGCTCCCAAATCGGTATTCAAGATGCTGGAAAAAATCAAGAAAAACTGATTTTTCGTGCTTGGCTTAGCCACAAACCGGCAGTTTTTCACACTGCCGGTTTTTTAACTCTGAGTCCAGGGTAAGCCCGCAGCCACCCAGCCATTTAGCTGGCGCCGTTGTCCAGCAGCATTTTTGTCACCCTCAAAGCCCTGCAAGATATTGAAAGCTTTGACATAACCTTGACGTGCTGCCAGCGTTGCGGCGTGATGAGAGCGAGCACCGCTTCGGCATAAAAACAGTACCGTGATGTTTTTATCGGGTACTTCCGTTTCCAGCATTTGTGCAAAGTCGGTATTGTGCGCCATTGCCATCCCGCTGGCCCATTCAATACCCAGTGTACCCGGTATCTGACCGACAAAATTCCTTTCCTCCTGCGTGCGCACATCGACGATGATGGCCTGGCCGGCTTTCCATAGCTCATGGGCTTGTTGCGGCGTGACTTCGCCAGCGTAGGGTAGGGTACTGGTCATAGGCATGACTCCAGCTATGGTTGAGTAATCAGACCCTGTATTCTGCCATGGCAATATTTGAGTATGACCAGCCTTTGTCAGGCGCTGCTAAAAGCAGCTACAGCTGTGCTGTCGGGTATTGAATGCGCGGTGCCTGCCATCGCACTGTATTGGTTCAGAATGGCTTCCAAAGAGACGAAAGGTTCTCGATCTTCAGCGTTGAACCGACGCGTGGCCAGCTCAATGTCGCGTGCCAGGCTACGCATTCGCCAGCGAATTTCGGCCGGTATTACGTCCAGACTTAGTAGTATCTCGGCTTCGTCACTTTCCAGATCTTCCTTGTAGTGACAGTATTCCAGGGCACCGGTGGCGGCCAGCGAGGCGTAGAGTTTCGAGATCAGGTTGAAGCAGCGCTGGGCCAGCATTTTGGCATCGGGCGCCAGTTTGGCTCTGGACAGTTCCAGCGCAGTCTGTAGCGCAGACTTCAGCTGTTCGGCCTGACCGTGTAAATGCTCCATGGCCTGTGCCAGCTTGAATCCGTCGGGCAGCCGACATGCAGCAGGGTCGGCCAGGGTAGTAATCAGTCCGACCAGGTTGGGGTCATATTCGCGCAAAATGATTTTGAGGGCGAAGGCAGCACGGCATAGGGCGTTATCCCGTCGTGTCAGTATGCCGGTAATGGTTTCGGCCATCGAAAGCAATTGCGCTTCACGAGTGAAATGTTTGCCCGCTAGTTGCCTTGGATATCCAGTACCGTCCATCCGCTCGTGATGTGCCAATACCATTTGGCCTACCTGAGGGGGGTAGGGGGTCATTTCTTGCAGCAGCATGGCACCGACTTTGGGGTGTGCGACTACATGTAGCCATTCCTGCGGCGTTAATTCTCGTTTGGCCTGTAAATACTCGGGGTTGATATACATTTCACCCAGGTCATGAATCAGTCCCGCCAGAGCCACGGTTTCGATTGAAGATTCAGGCCAGCCGGCACGGCTAGCCAGGGCAGTGCAGGTGAGACACACCGCGACAGCATGTTCAAAAGTACCGTCGTTGCGATCTGCAGCTGAAGTCATCAGAAGCTGTACTGGTGGAGCCAGTTCGCTACGTCCAAGCATGGCAAGTACATTGCTTGCGTTTTGACCCGCCAGGATCGACAGAGCTTCATGTTGGCTGATGAGCTGCTGTGCAGTCTGGAAAATTTTTTCACCGTTGATGCCATCCTTGACCTGTAGTGACATTTCTATTGGCTGGGTCAGTTTGCGTTTGAGTAATTTTTCCTGCAATTGGGAATTGACGGGTTTACCTTTAGCCCACAACATCATGCCCGATTCTGCATCTACAATATTGTCTGCGGCGATTACTTCGCGCTTGTCAGTACTCGAGGCAATGGTCGACAGTGCGAATTCGTTAGTCTGTGAAAATAAAGACATGACAATACCTACCTTATCCGCGACGGCTGCAGACAGTGAAGTCACCGTCAATATCAGTGCTTATAAATTTGTCACGATTCATGATGTCGAGGCTTTACAGCAGCAATTGCAAAG
>DHLX01000042.1:0-28611 GCA_002405475.1 Burkholderiales bacterium UBA4657 | reverse complement strand
TCGAAAGCCCGAATAGAGGCATTTTTGACCTTTTTGCGCTCTGATACGCGTTTTTCAGATCTGACGGTCAAGTATTCGATATCTCAAGGCCAGCCATTTCGCAAATTACGGGTTCGTATCAAGCGCGAGATTATTACCATGAGGCGCCCCTTGATACAGCCCGAGAGGTGTCGTGCTCCGGCGGTAGCACCTGAGCAGCTTCAGACCTGGTTACAACGGGGCCAGGATGATGAAGGCCGACCGGTGGTCATGATGGATACCCGGAACGCGTTTGAAGTCGATATGGGGACGTTTCAGAACTGCATTGACTACCAGATTGCTAAATTCAGCGAATTTCCTGACATTATTGAAGGCAAGGCAGATGAATTTAAGGGCAAGACAGTAGTGACTTTTTGTACCGGAGGGATTCGCTGTGAAAAGGCGGCCATCGTGATGCAGCAGGCTGGTTTCGAGCGGGTTTACCAGCTCGATGGGGGCATACTGAACTATTTTGAGAAGGTCGGCGGCCAATACTGGAACGGAGCCTGTTTCGTTTTTGACGAACGCGAAGGTCTGAATGCTGATTTACAGCCTACCCGCCCCGGAAGCTGATTAATTTTCGCGTTTTTTAGGTCTTTGCCGTGGAGCCTGCTTCAAATGTGCGCCTTCGGCTTGTGCCTTGCGCCGGGTTTGTGTGGTTTGACCGTGCTCAGGTCCCAATACTTCGGGTGGTGCAGGTGGTGGCGCGAGTTGCAGCGACGATACCGCCCAATCTGCTGGTCGGCTCATCCATTGGGCACTCAGGCTGGTCCATAACTCGGTCTGCTGGCGCATATAGTCAGCGGTAAGTGAGACGATGCGCGGTCCGATGCCGAGCCAAACCATGACAGCATCGGTGTAGGCGCGCAAATGATCTTCGTGGTCTTGCTGTAATGAGCTCATGATATTACCTTTTTCTGCATGGCAATCAACTCAGAGCAGCTTATCAAATGTGGCGGTGAATTGCCAATGACTATCGGCGTGCAATTGATTTGCCTCAAATTTTATGAATTCAGGCCTGGAGCTGCCGTTCAGCTACGGCCGTAGACGAAAATAAGTTAGCATCTATCTTTGAGCGCAGCATCGGTTCTGCGCCTTCTTTCTATTGAAAAAATATGGCTCAGTACGTTTACACCATGAATCGGGTTGGAAAAATAGTTCCGCCCAAGCGTCAAATATTGAAAGACATTTCACTGTCATTTTTCCCGGGAGCCAAAATTGGTGTTCTGGGGCTAAATGGCTCGGGCAAATCAACCCTGCTTAAGATCATGGCCGGCATTGACCGCGACATTGAAGGCGAAGCCGTGCCCATGCCCGGTATTAAAGTCGGCTATTTGCCGCAAGAGCCGCAGCTTGAGCCGGAAAAAACCGTACGCGAAGAAGTCGAGGCCGGTCTGGGCGATATTGTCGAGGCGAAAAAAAAGCTGGATGAAATTTATGCCGCTTACGCCGAACCCGACGCTGATTTCGACCAGCTGGCTGCCGAACAGGCCAAGTATGAGGCAGTGCTGGCTACCGCTGGGGGCGATACCGAGCATCAAATGGAAATTGCAGCGGATGCCCTGCGCTTACCTCCGTGGGAGGCACAAATCAAGAATTTGTCAGGTGGCGAAAAACGTCGCGTAGCCTTATGCAAGCTGCTGCTCAGCAAGCCCGATATGTTGCTGCTGGATGAACCGACCAACCATCTTGATGCCGAGTCGGTCGAGTGGCTGGAGCAATTTTTGCAACGCTTTCCCGGAACGGTGGTGGGCGTGACTCATGACCGTTATTTTCTGGACAACGCTGCCGAGTGGATACTGGAACTGGATCGCGGCCATGGTATTCCCTGGAAAGGCAATTACAGTTCCTGGCTGGAGCAAAAAGAGGATCGTCTGAAGCAGGAAGAGGCCACCGAATCAGCACGTCAGAAAGCGCTGCAAAAAGAGCTGGAATGGGTACGGCAAAACCCCAAAGGGCGACAGGCCAAGTCCAAGGCGCGTCTGGCGCGCTTTGAAGAATTGTCGAGCCATGAATATCAAAAGCGCAATGAGACCCAGGAAATTTTTATTCCGGTGGCAGAACGGCTGGGCAACGAGGTCATTGAATTCAATAATGTCAGCAAGGGGTATGGCGAACGCTTGCTGATTGACAAGCTCACTTTCAAGGTGCCAGCGGGTGCCATTGTTGGCATTATCGGCCCTAACGGTGCCGGTAAATCGACGCTGTTTCGCATGATAACCGGACGTGAACAACCCGATAGCGGACAAGTGGTGATTGGGCCTACGGTAAAAATATCTTATGTCGATCAGTCGCGTGACAGTTTACCGAACGATAAAAACGTATGGGAAGCCATTAGTGATGGCGCTGACATTTTGACCGTAGGCAAATTTGAAATGCCATCGCGTGCTTATATTGGCCGTTTTAATTTCAAGGGTGCCGATCAACAAAAAGGGGTGGGTAACTTGTCCGGGGGTGAGCGTGGCCGCCTGCACCTGGCCAAGACGCTGATCTCTGGCGGTAATGTCTTGTTGTTGGACGAACCTTCGAACGACCTTGATGTCGAGACCTTGCGCTCGCTGGAGGATGCGCTCCTGGAATTTGCCGGGACGGCCATCATCATCAGCCATGATCGCTGGTTCCTGGATCGGATTGCGACCCATATTCTGGCTTGCGAGGGCGATTCGCAGTGGGTCTTTTTTAATGGCAATTACCAGGAATATGAAGCCGACAAAAAGAAAAGGTTGGGCGAGGAGGGGGCTAAACCCCGGCGTATTCGCTACAAGGCTTTATCGGCCTGATGCGCGGCTACATCAATATAATGTCGTATTGTTCCTGCGAATAAAGACCTTCAACTGACAGTGAGATGGTCTTGCCGATGAAATCGCCGAGCATGGCCAGGTTTTGCGATTCCTCTTCCAGGAACATGTCGATGACGTTTTGACTGGCGAGAATGCGGAATTCTTTGGGGTTGAATTGTTTAGCCTCACGCAAAATTTCGCGCAAAATTTCATAACAGACGGTGCGCGCGGTTTTGATTTCACCGCGCTTTTCACACACCGGGCACGGTTGGCACAAGACGTGTGACAAAGACTCGCGTGTGCGCTTGCGTGTCAGTTCGACCAGACCGAGTTGAGTAAAGCCGTTGATAGTGACGCGGGTGCGGTCACGGCTGGTAGCTTTGCGTAATTCACCCAGAACCGCTTCGCGATGTTCAACCTGTACCATGTCAATAAAGTCGATGATGATGATGCCGCCGAGATTACGCAGACGCAATTGACGCGCAATCACCTGGGCTGCCTCAAGGTTGGTTTTGAAGATGGTGTCATCGAAGGAACGTGCGCCAATATAAGCGCCGGTATTGACATCAATCGTGGTCATGGCTTCGGTCTGATCAATAATCAGATACCCCCCCGATTTGAGATCCACCCGTCGCGCCAGCGCTTTTTGTATTTCTTCTTCGACGCCATACAAATCGAACAGTGGTCGCTCCCCCGAATAATGTACCAGACGGTTTTGCATCGAGGGGGTGAAGGTTTCGGCAAACTCGGTCAGCCGGGCAAAATTTTCACGTGAATCAATCAATACCTTGGTGGTCGATTCGTGCGCAATGTCGCGCAATACACGCTGCGCCAGTCTTAGGTCTTCATAAAAAATCTGGGGCGACGGCAGGCGCGTGCTGTTGTCGAGTATGCGTTGCCAGGTGATGTGCAAATAGCGAATATCGCTGGCCAGCTCATCATCGCTGGCCTCTTCTGCAACGGTACGAATAATGAACCCGCCCTGACTATTGGCTGGCAATAATTTTTGTACCCGTTCGCGCAGAGCCTGGCGCTCGGACTCGCTGTCAATTTTTTGCGAGATGCCGATATGGTTATCCTGCGGCAGATAAACCAGCATGCGCCCGGCAATGGAAATTTGGGTCGATAAGCGCGCACCTTTGGTACCAATGGGGTCTTTGATGACTTGTACCAGCAAACTTTGTCCTTCAAACAGGATTTTTTCAATACTGCGCGGGGGCTCGTCAGTTTTTGCAGGTTTTTCAAACCAGATATCGGCCACGTGCAGAAAAGCCGCCTTGTCGAGCCCGATATCAATAAACGCGCTCTGCATACCCGGCAAGACGCGCGCGACTTTTCCGAGATAGATATTGCCGACCAAACCACGCTCGGTGCTACGTTCCAGATGTAATTCCTGCACTGCGCCTTGCACGACCAGGGCGACCCGGGTTTCGTAGGGAGTGACATTGACCAGTATTTCTTCGTTCATATCATTAGTCCTGTTTTTTGCAGCAGACAGCGTGTCTCATAAAGCGGCAGACCCATGACACCACTATAGCTGCCCGACAGATGTCGAATGAAGGCGCCAGCACGACCTTGTATGCCATAAGCGCCCGCTTTGCCAAAAGGCTCGCCACTGGCAATATAAGCCTGAATGTCATTTTCACTCAGTTCCATAAAACTGACCTGCGACACGCTAATCAGGCAGGCGCAATCTTCCGCTGTTGCCACTGCTACGGCAGTGAGCACCCGATGCGTTTTTCCACTCAGGCTATGTAGCATCTGCGCGGCCTGTTCTACATTTTCCGGTTTACCCAACAGCGTGTTGCCCATGGCCACCGTGGTATCGGCGCAGAGTACCGGGCGCATTACTTTTTGCTGTCGCTGCAGACGTTGCAAGGCTGCCTGGGTTTTTAGCAGACAGACGCGACGTACATAGGTTTTGGCCGGTTCCTGTCCCAGCCTCACTTCCAGCGCTTCGGCATCTTCACTCGGCTCAGGCAACAATAATTCAAAGCTCACGCCCAGTTGTTGCAACAGTTCCTGCCGCCGTGGGCTTTGCGAGGCGAGATAGATCTGTGCGCGCATGGTGTCAGGCTCGATGGTAAGGATGTCCTTGCAGCAGGCTCCAGGCACGATACAGTTGCTCGGCTAGCATGACTCGAACCAGGGCATGAGGCAGAGTCAGGCTTGACAGGCGCCACTGTACCTGTGCACGAGCTTTCAGTTCAGGTGCCAGGCCGTCGGCACCGCCAATCAGAAAAGCTACCGAAGGTGTATCGTGCTGCCAGTGTTGTAGTTGCTGTGAAATTTGCTGTGTCGTCAAATCTTTTCCGCGCTCATCCAGGGCAATTACAAAGGCCTGTTTCGGTAGCGCCTGCTCTATGCGCTCGGCTTCGGCAGCCATCAAGGCAGATACCGTTTTGCCTGTCGTTCGGGGCTCGGCCTTGATTTCTTTTAACAGCAGTCTGCATTCAGTCGGCATACGTTTGGCGTAGTCGTCAAAAGCCGTATCGACCCAGTGCGGCATACGTTGACCTACAGCGATAATGCATAGCTCCATAAACTCAGACTGTTTTTTTACTGGCCACTTTTTTACGTACCGGTGTAGCGGCAGTCTTACTGCTTTTACGTGGCGCTTTGACCGTTTTGGTAGCAGGTAAGGCAGAATCGCTGGTTTCCATACCTTGGTGCTTGATATGCACCGTTTTCCCGCCCCAGATTTCTTCCAGGCGGTAATAGGCGCGGATAGTCGGCTGCATGATATGCACCACCGCATCACCGCAATCGATAAGTACCCACTCGCCACTGTCCTCACCTTCCAGGCTGATAACGGTGCCGCCTGCTTCCTTGACCTTGTCGCGTACTGACATGGCCAGGGCGCGGGTTTGACGGTTCGAGGTACCGGAAGCAATAATCACGCGATCGAACAGCGGGGTGAGATGGGTAACATTGAAAATCTCAATGTCCTGCCCTTTGACATCTTCTAAGGCGTCGATGATGATGCGTTGCAATTTGGTAATGTTCATAATGAAGTTGAATAAAGGTGATGATCGAGAATATAGGTCAGAACCGCAGGTGCCAGCAAACCCTGTACAGTTTCTGGCGCACCATGTGCTATGGCCTGGCGTATGGCGGTGGAAGAAATGTCCAGTGCTGGCATGAAAAAACGTACTGTCTGGCCCCGGGGCTGAGTTAAACCAGTGGCTTCGGGTAAGGTTTCAAGCTGATCTTTTTGCTTGGCTGAGGCCTGGCGTTGAACGACAGCGAAATTGGCATAGTGCAATAATTGTTCATGCTGATGCCAGGTCGGTAGATTGAAGTACTGGTCACTGCCCAGGATCCAGACCAGCATGGCTTGGGGTCCATAGCGTTGTCTGAGTTCACGCAGAGTATCAATAGCGTAACTCGGTCCGGTACGTTCCAGCTCGCAGGTTTCAATGGCCAGTCCGTCGTGGTGTTGCAGTGCCAGTTGCAGCATGGCCAGCCGATGCTGGCTGGGGCTGACGCCAGTTTTTTGCCAGGGTTGTGCTGCAATGACAAAGCGTACTTGCTCTAGCCCCAAGGCCTGTTGTGCCTGTCGTGCCAGTTGCAGGTGGGCGTGGTGCGGCGGGTCGAAACTACCTCCGAGCAAACCAATGCGTCTGACACCTGTGGTTGCTGCTGTCATGCTGACTGTAACCAGTCTTTGGCTTGCAGATAGTAGGTCAATAACTCGGCCTCTGGACTGTCAGGCGGTGGTTGATGCTGGTACTGCCAGCGTACTAGCGGGGGCATCGACATCAAAATCGATTCACTGCGCCCACCGGATTGCAAGCCGAACAAGGTACCGCGGTCGAACACCAGATTGAATTCAACGTAACGCCCACGGCGTATGGCCTGCCAGTTTCTTTCCCGCTCGCCATAAGGCATGGCGTGGCGTCGTTCCACAATGGGCAAATAGGCCGACAGGAAATGATCACCGACCGAGCGCATGAGTGCGAAGCAGGTATCAAAGTCGGGGCTACTTACATCATCAAAAAAAATGCCGCCAATACCGCGCGGTTCCTGCCGGTGTTTAAGAAAAAAATAGTCGTCGCACCAACGCTTGTAGGCCGGATATCTGTCGCTGCCAAACGGTGCCAGTGCTGCCTGACAGGTGGCATGAAAATGACGCGCATCGACTTCAAAGCCGTAATACGGAGTCAAGTCCATGCCGCCACCAAACCAGAACACCGGTCCCGAGATAAAGACCCGCACATTCATGTGTACAGTAGGCACATAAGGGTTGCGCGGATGCAAGACCAGCGACACGCCCAGCGCTTCCCAGGCTTGGCCGGCAAGTTCGGGGCGATGCGCCGTAGCCGAGGGTGGAAGTTGTTGCCCAAAGACATGGCTGAACCCTACGCCACCGCGCTCGAGAAAACTGCCTTCCTCCACCAGTCGAGTGATGCCGCCACCCTGTAGGCCGCTACTGCTTTGGGGTTTTTGCCAGGCATCACGCAAAAAGGCCTGGCTTTCATACTTGCCAAGTCCCTGAATAATATTTTCCTGCAGGCCCAGCAAATAACCGCGCACTGCGGCAACATTGGGCAATGTTTGCATGTCAGACGTATTGTTGGTCGGGTTCATTAGCTGGGTGAGTCAACAGATTCATAGTAATTCGCGCGCCGCTTTTCTGGTATTGACCGTTATTTCCAGGCCACCCAGCATACGCGCAATTTCTTCGACCCGCTCGCTGCTGTTCAGTGCACGGATACGGGACAGCGTTTGCCCGGACTGTTGAAGCTTTTCGACATAAAAATGCTGATCGCCCTTGGCCGCGACCTGAGCCAGATGGGTGACACATAATACTTGGCGCGACTGCCCCAATTGTTTGAGCAAGCGCCCCACCACTTCAGCAACTGCACCGCCTATGCCACTATCCACCTCATCAAAAATCAGGGTTGGGGTGGCAGTGGCACTCGACGTCATGACCGACAGCGCCAGACTGATGCGCGCCAGCTCACCACCCGAAGCCACTTTGTGCAGCGGCCGCAAACTGACGCCGGGGTGGGCGGCGACCTGAAATTCCACCTCTTCCAGGCCGTAGCTACCCGGCTCACACGCCTTCAGCTGTACCTCAAACCGGCCACCCGACATGCTCAGGTCTTGCATGGCGCGTGTGACTTCAACAGAGAGCAGACGTGCCGCTTTTTGCCGTTGGGTGCTGAGTTGTGTCGCCAATGAGAGGTAGTGCTGCTCGGCCTGCTGCTCACGCACCCGCAAACTTTCCAGGTCACTGCTGTCGCCCAATTCCTGCAAGGCCTGCTGTGCCTGCTGCCACGCCTGGGGTAAATGTTCCGGGCTGGCAAGGCGATATTTGCGTGCCACCTGGTGTAAAGCCTCCATACGCGCTTCGCACTGAGCCAGACGCTCGGGGTCAAGTTCGAGTCGTGATAAATAATGATTCAGACTTGAGACTGCATCACTGACCTGTGCCTCGGCACCTTCCAGCGCAGCAACAGCATTGGCCAGGGCCGGGTCGATGTCAGACAGCGGACGCAAGCGGCTGATGACTTGAGACAAAAGTGATTGGGCCGCCGGTTCCGCCTCGGACAAGGCTTCGAGGCTGGCCTGCGCTCCAGCCATCAGACCGGCAGCATGTGCCAGACGTTTATGTTCCAGACTGATGCTTTCCCATTCACCTGCCTGGGGTGCAAGCCGTCCCAGATCATCGACCTGCCATTGCAGTCGTTCACGTTCCAGCTCTATGGCACGGGCATTGTTTTCCAGTGCTTCACGCTGTTTGCGTACCGTCTGCCAGTCACGAAAAGCCAGCCGCACCTGCTGCACGCTTTCCTGCAGTTGTGCGTGCCGATCCAGCAAGTCACGCTGCGCAGAGGGCTTGAGCAGTTGTTGGTGCGCATGTTGCCCATGGATATCCACCAAAAAATCGCCACATTCGCGCAATTGCGCTTGCGTCACACTGGTGCCGTTAATAAAAGCTTTATTTTTCCCCTGGGTGTCAATGACCCGGCGCAAAATGACCAGTTCGTCGTCGCCCTGCAATTCCTGGGTTTCGAGCCAGTTCAGCAGGGTCGGCGGGGCCTGAAAGCGCGCCACAATATCGGCTTTGTTGTTACCCTCTCGGATCAGGCTGGCATCGGCCTTCGCCCCCAGCGTCAGCGCCAGCGCATCAATCAATATCGACTTACCGGCACCGGTTTCACCGCTAAAGACGGTAAAGCCTGTCGAAAAATCGAGTTGGCATTCATCGACAATCACAAAATCTCTGACTTGTAAGGAGAGCAGCATGGCAGTGAATCAGTTACGCATTAGCTTGGGCAGCACCTACCGGCATGAGTGTCCAGTTGAGTTTTTGACGCAGTACACCGAAATAATTGTAATCGGCAGGATGCAAAAAGGTAATTTTATGCGGGCTGCGACGGACGATAATACGATCTCGCTCCTTCAGAGTCGCCAGGTTCTGCATGTCGAAACTGGCTGAGGCCGGATGTGGCGCACTGTTGGCGAGTTGATCGAGTGTCACTACAATTTCCGAATCTTCGGGCACGACTATAGGACGATTAGACAGTGATTGTGGTGCTACTGGTACTAGCACCAAGCCTTGTAAACCCGGGTGCAAGATCGGGCCGTGCGCTGATAATGCATAAGCGGTTGAGCCGGTGGGCGTGGCAATAATCAGGCCGTCGGCACGCTGGGTGTAGGTGTATAAACCATTGATTTCTACGCTGATTTCAATCATGCCGGAAACAGCGCCGCGCGCTACGACGACATCATTCAACGCAATCGCTTCGAAAATGGTTTTGACCTGGGTGTTTTTACCTTTGCCGACTCGACGTTCAACCCGGGCTTGCAGCAAACTGCGCTGTTCGCTGACATAAGCACCACGCATCATTGGTGTCAGCGTTTCTAGCTGTCGCGACAGGGCAATATCCGTCATGAAACCTAGCCGCCCCTGGTTAATGCCAATCAGTGGTACCTTATAGGCAGCCAGTTGACGCGCCACGCCGAGCATGGTGCCGTCACCACCGACGACAATGGCAACATCGGCCTGACGTCCAATGTCGTCCATGCTGACCGGTGCATAGTCACGCTGCCTTATCTGGCGCGCGGTACCCGCTTCCAGCAAGACTTTTACCCCCAGACCGGCCAGAAAATCAGCCAGTTCGCGTAGTGGTTGTGTCAGGCCCTGACCACGGAATTTTCCAATGATAGCGACAGATCGAAAAGCCATTTTCGAGGCGCTACTCTTCCTTACGGATTTGGATGGGGACGATGATGTGGGCATGATAAGCAAATATCGACTTGAGTAGTGATCTGTGCAAGCATACAGCATAGAATAGCGCTTATGATCCCTCATAGCCCTTCTTTGGACCAGCGCGCTCAATTGTTGCTTAAAACCCTGATCGAGCGCTATATCGCAGACGGCCAGCCGGTCGGCTCACGTGCCTTGTCGCGCTGGTCTGGTCTGGAACTGTCGCCCGCCACGGTTCGTAATGTCATGGCCGATCTGGAAGAACTGGGTTTTGTTGCCAGCCCGCATACCTCGGCCGGACGTATTCCGACCCCCAGAGGCTATCGGCTGTTTGTCGATTCGTTGCTTACGGTACAGCCTCTGGATGCGATACCAACCCAGGTGATTGACGCGGAATTACACGGCCAGTTACAAAAAGGCGACCCGCAGCGCGTGCTATCTGCCGCGGCTCATGTCTTGTCCAGTTTGAGCCAGTTTGCCGGTGTCGTCATCAGCCCCAAGCGCAGTGCGGTTTTTTCACAACTTGAGTTCATTCGGCTGGGTGAAAAAAGGGTTCTGCTCATCATCGTTACACCTGAGGGGGCGGTACAAAACCGTATTTTGTTACTGGAGCGTGATTTCAGCAGTTCACAGCTGATTGAAGCCGCCAATTTTCTGAATCAGCATTTTGCCGGTAAAAGTTTTAACGAAGTACGAAACAGCCTGAAAAACGAGCTGCGTCAGCTACGTGATGATATGACGCAGCTGATGAGCCGCGCAGTCGAGGCCGGTCAGGATGCCCTGAATGAGGAACAGGATGCGGTACTGATATCAGGCGAGCGCAACTTGTTAGGTGTAGAAGATCTGGCCTCGGATATGGACAAGCTGCGTCAGCTATTTGGCTTGTTTGAACAAAAAACCCGTCTCATGCAATTACTAGATACTTCGCACCGTTCCGAGGGAGTACAAATTTTTATCGGTGGTGAATCTGCCCTGGTGCCAGTTGATTCAATGAGCGTGGTCACTGCACAGTACACGGTAGATGGGAGGATCGTCGGTACGCTGGGAGTGATTGGCCCGACCCGTATGGCTTATGATCGGGTCGTACCGATAGTGGACATGACGGCCAAACTGCTCACCAATGCCTTGTCGCAGAATTATTGAGCAATTCGCATGAGTGAGCGGATAGCACTGATAAAAAATTTTTTTCAAGCCTTTCGCCGGTGCGATTGGCAAACCATGGCAGAGTGTTATTCCGATGACGCCCGATTTCATGACCCGGTATTCCATGATCTGGATGCTAACCAGGTACGTACCATGTGGCGCATGTTATTCGAACATGCAGAAAATCTGGAAGTCAGACTCGATAAAATCGTTGAGCAGGGCGACAAAATTGAAGCGATCTGGAATGCACATTATCTGTTCACCCCGACTGGTCGCCAGGTACGTAACCAGGTAACTACATATTTTAGTTTTGATGAGAGCAAGATACTGACCCACGTCGATGATTTTGATTTGTGGCACTGGGCGGCGCAGGTCGTGGGGTGGCCGGGGCGGCTCTTTGGCTGGACTATATTTGTCCGTTCCAGTATTCGTGACCAGGCTCAGGCTCAGTTGAAACGCTATATGCTGAATTCACTGGCCTGATCAGACCGGTTTGAGTCTTGCGCGAGTGGCTAGCGAGAACGCCACAGGCTGTCTACACTGAATACGATCAAGGCCAGCCAGATGAAACAAAAGCCTATCAGGCGTGCAGTATCGAACACCTCATTGAAAAACCACAAGCCGCAAAAAAATTGCAGGCTGGGGCTGATGTACTGCAGCAGACCCATGGTGCTGAGTGGCAGGCGTCTGGCGCCTGCGGCAAACAGCAATAAGGGCAGAGCGGTAACTGGTCCGGTGGTGGCAAGCAAGACCTGCAGGCTTGGGGATGCCAGTATGAAAGTATTGGTACCTGTTTGCCAGGTGAAGAGCAAATAGGCCAGTGCCAGCGGAAATAGCAGTGCAGTTTCCAGCGATAAACCTTCAAGCGCCCCCAGGCTTGCCAGCTTGCGCAGCAGCCCATAGGCGCCAAAAGTAAAGGCCAGAGTCAGTCCGATCCAGGGTAAGGCATGGGCACTCCACGTCAACCAGATGACTCCCAGGCTTGCCAGTGCAACACAGACCCACTGTACCGGCCGCAGGCGTTCTTTCAACAGCGCGGCACCTAGTAGTACATTAACCATCGGCGTGATGAAATAGCCCAGGCTGGCATCGACTACCCGTTGCTGTTCCACTGCCCAGATATACAGACCCCAATTGACGGAGATCAGGCTGGCACTCAGCGCGAACCAGGCAAGTGTTTTTGGCTGCGAGCATACCGATTTTATCCAGCCCAAGTGACGTTTGAACAATAAAACCAGCACTAGAAATAACAAGGTCCAGACCATTCGGTGCGCCAGTACTTCAAAGGCAGGAACCGAGCGCAGCCAATAAAAATAAAGCGGGAACAGCCCCCATAAGGTATAGGCAGACAGGGCGTAGATGACACCAGGCTTGGCCTTCAGACCCATCCGGCAGCTCCAGTACAGGCTCCCAGAACTATCAGCCACAAGAGGTGTAGTCTTGTGCGCCAAACCAGCAGCGCGGACAGTACTGTCAGAGTTAACAGAGCGGGTGAGGGTAAGACTTCGCTGCCGGAAGTTGTCAGAATCCAGCCAGTCGCGAACAATAGTCCAATCGTGATTGGTGCCATGCCGGCCTTGAAAGCCTGTACGCCTGGCCAGTCTTGCCGGTGATGTCCCCAGCGGGACACTGCCAGCGACAAGGTGGTCGAGGGCAACATTATCCCACTCAGGGTAGCGATGACCCCGGCGAGCCCCGCAGCCTGATAACCCATGACAGCGACAAACAAGACGTTCGGACCAGGTGCCGCCTGGGCAATGGCGATAGAAGCATTGAACTGGGTGTCGGTGAGCATGCTGGTTTTGTCAACCAGCAGGCGATGCATGTCGGGCGCAACACTGACGGTACCTCCGATGGATAACAAGGAAAACAGCAGAAAGTGGAAGAACAGCTCGATTAGTGTCATCAGGTTGCCCGTTTTTTCAAGATGAACCAAACCAGATAGCAGGCGGGCAGACCCATGCCCGGCAAGACCCAGAGTAGCGGCCAGCGCAGTATGGCCACCAGGAAAAAAGTGACAATCGCTAGCCACAGGCACAGAGACAGCCCAAGCGGGTTATTACGCAAACTGGGTGTGAGTTTCAGGCTGGTACCGATAATCAGTCCAGCCGATACTGCAGCCATGCCCTTCAAGGCTCCCGCTACCGCAGGCCAGTGGGCAAAATGTACATAGACTGCAGTCAGCGCCATTACCAGGATCAAAGGTAGCAATATCATACCGGTCAGTGCAGATAAAGCACCACGCGTGCCGGCAAACCGGTCGCCAATCATCACCGCTATATTGCAGATGTTCGGTCCTGGAAGAACCTGAGCTACCGATAATAATTCTACAAATTCATCATGGCTTAGCCATTTTCTGCGTTCGCATAACTCACGCTGGGCGACCGCCAGAACCCCGCCAAAACCCTGTAAGGCCAGTAGGGTAAACGCCAGGAATAAACGGCGGCAATTGACATCTGATGGTAGTGCTGTCATGGCTACCCGCAAGTGCCACACACCGGGCACAGGGGGTCTTTCTGTACGCGAATTTCACGCCAATTTTGGCTGGCAAGATTGAACAGAACAAGACGTCCTTGCAGGGTGCGGCCGACACCCGAGATGAGTTTCAAAGCTTCAGCAGCTTGCAGGCAGCCTATGACGCCAACCAAAGGCGCAAACACTCCCATCGTGGCACAACGGGTTTCTTCCACTTCGTCACCCTCAGGAAATAGGCAGTGATAGCAGGCCGAGTCAGACTGGCGAAAATCAAAGACGCTGATCTGTCCATCCATCTTGATAGCAGCGCCACTGACCAGCGGTTTGCCCTGTTGAAAGCAGGCCTGGTTTACCGCATGACGCGTGGGGAAATTGTCCGAGCAGTCGAGTACCAGATCATGGTACTCCACCAGTTCATCCAGGCGTGATCCTGAAACTTTTTCGGCCAGCGCCTGCACTTCAATATCAGGATTCAAAGCCAGCAGGGATTGACGCAGCGACTCGACCTTGAGCATGCCCAGTCGTTCATGCCGGTGCGCGATTTGGCGTTGCAGGTTGGTCAGGTCAATAGTATCGGCGTCAGCAATGGTAAGCCGACCCACACCAGCACCGGCCAGATACAGCGCTGCCGGACAAGCCAAGCCGCCGGCGCCGATGATGAGTACACGGCTGTCAAGGATACGCTGCTGGCCTTCTACACCCAGCTCATTGAGCAGTATATGACGCGAATAACGAAGCAGTTGCTGGTCGTTTATTTTTTCTTCTCGCCTGCTTTGGTTTCTGTATCGCTCGTTTTGGGGTTCTGGATGACGGGCTGGCCTTTCAAATGGTTCATGGCCTGCAATAATTGCCAGTCATCAGTACCACCAAATTCGACAGGCTTACGGTTTTTCAGAGCCTCTTCCAGTTTACGTTGCTCGGCTTCCATCTGCTCGGCAGTTCTCTGGCGTTTGCGCTCTTCACCCTGGCTGTTAATCAGATGGCGCTCCAGATCGGCCTCACGCATACGTAATGCCGCCAGCGGATCACCCTCTCGGGTTTCCTCGACATAAAAGTCAGGCTCAATGCCCTTGGCCTGAATGCTGCGGCCCAGCGGGGTGTAATAACGCGCCGTGGTCAGTTTGATGGCGGTGGTGGCCGACAGCGGCAAAATGGTCTGTACCGAACCCTTACCAAAGGTCGTGACACCCAGAATGGTGGCACGTTTGTGATCCTGCAGTGCTCCAGCCACGATTTCAGAAGCCGAGGCTGAACCACTATTCACCAGCACTACCATGGGTACGGTACGAGCCCCTGGGGGCACCTTCTGAATATAGTCTTCGGTCGCTCGGCCACGCAGATAATCTTCCGGAGACGCGATGAATTTGCGACGAGCCTCCTCATTGCGACCATCTGTCGAGGTCACCAGCACACGTGGCGGCAAAAAAGCCGCAGAGACACCGACAGCGCCGTGCAACACACCGCCAGGGTCATTGCGTAGATCGAGTACCAGTCCCTTCAGTGCTCCCTGGCTGTAAAGCTTGTTCAAATGCTCGACCACGCGTTCCCCGGTATTCTCCTGAAACTGCGTAATACGCAGATAGCCATAGCCGGGCTCCAGCAGCTTGGAGCGTACTGACTGAACCCGGATCACCGCCCGTTCCAGGGTCAGGATAATCGGTTTGTCCTCGCCCTTGCGCATGAAAGTGATGGTGACTTTGGTTTTGGGGGTGCCGCGCAATAGTTTGACCGCATCTTGTGTGGTCATTCCTTTAGTTGGTTTGTCATCAATACGAATAATCAAATCACCAGCCCGAACCCCGGCGCGAGCCGCTGGCGTATCTTCAATCGGCGCAATGACTTTGGGAAAGCCGTCCTCCGAGCCGATTTCCATACCCAGACCGCCAAACTCCCCCTGGGTACCGACTTGTAACTCTTTGAAAGCTTCAGCGTCCAGATAGGCCGAATGTGGATCCAGACCTGAGAGCATGCCGCTGATGGCCTCGGTAATCAGTTTTTTGTCTTCAACCGGCTCGACATAATTGTTTTTGACAGCACCAAAAACATCGGTGAACTGGCGTATTTCGTCGTAGGGCAGGCTGATTTTCGACTCGCGCTGGGCAATCGCGGTAATTTGCAGGCTGATCAATACGCCGGCAACGACGCCCAATGCCACCAGGCCCAGACTTTTGAGTTTGCTATTCATCAATTTCATCAACAGGTAAACAGGATTTTCCGTCAGCTTACTTCACCCACACCAGCGGGTCAAACGGTGTACCCCGGTAGCGCATTTCAAAGTATAGTCCCGGCTCGCCCGTCCCAAGAGTATTGCCGACACTGGCGATGGTTTCCCCGGCCTTGACTTCCTGCCCAGCCTGCTTGTATAGCGCTTCGTTACCGGCGTAGATTGATAGGTACTGATCGCCGTGATCGATAATCATCAGGTTACCGAAACCGCGCAGCCAGTCGGAAAAAACCACGCGACCAGCGGCGATCGACTGAACCTCGGCACCTTCGGCCTTGCGTATATAAATGCCTTTCCAGGTGGTCTGACCGCCGTCGCGCGCCTGACCAAAGCGCCCGGCCAGTGTCCCTTGCATCGGCAAACGCAGCTTGCCACGGGTGGCGCCAAATCCAGTGCTGGTTTCCGGGGGCGGCGAGTCGGCCTCAGGCTGTCTGGCAGAACGACCCTGCCCCGTTTTGGGGGCAGTCGCAGTCGAAGGGGCAGAGCGTCGTGCCTGTTGCTGACGCTGCTGTTTTTTGCGTTCTTCCTGCAGCAATTTATCAAGTCGTGCGATCAGGTCATTGAGTCTTGCCGCATCACGCTCCAGAGCCCCCACCTCACGCTTTTGTTGCTGTACCTGACGGGCTATTTTCTGTAACGTAACCGAGCGTTCACGCTTTTCGGTTTCCAGTTGTTGTCTTGCCTTGAGCTCTTCTGCCTCGAGCACGCTCAATTCCTGCTGACGCTTTTTTTCGGTCTCACTCAGTTGTACTAAATGCTGTGCCAGTGTTTCCAGTCGTGTAATCGAGTCGGCCTGAGCCCGGGCAAAATAACCCAGGTAAGCCAAATTGCGTGCGCTACGGTTCGGGCTGTCGCCCTGCAGAAATAATTGCCACTGGCTGGCACGGTCTCCCATGTACTGAGCCCGCACCAGCTGCGCCAGGCGGTTACGTTCCGACTGCTGCTGTAGTTCGACCCGGCGCCGTTCCGAGAGCAGTTCCTCGAGTCGGTTTTTGACCAGATCTTGCTGTTGTGCCAGATCTCTCAAACGACGGTTGGTCTGAGAGATCGCTGCCTCGGATTTTTGCAGGGCGTCGCGCGCTTCGACACGACTGGCTTCGTTACGCGTTAATTCGGTCTTGAGCTGACGCAGTCGCTCACGTAATTCCGCCTGATCACGCTCTGCTGCCGTTTTTTGCTGCAGGGTTTTTTGCGCCAGTCCCTGGTCGGGCAGGGCCAGCATCAGGCACACCATCAGGGCAGTGCAGCAGACCCGACTCCGGGAACTAAAATACAAGTAGGCAGCAGCTGGTGACGGCATCCTTATTTTTTGGCTTTACCTTGAGCTGCTACCGCTTTCATGGCGGCCTCAATTTCTGCCTGATTACCCAGGTAATAACGACGCAATGGGCGCAGGCTGTTATCCAGTTCATAGACCAGTGGTCTTCCGGTCGGGATATTCAAATTTACAATTTCATCATCGGCTATACGATCCAGATATTTGACCAGTGCGCGCAACGAGTTGCCATGGGCCGCAATAATGACCCGTTTACCCGATTTGATAGAAGGAGCAATCACTTCGTTCCAGTACGGAACTACACGGGCGACGGTATCCTTAAGGCACTCGGTTGAGGGGATTTCGTCCGGTAGCAGATCGGCATAGCGGCGGTCGAAGCGCGGATGCCGCGGATCGCTGTCACTCAGGGGATTGGGCGCAATCGCGTAGGCACGACGCCAGATCAGGACCTGATCTTCGCCGTACTGGGCAGCGGTTTCGGCTTTATTCAAGCCCTGTAGTGCACCATAGTGACGTTCATTCAGGCGCCAGTGCTTGACCACCGGAATCCACATGGCATCCATGGTGTCCAGTACGGTATAGAGGGTGCGGATAGCGCGTTTAAGTACCGAGGTATAGGCCAGATCAAACTCAAAACCGTCTTTTTTGAGCAATTCGCCCGCTTGACGCGCTTCCTGCCAGCCAGCTTCGGTAATATCGACATCGGTCCAGCCAGTAAAGCGGTTTTCCTTGTTCCATTGCGATTCGCCATGGCGCATCAGTACGAGTTTATACATGGTTTGAGTCCGTCCTAAAAGTGTCAATCCAGCCGCCATTCTATAATTGCCTGACTGGTATGACACAGACTTTGTGTTGATACCGTTTCCAATTTGACGACAACGGGTGGTTTAGAGTGAAATTTATTATAGAAAATGGCTTATTGATCCTGATTGCTTTCGTATCAGGAGCATTACTGGTCTGGCCGGCGATTTTGCGCCGTACTTCTGGGGCTTTGGTGACGCATCTGCAGGCCACCCAGCTTATGAACAGCAAAAATGCGCTCTTAGTCGATATACGTACCTCTGATGAATTTGCCCGGGGTCACATTACCGGCTCGAAAAATATCCCTGCAGACCAGATAGCAGGCCGGCTGTCCGAAATCAGCAAGCAGAAAAACAGTGGTCTGATTTTGGCTGATGCCAAGGGCAATAAAACCGCAGTCGTGGCCGCATTGCTTAAAAAAGAGGGCTTCAGCGAAGTTGTTACCCTGGAAGGCGGGGTCGAAGGCTGGAAAAACGCTGGTTTGCCCCTGACCAAGTAAACTACGCAGTTTTATGATCTACTGAAACCGATCATGGCTAAAATTCTGATGTATTCGACCGCCGTCTGCCCGTATTGCATCGCGGCCGAAAAATTGCTGAAAAGCAAGGGTGTTGAACAAATTGAAAAAGTACGTATCGACCTCGAGCCAGCGCGCAAGACCGAGATGATCGAACGCACCGGCAGGCGTACCGTACCGCAGATTTTTATTGATGAACGCCATATCGGCGGCTTTGATGATCTATCAGCACTTGACCGATCGGGCGGTCTTGTACCTTTACTGACCAACTGACTTTATTGATATTGCAAACTACTCGAAAGATTTATATGTCTGAAACAAATCCAAGCCCGGAATTCAATATTCAGCGCGTTTATATGAAAGACGCGTCGCTGGAAATGCCTAACGCCCCACAAATTTTTCTGGAGCAAGAACCCCCAAAAATTGATGTCCAGATCAATGTGGATCATCAGGCTATCGTCGAAGGTATCAGCGAAGTCGTCGTGAGCGCCACCGTGACCGCGAGCATCAATGACAAGACCCTGTTTCTAGCCGAAGTCAAACAGGCAGGTATTTTTCAGACAGCCAATATTCCGGCTGACCAGATGGAGCTGATTCTCGGTATTGCCTGCCCCAGCATTGTTTATCCCTATTTGCGTGCTAACCTGGCCGATCTGATCATCCGTACCGGCTTGCCCCCGGTCAATTTGAACGAAATCAACTTCGAGGCGTTTTACCAGCAACGTAAAGCCCAGCAGGACCAGCCACAACCTTCGTTGCAATAAGTCTTACAGGTGGTGCCGTAATGCATATCAGTGTCTATGGCGCTGGCAGTTGGGGTACCGCGCTGGCCATTGTGCTGGCGCGGCAAGGTAGACCCGTGACCTTGTGGGCGCGGCAAGCGCAGTATGCGCATCTGATGCAGTCACAACGGGAAAACCACGCCCGCTTACCCGGATTTCCATTGCCCGAAGCCGTGTCGGTGATTGCCGATTTTGAAGCGGCGGCACAAGCCGACTGGCACATCATTGCCACCCCGATGTCAGCCTTGCGTGAAACAGCCCGGCGTCTGTCCGGCTATCAACCCCAGCGCGTACTATGGTTATGCAAGGGGCTGGAAGCTGATAGCGAGTCCCTGCCGCATCAGGTACTGCAACAGGTTTTGCCGGGTGTGACGTGCGGCGCACTGTCAGGGCCCAGTTTTGCCCAGGAGGCAGCGCAGGGACTGCCATTTGCCTTGGTGTGTGCCTCGGAAAATGTGGCGTTTGCGCGTCATGCGGCAGAAACACTGCACGGCGGCAATATGCGGGTCTATTCTTCTGGTGATGTCGTGGGTGTCGAAATTGCTGGTGCAGTGAAAAATGTCATGGCCATTGCCACCGGTATCGCCGATGGTCTCAAACTGGGCATGAATGCGCGTGCTGCCCTGATTACTCGTGGTCTGGCAGAAATGACCCGATTGGGTCTGGCTTTGGGCGCGCGCGCAGAAACTTTCATGGGGCTGGCTGGGGTGGGCGACCTGCTGCTGACCTGCACCGGGGATTTGTCACGTAACCGGCGCGTCGGTCTGGCACTGGCCAGAGGCGAGGTGCTGACAGACATTACCGCCCAGCTGGGGGCGGTGGCCGAGGGTGTCAAATCGGCACCCAGTATCGACCAGCTGGCACGGCGTACCGGGGTGGAAATGCCTATAACGCGTGCCGTATGCGCTGTCCTGTTTGAACGCCTGCCGGCGCAAGAAGCATTACAGCAGCTATTGTCGCGTCAGGTACGCAGCGAATAGATCAGGAGGCCATTTGCTAGAGTTTCTGGCGCAACGATTCAATTACTTGTTCCAGCGTTACCGTGTCTTTAGCGAACAGGCGAATACCTTCAGCCAGTTTTTCGGTAGCCATGGCATCGTCATTCAATAAATAGCGAAAGCTTTTTTCCGTACCATCGAGCCGGTCAATCGGTTGCAGATTATCAGGAACCAGTTGTCGTTCCAGCACTTCCTTACTGTCTTGCAATTTCTGCAACAACTCGGGGCTAATGGTCAGCAAATCGCAGCCCGCTAGTGCCAGAATCTGACCAGTGTTGCGAAAACTGGCCCCCATGACCTCGGTTTTGTAGCCATATTGCTTGTAATAGCCGTAAATGCGGCGTACTGACAGTACACCAGGATCATTGTCGGCAGTGTAGTCTTGCCCGGTACTTTTTTTGTACCAGTCGTAAATACGACCGACAAAAGGCGAAACCAGTTGAACCCGGGCTTCGGCACAGGCTGCTGCTTGTGGCAAAGAAAACAGCAAGGTCAAATTACAACATATGCCCTCCTGTTGCAGAATTTCAGCAGCGCGTATGCCTTCCCAGGTCGAGGCAATTTTAATGAGTATCCGTTCGCGTGCTATGCCAGCCCTTTCGTAAAGCTGAATCAGGTGCCGGGCTTTTTCCAGTGTTGCTGCGGTATCGAAGGATAGTCGCGCGTCGGTTTCGGTAGAAACCCGCCCCGGCACAATATTTAATATTTCAATACCGAACCGTATCAGTAGCTGATCAATCACTTCTGTCACTGGTGCGTCACGGTAATCTCGAACGGTGCGTTCCAGCAAGCCCAGATATTCCGGCTTCTGTACCGCCTTCAGAATCAGCGACGGATTGGTGGTCGCATCCTGAGGCTGGTAGGCGCGCATCAGCTGAAAATCACCAGTATCGGCGACGACGGTGGAAAATTGCTTGAGTTGGTCGAGTTGGTTCATACCCGAATCATAAACGCAATTGCCCCAGAATTTGTTGCGCATTAAGGGTAATGCCTGCCCAATCAGCGGTCTTGATCAGATTCGCGGGTGATAGCCATGAACTTCCGATACAGACTACGTTTGGCAGCGCCAGATAGTCTTTTGCATTATGTTCGCGTATGCCACCGGTAGGGCAAAAGCGTACATTCGGAAACGGACTATGCAGGGCTTTCAAAGCCGGTATGCCGCCGTTTTCCTCGGCCGGAAAAAATTTCAGTGCCTCATGACCATGCTCCATGGCCAGAATCATTTCGGACGGGGTGGCCACCCCCGGCAATAAGGGCAGGTGCTGGTCTTGTGCGGCGCGCGACAGCACGCTGGTAAAGCCCGGGCTGACCGCAAACTTTGCTCCGGCTTTGGCAACTTCCTGCATTTGTTGTGCCCGAACCACCGTTCCGGCACCGACAATGGCTTCAGGAACTTCCTGGCTAATGCGGTAGATACTTTCCAGGGCAACCGGAGTTCTCAGGGTGACTTCGAGTACCCGAACTCCACCGGCAACGAGAGCTTTGGCCAGTGGTACCGCCTGTTCCAGTTGCTCAATGATGATCACCGGGATGATCGGACCGTCCTGCATGATGTCGAGCACACTCGGGTGGTGTGCGTTTTTAGCTTCAGGCATGTTCAGCTCCAGGTAGGGAATAGGTGCAAGCGCCGTCTTCAGCACGCGTGGTACTTTGCCTGAACAAGGCAAACAGTTCTCGACCCAGGCCGTAGTGCGATTGAGAAACGGGGCGGTTGGCCAACGGCCTTTGTGCCCATTCAGCTTCTGGCACTTCAGCGTGCAGGTGTCCCTGGTCGGCATCAACGACAATCCAGTCGCCCGTGCGCACTTTCGCCAGTGGCCCACCTTCCAGACATTCGGGCGTGACATGAATGGCAGCATTGACCTTGCCTGAGGCGCCGGACATGCGCCCGTCGGTGACCAGTGCCACCTGATAACCCTGGTCTTGTAATACGCTGAGTGTAGGAGTGAGTTTATGCAGCTCGGGCATGCCGTTCGCCTTCGGACCCTGAAAGCGAACCACAGCAACAAAGTCCTTGTTGAGTTCTCCGGCCTGATAGGCTTTCAGTAAATCGTTCTGGTCGTCGAATACCACGGCAGGAGCACGTATGATGCGATGCTCTGCCGCGACTGCCGATACTTTGACCACTGCACGTCCCAGATTTCCTTCCACCAGCCGCAGACCGCCATTGGGCTGGAACGGGGACTGCGCTGAACGCAGCACGGAAGCGTCCATCGACTGCGTCGGCGCATCGCGCCATTCCAGTTTGTCGTCATCAGGTGATACCAGATGCGGTTCCTTCGTATACAGCCGTAATCCCTGACCCATGACAGTCTGAACATTTTCATGCGCCAGGCCTGCGTCGAGTAATTCACGTATGGTGAGCCCAACTCCGCCAGCAGCATGGAAATGGTTCACATCCGCCGAACCATTCGGATAAATACGTGCCAGCAAAGGGACGACAGAAGACAGTTCATCGAAGTCGGACCAGTTGATCTGGATGCCAGCGGCACGGGCAATCGCGATCAAATGAATGGTATGGTTAGTTGAGCCGCCGGTGGCCAATAGGCCGACTATGGCATTGACGATGCAGTATTCGTCAACAATTTTTCCGATGGGCAGATATTCTTTATCTAGAGCGGTGATGCTGACCGCTCTTTTGGCTGCGTTGTTGGTCAAAGCATCGCGTAGCCGCGTTCCTGGGTTGACAAAAGCCGCGCCGGGCAGATGCAGTCCCATGATCTCCATCAGGAACTGATTGCTGTTGGCAGTGCCGTAAAAAGTACAGGTACCAGGACCATGATAAGCACGTGACTCTGCTTCCAGCAGCTCCTCGCGACTCGCCAGACCCTGGGCATAACGCTTCCTGACCTGGGATTTTTCATCGTTGGACAGGCCCGTGGTCATGGGGCCTGCTGGAATGAAGATGCCGGGCAAATGACCAAAATGCAAGGCGCCAATCAAAAGACCTGGAACGATCTTATCGCATACTCCGAGGTAAACGGCAGCATCGAACATGTTATGTGATAGCGCTATCACGGTAGCCATTGCTATGGCATCGCGTGAAAATAAAGACAGTTCCATACCGGGCTGGCCCTGGGTAACACCATCGCACATGGCGGGTGTGCCACCTGCGTATTGAGCCACAGCGCCCACTTCTCGGACAGCCTGCTTGATGATGGCCGGGAAGTGCTGAAAAGGTTGATGTGCAGACAGCATGTCGTTGTAGGCCGAGACAATGGCCAGGTTCGGGCTTCGCAGCTCTTTCAGCACCAGCTTGTCACGCGGCTCGAAAGCGGCAAAACCATGTGCCAGATTGGTACAGGATAAAGTTTTTCGGTTTACGCCCTGTTGACGCATGAATTCGATGCGCTCAAGATAAACCTTTCGGGTGTTCTTGCTACGCTCGATAATTCTTTGGGTTACTTTTATTAGGATGGGGTTTGGCATTTGAACTGGGTCTTGGGGCATAAATGTCCTACTGTAACTTTAAGGTGTTTTTCACATATGTATTTTTCACGACTCTGAAATAAAAAAATATCAGGGATAACCTTAATCGTGTAATAATACTACAAAATTTCTATCAAATAGTCCAGTAACCGGATCTTATGTTCCAGTTTCATTTACATTTTGACAAACTTCAGGAAAAACTGGCTGCGGCATGTGCTGTAGAGGTGGCTGATGTTTTAAAACAGTCTATAGCGACCCGAGGCCAGGCGGTCATGGCCTTGTCGGGCGGTAAATCTCCGCGCCTTTTCCTAGAGATTTTATTTGGGCATGCGCTGGACTGGGCGGCTGTAACCCTAGTGCCGGTCGATGAGCGCTGGGTGCCGCTGGATCACAAGGCCAGTAATGAGGGAATGATTCGCCAGATCTTGAGCAATAGTCCTGCGGCACGCGCCCGCTGGGTTAGCCTGTTGGTTCCTGGTCATGGTTCAGCTCATCAGGCAGAATCCGAGCTTGAGCAAAATCTAGTAAATTTACTACCCGAATGTCTGGACATTGTGGTTCTGGGCATGGGCGAGGATGGGCATACGGCTTCGTGGTTTCCGCATTCACCGCAACGCGATGCTTGTTTATATTCCGAGCGCCGATGTCTTGCGGTTGATCCGGTGAGTGCCGAGCATGAGCGCATGACTTTGACAGCTTCGTATGTCCTGCAAGCGCGACAGTTGTTCGTTTATGCTCCGGGCGAGAAAAAAATAGCCACATTGTCGCTAGCTTTGCAGCAACAGGACGCGGCCATGTACCCGGTAACAAAAATCTTTCAACATCCTCACTTGCACTGGTGGGCCAGCGCATTATCATCATAACGCCATGCTAATTCATACACCCATCTGGTTCGAACTCGGCCAGCACGCACAGCGCCTTCAGGCCACGTCCTTGCGCCTGCTATTTGAGCACGATAGCCAACGATTTCAGTGCTTTTCTGTACAGGCACCTGAAATCTTTGCTGATTTTTCCAAGAATCTGATTGATCCCGAGGTTTGGCCAGTATTGATGCAACTGGCGCGACAACAGGGCGTCGAAGCCAAGCGCGATTCCATGTTTCGTGGTGAGTCAATTAACAGTACAGAAAAGCGCCCGGTACTTCATACCGCCTTGCGTTGTCCGAAAACACAAACATCGCACCCGGAAGTACACCAGGTACTCGAGCGCATGAAAATTTTTTGTGACCAGGTTAGATCTGGAGAGTGGCGTGGCTACGATGGTCAGCCGATCACTGATATTGTCAATATCGGAATAGGCGGTTCCGATCTCGGGCCGCAAATGGTCTGTACTGCGCTACATCTATTTGGACATTCGCGATTACAAATGCATTTTGTCTCGAATGTCGATGGCCATGATTTGTCCGAGGTTCTATCTAAAGTCCGTCCTGGCTCCACCTTGTTCATTGTGGCCTCAAAAACTTTTACTACAGAAGAAACTCTGGCCAACGCACGCAGTGCCCGTGCATGGTTTCTGGCTTCAGGCGCTAGTCAGATAGAGAAGCATTTTGTCGCAGTCTCAACCAACGAGCAGGAAGTTCGTGCCTTTGGCATTGATCCTGACCGAATGTTTCCGTTCTGGGACTGGGTTGGGGGGCGTTATTCATTATGGTCAGCGATCGGTTTGTCCATTATGTTGCAGATTGGTCCGAAACAGTTCGATGAATTTTTGGCCGGCGCTCACGCCATGGATCAGCATTTTGCTATGGCTCCGCTGGAAACCAACTTGCCGGTCATCATGGGTCTTCTCGAAGTGTGGGGCAGAAATTTTCTGGGCTACCATTCGCGCAGCATAGCGCCTTATCATCATGCGCTAAGGTTTTTCCCCTCCTACCTGCAACAGCTTGATATGGAAAGTAACGGCAAGCGGGTTGCACGGGACGGAACAGTACTTCCTTATCAGACCGGTGCCGTTGTCTGGGGCCAGACTGGGACTAATGGTCAGCACGCCTATTTTCAGTTATTGCACCAAGGCAGTGACATTATCCCTGTTGACTTTATCGCCTGCGTTCAGCCACGACATGATTTGCTGGAGCAGCATGAGAAATTGCTGGCAAACTGTATGGCCCAGAGCCAGGCACTAGCTTTTGGCAAGACGGCCGAGGAGGTGGCACATGATATGAATGCCGCTGGCATTAGTCGTGAAGATGTTGAAACTTTGCTACCGCATCGTACATTTCCTGGCAATCGTCCCAGTACTGTGTTGTTGTTATCAGCACTGACGCCACGTAGTTTGGGTGCACTCATTGCCTTGTACGAACACAAAGTCATGGTATGTGGCGCCATCTGGGATATCAATTCCTTTGATCAATGGGGGGTCGAATTGGGCAAGGTACTGGCGCGCCGGGTGCAACAGATGATGCAGGGCGAAGCAATTGCCATGGATGCCTCGACTCAGGGACTGTGGAACACAATTCAAACACTGAAAAACAAAACATCATGAAGATGCTGATTCCGGATTTTGATCTGATACTGTTTGGCGGTACTGGTGACCTTTCACTCAGAAAATTGCTGCCAGCCCTGCTTGCCCGCTTTCGTGCCGGCGATTTTCCTGACAGCTTTCGCTTGATCTGCGTCGGGCACCGGGTCATGAAATCGGAAGAGTTTATTCAGCTGGTGACCGAACAGTGCAGTCAATACATTCCCCAAACCGGGTTTGAACTCAAGGAATGGCAGAAATTTTGTGCGCACATGAGCTACCTCGGCATGGACGCCAGAGCGGCCGAATCGTATGTCACATTGCGCCAGCTTGTGCGTCCCGATGTGGTTCGTGTTTTTTATCTGTCCACGCCGCCTGCTTTGTTCTTACCCATTTGTGAAAATTTGCGTCAGTCTGACATGATCAATCCTGAGGCTCGCGTTGTGCTGGAAAAACCCCTGGGACATAATCTTGAGACTGCGCGCCGTATCAATGCAGAAGTCGGATCATGTTTTAGTGAAGACCAAATTTTCCGTATTGATCATTACCTGGGTAAGGAGGCAGTGCAAAACCTGCTGGCGCTGAGATTTGGCAATGTACTGTTTGAACCCTTGTGGCGCAGAGAGTGGGTGCAGGATGTACAGATCACAATTGCTGAAGATATTGGTGTTGGCACGCGGGCCGGTTTTTATGAAGGCGCCGGCGCTTTGCGCGACATGTTACAAAACCATTTGCTGCAACTCCTGTGCATTATCGCTATGGAACCGCCACTGAGTATTGCCCCGGATGCAGTACGTGATGAAAAGCTCAAAGTACTCAAGGCACTGCAAAAATTTGACGAGGCAGCGGTAGCGCAGAAAACAGTTCGTGGTCAGTATCGCAAGGGTGTGTTATCGGGTAAGTCAGTACCGGGCTACCTGGAAGAGCCCGGGGTTGCGGCTGAATCACGTACCGAAACCTATGTGGCCATGGTAGCGGAAATCAATACCTGGCGCTGGAATGGAGTGCCGTTCTTTTTGCGTACTGGCAAACGTATGGCCGAGCGCCGTGCCGAGATTCTGGTGCGCTTCAAGGACGTACCGCACTCCATTTTTACGGAACATGCATCACATCTGGTGCCCAATCATTTATTAATCAGCTTGCAGCCCGATGAAGGCGTCTCTCTTGGGCTCATGGCCAAGACTCCTGGCGATGGTATACGACTGCATCCGGTGGAATTGGGTCTGGATTTTGCCGAAGCGTTCAAAAAACCACGCATGGACGCTTATGAAAGATTGTTGCTCGACGTATTGCGTGGTCAATTGACCTTGTTTATGCGCGGGGACGAGCTGGAAGCAGCATGGAACTGGGTAGATCCAGTGCTTGGTATCTGGTCAGCTTCTGCTGATGAGCCGCGACCCTATTCGGCTGGCACCTGGGGACCTCCGGCTGCCAGTGCTTTACTCAGCCGGTATGGTTCGCAGTGGCGCGAAGAAATCTAGTACAGACTTGTCACGGACTAATCATGATACTGGCTACTATCAAAAACAAAATTGATCACTTATCCAAATCCGAGCGCCGCGTGGCCCTGACTTTGTTGGAGTCACCTGAGACTGTTGTCGTACAGAATATTTCCTATCTGGCAAAACTGGCACGTGTTAGTGAACCAACAGTGGTTCGGTTCTGTCGTTCCATGGGTTTTGACGGCTGGCAGGAATTCAAGCTGAAACTGGCACAAAACATCGTTCTTGATATCTCGAGCGAAGATTCACAACCAAAGGCGGCCGACATGACGGCCGATTTGTGCCTGAAAATTTGTAACCGCTCGATCAACGCACTACTTGATTTGCGGCAGTCTCTTGACCCCTTGCGACTGGATGCAGCTCTGGATCTTTTGGCACGATCCAAGAAAATTGAAATTTATGGCCACGGCTCGTCGGCTCACGTGGCCTCGGATGCCCAGCATAAATTTTTCCGCTGTGGCGTACCTGTTGTGGCCTATGCCGACCCTTATGTGCACAGCATCTCCGCCTCATTACTGACGCCTGATGACGCACTGCTGGTGATTTCACAGCGTGGTAATAATGCCAATCTGTTGCGTTCAGTACAACTGGCAGCGCAGGCGGGAGCCAATATAGTAGTGATTGCTCCTAGCAATTCATCACTGGCACGCCACGCAACCGTCATGTTATCGGTTGATCTTCCGTTGAATGCCGACGATATTTATACCCCGATTACCGCACGTCTGGCGCACCTGGTGATTATTGATATTCTGGCGGTTGGTCTTGCGATCAGGCAAGGCCGTCATCTACGTAACAAACACCTCAAGATGCAACAACAACTAGGCGAGTTTGATATTCAGTTTGAAACTTTTCTCAACCGCTAAGATATGCAGCCCACCAAGCTAAGGGTCGCTATGTGATGTGACTTTGCTCGGTTCATCATGACGGTGCGTTTTGCAATCACAGGCGGTGCCCAAAACCGGACAATTGATGTGGTCGTGGCAGGTC
>DHLX01000030.1:7469-21303 GCA_002405475.1 Burkholderiales bacterium UBA4657 | reverse complement strand
ACGTTAAATGGGGGCTACTTCAGATAGCCCACCAAGCCTTTGTATTCGGGCTTGAGCAGGTCGGCCCACGTGCGTGGGATGGGCTTTCCCTTGAGAGCATCGACGTTAACCATGAAGCCCAGAGTACCCGAGTGGATGGTGAACCAATGCCCTTCGGGATCCTTCAGGCCGTTGGGAATGTCGTTCCAGGTGGCCGGTTTGTACGGGGTGACAACGCCTTCCTTGCGGGCTTGAATGCCGAAGGTTACGCCCAGATAAGTAACATCAGCCACCGGACTAGCCTTTTCGGCGACGAGTTGGGCAAGCGACTGGCCAGAGTTTTTGTTGTCTGGTGGGACGGTGATACCAATTTGGGCTTTGATTGCACGCAGTTGTGAGCCCCAATCGGCCCATTCGGGAGGGCAGTTGTAACAGATGGCCGTTTGGGCCATAGCAGCCGAAGCGGCTAAGCCGAAGGCTAGCAAGGCTGTTTGAGCTAGAGATTTCAAAGGTTTCGACATAAGTACTCCATTTCAAGTTGAATGGTCCCTGCGTTAGGACCGGGATGGATGGCCCGCCGGGGCTCTTCCGCACGATTCGCCAGCCCGGAAGTCATGGGCCAGCATCACACTCTCACTCGGCGTCGGGCGCTTACCCTGCTCGATCGCCCGAACCAGCCACTGCACGCCCAAGTGACCTGCCTCGTTATTGGGTTGCATGATGGTGCTAAGCATTGGCATGGTGTCCAGGCCAAGTGCGATCCCATCGAAACCGACCACGCTGATGTCTTTGGGCACACTTAGGCCTGCCAGTTGTGCTGCGCGCAGGCAACGCAGAGCCAACAGGTCGTTTGAGCAGACAAGGGCTGTAGGCCGATCTGGGCTTTGTAGGTGGGCCACAACCTGTTGCATGGCCGATTCCATGAAAGGCACCTCAAGCAGCGATGGCTTTTCTATCCCGACCCGTTTCAGGCCTTGCAAGAATCCCTTATATCGTTGTTGCGCCCGATCAGATGCAGCCAGTTGTCCGCTGACCATCGTCAATCGCCTGTGCCCCAAGTTAACCAAGCGGTTGACCATTTCGGCGACTGCCATCTCGCTGTCACCACTGACGCACGGGTGCTTTGCATGGCGGTTGTAAAGCAATACGTAGGGTGTGCGTGCCCGTTGGAGATTACGAAGTGCCTGCGAAGTCTCTGGATTGGAAACCACCAGCAGCAGTCCATCGACATTGGCGGCTTGTTGAAGGGCGACGCAGCTTGTTTCAAGCTCAGCGTCGTAGTGGGTGGTCATAGGGAGGATGGAATAGCCAGCGGCATGCGCGGCTTCCGATACGCCCTCAAGGCACTCCGCAAAAACGGGATTGGTCAGGGTGGGCAGCACGACCCCCAACACTCTGCTGCGTCTCGTACGCAAAGTACGTGCGCTGGCATTGGGCACATACCCAAGCGTCTGCGCTTGTTCGAGCACACGTTCTCTGGTGGCAGCGTTGACCTGCTCCGGCATGTTGAAGGAGCGTGAGACTGTAGCCATGGACACACCGATTATGCGGGCGACTTCTTGAATGTTCATTTTTTGGGCGGCACTGTAATCGTTTACAGTCTATCCATGCTTTGTGAACACTTAGTGACAGTTAGGGCAGAAACTTTGGGAGTTAACCTAAAGTCGAAACCAAGGAAGGATGCGTTTGCCGACCTATTAGCAGGACTACCGCCTCAAGTGGCTCCAAGAGGCTGCTGGCATGCCCTTTTTATTTACAGGCATCACTCACTTGTTTCTGTACCCGCTGAATTTCCTTTTGTCGCTCTTCGTCGCCCATGACGGCGTTATCCGGCCCGGAACGTACCCGAATACCCTCCTGCAATGACTTGAGATAAGAACGGGAACGTTCACATTCCTGGCTAAGCTGTTGCTTTTTGGCGGCTTCTTCAGCTGCCTTCTTTTCCTGCTCGGCTTGTTTTTCGCGACGTTCACGGAACTCGGCCTCACGTTCAGCCATCGACTTAGGCTGAGTGCTGCTGCCCGGCTTTGCCGGAGCCGACTTATCGTTGGTTTTTGCAGCTTCGCCGGGCTCACCCGGTTTGGCTGGCCTGGTGCTACCCGCAGGTTGTCTAATAATTTGCGAAGGAGCGATATTAGCAGGAGGGGGCTGGTCAGAAAAAACCGTGGTATTACCCTCGCGCCAAGCCCACTGAGCCAAAGCCGTAGAGGTTAACAATAAGGTGGCCAGGGCAAATATAATATTTTTCATCGCATCTCTCCATCAATGACAGCATTATGCGTCAAGCCAGCAGGTACTGCATGTTTTTTAACTGCCCAGCACACGCCGGCTATCAGCATAACAATAGCCGCCCACTCCAGGATTCGCGGCCAGCGCTGGGCATGGACAAAGCCGTAGCATAAAGCGAAAACCGTTTCGCTGACTATCAGTTGACCCGACAAGGTGATTGGTAGCCGCTGACTCGCCATATTCCACAAGGCGGCACCGATGACCGAAGCACCCAGTGCCACGACAATACACATGATAATAAAAAACCCCCAAGGGCGCGGCTCAAGCGAGGCAGGCTGAGCCAAGGACCACATACTGACCAAAGGGAGCAAGATCAAGACCCAGGCTCCGGTTGCCAGCCCAGTCAAATGGTTCCATTCATGACTGGAAAAATGCTGTTCCGATTGCAGATAGCGCGCGTTGGCGACAGCGAAGTAGGTCCATGACGCCACGGCGGCAAGGGCAGCCAACAGACCGAACATGACTTGTAGCGGTGTTCTGGACTCCAGAGCCGCATGATGGAAAGCGTCGATATTGATACAGACAATGCCTGCTGCTGCCAGTATTAAAGGCCAAAACAGCTGCCGAAGTGGTAACGCCTCATGTACTGCAGACGAGTCCGGGCGCCACCATATCCCAGCCAAGGTAATGCTAATCGGCAAAATACCGACAATCAGCGAGGCCGGAGCGATACCAGCCCAGCGTACTGCCAGGGCGACACAAAAAAAATACAGCACGTTACCCACCAAAGACAGCTTCAGCAGTACGTGCATATCGGCGCGAGTCAGACGCTGACGCAGAAGACGCCATATTGGCCAGGTCAGCAGACACGACATCAGACCGAACGCCAGATAACGTCCGATCATCTGCTCGGCGGCGCTGAATTCAGGCACCAGACGGGGAAATAAAAAAATCAGCCCCCAGAGCGCGCCCGCCAATAAACCACACATTACCCCCACTGCCATCCGGTTTCTCCGCTTTTTGGTAATATCTCGCTTTGTGCTTAGAGGAAAAGCATGCGACTTCTGCAAAAGGCACTCACGTTCGATGACGTGCTACTCGTACCGGCCTATTCTAACGTCCTGCCCAAAGACGCTTCCCTGAAAACCAGGCTGACCCGCGGCATTGAACTCAATATTCCGTTTGTGTCAGCCGCCATGGACACTGTCACCGAGGCACGCTTGGCGATTGCGATTGCGCAAGAGGGCGGCATCGGCATTGTGCATAAAAACCTGAAACCGGCGGAACAGGCACGCGAAGTGCGTAAGGTTAAGCGCTTTGAAGCCGGTGTCGTGCGCGAACCCATCACCATTACCCCGGAAATGAAGGTGCGTGAAGTGCTGGCTTTGCAGCATCAGCACGGCATTAGCGGTTTTCCGGTAGTGCAGGGCAAGCAGGTAGTGGGCATTATTACCAACCGCGACCTGCGTTTTGAAGAAGAGCTGGACGCAAGTGTCAGCAGCAAAATGACCCCGAAGGAACGTCTGGTTACGGTGAAAGAAGGCGCGACGCTGGAAGAAGCCAAACGCCTGATGAACAAATTTCGTCTTGAGCGGGTGCTGGTCATCAACGATGCCTTCGAGTTACGTGGCCTGATTACTGTTAAAGACGTACAAAAGGCGACCGAACACCCCCTGGCCTGCAAAGACGAGCTGGGTCGGTTGCGCGTCGGTGCCGCCATTGGCGTAGGTGCGGGCACGGAAGAACGCGCCAGCCTGCTGGTAGAAGCGGGGGTCGATGTCTTGGTCGTCGATACTGCCCACGGCCATAGCAAGGGCGTATTAGACCGCGTTAAATGGGTCAAAGACCAGTTTCCCCAGGTACAGGTCATTGGCGGCAATATCGCCACTGGCGAGGCTGCAAAAGCACTGGTCGATCATGGTGCTGATGCAGTCAAGGTCGGTATTGGGCCGGGGTCAATTTGTACCACCCGTATCGTGGCCGGAGTCGGCGTGCCACAAATCACGGCCATTGAAATGGTGGCGCGTGCGCTCGAAGGTACGGGCGTGCCCTTAATCGCTGATGGTGGTATTCGTTATTCCGGTGATGTTTCCAAAGCCATTGCAGCAGGTGCCTACTGCGTCATGATGGGGTCCATGTTTGCCGGTACCGAAGAGGCTCCCGGTGAAGTCATTTTGTATCAGGGACGCAGCTACAAGGAATATCGCGGTATGGGTTCGCTTGGCGCCATGGCCGAAGGTGCAGCCGACCGCTATTTTCAGGACGCCTCCTCAGCCGCTGAAAAACTGGTACCCGAAGGTATTGAAGGCCGGGTACCGTACAAAGGCAGTGTGCTGGCTATCTTGTATCAACTGGTGGGTGGGGTTCGCAGTTCCATGGGCTATTGCGGCTGCGCCAGCATAGACGACATGCGTGGCAAGGCAGCATTTGTTGAAATCACCTCAGCTGGCATGCGCGAGTCGCACGTGCACGATGTGACCATTACCAAAGAAGCGCCGAATTACCGTGTCGAGTAAGACCGAGCCAGCGCTAAGCCACTTCGACGCCCAGGGTCAAGCGCACATGGTTGATGTTTCGGCCAAAGTTGAGACGCATCGTATAGCCGTCGCACAAGGCCGACTGGTCATGCAAAACGCCACCCTGGCCTTGATACAGCAAGGCGGGCATAAAAAAGGCGATGTGCTGGGTATCGCCCGCATAGCAGCCATTCAAGCTGCCAAAAAAACTGCCGACCTGATACCTCTATGCCATCCCTTGCCATTAACCCGCGTGGCAATTGATTTCGATGTATTGGCGCAAGAATCTGCCGTCAGTTGCAGCGCTACAGTCGAAACCGTGGGCCGTACCGGAGTGGAAATGGAAGCGTTGACGGCCGTGCAAGTAGGCCTGCTCACGGTTTATGACATGTGCAAGGCTGTCGATAAAACCATGGTCATGCAGCAAATACGGGTAGTACGTAAAGAGGGTGGCAAGTCAGGGTTATAAAACCGAGCACATCGAATTAGAACCTAAATCGAAACTCGGACATATCTCTACATTTGTTTGTTCATATATAACACTGTCGATGCGCAATCGGGGCAGATTAGCTGGCCAGTAAATGCTAGAATCTGGCCAGCTAAGGAAGGGTGGTCAGAATGAAAAGCGCTGGTATTTTTGAAGTCAAAGAACACTTTTCGCACTGGATTGCCGAGGTCGAAAAGGGCGAAGAAATCATGATTACGCGCCGTGGGCGACCTGTCGCCAGACTGTTGGCAGTTAATACCCCCACGCTACAACAACAAGACATTGATTTGTTGTTAAAAGAATTAAAGAAAATTCGCCAGCGTGCCAAAGGTAATGCAATAGCAAACGATTGGAAAGCCTTGCGTGATGTCGGGCGTCGATAAAAAACGCCCGGCGGTGGTGATAGATGCTTCGGTAGCAGCTGCCTGGTATTTGCCTGATGAACATAGCGACTGGGCTGAGGAATTGCTAAGTCAGATTTTGTCAGGGCGTGTTCAAGCCTGGGTGCCTGACTTGTGGTTTTGGGAATGCAGCAATATTGCGGTACAGGCTGTCAGACGCCAGCGTTTAAAAGCGCAAGATGCCAAGCGTGCGCTCGATATTCTGGATGCGGTTCCGGTTCAGGTGGCAAATACTGAAACCCTGGAGGAAATACTTCCAGCCATACATTTGGCCATGGAGGCTGGTTTAACGACCTACGATGCTGGCTATTTGTACCTGGCCAAAAAGCAAAAAATAGCATTGGCCAGTTTCGATAAAGCCTTGGTGCGTGCGGCTCAACAACTCAAAATAACTCTCTGGACTCCTGTTGCTCAATAAATCATGAATCACGAAAAAATCCTCATTCTCGATTTTGGCTCACAAGTGACCCAACTCATAGCACGCCGTGTGCGTGAAGCCAATGTCTATTGTGAAATTCACCCCTGCGATGTCAGTGATGAATTTATACGCGACTATGGAGCCAAGGGCATTATTTTGTCGGGCAGTCATATGTCGGCGTATGAAGAGACAACCGACCGGGCACCCGAAGCTGTTTTTAGTGCGGGCGTTCCGGTACTGGGTATTTGCTATGGCATGCAGACCATGGCGCAACAGTTAGGCGGAAAGGTAGAAGCCGGTCAGCAACGCGAATTCGGTTATGCTGAAGTGCGCGCCCGTGGACACACCCAATTGCTGGCAGGTCTCGAAGACGCCCGTAACGCTGAAGGTCACGGCCTGCTCAAAGTCTGGATGAGTCACGGCGACAAGGTGACCCAACTGCCACCGGGTTTTACCCTCATGGCCTCGACTGAATCTTGCCCCATTGCCGCCATGGCCGACGAAAGCCGTGGCTTTTATGGGGTGCAATTTCACCCAGAGGTGACGCATACGCTGCAAGGACAAGCCTTGCTCACGCGCTTTGTCCGTACCATTTGCGCTTGCAGCGGCGACTGGATTATGGGCGACTATGTGACCGAGGCGGTTGAAAAAATACGTGCCCAGGTCGGTCAGGAAGAAGTTATTCTGGGCTTGTCGGGTGGGGTCGATTCATCGGTAGCGGCGGCTTTGATTCATAAAGCTATTGGCGACCAACTGACCTGCGTGTTTGTCGATACCGGCTTGTTGCGCCTCAACGAGGGGGCGCAGGTGGTTGAAACCTTCAAGACACATATGGGCATGAAACTGGTACATGTCGATGCGACCGAGCGCTTCATGAGCCAGCTGGCTGGTGTCAGTGACCCGGAAGCCAAGCGAAAAATAATTGGTAAAGCATTTGTTGAAGTGTTCCAGGAACAAGCGGAACAGCTGAAAAATGCGAAGTGGCTGGCACAAGGCACCATCTACCCCGACGTGATTGAAAGTGCGGGCGCCAGTACCAAGAAGGCCACAACCATCAAGTCACATCATAATGTCGGCGGTTTGCCTGACACCTTGCACTTGAAGTTACTTGAGCCATTGCGCGAATTGTTCAAGGACGAAGTGCGCAACCTGGGGCTGGCACTGGGTCTGCCGCACGACATGATTTTCCGTCACCCGTTCCCCGGCCCGGGGCTAGGGGTGCGTATACTGGGTGAAGTCAAAAAGAACTACGCCGACCTGCTGCGTCGTGCCGATGCCATTTTTATTGAAGAACTACGCAATACCTTTGAAGGCGACAAGTCGTGGTACGACCTGACCAGTCAGGCTTTTACCGTGTTCCTGCCAGTCAAAAGCGTGGGTGTTATGGGCGATGGCCGTACCTATGAATGGGTCGTCAGTCTGCGCGCAGTACAAACCCAGGACTTCATGACGGCACACTGGGCGCACTTGCCCTATGAACTGCTGGGTCGCGTGTCGAACCGCATTATAAACGAGGTGCGTGGCATCAACCGTGTGGTGTACGACATTTCAGGGAAGCCGCCGGCAACGATTGAGTGGGAATAATGACGTAATGGTCCCGTACTACGTCACGTGGCTTCTTGTATGCCATATCGCCCTGGGCCCCGCGTCAACGCATTGATCGCCGACTACCGTGAGCGGCAGCGGAACGACCCAGACACATGGACTGGCGGTTAATAGCAGCCAAGGCTCTTGCTTTTTATACCAGTTCATGTATAGTCCAATCATGTCCACCAACGAACGACCTCTCGAATGGATCGGTAGCAGCTACAAAGACCTGATGGCCCTTCCCGTAGAGGTTCGCC
Organism: Burkholderiales bacterium UBA4657; assembly: GCA_002405475.1. Lineage (GTDB taxonomy): Bacteria > Pseudomonadota > Gammaproteobacteria > Burkholderiales > Burkholderiaceae_E > UBA4657. Next base: position 13,429 of record DHLX01000030.1, on the reverse strand, counting down.
GTTTGTTCGGTTTCGCCTTGTCACTGGCACAGGTGGGCGACCGTCACGATGCAGCCAAAGTGCTCAAGGGCTTTGGCGGTGCCGGTGTGCTGGAGGTGGTGGAAGACGATGCGGGCGGCACTTACCGAGCCATCTACACTATCAAGTTCTCCGAAGCAGTCTTTGTCCTGCACTGCTTCCAGAAGAAGAGCAAGCGCGGCATCGCCACGCCCAAGGAAGACATGGACACCATCAATGCACGGCTGAAAATTGCCGAAGCGTATGTGAAGGAGTTGCGGAAATGAAAACTCGACTGATCGAAGGCGTGGAAGTGCATCGGGGTTCCGGCAACGTGTTTGCTGACCTTGGCCTTGCTGATGCCGAAAAGCTCAAAATCAAAACCGGCTTGGTGATCGAAATTCGCAAGGCCATGAAAACCCGTAGCTTGACCCAGCAAGAAGCTGCCAAACTGATGGGCATCACACAGCCCAAAGTGTCCGACATGATGCGCGGAGACTTCACCAACCTGTCTGAGCGCAAGCTGATGGACTGCCTCACCCGACTGGGCTACGACATTGAAATCAAGGTGCGTCCGGCCAGAGCGGAGATTGGGCATTTGATGCTGGCGACGGCATGAGTGCCTGTATTCATACTGGCGGCGTTTCACGCGGTGCCGCTGGCTTGATGGGAAACGTTTGCCCTAGCTGTGAAGCGGCTGAACTGATCCACGACACCCGCGATATGCCCTACGTCTACAAGGGCGAACACACCACCATCCCAGAAGTGACGGGCGATTTTTGTCCTGCTTGTGGCGAGGCGGTTTTGAACCGTGAGCATGGCGACCGCTACAGTGACCTGATCGGCGCGTTTCAGCGCCAAGTCAATGCGGCCTACGTTGACCCGGCCTACATTGCCAAAGTGCGCAAGAAGCTCGATCTTGACCAGCGTGAAGCGGCTGACATTTTTGGTGGTGGGGTTAACGCCTTTTCCCGCTATGAGAATGGCAAGACCAAGCCGCCACTGGCCTTGGTCAAATTGCTCAAGGTGCTAGATCGGCATCCCGATCTGTTAAACGAAATCCGAACAGCCTGAGAAGGGTAGGGCGTTGGCTTTGCTTGCAGACATGGAAGCTCGACTGATCGAAGGCGTAGAAGTGCATCGTGGTTGCGGCAACGTGTTTGCAGACCTTGGCTTGGCCGATGCAGAAAAGCTCAAGATCAAAACCGGCTTGGTCATCGAAATCAGGAACTTGGGACTTGAAGTCCATGCTTTCACTGGTACAGAAGCATGGCTTGGCAGTGCTTGCACCTAGAGGTACAGGTAAGTTATAGGGCCTATTGGCTATGTTGGTGGTGACACTAATGCACGCAAGCGTACCATGGTGCGTTACGTGATGAAACCGAGCTTGAGTACATGAAACACCTTGGAGTGGAATTATTCCCATACAAAAAAATTCTTGAAGAACTACGGGCTGATAGAGGTACATATAGCTCGTCTGCCGCGAGCAGTATTGCAGATTTGCTGCGCTATATGGAGTATGAGAACACGAGACCAATATCCCATGCTATTCTTTGAGCACTTTCAAACTCCGGTTATTCCACCCGCCGCCTTCGCATTGCGGCTCGGGCGTAACATTTTTTTGGCATTAGCACTGACAGGAATATCTTTGCTGCTTGGCATGACGGGTTATCGTGAGCTAGAAGATATGAGTTGGACCGACGCATTTTTGAATGCAGCCATGATTCTGGGGGGTATGGGGCCGGTAAGTGAGCTAAGCACCGAGGCGGGTAAATGGTTTGCTGGCTGCTATGCACTCTATAGCGGCTTGTTTGTAGTCGTTGTGGCTGCTATTGTGCTGGCTCCGGTGGTACACCGCTTGTTGCACAAATTTCATTACGATGCCGATTAACATGACCAAGCCTGATGAACTGTACATGCACATGGCGCTCGATCAGGCACATAACGCTGCGGTAATAGGCGAAGTGCCAGTGGGCGCAGTTTTGGTCAAGGACGGCCAGGTCATAGCGCATGGCTTTAACCAGGTCATTACCCAAAGCGATCCGACTGCGCATGCCGAAATTATGGCGCTACGTCTTGCCGCTGAAAAACTGGGTAATTATCGTTTGCCTGGCTGTGAATTGTTTGTCACCCTTGAGCCTTGTGCCATGTGTGTCGGCGCCATGTTGCATGCCCGTCTTGGTCGTGTTGTGTTTGGTGCCTTTGACCCTAAAACGGGCGCTTGTGGTAGCGTGCTTGACGTAGGGGCGGTGGCGCAAATCAATCATCAAACCACATTTCACGGGGGCGTCATGGCTGAAGCCTGTGGCCAGGTTTTGAAAGATTTTTTCGCCGCCAGGCGCTCAACAACGAACTAGACGGAATCCATGAAAAAAATTCTGTTTATTGCCCCGTCTGGTGCACTGACTCACGAAGCGAATCTTGACCGGGCTGCAGCTTATTTTTCTGCTCGTGGCTGGCAGGTGCAGGCCAGTGATAACCTATGGCAAAAATACCAGCGTTTTTCCGGTGATGATGATCTACGGCTGCACGAGCTGCATGCGGCAGCACGCAGTGATGCCGAGGTAGTCATGGCAGTGCGGGGCGGCTATGGCCTGACTCGTTTGCTTGGCCGGATTGACTGGAACCTGATGCGAACCGCAAAAAAAATCTGGGTCGGTCATTCTGACTTCACGGCGTTTCATTTGGCTTTACTAGCGCAAACCAAAGCGCCCAGTCTGGCGGGCCCAATGGCTTGTTATGACTTCGGTAACGAGGATGTGTCGCCGTTCACCGAGCGTCATTTCTGGCGACTGATTAAAGGCGATGAGGTCAGCTTCAAGGTCAAGGCATCACGCCAGCCTGAGTTGGCTGTTAAAGGTCGATTGTGGGGGGGTAATTTGACCGTGCTGTCCAGTCTGGTGGGCACACCCTATCTGCCCCAAGTACGTGGTGGCCTATTGTTTCTGGAAGATATTCACGAACACCCTTATCGCATAGAGCGCATGCTGTACCAACTGGAGCTGTCCGGTTGCCTGAAACAGCAGCGCGCGGTGTTGCTGGGCGATTTTTCCGGCTATCAACTAAGCGCACACGATAATGGCTATGATTTTGGGCGTATGGTCGCACACCTGCGTGAACGGTTTAAAGTGCCGATCCTTACCGGTCTGCCATTCGGACACTGTACCGACAAACTGACATTGCCCGTAGGCGCGATGGCGAGTGTGGTGAGCGAGCGTGGTGGTTACCGTTTAACTTTTTCGCGTCACTAACGCGACGCCCAGCATGGCAACGCCCATGCCCAGCACCGCCAGCCAGCGTAAGGTCTCACCAAACATGCCCCAGGCCATGAGTGCGGTAACAGCAGGGACTAAATACAGATAACTAGTGACCTGGGTCGCAGAATGATGTCGAATCATGAAATAGAGCAATGAGGTTCCGGTTCCGGTCAGACCAAAAACAGACCACAGATAAGCACCGATCAGAGCTGGCGTCCAGTTGAAATGAAAATTTTCAAATAGCGCGGCAAATGGCAGTACTACAATCAAACAAGCACTGAACTGAACCACCTGGCTGGTGCGAAAGTCGAGATTAGCGCAATATTTTTTCTGATACAAGGTGCCCGCCGTGATACAGGCCAGGGCAAAAATAGCCAGTGATACCGATTCAACACTCAAACCAATACTGCTTATTTTTTCGGCAATCACTAATAAAACGCCGAAAAAACCGAGCAACAGTCCGAACCACTGTCGTCCCGACACCTTTTCGCCTGACCAGTACACCCAGGCCGCAGTAATGACTGGCTGCAAATTGACAATCAGAGCAACAACACCAGCAGGCATACCTAGATTGACCGCGGTCCAGACTCCACTCAAATAGCCGGCATGGATCAATACACCGGCTACAGTCAGGTGCAGTAAGGTGCGTGGCTGAGTTGGCCAGGGTGCGCGTGCCCACCAGGCCAGTACGGTCATGAGAATCATCACACCCAAAAAACGCAGGCATAAAAAAGACAAGGGTTCGGAGTAAAGTGCCACCACCTTGGCCACAATAAAACCGGATGACCAGATTACGATGAAGATAAAAGGGATGGATTGCACTAAAAATGGCATGAGTCTGTGCTGGTATTGATGTAGGTCAAAAACCTCATTGTGCCGCAAATGTCCTGTTAACGCCTTGCGCCTCTACAATGGCGCGTATGCAAGCTCATGGCATTCCCTACCTGCAAGAAATTCTTCTATTCCTGCTTCTGGCGGGTATTTTGATTCCCGTGCTGGAACGCCTGAAAGTCAATACCGTGCTGGGTTTTCTGACAGCCGGCGTATTACTGGGGCCGCACGCCATGGGCCTGTTTTCACGTACCGACGCAGTTGCAGCCCTGGCTGAACTGGGCATTATGTTTTTGCTCTTCACCATAGGTCTGGAGCTTTCAGTGAGCCGACTGCGAACACTGGCGCGCTGGGTCTTTGGCGCTGGTACGGTTCAGGTTCTGGTGAGCACTCTGGTATTGGGTGCCATCGCCTGGGCTTGGGGCAATAGTCTTGGCGTCGCAGTGCTGCTGGGGGTAGTACTGTCATTTTCATCCACGGCCATCGTGATGCAATGGATTAGCCGGCGGCGCGAACTGGATACTCCGCTGGGGTCGGTGTCGCTGTCGATTTTGCTATTTCAGGACCTGGCCGTATTGCCGGTCTTGATAATGATCGATGTCTTGGGTCAGAACCAGCCTTCGCTGGGACAGGGTGCAGAAGTTTCTCTCGCTACCTGGGCCGCTTTGGCTTTGCTGAAGGCGGTATGCGCTGTCGTACTGATCATGTTCATCGGACGCAAGCTGGTACAGCCAGTATTTCATTATTTGAGTTCACAACGCCAGCCGGATTCGTTCATGGCATTAACCCTGCTTTGCACTCTGGGTATTGCTGCTTTAACTGCCTACTCGGGTCTGTCTATGGCGCTTGGCGCTTTTCTGGCCGGGTTGTTATTGTCCGAAACACAATATCGGCACGAAATTGAAGTCACGATTGAGCCTTTCAAAGGCCTGCTACTAGGGCTTTTTTTCATGTCGATTGGTATGGCGATTGATTGGCGTGCGGTAATCGAACATCCGCTCTGGTTACCGCTTGCTGTAATAGGGCTGGTACTGATTAAAGCACTACTGATCATGCTGGTTTTGAGGTCCTTTGGCCTCGGCTGGCCACTGGCTAGTCAGGCCGGGTTGTTATTGGGACAGGGCGGAGAATTCGCGCTGATTGTCATAGGCGCGTCGATACAACGCCAGTTTATGCCCGCAGATACTGGCCATTTCATGTTGCTGACAGTGAGCCTGAGCATGCTGGCCACACCGGCACTGGCCAGAGCAGGGCAGATGTTATCGGCGTGGTGGACACAGCATATAGACTCATCGGAACAAGATCTTGCCCCACCGGAACTTCAATGGCAAAACCACATCATTGTGGCCGGTTTGGGACGGGTAGGGCAACTCGTGGCCGGACTGCTGCAATCCCAGGGTATTAGCTTTGTGGTGATAGAAACCAATGCAGCGCTGGTGGCAGACATGCGACGTAAGGGCTGGCCGGTCTATTTGGGTGATGCCAGTCGTAGCGAGATGTTGCAGCGCTTAGGCTTGGCCGGTGCCCGTGCCGTAGTTTTAACCATGGATCAAACCGCTGCGGCGCTAAATACCGTGCGGGCCATGCTGCGCGAGGCTCCGCATGTACCGATAATTGCCCGTGCCCGGGATGAAGCGCATGCGGCACTATTACGTCAGGCCGGTGCCGAAGTGGTAGTCCCCGAAACTTTGGAGTCAGGATTGCAGATAGCGGCACGGGCTCTGGAGCTGGGCGGTGTCGAGGAGGAAGCCACGGCTGCTGCCTTGGATAGTTGCCGACGTGCACGGCTACAGTGAGCCAGGGTCTTAACTTGACAGATTTTCCTAAACGATTAAAATTCACACTCTTCGTTCTGCGGGAGTAGCTCAGTTGGTA
>DHLX01000030.1:0-7235 GCA_002405475.1 Burkholderiales bacterium UBA4657 | reverse complement strand
TGGCAGAGTGGTTATGCAGCGGCCTGCAAAGCCGTGTACCTCGGTTCGATTCCGGGTTCCGCCTCCACTATCGGCGCAAGCCGATGGCCCGGGTGGTGAAATTGGTAGACACAGCGGACTTAAAATCCGCCGCCTACCCGAAAGGGGGCGTACCGGTTCGATTCCGGTTCCGGGCACCATGCCTAATTAGCCTTATAATTCGCACATTAGGAAGCGTGGCAGAGCGGTTGAATGCACCGGTCTTGAAAACCGGCAACGTTTTACGACGTTCGTGAGTTCGAATCTCACCGCTTCCGCCAAGTTCTTACACCGCCCCCGCGGCTTCGTAGTAATACTGCGCCGCCAAAATGACAGTGGTCATAAAAATAGTCGTCCCAACCAGCAAGCCCAGTATCGCCACAAACACGCAGTTCCAGCCGTTTTCGCTGCGCTTACCGCTGCCCTCGTTGAAGCGTGCGTCCCATTTTTGATCCGGCATGACGCCAAATGCCATCGCCTCAACAAATCCCAACCACACTGGCAATAGGGCAAAGACCAGTATCCAGGTCGTGGCTTTGGTTGCCACCGCTGCAAACAGCACCATACCGGTAATCAACCAGGCGCCATACCACCACCAGCGCACCGAGCCGAGGTAGAAGCGGTGTGCGCCCAGGCCACCGAAAAAAAAGGCTAACAGAGCTGCAATAAAGCGATCTTTATGAGGTTTCATGGGTCTTTATACTATGGATTTCAAACTTGACTATACTGCAAAGCAATGATTCGGTGAGACCAAAATGAAAATTCTAGCGCAGGCTTGGTTAATGACATGGCGCGACTGGCGCGCAGGTGAGTTACGTCTGCTGGTCGTGGCTTTGATGGTGGCAGTCGGTGCGGTGACGGCCGTAGGGTTTTTTGTCGATCGTATCCGTCTTGGTCTGGAGCGTGACGCGACCCAACTACTGGGGGGTGACGTGGTGCTGTCCAGTGACCGACCGCTCGCGCCCGAATTACTCGTCCGGGCCAGAACCGAGGGCTTGCTGACCGTACAGACCGTCACTTTTCCCTCGATGGCGCAGCGTCAGTTACGTAGCGATGAGCGTGGCGACAGGCCAGTGCAACTGTCAGCCATCAAAGCGGTCTCCTCTGGCTACCCTTTGCGCGGCAGCGTTCGGGTGGCCGACGCGGTCAATGCTCCTGATACTGCCGCCAGCGACATTCCTGCACCAGGTACCGTGTGGGTCGATCAGCAGCTGGTCGCCACGCTGGGAGCGCGTGTTGGCGACGTGCTGACGCTGGGCGAGAGTCAGCTCAAGGTGGCGCGCATTATTACGCTGGAGCCCGACCGCGGTGCCGGTTTTATCAATTTTGCTCCCCGGGTTTTGATGCGACTCGACGAACTCGACAAAACCGGACTGGTGCAGGTAGGCTCGCGCGTGACCTACCGTTTACTGGTAGCGGGTACCGATGCCAATCGTGAAACGGCTGCCGTCAGAAGTTTTCGTCAATATGCCCAGTCGTTGCAGATACGTGGACTCCGGGTTGAATCGCTGGAAGCAGGGCGGCCGGAAATGCAACAGGCTTTGCAGCGAGCACAGCAATTTTTGTCACTTGTTGCCTTGTTAACGGTGATGCTGGCAGCAGTAGCCATTGCGCTGGCGGCCCGGCGTTATTCGGTACGCCATACCGATGCCTGCGCCATCATGCGCTGTCTCGGTAGTTCACAAAGCACTTTGGTGCAATTGTTCAGCTGGGAATTTTTATGGGTCGGCGTACTGGCCAGTGCGGCAGGCAGTGCCATAGGCTATGCCGCGCATTTTGTACTGCTCGAAGGTCTGGGCGGCTTGGTGCGTACCAGCCTGCCACCTCCATCAGGTTTGCCAGCACTGCAAGGTTTTATTGCAGGCTTGATTTTGCTGGCCGGTTTCGCACTACCGCCTTTGTTGCAATTACGCCGGGTACCGCCGCTGCGCGTTTTGCGTCGTGATCTGGGCTTACCCGAGCCTGCCGCTACCCTGACTTATGGGTTGGGTTTGGGGGCTTTTTTTGCGCTTTTACTATGGTTCGCGGAAGATATCAAACTCGGACTGATCGCAGGGACGGGTTTTATTGCTGGCTTTGCCGTTTTTCTGTTGGTAGCGCTCGGCGGGCTGCGTTTGCTGTCGCCCTTGCAGCGCAGCCTGAGTCGAACCTCTCTGGTGTTTCGCTTCGCATTTGCTGGCGCGGTACGTCGCACTGGCTCTACCGCAGTACAGGTGGTAGCCCTGGCCGTAGGTCTAATGGCGTTGCTGTTACTGACCATGACCCGAACCGACCTGATCGACGGCTGGCGTAGTGCCGCCCCGGCCGATGCTCCCAATCGCTTTGTCATCAACATACAGCCCGATCAACGACAGGCTTTTAATGAGACCCTGCAAACGCTGGGGCTACCAGCCCAGACGCTGCTACCCATGGTGCGCGGTCGTTTGGTGGCGATCAATAACAAAGCGGTCTCGGTCGAGGATTATGAGGGGCGTGCGCGCCGTTTGGTCGATCGTGAATTTAACCTGAGCTATATGAATGCCATGCCAGGTCATAACAGTATCATCGAAGGGCGCTGGTATGCGCCTGAGGCACAGGAAATATCGGTCGAAGACGGTCTGATGCAAGAACTGGGGCTGAAACTGGGCGACACTTTACGCTTTGACATTGCCGGGCAACTGGTGGAGGCGAAGGTTTCCAGCCGGCGTAAAGTACAGTGGGACTCGTTTCAGGTCAATTTCTTTGTCATTTTTCCGGCTGCGCTGCTCGAACCCTGGCAGCAGAGTTTTATTACCAGTTTTCGCATGCCCGACGATAAGGAAGTAGGCCCCCAATTGCTGGCAGCGTTTCCGAATATTACGATCGTCGATACCAGTGCTATTTTGCGTCAGGTGCAGAGTGTGGTGGATCAGGTCATTTCAGCAGTCGAATTTTTATTTATTTTTACCGTACTGGCCGGCGTACTGGTGTTATACGCAGCGCTGGCCTCGACCCGCGACGAGCGTTTGCGCGAAGCCGGACTGCTCAGAGCCCTGGGCGCGTCCAGGCAGCACCTGTCGTGGGCGCAGATCACTGAATTTATCTTTATAGGGAGCTTGTCCGGTCTGCTGGCAGCTCTGGGTGCCAGTGCTACCGGATGGGCTTTAGCCACGTATGTATTCCAGTTTGATCTGGCATTTAACCCCTGGGTATTTCTGGTGGGGGCGGTGGCGGGGGCCCTGATTGCATTAGTCGGTGGCTGGGTCGGTTTAAGACAGGTATTGAACTATCCACCGCTGGCGACCTTAAGAGGGGTATAAGGCAAAAAATGAATGAAATAGGGTGGTGGCTGGTTTTGTTGGGTCTGGCTGTAATGATCGTATTGCAACTGGTTCTGCTGTTGCGGGGTCGCGGCAATGAAGACCAGTTACGAGCTATTGTGCTCGATAACCTGCAGTCGCAACGTAGTGAGATGGGGCAAGGGCTGACACAATTTCAGCAAATATTCAGCACCCAGTTAAGTGCGGTGGCGAGCCAGCAAAACCAGCAGATTGATAGCTTTTCCTTGCAACTGGCACGCTTTGGCGAGCAGCAGCAAGCACGCATACGTGAACTGACCGAGTTGAATGAAAGGCGTTTGGGCGAAATACGTTCGACCCTGGAGCAAAAAATCAAGGACCTGCAAACCGACAATAGTGCCAAGCTGGAACAGATGCGGCATACGGTGGATGAACGTCTGCATGCCACCCTGGAGCAACGTCTGGGCGAGTCGTTCAAGCTGGTGAGCGACCGGCTGGAGGCGGTACAGCGTGGTCTGGGTGAAATGCAGTCTTTGGCGCAAGGGGTGGGTGATTTGAAACGGGTCTTGACCAACGTCAAGACGCGCGGCACCTGGGGCGAAGTACAGCTCGACCAACTTCTGGAACAAATTTTGACGCAGGATCAATACGCGAAAAATGTGGCGACCAAGCCGGGTTCGCGTGACCATGTGGAGTTTGCCCTGCGTTTGCCCGGCCAGAACGGGCAGGGTGTGTGGTTGCCGATTGATGCCAAGTTTCCGGTCGAGGACTATGAGCGTCTGTTGTCGGCACATGAGCGCGCGGATCTGGCGGGTGTCGAAGAAGCCGCCAAGGCGCTGGAAACCCGACTGAAAACCGAAGGTCGTGTCATACGCGACAAATATTTGTCGCCGCCGCACACCACTGAGTTTGCCTTGCTCTATTTGCCGACCGAAGGCCTGTATGCCGAGGCTTTGCGCCGCCCCGGTTTGACCGATTTTCTGCAACGTGAATACCGCGTGACGGTGGCAGGGCCGACGACCCTGACGGCCATGCTTAATGCCTTGCAAATGGGCTTTAAAACGCTAGCCATTGAAAAACGCTCAAGCGAAGTCTGGGCTTTATTGGGTAGCGTCAAAACCGAGTTTGGCAAGTTTGGCGACCTGCTGGCGAAAAGCAAGGCGCAGTTACAAACAGTGCTTAACACCATGGACAGTGCCGAGTCTAAAACCAGAACCATAGAACGAAAACTGCGTGATGTGGAGCAACTGCCGGTAGAGCAGCAGCATCTTGGGCTGGACACCCAGCCCGAATAAGACGGTTTATTGCGAATACATAAACACCATGTCATCCCCCGCCGAGGTGCTCAGCCACGTCAGGGGCAGGTCAGGGTAGGCGGCTTCGACAGCAGGGCGCTCATGACCCACTTCGACCAGCATGAGGCCATTTTTCTTCAGGTATTGGCCGGCCTGAGACAGCAGTTGATGCACCAGATCCAGCCCATCCTGACCACCGGATAGAGCCAGTTCCGGCTCGGCACGAAATTCTGCCGGCAATGCGTCCATGGAAGCAGCGGGCACGTAGGGCGGGTTGACCAGAATGAGGTCAAATTTTTTCTTTGGCACTTGGGTAAACAGGTCGGATTCAAGCAGTCGAATACGTTGTTGCAATCCATAAGTATCGACATTTTTTCGTGCCACTTCAAGCGCAGCCGGAGAAATATCGGCCGCAATAATTTTTGCATTGGGAAAAACCTCGGCAGCAATAATCGACAAACAACCCGAGCCGGTACATAACTCGAGGATTTGACCGACCTGATGCGGGTCTTGCACCCACGGGGCGAGCTGGTCGAGCAATAGTTCGGCAATAAAACTGCGCGGTACGATCACCCGCTGATCCACATAAAAAGCATAGCCTTGCAGCCAGGCTTCCTGCGTCAGATAGGGGGCTGGAATTCTTTCCTTGACGCGGCGCTCTAGTACCTGAACGATGGCTTCACGTTCACTTTCGGTCAGGCGTGCATCCAGATAAGGGTTAAGCGAGTCAATGGGCAGGTGCAGGGTATGCAGTATCAGGTACGCGGCCTCATCGTAGGCGTTACTGGTGCCATGGCCGTAGTGCAACTGCGCCTGCTGAAAACGCGAGACAGCAAAACGTAGCAGGTCACGCACGGTGCGTAATTCTTTGATGGCGGCGCGATAAAGATTCATGCTGACCAGGGGTTTAGAGATACATTTCCGGGTGAAAACCGACCACAATGCGGTCTTGTATTTCGACTACCGGGCGCTTGATGATACTGGGTTTGGCCAGCATCAGCTCAACGGCACTGCGTTGATCCACAATAGTGTCACGTTGCTCGGGCAACAACTGACGCCAAGTGGTTCCTTTACGATTGAGCAAGGCGTCCCACGGCAGGTGTTGCAACCAGCGGCTCAGCAATTCTTCCTGCACCCCCTGTTTTTTGAAGTCATGAAATTCAAAAGCTTGGCCTTGCTCGTTAAACCATGTTTTGGCCTTTTTCACTTGTTCGCAATTGGGAATGCCGTAAATTTTCACATCTGATTTCAAGCTTGTGGTTTCAGACATCCAGATTGAATTCCTTGAAAGATGCACCGAGACTGCGGTCATTGAGTAAGGCGCGTTCCTGATCCTCGGTTTTTTTGAGCACGGGCTGACCCTGATTGTTGAGCAGCCATAGCAGATTGGTTGCAGAGTCGGCATTCGAGACTGCCTCATCCTGCGCGACGATACCCTCCTGAATCAAACGATAGAGGTCCTGCTCGAAAGTAACCGAACCCTCGGCCATACTTTTTTCCATGGCCTCCTTGATTTCGTCGATTTTGCCTTTTTCAATCAGCTCTGCCACATGGCGGGTATTCAGTAAAACTTCACAGGCAGGAATACGGCCACCCTGCTTCGCCTTCAAAAGACGCTGCGAAACGATGGCTCTTATACAGATGCTCATGTCAGATAATAATGCAGCCCGGCTTTCGAGCGGATAAAAACTGATGATCCGGTTCAAGGCGTGGTAAGCATTATTGGCATGCAGCGTCGAAAGCACCAAATGTCCGGCCTGGCCGTAGGCCAGCGCCGCACTCATGGTCTCGCGATCTCTAATCTCGCCAATCAAAATAACATCGGGTGCTTGTCGCAGCGCGTTTTTCAGACTAATTTGCAAAGAGAGGGCATCCGAGCCAATTTCACGCTGGTTTATGATGGATTTCTGGTTTTTAAAATTGAATTCTATTGGGTCTTCGAGCGTAAGAATATGTCCGGAACGACTTTGGTTGCGATGGTCAATCATCGAGGCCAGAGTAGTGGTTTTTCCGCTGCCGGTCGTACCTGCCAACAGAATCAGTCCACGCTTTTCCATGACCAGATCACCCAGGATATTGGGTAGATTCAGGGCTGACATGGCTGGTATATCGTACGGAATGAAGCGCATGACTAGGGCTGGTGTGCCACGCTGCCGAAACGCCGACAGTCGAAAGCTGCCAATACCGCTTACCGGATAGCCAATGTTCAACTCATAAGTTTCATCAAGCTGTTTTTTTTGTGATTCGGTTAATACTTCCGATAGGAGTAGTTCAATAGTGGCTTGTTCCAGTGGTCGTTCATTCACGGGAATAGTGGTGCCATTAATCTTGATTTGGACTGGAGAACCAACAGAAAGAAAGATATCGGAGGCTTTTTTTTCCGCCATCAGCTGGAACAATCGGTTCATGTTCATGGCATATCCCCTATTATCAAGATCAAGCCCCGCGTAACAGGTCGTTAATTGCGGTTTTGGCTCGTGTCTGGGCATCGACCCGCTTGACTATGACGGCGCAATAGAGATGGCATTTGCCATCACTGGAAGGCAGGCTGCCCGAGACCACGACCGAGCCGGCGGGCACACGGCGGTAGGAGAGTTCGCCGGGACTGCGGTCAAAGGTTTTGGTGCGTTGAGAGATAAGGACGCGGATGGATATCGCCGGAGTT